>JAMOMK010000084.1 GCA_027067055.1 Lysobacterales bacterium | reverse complement strand
TTCGATAGAAAGAAACCACCGCATCGAGATTAAGCCAGTTAAAACTGTCATATTTTAACTACAGGAATAATTTTATTCGTCAAATCAAGATTTAGTGGGAAATTTAGTTTCTATATCGGGATTTGGGAAAAAACTGAAGGTGTTTAGAGGTCGATAAAAATTGGTCTGGACATTGGGGAGTGCTATAGGGAGTAGTATAATTATAGAGTAATATATAAATATCTGGGTATTAGCGAGGAGCCGTGTGCGTAAATAGTGCAAGTACGGTTCTGTGAGGGGTATGGTTAACAACTTGATCTTAAAGGTGAAGCTTTGGTGTCTAGGAGTGCCTGTCTACTTGTCGTTTAATAGTTACAAATTTTATTGCCACTGAAATATCAATTGGGCTGTTTAGAGATAAGGATTTTGCAAAATTAATTGACAGGATTATAAGTAAAGTTGCTAGACAAGTGATTTGACCATGATCTTTTACTGATCTTTTCAAATGATGTCATGAATCAAGAAGAACTAGACTTTGACGAGGTTGTACAAAGGGTTTATCAGAAAAAATTTAAAGGCAAAGCCAAACGCCAAAACTATTTGTACCAACGTGGTTTTCCAATGGAGTTGATTCGATTGGTTATTTCGAATTAATGTCTTTAAAAATTAGTAGACATAAAAAAAGTTGACTATAAACCATCATTTTTTGTGCAATTGTCTTTAATTGCAATGCCCAGACGCCTTGAGAAGAAGAAGGTCCAAACAGCATCAAGACTAAATACCCAAATAGTAAACTATTTAATACGAACAGAAGTTTATTAGATTTTGGGTGTTTTTTCTTATCAATTAATATATGGAATATAACTGAAGTAAAAAAGAAGCTAAAAAAAGCGATACGACCAAATTTCACATGGGTTGCAATATCTTGATCAACAGGATATAACGCAATGCCGATATAACTCAGTGATGATATTAATGCTAATAAAATTACTAAGTGTTTGAATTTGTTGTTTATTGTACGCGTAACTTGTAAAAAGAATAAGAATATCCCAATCCCAACCAAGGATAAGGTAATTGCATAAAAAATTGAATAAGAGTTTTGTTTGCCTGCAAAATTGATGGTTCTCCCTAAGTCACTCAAATAGTTCTGATCCAATACAAAATACGTTAACTCAGGTGCGTAGCGATTACCACCAGTGTATAAAGCCATCAATATAAGCGTGGTAACAATGTATTGCCAAAAGAAAAACAGGGTAAGGTTTTTGATGTTTAGTTTGTTCATTTTACCATTGTAATGGAAATTAGCTTGATGAGTAATAAAAAATATATTTTTAGGTAGGGCGATTCTAAAAAGTAATGTTATACTTTGTGAAACTTATATTTTGGATAAATAGAATTTTATGAACACTAACAATCAGGATGTCATTCAAACATTAAGAACAGCACATCAAAATCAAACACAACTCAACTCAATGGCTGATCAAAAGGCGAACATATTAATTGGTGCTTTGATATTGATGTATACTATGGTGTTTTCACGGTTATTAACATTAGCAGAGTATAGCGATCAGGTGATGGTTCCATTAGCAACATTTGTAGTGTTGGGTATATTGCCATTAGTGTTGACTGTTTTTGTATTGGTGCCTCGTAATATTAAAGGGCAAGACCAATCAAAAATTGAGCGTATGCCTAACCCTTTGTTTTTTGGTTTTTTTACCCATTTTTCTGAAAAAGATTATGTGGATTTTATGCTAAGTGAAATAAATGATAGTGAAAAAGCACGTCGATTAATGCTTAAAGATTTGTATCAAATTGGTGTTATTTTAAAACGTAAATACAAACTGTTAAGGCTAGCATATATTTTTGCTATGCTTTCATTAGTTGCTCCTGTGTCACTATGGCTTTTAATTTATTTTGAAAATAATTGATTTACAAACCATTTATTTTTGTTTGGATGTGATTCGAGGCATGTGTTTGAGTTTTAATAAGGGTCTTATTTTATAAATTGGCACGCCTTGTGTGTAACGCAGGTGATAATAACGCTGAAGAGTGTCTTCGCTTTCTATAACTTCACACTGGTATTGACTGGCATACTTATCGCGTTTGGTACTAGTCCATAGTGTCGTATCAAATTGTGCGTGGGGATCATTAAAATTCTGTGGTTCAATGAGTTCACTGTCAATTGGAAATATGTTGTCATCAATAGGTGTGCGTAATATATACTGTCCTATATCAGATAAAAGTATTTGCATTTGGCAATATGGTTTAAATCCATAGTAAACATTGCTTTTTTCATCAGGTGCTTTCTTTAAAAAGACAAGAAACCGTTCACCTTCGTTACTGCGGTCAGGGTAATAACAGATGTTATCATCAAAGCCCTTGGCTACAACTGCAATTGATTCGTCATGTATTGCTCCTTTATAAGCGACACGGATATTCAAATAAGCATATCCCTCTGCATTAAGGTTGCGAACCTTTTTATATTCAATATCATCCACTTGAGCAATAGCAACTAAATCTGCCCATTGAGCAGCTTGCTCAAAACTGGTTAAAGTTGGTGCCTCAATTTTTTCTAAACCTTTAGTAGAAAAATCGTTTGGATTTTGAGAAAAGGTTATTTGAGCGCTGGCATTAAATGCAAGAATTATTATTAAGGTTAAATACTTCATAAATTTGTTGATTTTTGTTTGTAAGCTATAGGACAACAGGAAAACTATTATTACTGCAATATTGTTGCAATTTTTTCACCCAATTTCACTGCTTTGTTTTCAGTTAAACTGTTTTCTAAAGCGACAGCACCAGGCGGAAAGAGTAAAATGACTGTAGAACCCATGTTAAAGCGTCCCACCTCATCACCTTTGTTGAGTGTTGTCTTTCCAACAAGAGGAACATCTGTAACTTGCTTGGCATAAGGAGGTGTGACAAGACCATTAAAAACTGTTTCCATACTTGATACCATTATTGCACCAACCAAGATATAGGCTACTTGTCCAAATTCTGTATCTAGGTAGCAGACTAAGCGTTCGTTACGAGCAAATAATCGCGGAATATTTTCTGCTGTCCATTTTGCGACGCTAAATAGACGCCCTGGTACATGAACTGTTTTTGTGACTGTGCAGTCAACAGGAGCATGCATGCGGTGGTAATCTTTTGGTGATAGGTAGATGGTTGCAAATTTTCCATCTTGGTAAAAGTCAGCTGTATTTTTGTCGCAGGCTAATAATTCTTGCACACTAAATTCAAAACCTTTAGCTTGAAAAATTCTACCTTGGTTGATATCTCCACATTGACTAATTGCACCATCAACAGGGGAAATAATGACATCTTTGCTATTGTCTATTGGTCTAACTCCTGCTTTGAGTTGACGAGTAAAAAAAGCATTGAAGTGAGGGTAATCATCCAGATTGCTTGAATAGGCTTCATTCATATTAACTTTATAACTTTTAGCAATGCGTTTGATGATAAAGTTTTTTATCCATTTAACTTTGACTCGCATGAGTTTATTAACTAAACGGGATAAGAGTTTATGCGGTAAGATGTATTGGATAAATGTGTAAATCTTGGTTTTCATTAATTCGTACCGATAAGAGAAGTTAAATCTAAAGCAATTTTGTCAGCCTCATGCGGTGAGCGGAATATTCCATATAATTTAGCATCAGGATTGACCAAAAATATCGCAGCGGTATGGTCAACATCGTAGTTTAAATCACCTTCTTTATGGTCTCCAATGTGATAGGCGACACCAATTTGCGAAGCAATGGATAGTATGTTGCCTTTATCAGCAGTGGCAGCATTAAAGTCTTTGTTGAAAAAGTGAATGTAGTCTTTTAGTAAATCTGGTGTGTCTCTTTGTGAGTCAACCGATACGAATAAAACTTTCGGCATTGACTTTAGCTTGTTATTTTCGAGAATTTTAAAGGCCTTTTGTAATTCTGACAATGTGGTTGGACAAACATCTGGACAGTGTGTATAACCAAAGAACAGTAAAGTCCAACCATCTTTGAATGAGTCGTTGGTGATCTTTTGTTTGTTTTTGTCAATAAGAGTAAAGCCGGCAAAAGATTTTTGTTCTGGATACAAAAGTAATGATTGAAAATCAAAGGATTGACTCTCCTTTTGGTAAAATGCTTTTGATGCCATATAGCCTGCAATTCCAGCGATGGCTAGAATAACAAGCATGATTAGATTTTTATTGGTGCCCATGAAAATTGTTGACTTAAGTTAAAACAAGAGGCATTGTACGTGTTTTTATAAGCACATGCATGCCTTTTGCACTTATTTAACCATGACGAAGCACTTAATGACTAAGGAACAATTATTTATTCAATTAACAGAAGCGCTAAGTGACGAGCGTTTATTCTTTGGGCATGGGGTCTTTGATGCGCAAGATGAAGCAATGATGGTGTTGATGCATGTTTTGAATCAATCTGTTGAAGGGATTCTTAGTTCTGGCGAGCAAGAAATTTCAAGTGAGGTAATAATGGCTGCGCAACAGTTAATCACACGACGTTTGCACGAGTTGAAACCGATGGCTTATATTATTGGAGAGGTGTCATTTGCAGGTTTGGTTTTTAAGTCTGATGAACGGGCTTTAGTGCCACGCTCTCCTATTGCTGAATTAATACTCAATAAATTTCAATCATGGTTTAATATTGAACAGGTAAAAACTTCTTTAGATTTGTGTACAGGCAGTGGTTGTATAGGTATTGCGCTAGCAAAATATAATCCACACATTCAAGTAGATGTTTCTGATATTTCACAAGAAGCAATAGAATTAGCGCAAACTAATATTGATTTGCACTTATGCAATGACAATGTAAGGGCTATACAGTCTGATTTATTTGAAAATCTAACAAGTCGTTATGATTTAATCGTCACTAACCCTCCTTATGTGAGTGAAAGTGAATACCAAGAATTACCACAAGAATATAAAAAAGAACCAAAACTTGGTTTAACCACGCCACAAGATGGGTTGCAAATACCCGTTCAAATAATGCTACAAGCTCCTATGCATTTAAATGACAGAGGTTATTTATTTCTGGAGGTGGGTTATACAGATGAATTGTTAGACGATGCATTTCCTGCAATAGATTTTGAGTGGGTTGATTTTGAAAACGGTGGAGAGGGAGTTTGTGTGTTGAGTAAAGAGCAGCTGATCAGTTATTCAGGTGAATTTGAAAAATTCTTGTCAAAAGGCAAGATTTTATAAATTTGTTAAATCTTAACTTTTAATCGTGGTAGTATATTGACTTTACTAAAAATAATGTTGTCCAAAATCCTAATATGGAAAAATTCATGAAGAAATATTTAGTAGTATTAATGGTTCTATTTTATTTGCAAACATCGTATGCCACACATTGGAAAGGTCAATGGGTAAGTTCTTTTGGAAAAATTGATTTAGGAGCATTTAAGTTTTCTCATAATGAAATAGGGTCAAACTTTAAGGGTGCGTGGCGTTTTAGTGATATAGATAAAGAACTCAAGTGGAATGGCACTAAAGCAGCGATTCAAGATGAAGTTGATTATAAAGGAATTGACAGGCATAGAAATATTGGGAAACAAATGCATGGACAAAAAAAATGGGATGGGAAAAAAGCCATGAAATAGCAATAAACGCATTTATCCCTAAGGGAGCCAGATAAAAAGAGAACCCTCAGCAAGCCTGAGTTTTTCTATTTTTCAGAGTTTCCTTAAAAAGTCTTTAGGTGTTTTCTAAAAAACATTGTTACAATCCCAACCTTAATAAATCTACAGTGATAAACATAAAATGTCATTTAATTCATTTGGTAAGCTATTAACAATTACGACTTTTGGTGAGAGTCATGGACCGACGATTGGTTGTGTAATTGATGGTTTTCCTGCTGGCATGGAAATTTGTGAGGAAGAAATTAAAGTTGAACTACGCCGCCGTGCAACAGGTAAATCTCGTCATACATCTCAAAGAAAAGAAAAAGATGACGTTAAAATTGTCTCAGGTGTTTTCGAAAACACAACAACAGGGATGCCAATTACCTTGCTGATTGATAATACAGATGCACGTTCTAAGGATTACACCAATATCAAAGATCAATTCCGCCCTGGTCATGCCGATTACACTTATTGGCATAAATTTGGCATTAGGGATTATCGTGGAGGAGGGCGTTCCTCCGCACGAGAAACTACTATGCGTGTTGCCGCAGGTGCTTTGGCAAAAAAATGGTTAAAACAACATTTCAACATAGAAGTAAAAGCTTGGCTTTCTCAATTAGGCAAAATTAAGGTTAATAAAATAGATTTGTCACTTTGTGATAGCAACCCATTTTTTTGTGCAAATGATACACAAGTCACAGAATTAGAGTCTTATATGGATGCACTGCGAAAAGCAGGAGATTCTGTGGGCGCTAACATAGCAGTTCAAGCAATCAATGTACCCGTAGGTTTAGGTGAACCAGTCTATGGAAAACTTGATGCGGACATTGCCACTGCTATGATGAGTATTAATGCGGCTAAAGGTGTCGAAATCGGTGCGGGATTTGAAAGTGTAGAACAATTTGGGTCATTTCATCGAGATGAAATCATTGATGGAATTTTTCAATCCAATCATGCAGGCGGTATTTTAGGTGGAATTAGTTCTGGACAAGACGTGTTAGCACAGGTGGCTTTTAAGCCGACTTCTTCATTGAGACTCCCGGCGCAATCTATTGATAAATATGGAAATAATGCTACTGTTGTGACAAAAGGAAGGCATGATCCTTGCGTTGGTATTCGTGCGGTTCCTATCGTTGAATCCATGTTGGCATTAGTGCTAATGGATCATGTCTTGAGAAATAACGCATTATGTGGAAACTACAAAACTACAAAACTACAAAAAAGAGAAATAAAAGAATGACAAAGAAATATAATGTTGCCGTTGTTGGAGCAACTGGTGCAGTTGGAGAAGTGATGCTGTCTATCTTAAAGGAGCGCAAATTCCCAATTGACAAAATTTATGCACTTGCTAGTAGTCGCAGTATTCACAAAACGGTTCAATTTGGATCACGCACATTAAAAGTTGAAGATTTAGCTGAATTTGATTTCTCAACAGTTGATATTGCTCTGTTTTCTGCAGGTGGTTCGATTTCTGAAAAATATGCCCCAATTGCAGGTAAAACTGGTTGTATTGTTATTGATAATACCTCACACTTTAGAAGAGATGATGATATTCCGTTAGTTGTTCCTGAAGTCAACCCTGAAGATTTGCATAATTTTAAGCCGCGAAACATCATAGCCAATCCAAACTGTTCAACCATTCAAATGTTAGTAGCATTGGCTCCTATTCATAAAGCATTTGAAATCACACGAGTGAATGTGGCAACTTATCAAGCTGTTTCAGGCGCAGGACTGTCAGGAATTGAAGAATTGGGCAAGCAAACAGCTGCCTTATTAGCCTTTCAAAAAGCGGAGACAAATGTTTTTTCACAAGAAATTGCTTTTAATGTGATTCCACAAATTGATACATTACAAGAAAACGGTTACACGCGTGAAGAAATGAAAATGGTATGGGAAACGCAAAAAATGTTAGATAAAAATATAATGGTTAATCCGACGTGTGTGCGCGTACCTGTTTTTTATGGTCACTCTGAAGCAGTCCACATCGAAACTAAAAAGCCCATATCAGTTGAAGAAGTCAAACAACTTTTATCAAAGGCAGATGGAATAGAAATAGTAGATGATACTGCAAATTTAGAATTTCCTACTCCAAAATCTCATTGTTCGGGCAAAGATGCGGTTTTTGTAGGTAGGATAAGAAAAGATATTTCTATTAAAAATGGAATTAATCTTTGGGTGGTATCGGATAATATTCGTAAAGGTGCAGCATTGAATAGTGTTCAAATTGCTGAAAAAATGATAAAAATGCAACTTATTTAGTAACTTAGCGAAGTTTTTTAATAGTAATTCTTGGATATTTATTCATTTTTAGTTACTATTAAATATAATTCAATAATCAACAGACTTTATAGAGTAGTTTGGGAGTAAAAATGAAAAATAAATTTAGAAAATTAATCCTTCCCGTTAGTATATTAGTAGCAACTCAATCCGTAGGTTTGGGGTTGGGTGGATTACAAGTAGATTCTAACTTGGATGAGGCGCTCAATGGTAAAATTCCATTGATTTTGAATGAAGATGAAATTTCTGACAATATTAAGGTTTCTTTGGCTAATGAAAAAGATTACCAAAAAGTAGGTTTGGATAAATCTTATGTTCCATCTAATATAAAAGTGGAACTAGTTGATAATGAAGGTGAGAAATTCATAAAGGTTTATTCTACAGGGCCAGTTAGTGAGCCTATTGTCTCTTTGTTGTTAGTCGTTGATTGGGCAAATGGTCATTTATTACGCGAGTTTACATTGTTGTTGGATCCACCATTGTTTAATCAAAATCTCTCTATAAATAACTATTCTGAACCAGTTCAAACTCAAAAATATGAAGCGCCGGCCAAAATTGAAGAAACTATAGTTGAAGACAATTCATCCAGTCAAACCGATTATTCAAACACCATTAGTGAGGCTGCATACACGGGCTCACAACAAGTTACTGTTGAATCAGGTGACACACTCTGGAAAATAGCCAATAATAATAGAAGTGGTTATACAAGTACGCAACAAGTAATGGTTGCTATTTTCAATAATAATCCAACAGCATTTCAAAATAACAATATGAACTTGTTGAAAAAAGGTGCTGTTTTATCGATTCCAGATTCAAATCAAATTAACTCGATTTCTAATAGCCAAGCAATATCAGAAGTGAGCACACAGACACGTCAATGGTCACAATTGCAAAATGAAGATGAGTATTCGGCAGATACAAGTAGCAGTGAAGTTGATTATGGTATTGAGCTTGTACCACCAAATGACAATGAAGATTTGGGTAATGCAGAAGGTTCTGCCAACTCTGCAAATAATACAAAATTAATTGCTGAATTGAGTCAGGTTAAAGAGAAATTGGCAAGTAGTTCACTTGAAAGTGATGAGTTATCCAGTCGTGTCCAAGAATTAGAACAGATAATTAAAGATCAAGAACTAGCTTTATCATTAAAAGATACAAGTTTAGCTCAATTGCAACAACAGTTGTCTGATGAGCCTGATGAGTCTGATAAAGTTGAAGACGATGTATGGGACGATAAAGGCTCTGCATTAACAGAAGAAGTGACTTTAACAGATGAAACGCCCTCAACTGACGAGATGGCATTAACAGATGAAATATCCTCAACTGACGAGATGGCATTAACAGATGAAATACCCTCAACAGATGAAATACCCTCAACAGATGAAATGCCCTCAACAGATGAGATGTCTTCAACAGATGAAGTTGTAATTAAAGATGTTGAGCCACCCAAAAAGGCAGTAAAAACAATACCTCTTAGTCAGGAAGTTTCATTATTTGATAGAGTTATGTCCTTTAAGAATGAAATACTAATGGGACTTGGAGCTTTGTTACTCGCTATAATTGGTTTCTTCTTTATGAAGAATAGGAAGAAAGGAGATACTGTTGAAGGAAATGATAGCTTCTTAGATAGTATATCCGATACAGATGATTCGCTTGCTGATACAAGTCTTGATAGCCTTGAATCAGATTTAAATGAAGAAGTTGAAAGTGGCGAACAAGAATTAAATCTTGAAAATGATGATTTTGATCTAGATGAAGCATTAGGTGATAATACGGAATTAAGTCTTTCAACCTTAGAGGATGAAGTTGAGTTGGCAGTTGACAATTTAGAAATTGAAAACGAGCCTGATGTTATTGTAATGGATGATGAAATTGATTTAGATTTAGACTTGGATGATTTAGAAATTGAAGACTTGTCTGAAATCGAAATGAATGAAGAAGAAAATCAAGAAGATTTAGAGTTAGATGATAGTTTTGATGATTTAGATATTGATTTAGATTTAGATGATGACCTTAGCCTTGAACTGGATTTAGACGACTCTATCGACGAAAATATAGAAATTGATGCTGAGGAACTAGAGGTTTCTAGTGTTGATGAAAGTTTAGAAAATGAAGAGTTGGATTTTGGCGATGATTTGGACCTGTCCTTAGATGATATTGATTTTGATGAATTTGAAGAACTTGAAGAAGATGTATCGGAATCTGTCGATGAAGGTATAGATTTATCTTCAGATGACTTGGAAATAACAGACGACGACTTGGACTTGTCTGTTGACGATAGTATTCAATTAGCAATAGATGATTTAGATGAAGACAGTGAAGTGCCAGAGAGTGCAACCTTTGGTGAAGCTCCTGAGATTGGAGTCGATGATGAAGATTTTGATATTGGTTTTGATCTTGATGAAGTAGTTGATGATGCCATCGATACCAAACTTGATTTAGCACGTGCCTATTTTGAAATGGGTGATGTTGATGGAGCTAAACAAATGGTTGATGAGGTTCTAGAAGAGGGTACGGATGAACAACAATCTAAAGCTGAAGAATTGAAATCAGAGATGGAAAGTTCTTAAATAGAACTGAGTTTAGTATAACTCTTTAGGAATTATCGTTGTATAATAGGACTGTTAGGTTACATTAACTAACAGTCTTTTTTTTAATACAAAATTGAGAAATACAACTAATGTCGTTAAACAAAATATTTACACTAATTAAGTCATGAGATATGCATGTGGAGTAGAGTATGATGGATACGGCTTTTTGGGTTTTCAATCACAGATTCAACAACCAACTATCCAAGACTCCTTAGAGGCAGCGCTTTCTTTGGTTGCCAATCACCCAATAAAAATAATTTGCTGTGGCCGTACAGATACTGGAGTCAGTGCAACAGCTCAAGTCATTCATTTTGATACAGATATTCAGCGTGAAGATTACCAATGGATAATGGGGGCTAATACAAGCCTTCCACAGGGTATTTCAGTGCTGTGGATTAAACCAGTTGCAGATGATTTTCATGCTCGATTTTGTGCCATTGAACGCAGTTACCAATATGTCATATTTAATCGGTGGATTCGTCCCACAATTAATCGGCATCATGTTACATGGGAAAGACTCCCTTTAAATGCAGATGCAATGAATGAAGCGGCTCAGTACTTACAAGGAGAGCATGACTTTAATGCATTTCGTTCTTCTGCCTGCCAATCTAAAACCTCGGTAAAACAAATTTATCGCATATCGGTAAAACGTGAAGGAAATTTGGTTGTTTTGGATGTTGCCGGTTCTGGATTTTTACATCACATGATACGTAATATTGTTGGTACACTTTTACCAATTGGGCGAGGAGAACAGCCGCTTGAGTCAATGAAATATATTTTAGAAGGAAAGGATCGTACAAAAGCAGGAATTACTGCACGACCTAATGGATTATCTTTTATGACAATTAAATACCCTGAAAAATATAAAATACCAGAACAAGCAATAGAAGATCATTTACCAATACATTATGAAAAGTAAATATTTTACGAAATTTTGCGGAATTACTCGATTGCAGGATGCATTAAATGCACAAGAAGCGGGCTGTAACTCTCTTGGTTTTGTTTTTGTGAAAGCCTCAAAGCGATACATAGAACCATCACAGTGTAGTGAAATAATAAATGAAGTTTCACCATTAATAGTAACAGTTGCTTTATTTGCCAATAATGCTAAAGAGGAAATAGAAAGCATTTTAAGTCAGTGTAGTATACAAGTTTTACAGTTTCACGGCAGTGAAAGTGGCGAATTTTGTCAGCAGTTTAAGCGACCTTATTGGAAAGCGATACCAATGGCTGATGCAATAGATCCTGTTAAATATGCGCAGAAACATCCTAATGCATTGGGGTATGTGATTGATAATTATGGACAAAAGCAACAAGGAGGTTCCGGTGTTAAATTCGACTGGAATGAGTTGCCAAAAAAGTTAGGAAATAAATGGATATTAGCAGGTGGTTTAACAGTTGACAATATCAAAGAAGCACGACAAAATAGCTCTCTTAGAAGTTTTGATGTTAGCTCTGGAATTGAAGTCTCTCCAGGGATTAAGTCAAAACAAAAAATGAACCAATTTATAAAGAATTTAAATGATTAATTATTACGACTTTCCTGATGTAAAAGGGCACTTTGATAAATTTGGCGGAGTTTTCGCCTCTGAAACATTAATGAAATGTTTAGAAGAATTACAAACGGCTTATAAAAAGTATAAAACAGATGAAGCTTTTCAAAATGAATTTTATTATGATTTAGCTCATTACGTTGGACGACCATCGCCATTGTATCTTGCAAAAAGATTAACAGAAAATGTTGGCGGCGCTAATATTTGGTTAAAACGTGAAGACTTAAACCATACCGGTGCACATAAAATAAATAATACTGTTGGACAGATTTTATTAGCAAAAGCCATGGGGAAAAAAAGAATAATTGCCGAAACCGGCGCTGGTCAGCATGGTGTTGCAACAGCTACAGTGGCAGCTCGTTTGGGTTTGAAGTGTGTTGTGTATATGGGAGAAGTTGATATACAGCGACAGTCAATTAATGTTTATCGGATGAAATTGCTTGGTGCTGAAGTCATCAGCGTGAAATCAGGTTCAAAAACATTAAAGGATGCCCTAAATGAAGCGATGCGTGACTGGGTAACCAATGTTGATGAGACATTCTATATTATTGGAACGGTTGCAGGCCCTGCCCCTTATCCTGAAATGGTTCGAGATTTCAACTCAGTTGTGGGACGAGAGGCAAAGAAACAGTTTAATGAACAAGTTGGAGGGCTACCGGATGCGATTGTTGCCTGTGTCGGTGGCGGTTCAAATGCAATGGGAATCTTCCATGAATTTTTAAATGATGAAACGGTAAAATTGTACGGTGTTGAAGCTGAAGGAAAAGGCATGAGCACAGGGAAACATGCAGCTTCTATTAATGCTGGCGAAGTTGGTGTTTTACACGGTAATAGAACTTATGTGATGAGTGATGATGATGGTCAAATTATTGAAACGCATTCAATTTCTGCTGGTTTAGATTACCCTGGAGTAGGACCGGAGCATGCTTTTTTAAATGACAAAGGTCGTGCCAGATATGTTCTAGCAAATGATCAGGAAGCCTTAAATGCTTTTCATCTATTAACAGAAGTTGAAGGAATTTTACCAGCTCTTGAAAGTTCACATGCGGTAGCTTATGGCATTAAGTTGGCGCAAAAACTCGCAAAAGGTAAAAATATCATTGTAAACTTATCAGGAAGAGGCGATAAAGATGTTCATACAATTGCGGCACTAGAAGGGATAAATTTATGAGCCGGTTAAATAAAAAATTTATAAAGCTAAAAGAAAATAGCCAAAAGGCATTAATTCCTTTTATAACAGCAGGTCACCCACATCCACTAATGACCGTGCCAACAATGCACGCTTTAGTCAAAAATGGAGCTAGTATTATTGAGTTGGGTATGCCATTTTCAGATCCGATGGCAGATGGGATTGTCATACAACAATCCTCTGAGGAAGCCATTAAAAAAGGCATGACACTATCATCCGTGCTTGATGTCGTTTGTGAGTTTCGAGAAAAAGATGATAAAACGCCCGTTATATTGATGGGTTATCTCAATCCAATTGAAAAATTTGGATACCAAAATTTTATCCAACAAGCATCAGAATCAGGAGTTGACGGATTATTGATTGTTGATATGCCACCAGAAGAAGCGGATGACCTACTTTCTCTTCTTAATCAATACAATATGTCTCAAATCTTTCTAATTGCACCAACAACAACTCGAAAGCGTCAAGAGTATATACTTTCTAAAAGTAGTGGCTTTATTTATTGTGTGGCATTAAAAGGAGTGACAGGTTCAAATAATGTTGACTATGGTGACTTGTCAGAAAAATTTACGACTATTAGGTCATTGACTAATTTACCTATAGCTATAGGGTTTGGAGTGAAGGATGTGGAATCCGCATTGGCAGTGGCTGAATATGGTGATGCTGTAGTTATTGGCTCCGCATTAGTCAAGAAGCTTGGAAAATGCAATAATGAAAAACAAATAAAGAAAACTATTAAAAAATTCATAAAGCCAATTGCGAAGGCTTTAAATAAAGATTAAGGTGTAATTATGAGCTGGTTTCAAAAAATTAAACTATCAAGAATTCGGACAGAAGGTGGCAATAAAAAGAAAAATGTCCCCGAAGGCCTATGGACAAAATGCGAAAAATGCGATGAGGTTTTGTATCAACCTGAGCTTGAGAAATCTAGGCGAGTTTGCCCTAAATGTAGTTTTCATGGTCGATTGACAGGTCGTGCCCGCTTACAATCATTTTTAGATAAAAATTCTACAACTGAAATTGCAGCACAGTTAGAATCATTAGATCCTTTGAAGTTTAAAGATTCAAAAAAATATAAAGACCGCACAACCCAAGCCCAAAAGAAAACGGGTGAAAAAGATGCATTGATTGCCATGTCGGGTCAATTACAGGGACAAGAAGTTATAGCATCGGCATTTAGTTTTGATTACATGGGTGGCTCAATGGGCTCAGTAGTGGGGGAAAAATTTGTCCGTGCAGCACACCTTGCTTTAGAAAGAAAAATTCCATTCATTAATTTTTCAGCATCTGGTGGCGCTCGTATGCAAGAGTCATTATTTTCACTGCTGCAAATGGCAAAAACTTCAGCAGTGATTAAAAAGTTGAACAATGCTGGCATCCCCTATATTTCTGTTTTAACTAACCCGACAACAGGTGGAGTCTCAGCAAGTCTTGCCTTGCTTGGTGACATAAATATTGCCGAACCAGATGCATTAATTTGTTTTGCGGGGCCTCGTGTTATCGAACAAACCGTGCGAGAAAAATTACCTGAAGGTTTTCAACGCTCCGAATTTTTACAAGAGCATGGCGCCATTGATATGATAGTGGATAGACGAGAAATGCGAGACACAATATCGCGATTGCTTGCTTTATTACACACGAAAAATGATGCGCCAATTGAACCAGATAAAATTATTACAAAAGACGAAATAGATAAAAATAACAGTGAAAAAAAAGAAGTCGCTTGAATCTTGGCTTAAAGAGCTTGAAGTTAATCACAGTAAAAAAATTGACCTAGGGCTCGAGCGTGTTGCTGCTGTTTTCCGAAATTTAGACTTAGGTAAAATTGCTCCAGTTGTTATTAGTGTAGCTGGAACAAATGGAAAAGGCTCAACAGTTTCTATGATTTCTGCTATTGGACAAAAAGCAGGCTATAAAGTAGGGGAATTTACTTCACCTCATATCCTAAAATATAACGAAAGAATAAAAATCAATAGCCTTGCTGTTGCAGATGAACTTATTGTATCTGCATTTGAATTGATAGAACAAAACCTCAATGGTATTTCGCTTAGTTATTTTGAATACTCAACATTAGCTGCAGCCATTATATTTAAACAAGAAGGTGTTGATATTGCTGTATTGGAAGTCGGTTTAGGTGGGCGACTAGACTCAACTAATGTGATTGACTCTGATTGCGCTGTAATCACAACAATATCAATTGATCACACGGATTGGCTTGGTTCAACAATTGAATTGATTGCTTATGAAAAGGCTGGAATAATGCGGAAGAATAAGCCCGCTGTCTATGGTGATAAAAATTGCCCTGATTCGATAACTCAACACGCTAAAAAATGTGGGGTAGATTTAATTTTAACTGAAAATGCCAAAATTACTCAGCCTTTTAAATTAAATATTGAAGGGGATTGCCAACAAAAAAACGCCAAGACAGCAGTGGTAGCACTCAAAGCATTAAATAAAGAGCTTTACATTTCAGACAAAGACATTAAAGAGGGTTTGTTAGCTATTAAGCTGTCGGGTCGGTTAGAACTTATATCAATTAATCCTTCAATTATTATTGATGTTTCTCACAATGAGCAAGCTGCTGGTGAGTTGTCCCAATGGTTAAGAACTAACCCAATAGAAGGTAAAACAATTGCAGTATTTGCTGTGTTATCCGATAAAAATGCAGCAAACTGGTTTGAATGTTTTAAGGATACAATTGATATTTGGTGTGTATCAGAAGTTGATAACTCCCGAGCTATGCCTGTAACAGATTTAATAACTCAATTAGCAAATTCTGCTTCATTAATTACTTCCTTTGCAAGCGTCAAACATGCCATGACCAAAGCTAAAATAATGGCATCATATAAGGATAGAATCATAATTTTTGGCTCTTTCTATACAGTGAGTGACGCCTTGGATTCGTTGAAATATTCCCAGTGATTGTTGATTTTCACTGCCATAGTAACTGTTCGGATGGTCAATTATCACCAAGTGGTCTCATTGAGTTGGCAGAAGAAAGAAATGTCCAAACGCTTGCTATTACTGATCATGACACGCTAGAAGCTTACCAACAAAATCTAAAATCATCGATTAAACTAATAACAGGAATCGAACTATCAACGGTATGGAATAAGATAGGAATCCATGTCGTTGGATTAAATGTTGATGTTAAATCAAAGCAGTTATGCCAATTGGTTGAATCTCAAAAATTAATTCGTTTAAAACGAGCAGAGCTTATCGCAAAACGTTTGGAGAAATATGGTTTAAAAAATGCTTTAGAGGAAATTAAGAGTAAGAGCCAGGGTTCATACATTGGTCGCCCCGACTTTGCTAAACTTCTAGTTAACCAAGGGATTTGTACAGACACTAATCATGCGTTTAAAAAATACCTCGGAGCAGGAAAAACTGGTGATATAAAAAATCAATGGCAATCAATGGATGAAATTATTATTGCAATAATAAAAGCAGGGGGCGTTGCTGTGTTGGCACATCCTTTGTATTATAAATTAACCAACTCAAAACTGCGTCGCTTACTTATTGAGTTCAAAAACCTAGGAGGAGTAGGTCTTGAAGTCGTTAATGGTTACCAAAATCCTGATAAAACTGAATATTTATCAAAGCTTTGCCAAGAGTTTGATTTTAAAGCATCAATAGGGTCTGATTTTCATAGTCATAAACAATGGAAAAAACTGGGATGCAATAGCCAAATAATTAATGGACTTAATCCAATTTGGGCTGTTTTCTAATCATCCTATAGGCTCTATTTTTTCATAAGGAATAAGTTGAATTTAGCATTGCTGGCGATTGTCTTACAGTTTTTAAATGTTCTTTTTAAATGAGAGTGATAGGGCAGGTGTCTATTGGCAACAACCAAAAAATGACCGCCTTTAACTAGTGTAGCATAACTTTGATGAAACATTTTTAGTGCAGTGTCAATGCTCAAATTGTGAGATTGATGAAAGGGTGGGTTACAAACAATCAAATCACAGGAGTTACCATCAAAATCGGTTAAGCAGTCATTGACTTCAAAAAAATGTTGAGTGATGTCAATAGAGTTGTTTGTGCAGGTTAGCTGAGCTGATTTTATGGACATAAATGATTCATCAACAAAGGTTACTTGCGCATTAGGGTATTGAATAGCGAGGTTTAAGCCAACAATTCCATTTCCGCACCCTAAATCAATAATAGATTTGAGTTTAGAAAATTTTGGCATATTTTGCAGTAAAAATCGTGTGCCTATATCTAAGGAGTATTTTGAAAAAACGTTAGCATAACTAAATATAGTTAAAGCCGTGTTTTCCTGAGTGAAACTTTGTGGGCAGCGACTAAGAGCGGTCTTTTTATTGT
This sequence comes from Lysobacterales bacterium, assembly GCA_027067055.1. GTDB lineage: Bacteria > Pseudomonadota > Gammaproteobacteria > Xanthomonadales > Marinicellaceae > NORP309. Next base: position 16,595 of record JAMOMK010000084.1, on the reverse strand, counting down.
ATTTTAATTCTATAATTTTAGCCTTGCTTTTAGTCAATGAGGTTTTGGTTATGCCGAAATCATTTTCTAAAAGAGTCCATAAAGTTTTTGGCATGTTTTTTACCATTCCAGCTAAAAGTATTACAGATTTATCATGGAGGTTATTTCGAATGCTATATAAAAACTCGTGTAGGTAATCCATTATTTTAGGCAGCTTGATTAAAATATAATCATATTTGAGTTGGCTCTCTTTTAATTCGTAGTTCAATTGCATTGATTGACTTTCAATAAAGTTTAATTGTGCATTAGTTTCAATGGCTTTTTTAGATAAAAAAGAATCGGTAACGCTCGTTGGTTGGAACTGGGTTAAACTTAAGGTTAGGGCTCCAAAAGCATCATTAAAAATCAGAATATTAGGATTTTTAGGTAAAGAAAAGTTGGTATGTAAATGCTCCAATAAGTAAGAGTCAGCAGCATTCCATGCTTGCAAGCTGTTGTTTTTACTCGATGGATAGCGTTTTAAATGAATCGAGTTGTAATCATTGTCGAATTTTGTTTGCACCAATTGAGCCTAAAATCAATAAATTATGCTATTATAGATAGATGACTATTGATAATCATTAACTAATGCAAAAAATTAAATTTATCCTTCTGATGTCAGTTGTATTTACCTGCTTTCCATCGATTTCGGGAATTTACAAATGGAAAGACGCCAATGGTGTCACCCAATACAGTGATGTAAAACCAGAGAATACTCCAGTAGAGACCTTCGAAATCCAATCGTACCAAAAAGTAAGTATTGTTGATATGGATGAATCAATTCAGGATGTTGATGATGGTTACAAGAAAAGAAAATACCTTTCAAGACCTAAAAAAGTCATCATGTATTCAACTCAATGGTGCGGTTATTGTAAAAAAGCAAAGAAATATTTCCGAAAAAATAGAATTGCTTACACAGAATACGATATTGAAAAAAGTGAGTCAGCAAAAAGGCGTTATAAGAAATTGGGAGCGACCGGAATTCCCGTTATTCTAGTCGGTAAGAAGCGCATGAATGGATTTAGCGTAGAACGGTTTAATTCAATTTATAAATAGGTTGTTTATGCCAGTTAGAACACACATATTAAAATTCAAAAGTGGAGACAAAATCTTCTCAGCAGGAGATTCAGCTAACTGTGCTTATATTATTGAAAGGGGGCGAGTTGGACTATATCCATTAAATCGACAAGATGCCAGAATAGCCGAATTAGGAAAAGGTGAACTTTTAGGTGAAATGGGAATTATCAACAACTTAAATCGTTCGGCAAGTGCTTTTGCGGAAAGTCCCGTTGAACTATTGGTAGTTGATAGAGAGCAAATAACCTCACGATTAGAAAATGCCGACCCCATCTTGCGTGGAGTGTTGGAAGTTTTATTGAGTAGAATTCGTAATATGTTAGGTGGAGATTCTTTAACTAAAAAGAATCGCGAAAATAACAACAACATTGTGACCGAGGGGATGACTAAAATACGTTTTGAGCATGAAATGTTTGAAGCGTTAGAAAATGATGAAATTGTCAATGTGTATCAACCTATGGTCAATTTATCAGACAATACGGTAGCAGGGTTTGAGGCCTTAAGCCGTTGGAAGCACTCTGAGAAAGGCATGGTTTCTCCTTTTGAGTTTATTACCCTGGCAGAAGAGAGTGATTTTATAGTCCCGATGGGGTTGAAAATATTTGATAGTGCGTGTAAACAACTGTCCATTTTTCAAAATAAAAGAAGTCAATCGCATCCGCAACTATTGCCTTTATTCATGAGTATCAATGTCTCGGCAACACAATTAAGCTCAGATGGTTTCCTAGAAAAGATAATGGCGATTACCCAAAAGCATAAAATAAACCCATCCAATATAAAAATAGAGATAACAGAATCATTGATGGTTGATTACACGCAAGTTGCCACATGGATTGATGAGTGCAGTGAGTTTGGTTTTAAATTGTCGCTGGATGATTTCGGAACGGGTCACTCAGGATTCGAGCATCTCTTACAATTGGATTTTGACACCATTAAAATTGATCAAATATTTGTTAAAACAATCGATACAAACCCTAAAAGCCTCATCATGCTTGAGTTGATTGTTCAAATGGCTCAACGCATGAATATGTCAATAGTAGCAGAAGGAATTGAAGATAAAAAAAGTGCGCAAACATTAAAAATAATGGGCGTTGATTATGGGCAGGGCTATTATTTCTACAAACCCATGAATGCTACTGAAATTATTAAAATTATTTGATTGCAATTAGTTGTTAAAAGCATATTATTGCCAATACATTTTAGATGAAATATGTTATACTTCATCGCTTGGAAAAAGCTAATTAGGAAATGCAACAAATGGTCGATGAAACCACAGAAAATTCAGAAATTGTAAAAGTAAATCTCGAAGATGAGATGAAAAAATCTTACCTCGATTATGCCATGAGTGTAATCGTTGGTCGTGCATTGCCAGATGTGCGCGATGGACTAAAACCTGTTCACAGACGAGTCTTATTTGCCATGAGTGAACTTGGCAATGACTGGAATAAACCTTACAAAAAATCAGCCCGTATTGTCGGTGATGTGATTGGTAAATACCATCCACATGGTGATACAGCCGTTTATGATACGATTGTTCGGATGGCACAACCCTTCTCAATGCGTTATATGTTGGTCGATGGTCAAGGTAACTTTGGTTCGGTGGATGGAGATTCGGCAGCTGCCATGCGTTATACAGAAATTCGCATGTCCAAGATTGCCCATCTATTATTAGCAGATATTGATAAAGAAACAGTTGATTTTAGAGCTAATTATGATGAATCAGAACATGAGCCTGTAGTTCTTCCATCAAGAGTGCCAACGCTGCTAGTAAATGGTTCAACTGGTATAGCTGTTGGTATGGCTACTAATATTCCTCCTCACAATATGAGAGAAGTGATTAATGCAGTTATAGCCATGTCTTATAAGCAAGATATTACCCTTGATGAGTTGATGGAACACCTACCAGGACCAGACTTCCCAACAGCGGCAATCATAAATGGTTCAAAAGGTATACGTGAAGCTTACGAGACAGGTAAAGGCAAGATTTATATGCGTGCCAAAACGCATATTGAAATTGATGAAAATACAGGCAAACAAACCATAATTGTTGACGAACTTCCATACCAAGTCAATAAAGCTAAACTAATTGAAAAAATTGCTGAATTACTGAAAATCAAACGCATTGAAGGCATCACAGCATTACGCGATGAATCCGATAAAGACGGAATGCGTGTAGTTATCGAAATGCGTCGTGGTGAAGTTGCCGAAGTGATGTTGAATCAACTATTCAAACTTACTCAATTACAGACTGTATTTGGTATGAATATGGTAGCATTGGTTGACGGACAACCTGAGCTATTGACATTACGTCAAATCATCAATGCATTCTTAAAACACAGACGCGAAGTGATTGTCCGTCGTACTTTATTCTTGTTGAAAAAAGCACGAGCAAGAGCACACATATTAGAAGGTTTAGCCATAGCATTGGCAAATATTGATGAAATTATAGCCTTGATTAAAGCCTCGGATAACCCAGCTCAAGCACGTGAAGGCTTGTTGGCAAAACGCTGGAAATCAGATTTAATAAAAAGCATGTTAGCAGGCGATGCCAGTTTATGCCGCCCAGAAGATTTAGATGATGCTTATGGCATGTTTGATAATGGCTATCAGTTATCACCAATTCAAGCCAAAGCGATTCTTGATTTACAACTGCACCGTTTAACCGGTTTAGAGCAAGAAAAACTCACTAATGAATTCAAAGAAATCATTGGTAAGATCCAAGAGTTTATCGAAATCTTAACTAATCCAGATAGATTGCTTGAAGTGGTTAGAGAAGAGTTGGAAGAAGTTAAAGAAAACTTTGGTGATGAGCGTCGTTCAGTCATTATCGAACACCAAATGCACTTGACCATGGAAGATCTAATTACTGAAGAAGAGGTTGTTGTGACCCTTTCTCATGCAGGATATGCCAAGATGCAACAATTGGATGTTTATCAAGCGCAAAGGCGAGGTGGTAAAGGCAAAACAGCCACTAAGATGAAGGACGAAGACTTTGTCGAACGTTTGTGGGTGACTAATACTCATGACACCTTATTATGTTTCAGTAATAAAGCTAAACTGTATTGGCTCAAAGTTTATGAGTTGCCAATGGCATCACGTACAGCCAAAGGAAAGCCATTAGTGAATTTATTGCCACTTGAAAAAGACGAAAGAATTACCGCAATATTACCCGTTCGTGATTACGATGAAGATAAATTTATCTTCTTCTCAACTGCCATGGGAGTTGTCAAAAAATCACCATTGCCATTGTTTAAAAACGTGCGTGCAAATGGTGTGATTGGACTAACATTGCTAGAAGGTGATCATTTGGTTAATGTTGAAATCACAGATGGTACAAAAGAAGTGCTGTTATTTACCTCCGGTGGTAAATGTGTCAGATTTGATGAATCAGGAATCCGCTCAATGGGCAGAACTGCTCGTGGTGTACGTGGTATTCGACTTAAAGACGAGCAAAAAGTCGTCTCCATGTTCGTAGCAGATGAAGGCAATGTGTTAGTTTGCACCGAAAATGGTTACGGAAAACAAACCAAATTGGATGAATTTAGACTCATCAAACGCGGTGGACAAGGTGTAATAGCTATTCAGTGTTCAGATCGTAACGGTGATGTGGTCGGTGCCTGTCAAGTTTCCGAAAAAGACGAGATAATGCTCATTAGTGACGGTGGAACCTTAGTTCGCACCAAAGCCAATGGCATCTCAACGGTAGGACGAAATACTCAAGGCGTAACCTTGATACGTTTATCCAAGAAAGAGAAGCTCGTTAGTCTTGCCAAAATTGCCTACATGGAAGGCGATGACGAAGAAGAGTAACACAAAAACTCGTTCCCACGCTCTGCGTGGGAACGAACTTTTATTAATAAAATTTACGTAACTCTGCGTAACTCTGCGGTTCTCCGCGAACCTCTGCGTTCCTTAGTTAATATATTATTAGGAACAACATGACTCAACTAAAAAATTCTTACATCTGCGATGGAATTCGCACTCCTATTGGTCGATTCGGTGGCACACTTGCAACTATTCGTCCCGATGATATGTTGGCGCATGTTATCAAAACCTTGATACAAAGAAACCCTGAGTTAGATACTACGCAAATAGAAGATGTAATTATAGGCTGTGCCAACCAAGCTGGTGAAGACAACCGCAATGTGGCACGTATGTCCTCGCTCATTGCAGGATTGCCGATTAATGTGCCTGGTGTAACCTTAAATCGCCTTTGTGCATCAGGTCTTGATGCAGTTGCCATGGCAGCACGCAATATTGCCACAGGTGAGGCCGATTTAATTATAGCTGGTGGTGTAGAATCCATGTCGCGCGCGCCGTTTGTGCAACCTAAAGCACAATCAGCTTATTCACGCCAAGCAGAAATTTTTGATACAACAATTGGATGGCGTTTTGTTAATCCAGTTTTGAAAAACCAATACGGCATTGACTCCATGCCAGAAACAGCTGAAAATGTTGCTGAACAGTTCAATATATCACGCCAAGACCAAGACTTATTTGCCTTCAATAGCCAAAACAAAACTGCTGCAGCACGCAATATTTTAGCTGAAGAAATTGTACCATTCGAAATACCACAACGCAAAGGCGAACCAGTGATTTTCACCCAGGACGAACACCCAAGGTTAACACCGTTAGAAAAATTAGCCACATTACGCACCCCATTCAAAAAAGAAGGTGGTACAGTCACCGCAGCAAATGCCTCAGGTGTCAATGACGGAGCATGTGCCTTAATCATTGCATCGGATGATGCGGTTAAACAGCATGGACTAAAACCATTAGCCCGAATAATTGGCAGTTGTGCCGTTGGAGTTGAACCTAGAATAATGGGAATAGGCCCAGTTCCTGCCACACAAAAACTATTAAAAAAACATGGACTTACAACAAATGATTTAAGTGTAATCGAACTCAATGAAGCTTTTGCCGCCCAATCTTTAGCCGTATTACGAGAACTAGGAATCCCAGATGATGATAATCGTGTCAATCCAAATGGTGGAGCCATCTCACTTGGACATCCACTAGGCATGAGTGGCGTAAGACTCGCCCTCACAGCCGCTAAACAACTGCAAAGAACAGGCGGAAAATATGCCTTGTGTACACTCTGTATTGGAGTAGGACAAGGCATGGCACTGTTGCTTGAAAACAGAAATTAAATAAAATATCAATCTTATAATAGCCTCTGGGGAATGGACTTTAGTCCATTATTATCGACTAAAGTCGATACACAAAATAAAAAATATTTCGTTATCATTCCTGAAGCTTTCAAGAGATTCGCCCAATCAAATTTAGCTCAGTATTAATTAAAAGCTCCACCCATCAAATAAATCCAAAATAACAATAATTGATAGCAATGTTTGACATAATTGCAAATAACTTTTATTATTAAAATTTATTAATGAGTAAAAAAATGAATTTTAGTCTAACTCCACAGCTTGAACACTTTGTTAGAGAATACGCGGCAACAGGCGGTTACAACAATGCCAGTGAAGTGGTACGTGAAGCATTGCGTTTATTTAAACGAACAGAAGAAGAGCGTCATTTAAAGCTACTAAAATTACGCCAGTTAATAAAAGATGGAGACGATGCCATCAAAAAAAATGAATTAACCAACGTCAACTCTGTACAAGAACTGGAAAGTTTTTTTGATAAACTTTAAACCCATCAAAATATCAAATCCAGCAAGAAATGACTTTAAAAATATAGCCCAATACACACTAAAAGAATGGGGCAAGTTACAGAAAAAAACTTACCTCAATTATTTTAAACAATCATTTATTACTTTAAGCCAAAACAATAAAAATCTAATGCCACTAGGCAAACCACGGCAAGATATAGGTGAAGGGTTATTATCCTATCGCATCAAAGAACACGTGGTTTATTTCCGTGAAACAAAACAAGAGTTTGTAATTGTCAGAATACTCCATTCACGCATGGATCCTGAAAAACACTTGTAAAAACAATTTCAATCAAAAATAAATCCATTCTCACATTTTGAGAATGAATTGTTATAAGATAGAGAAATGGACAATTCAAAACCCACAAAACACATAATATTTAATCACGGTAAAGAAAGTGGTCCTTGGGGCAGTAAAATCACCAAAATGGCTGAACACGCCAAAACATTAGGCAACTTCACAGTTCATTCCATAGACTACCAAGATTTAACAACACCCGAACAAAGAGTCGAAAGGTTAGTCAACTACGCACAAGACCTCAAAGGTGAAATAATCTTCATTGGTTCAAGCATGGGCGGATATGTCTCCACCGTTGCCTCAACCCAAATTTCAATCAAGGGCTTACTACTGCTCGCTCCAGCCTTTTACCTAAAAGGTTACGAAGTCAAAGAACCAAGCACTCCATGCAAAAATACTATCATTATTCATGGTTGGAATGACGACATAGTTCCCTATCAAAATAGCGTAAAATTTTCACAACAACACAAAGCTAAATTAGTATTGGTTGATGATGGACATCGCTTGAGTAGTAGTAGACAAGAATTGAATTCGGAATTAGATAAAATAATAAAGGAAAGTTATAGTGCAAAATTATGAAAATAAATTATCAAATACTGTAAGTTGAAAAAAATCCCCCTCAATCCCCCTTTGCAAAGGGGGAAGAATGAGTGCTATTTGGAATCCATTGTCGCTCCCTCCTTTGCAAAGGAGGGCTGGGGAGGGTTTTTAATAAACCCAGTACAAAACTTAAAAGAAATTTACCATTCTCACATTTTGAGAATCACTTCTGTTATCATTGTTTTAATGACTAAAGGAATGCATTTTTGTTAAATCTTTACACCCATATATCGTATAAACAACTCTATAAACAGTTGTTGGGAATTTTGCGGACTAATGATTCAATTTTCAAAGAAAGTTGGGTTGTTGTGCCCAATCATTCGTGTATGCAGTGGTTAAAGCAGTCGATTGCCAAGGATTTGGGCGTTTATGCACAGATTAAATTCATCATGCCGTTGAGTTTTAATTGGGAGATTTTAAAAAATGTGGCGCAACCTAAGCATCAGCAAAATGTATTCAGTGCCGATGTGTTGCGTTGGAAAATTTTTCATGCCATTAAAAACAAAGATAAATACCTGTTTTTACACCAAGACAGTGATTTAATTAATTTTAATACGGCACAAAAAATCGCGCAAACTCTACTCAAATACACGGATGAACGCCCAGAAGTTATTTGTCAATGGGATGAAGGTGAGTTTTTTCTTAAAAAAGAGCAAGAATGGCAAGCGGATTTATGGGGTGATTTGTTGGACGAATTATCTGAAAAGTCACCGGTTGAATTACTTAAAAACTTTGATGCTCAAACTGATTTTAAACAAGACCCAAGTCATATCATCTTGTTTGCTACCGAGCAACTCTCAACTTTTCAAAAAGATGCTATTTTAAAACTATCACAAGTACGTGAAATACACTTGTTGTTATCCAATCCATGTCCAGACTTCTATTGGTTTGATTTACGTGAGATGAAAAGCGAAAAACGACTAGCATTATTAGAAAACGAAGTTGATGATAGGATTGATGCTGGCAATCCATTGTTATCGAGTTTAGGACGAAGCAAAATGGCTGTTTTTGATGCTTTTTTAGATGAAAATTTCATTGAAAATGATGATTTGTCTATTGTTGCTCAACCTGAGTCCTTATTACAAAGTGTCAAAAAAGATGTGTTAGAGATGCTTGAGAATCCAGAACCTTTTAGACATGATAACAGTATAATTGTGCATGCTTGTCACAATGCTTTGCGTGAAGTGGAAGTAATTAAGGACGATATTTTACAGGCATTGACTCACGATAAAAGCCTCAATCCTGAAGACATTATTGTCGTTGCACCAGATATAAATGATTATGTCGATGCCATACGCCAAAGTTTTGACTACAGGCAAGGAGATAAGGATAGCGATTATTTGCCTTTTCATATTGACAGGGTACGGTTAGCCGATAGCAATTATATTGTTAGTTTGATGAGTTTATTACTTGGTTTTACCCAAGAAATGACTGCCAATAACCTCTATGATTTGATTTCACAACAGGTAATTTTACAGCAACTTAAATTAACAGAAGATGATTTGCCGCGAATCAAAAAATGGATACTGGATTCAAATATTCGCAACTTTTACAATGCCGCACAAAAAGGCGAGTTGGGATTTGAAGCCAAAGAGGGTAATACCTGGCAATTTGGTGAAAACCGTTGGTTATCAGGGTATTTGACTGGTGAGGTCAGTAACACTAAACATTTATCCACTTTTGGTGATTTTTCTGGTCAAGAGCAGGTGTTTTCACAAGTCTTTGCCTTTCTAAACTTGTGGTTCAAAACCTATACGGCTTTTCAAAAAGACAAAACACCACAACAATGGTTTGAGGCGATACAAAAGCTGTGCAAAGACTTTTTATATAATGACAAGCAAGATGATTTTGAAACCCGTATCTTTAAGCAATTGCACACAAAATTAGTGGAACAAACCTTAAATTGCAACGAAAAAATTTCATTGGTGATTGTCAATTCAATTGTTGATGCCGTTATTACTGAAAATAATTACCGCAGTGAAGGGCAGATTGGTATACGCTTCCAAACATGGGAAAATGCTTTTGTTGTTGATGCTAAGTTACTGATTGTTTTGGGTTTAAATGATGGAGATTTTCCCAAGCCTGAGATTAAAAATGATTTGGATATTTTTAGTAATAAACTACCACGACTCAATAAGTCCACCAGACAACGTGATAAAAACTTACTACTCACCGCTCTGACAGAAAACACTCAAAAACTAATTCTAAGTTATATTGGTTTTAATCCCAAGACCAATGATAAACAACCACCTTCAGTTCTTTTATCCGAATTAATTAGTTATTTGCAGTTAAAAACAGATAATGAGTTTCAAGTTGGCGAACATCGAATGCATGGCTTTAATCGTGACTATTTTGAAGAAGACAGTCAATTCCAATTGAGTTTTAACCGAACTCATTATCAGTTGGCTCAGCACTTTTACCAAGCTAAAAATACTGTTAATTCATCTGATGTCAGTTTAAAATTGGAACGAGATAATGAAATTCACATCAATGATTTGGCTCAATTCTTTAGCGATCCATTGGATTATTTCCTTAAGAATAGAGCGAACATCAACAACTCAATTTATGCAGATATTTTGAAAGATGCCGAAACTTATCAACCTGATGGATTAGAGCAATGGCAATTAAAAAACACTGTTTTTGAACATGGCATGGGCACAGCCGTTAAGACAGGAATAATTTCTGATAACAAATCAGGTCAATTACGCCTAAAAAGTATAGATGCTTCACTAAAACCATTACACGATAAAAAAGAAGAACTGTCTTTAACAAACCATTTAATTGAATGCTCAATTGATGGCAGTAAAATATTTGGTTCGATTCAAATCGATGCAATGAAACAATTGGTGTCCATTTACCCCAAAAAAGCCAAAGCTAAACAAGTTTGTCAGCATTGGATAAAACACCTATGCTACCAATCGGACAACCACAGTTATTTATACTTTGAAGATAAGGTGTTGGTGTTTTCACCATTAACTGATTATGACAAAGCTTTAGCATCAATCGTGGGTTATTGGCTTAATTCATTCACTCAGCCGTGGCTTTTTTGCCCGCCTGCTATTTTGACAATAAAGGCAAAGGAAGTGGGTGTTAAATCTAAAGAAGCTTATTTAAAAGCCTTTGAAAAAGACAAATTCAGTCATCCTTCCGAAGGGCAAAAATACTTTAAGCCACTTGTCAGTCATTATGACTATACCATTGATATTGAAACAACAATTGATGCCTTGTGTGATTCAATTGAGGTAAGAAAAAATGGACTTTAACCTTTATACGGCCAACTTGGACGGTAAAAAACTTATCGAAGCCAGTGCAGGAACAGGCAAAACATTTACTTTATCGGGTTTATACGTGCGCTATATCGTTGAGAAAAAACGCACACCAGAACAAATCTTGGTGTTGACGTTTACCAAGGCAGCAACTTTTGAATTGAAAACCCGTTTACGTGAGCAATTAATCGAGTGTAAAAACCACTTATCGGGTCTTAAAGCTGTTTCACAAACGGATAATCCGCAATTGTTTGATTTGTACCAATCCTATAAAGCCAATGATGCCAGTCTCAAATATGTTGAATTAGCCTTAGCGTGTTTTGATCAAGCGGCAATATTCACCATCAATAGTTTTTGTCAAAAAATCATTGTCGATTACAACAAATCCTGTGGTTCTCCCGTGTTTTCGGAGTTGATTGATAAAGGTGAATTTGTGGAAAAATTTGTGCTTGATTTTTGGCGAGAACAGCAAAACAAAATTCCCAGTCTTTATTTAAGCAAAATTCAAAACCTTGAAAGTGTTTCTCAGAAATTATCAGGACTGTTAAGCAAAAAACATTACCGAGATATTGTGCCTCACTATACACTTGCTGATGTACCAACTCTTGATGATTTGTATAAGAAGATTTGTAAGACTTGGGAAAAGGATAAAGAAGAGCTGTTGGATTACATGTTCTCAGGCTGTTTTGGAGCAAAATTTCCTAGAGCAGGGTTAAAATCACACGAAAAAGCAGTTAAAAAATACGATGATGAGTTTAGTGAGTTTTTGAAGAGCTTTAAAAGCACAAATGTTGTTGAACGCTTTACATTTGATTTTTTAGAAAACGAACGCAAAAAAGAAAGTCCAACAGCCATGCCTGAATTCTTTAATGACTTTGGAAAATTTTATGACCAGTTACAAGAATTTCCTTTGGTGTATTTGTATGAATGCTGGCAATTTGTGCAAGCAGGGTTAACTACCTTATTAACAGAACAAGGTTTGTATGGGTACGATGACCAAATTACTATTGTTCACAAGGCTGTTAATAGTAATTCGCAATTACAAGAGCTTATTGCAAAACAATGGCAAACTGTTATGGTGGATGAATTTCAGGACACAGATTTGTTACAGTTAGAGATTTTCGAGCGGTGTTTTGATGATGGTTTACACGATATTATTTATGTCGGCGACCCCAAACAGGCGATTTATGATTTTCGTGGTGCCGATGTGTTTGTTTACGAACAAGCCAAACAAGCAGTAGATGCTTCACAACGATTTAATTTGGCAACCAATTGGCGCAGCAGCGCAGAGATGTTAGCGGCCAGTAATAGCCTATTTGATTTTGCTCATTCTTTCAAACTGGATTGGCTCAAATTTTACCCATCCAAAGCAAAGCCCATCCAAGATACACAACTTGTTGACAACTATCCGCCAGTGGCAGTGATTAATTGTGCTAAAGAACAACGCAAGTATCAATTAGCACAAGAGCTTAAAGCATTTATGGCGAATGCACGTTTAGTCCAAGATGGAATCGAAGAGAATATTGCTGAAAATAGCATAGCAATTCTAGTTAAAAGTAATTCACAAGCCATTGAGTTATATGACTATTTACTCAGTCAAAATATCAATGTGAGCCTCTGGAGTGAAGCAGGAGTTTTTACCACTGAAGTGGCTCAACAATTGTATTATCTGATTCGAGCCATCGCTTATCCCAGTCAAAAAAATATTTTTACTTGTTTGCATGGTTTGTTTTTTAATGTCTCACTTAACGACTTGCAAGAAACCGATAAAGAAAAGATGGTTGCAGAATTTATTAACTACCGTTTGCATTCAGCAAAACAGGGTTTGAGCTCAGTCATTGATGAATTGTTCAAAGACAAAGGTGTTTTTGCCCATTTATTGCAACGTTTGGATGGCGAGCGCCTTTACACCGATGTGGTGCATTTATTGCAATTAATTCAAGAGCAAGTGGATTTAGGTAAAAATGAAAAGCAAATAACACAGTACCTAGCCAAAGAAATTAAAAACGCACAAATCATTGAACAAGATGAAACTGCCAAACGCCGATTGGAGAGTGATGGACACAAGATTGCCATCATGACCATGCATAAATCCAAAGGCTTAGAGTTTGATTGTGTTTTTATTCCGTATGCCGATTTGGTAAAAGATAAACCTCCAGGTAGAGAAGTAGTACTCAAATCCATTGTTGCAACTCATGATAAGGATAATAAAGGCGTTATCTATTGGCGTCAATCGGATCAAGCACTAGAAAGTTTATCAATGGAATATTCAGCCGAGATAGTGCGAACTTTATATGTAGCAATTACGCGCGCGAAACACCGAGTTTATTTGGGTGTTGATTGTAAAGATAAAAACTTTAGTGAAACACCTATTGCAAAGTTATACGAAAAAATAGCAAATAATGAAAAGCTTTCTGCCATCGTCATACCAAAAGAAACTGAAATAATGAGTCATCAACAATCTGAATCACCAGTGTTGAGCCTTAATAAATTTAACCGTATGATTAATAAACCTTTGTCAGTTTATAGCTTTTCATCTTTATCGCGTAAACAAGAAATCAGCTTTGAGCCTTTAGATGAAAAGCCAGCAGAGGGAGAGTTTAGCAACTATTTTCACTTTCCACGCGGGGCAACCAGTGGCACCATGCAACACAGCATTTTAGAAAATATAAATTTTATGGATGATAAAGACACTATTTCACAAGAAGTAAAAAAACAGTTGGAAATTTATCAATTTGACAGCCAATGGCAAGCCTGCTTAACACAACAAATGCACACAATTGTAAATACCCAATTATGGAAAGAGGGTCCAAGACTCTCGCAAGTGGATAATACTTTAGATGAAATGGAATTTTTATTACCTTTAGAGTCAATTAAAAACAAGACAATAGAACAGTGGTTATCAAAACACCGCAATCAGCAAGTGCTATTTAAACAAGACGATTTACAAGGATTTCTAACAGGGTTTATTGATTTAGTCTTCGAGCATGAAAACAAGTTTTATGTGGTTGATTATAAAAGTAATACTTTGGGTTTTTCTTATGAGGATTATACAACTAAAGACTTAAAAGAGGCTATTGAACATCACTTCTATGACTTGCAGTATTTATTGTACTGTGTTGCCTTGGTTAAATACCTTAAAGTCATTGATCCATCGTTTGATTACGACAGAGACTTTGGTGGAGTTGCTTATTTGTTTACACGTGGTGTTAATGGTGAGGCGGGCCAAGGTGTTTATTGCAACAAACCCGATGAAAATTTGATTGAAGAAATGGTGGAGGCTTTTGATGCAAGATAAAAAAGTAAACCGAAGTCTCGTGCCGTTCATCAAACGATTTTTTTCATCACTTACTGATAATCAGCAGGTCATAGAGTTAGCAGTTGCCATTCAACAAAATCTAGAATTAGGACACACAGCCTTAGCCTATGATGAACCGATTGAGGATAACGTTATTAGTCATGATGGCCAATCAGGTTATATAGTGATAAATAATAGACTGGCTGGCTTTAGGCGTTTTTTCAATTTAGAAAAACACATTGCCAATGACTTTTTAAATTCATCAGTTATTCCATTGGACAATAAGCAAGTTAAATCAGCTATTGAAGAAGTCTTGCAAATCTGTAATTTACCAACACCTGATGGATTGGATTTGCAGTGGCAAGCCTGCCTATCGAGTCTAGGGCACACACGATTTATTCTCGATGGCGGTCCAGGTACTGGCAAAACCACCACGGTTATCCGTCTAATGTTGCTGGCATTGAAGCTCAATCCCAAATGCCAAATTGCATTAAGTGCCCCAACTGGAAAAGCCGCCAACCGCATGATGCAAAGTATCAATCAGGGACTTGCTGGAATAAACCTTGATGAGCGCAGCATGCAACAATTGCAACAAGCAGCCAAAACCATTCACCGTTTACTAGGGTACAACCACGAAACTAATAAGCTTAACTATAACTCAACAAACCCATTGCCCTATGATTTGATAATTATTGATGAATCCTCCATGCTTGATGTCAATATGACCAACTCACTGCTGTTAGCATTAAAGCCAACAGCACAACTGATACTTATAGGTGATAAAAATCAATTACCAGCAGTGGATGCTGGCAATGTTTTTGCAGACTTATGTGTTTTGTTAAAGCAAGAGCAGGAAGTTGATTTATTCAGTTTTTATAATCAAGAGAATCCTAAGGAACTAACATCAACAAACTTTGTAGAACTTACTCAAAATTACCGATTTCAACACGATTCAATCATTGCACAATTGTGTCAGTGCATTATTGAAAGAAAGTTTAAATCTTTGATAGCTTTGCAATCCGACAATAACTTTGCATTGCATAACCCACAGAATAAAAAAGAAAAGCAGCTCTTATTAAGCAAGTGGTATGAAGATATCAAAGCAACAGAAACGTGCATGCTCCTATCACCAGTTAACTATGGCTCTAATAGTGTCAATGAGTTAAATGAGTTGGCAAAAAAGATTAACTATAAAAATGCAGGCTTACACCACAACATGCCAATAATGGTGACTAAAAATGACTACACCTTAGGTTTGTTTAATGGCGATATAGGCGTACTTAAAAAACGTAATGGTATCTGGGTTGTGCCTTTTGTTATTGAAGGCAAAGAAATAGAGATAAATTTAGAAGCAATCAACGGCTGGGTGGATGCTAATGCCATCAGTATCCATAAATCTCAAGGCTCAGAGTACGATCATATCCTCATTGCATTGCCTGATGACAATGATTTGGAAATAATGACAAATTCATTGTTATATACCGCTATCAGTCGCGCAAAAAAATCAATAACAATATGGTCAAAGGATACAATTTTATCCAAAACAATAAACTCAAATATGCTACGAACAACTTTTTTAAAAAAATATAAAATAATTGAAAAAAAGAGTTGACGAGTAGGGGTGTAATCAGCATAATGCACATTCTTTCGAGGGGCTATAGCTCAGCTGGGAGAGCGCAACACTGGCAGTGTTGAGGTCAGCGGTTCGATCCCGCTTAGCTCCACCATCTCCCTGATGTATCTAAAAGGTACAAAGTTGGCTAAACTCGAAAAGAAACTGTTGCGTCCCCTTCGTCTAGTGGCCTAGGACTCCGCCCTTTCACGGCGGCAACAGGGGTTCGAACCCCCTAGGGGACGCCAATTTTTTTGGGTCTAGCACATTATCTTTACTTTCAAATTCCAATAAAAACCTCAATCACATATGTGCCATATGCTCAATCGATTTTTTTAAAATTTAAAAGCAAATATAACGCACTATAACCAAAAAAACACATTCTATACTTAAAAAGATTCATTTACGGGTTTGCAAAATCTTATTTTTAAGCATTGACCTTGAAAATTTCTGAAGCAATCTAAAAGCAAAATAGTTCATTCAAAACAACATCACATATGTTTCATATGCTCAATCGCTTTTTTTGAAATTTAAAAGCAAATCTAACGCACTATAACCAAAAAAATCCAGTGTAATAATAATGAGTTAAAAAGAAATGCTGCTTTAATTCTATACTGTTTTTTGCTTCTGTTACCAACAATGCAAAAATGAGCCACATCAACAGTTGAAAAGTGAGCCAGTTATATAACAATGGTACTTTTTAATTAAAGTGCCTATGATTACAACTGAAGAACTCATGAAAATAAAGATATTAT
>JAMOMK010000083.1 GCA_027067055.1 Lysobacterales bacterium | reverse complement strand
ATCTTGCCGCACTCGGAGTTATATTGGTACATGTAAAAAACAATCGATATCTCCGAGCTTAGCTTTGGAGTTGTTGTTTGATGGCAAGTACCCTGAATTTGCTAAATAGAACGCTGAATAGTTACGATTTATTTAAGATTAAGCAATTATATAAAGCGATTGATAACATTCTAATTACTGAAAATACTAAAACCAACAAATCAAAATTAGTTAGCTTTAATGCAAAGGGTGTAGCAAATGGAATTATAAAGGGACGAGTAAGAATTGAAACTTCAGGAAATTTATTAACTAATGCAATTGCTCGCTTGTATGATGAAAATGGAAATTATATTGACTCTGCTAGTATTGATCAGGTAGGACGTTATATATTTACTAGTATTGTTGCAGGTATTTATACTGTGGTCATAGAATTTGCTGGTTCTAATAGTTCTTTGCAAACCACTGCATTCCCTAATATTCCTTGCAGCGAAGGCCCAGGCTTTGGTTGTGATTTGCCAAGTTTACAGTTTTTTCCAGTTGCGGAAAATGATGTAATAGAAAACATTGACATTTCAATAGCATCCAAACCAACCGTTGTCGGTAAAGTTTATAATTCAGAAATTCCTTCTGATAAAGTTGGTCAAGCTAGTATTAGAGTTTTTGACACTAATCAAAACTTAATTACCACAGCTCATTCTAGCAATGATGGGGGTTTTTCTATAAGCTTACCTCAAGCAGGTGATTATTATTTCATTGCTAATCATAGCTCTTATGTCGAGCAAATCTTTGATAATGTAGCCTGTCTCAATTCTTGTGATTTTTCACTGGCGACATTAGTACATTTTAACTATAACGAATCCAGAGAAGGTTTTGATTTCGCACTAACACCAAATGCTCATATTAGTGGCTCAATTATTGATGCAATGACATTAGAAGTTATTGAAAATGCTGACATACACATCTACAACAATAACGAACAAAGAGTTTCATCTGTCACATCACAATTTGATGGTAGCTGGGTGACTGATCCATTGCCAGTAGGAGAGTATAAAATTCTCAGTCGAGTTAATGATTACGTCACTACAATGTATGATTCAATTGCTTGTGCGAACTCAAATTCATATAGTTGCGATGTTAACCTTGGCCTATCTATATCATTAGGCAATTTAGACGAAGACAATATTCACTTGAAGCAGGTAACAGGTGCCAAAATCACAGGTCGGGTAGTTGACTCTTTAAATCAACCTGTTTTACAAGCTCATGTCCGATTATTCGACTCTGATGGCAATCAAATATTTGCACATGTAACAACAACAGATGCAAATGGATATTATGAAACGCACCATATTGGAAACGGAAGTTATTATCTTGTGGCATACAAAGGTGATTTTTATCAATATCAACTTTACCCAAGCAATTTATGTTCAGAACTATTATGTGATATTACTCAAGGTACTGCATTAACAGTTACAAATTTGTCAGATATTAGTGATATAGATTTTCATTTGCTATCTACTACTAAGATATCGGGCAATGTTGTGGATTCAGAAAACCTTCCTATTAATGGTATTCGGGTCACTTTAAAGGAATATCATTCCAATATACATAAGTCCGTATTAACAGATGCAAATGGTAATTACAGCTTTTTTAATATGCAACCTGGTTCATATCATCTCTATTCCCAAACAAACTTCCTAAATTATAACTCTCAATCCTATAATGCAGTTCCTTGTATAAATTCAAATTTTTGTGATTCACAAGATAATTATACACCAGTGGTTGTTAATGCTACAGATATTGAAAACATTAATTTCCAACTAACTCGTGACGTTGATGATCTATCAACTATATCTGGCAATATTGTTGATGTAAACAATAATCCTATCGCAGGTGTTAGAGTCGGCATAAGAAAAAACAACAGTTCCTCATTTGTCTATACAAACACAAATTCAATTGGGAACTATAGTTTCACTCATCAAACTGCTGGAACTTATCAATTAAGTGCAACAAAAAAAGGTTACATCACAGAAACTTATGACAATGTTGCTTGCTTAAGCACATCTTGTTTAGGCGACAACTTTACACCAGTTATTGTCAATGTTTTAGATGTCAATAACATTGATTTTCAATTGGACAGAAGACAGCAGCTAACAGTTAACTTACATTCTAACTCTTTAAATGAAATTGACGGTGGCGGTTTTTTTATCTTTGACGAGCAAAATGCTTTTATAGCACATTATTTTATCGATAAAGAAATTGACTTACCAGTTGGGAATTACTATTTTTATTATTCAAATAATCCTAAAGGTTCATTCGTATCGGGTGGTAGTTCAAATATCGGAGCATTTATATCTAAAGTTTATGGAGCATCTAATTGCTATAACAATTGTGATGCATCTATTGGAACAATGATTACTATTTCTGCTAATACAGAGACAATTGTGGATATGAATTTAGATGAGGCATTTTATATTAACCTTACTTCAAATCAACTAACCCCTATTACTTATGAAGTGTATAATGACAATAATTTATTGGATTTTTCTGGTGCGTTACAGCCTTCATCGGGTTTTTATATTAGAGATCAGGAAATTAAAAAATTAAAAATTAGTCGTCCTGGCTATTTTAGCAAGCTGTTTGATGGAATAGAGTGTCTTAACTTGAGTTGTGACATTTCATCAGGCACACCAATTACACCAGTATTAAATTCATCAATGACAATTAATACTGACTTAACTCCAATAGCCACATTATCAGGAACAGTAACAGATCAAGATGGCAACCCTTTGGAGAATGTTAATATTATTTTAGAAAGTGATTTTTCTTTCCAAAATTTCAGTAGCTTTATTACAGATGCGAACGGCAACTATACTATTGACTATACAGAAAATGGCAACTATTACATAAAAGCTACATTACCAAATACCAATGTGTTTGCCCATACTTATTTTGGCAATATATCATGTGAAGCAGGTGGTTGTGAAACATCAAGTATTCCTATAGTTGCAATTAACCCTTCGGATAATCTGACTGACTATAATATTGTTATGAATAAACGAGGAACGATTTCAGGAGATGGGATCTTAGATATAAATGGTGATGCCATTAGTTCTTCAGTCAGAATTTATAAAATCAATACAGGGCAACCCCCTGATTTTTATGCTAAAGCAGTTAGCTTTGATGGCACATTGCTTCCTACTTATTTAAAGGAGGGGCAATATAAAATAATTGTTTTTGGAAACGCCCATCAAGTTTATTCACTATACCCAAATACAATTTGTGGAGAAGATTTATTTGATTGCATACCAATACCTGATGAAACCTCAGCAACTTTTCAAGTAGTCAATGGGGAGAATACTCACTTTAGTGATTTTACTGTACATAAAAGAGGAAGAATCAGTGGGCAAGTTGTATCTCACTCAACAGGTCAACTCATCAGTACTGTAAACCTTAAATTTTATAAAAATAATGATATAAATGATTTTATTTCAGTAGATTCAGAAAATGGAATTTTTGATACAGCTTTAACTAACGGTCAATATAAAGTTTTTGTTTCTGACAATCAGCATATAAACCAATTATATGATGATATTGATTGTGCTGATGGAATTGGGAGTAGTTGTTTCATTGCTGAAGGTACAAATATAGCAGTAGATTATGATGAAAATATATCTCTAAATTTAAGTTTGAAGAAAAATCCAAATATTAATATAATAGTTAAAAACTTTGCAACTGGTGAAGTGTTGGCATCAGACGTCATAATATATAATACTGCTAATCAAATAGTATATAGTGACTTTGGAGGAATCAACCATAAGGCCAACAATTTAGAGACAGGATCTTATTATGTTTTAGCGGGAAAAGGTTCTGACTATCAAATAACTGGTTACCCTAATATAGCTTGTAGTGACCTTAATCAGGTTTCTTCATGTACGTCCCCATTAACTCCAATTGATATATCCTATCTTAATAACTCAAGAAACTTATCAATATTTATAACACTAAATCAGGGAATAAATGGTTATGTTACAGATATAAATACTGGACTACCATTAGATAATATCATAATTGATTATTGGAATGAAAGTGGCTTTATTATAGGCTCTACAGTTACGAGTTTTAATGGTGGATTTTCATTACCTGTAGTTTTTGGTGATTACTATCTTTCAACTGATACTAATAATGCATATACTAATGAAATTTATAAAGATATTAATTGTGCAAATGCTGCCATTTTAGGTAGCTGTAATGTTATGCAAGGAGAAATCATTAATTTACCTCAGAATAACTTATTGCCAATTTTTGTAGATATAAAATTATATAATACTGCAGACCAAATATTTACGGATAGTTATGAATAACGTCACGGATCAGGCCAAACGATTAATCCTGCATCTGGCCAGTTAAAATGATTATAATAGTTGTTGGTATTGGTGCTCATCCAATCTTCACAAGCAGCTACTTCGCCTGGTCTTCCATCAAAAGCATAATAACTGCTGCAGATTTGAGTGGCAAATAAATCTCGGCATTGACTCATGGTTTTCACCACATAATTCTGTTGATAATTAGTGACAACTTCCCATGCAATTTGCAGTAAATCTGCCCCAGTGGCTGGATTAATCCCTACAGGAATAGTTGCACCAACAGGTGATGTACCATAAATTGATACATAACTTACAGCAGCCATATAAAATATTCCTACGTTGTTTAGGTGGACATTATCATCAAATAGCTGGTCAATTTTTTCTAAATCTGTGCCAGTAAAACCGGCCACTTGATTATTTAAAATACGTGTTAATAATTCAGTAAGTGCCAGTCCAGCAGGAATAACTGAAATATTTTTTGGCAAACCATCAGCCTCTAAGGTGAGATTGACTTTTTCAGCAATACATTCCCATGCCCCGACCATTAAAGATTCATGATTAATCCAGTTTTGTGGGTTATTTGGATCAATATCCAACCACGATTGATAAAACAAAGTTTTCCCGTTGGCATTTCCACTAAGTAAACGGTCATGATAATGCCGCAGCAAACTATTGGTATACTCCCAAATGATAGCATCAATAATATTGTGACTTTCTGTAATGAGTAGAACATCGTAAGTGTTACCAACGCCAATGGTTGCAGGGTTAGCAAGTTCTGCAATAATGTCCATATCAAATGTGTCACGGTTTTTGCCCGTGCTATAACCTTGCCAGTTATTGGGTGGAGAAACTGTGCCACTGGTTCGGTACCTAATGGGTGAGCCAACAATATTTTGTTGATTCCAGTGATAGGCAACACCCTTATCTGTAGAAATTGACTGCAAAAAATCTGCAAGTGGGTCATCGAGTAAAGAATGACCAGTAAGAAATACATTTTTACTATTAACGGTAGGAACAAAGTCTTCAAAGCTATCGATAAAAATGTCACTAGCAATGGCATTTGTCGTAAATGGTAAGATTAAAAGTAAAATATAAGTTCTGTGCATAATTTAAAAATAGTATAGGTTAAGTACTATATACGGATTGTGGCAAAAAAATATGACACTAAAAGAAACTTTTGCACAACTGAGCTAGAAAAGCACTTGGATTTTTGACGCCACTTAAAGTAAAATCTAGAAACTGGACTATTGTACCTCAATGTTGAATCTGTGTTGGGTCACCTCTTACAGTTAGAAATATTATGGCTCTTATTTATCGTAAGTGTAAGCGAGTTTAATGGCCAACCATGACCATACTGATGCAATTAAAGCACCAATTAATGAAACAGCGACTAAACCCAGACCAAAGGTTTGAGTTAGTGTAGCAAACAAAGAACCACTAATAGCATCTCCGCCTCGGTAAACCACGATGTCAATCACTGGTTTTGCTTTGAAGCGTTCATCAACAGTAACTTGAGTAAATAACATCTCACGAGCAGGTCTAGTAACCGAGTAATTACCAACTCTTCGAGTGATTTGAATAGCTAAGACAACAATTACCATCGGTGCAAAGGCTAAAACAATCATGCCTATAACGAGTAATAATGGCATTATACTTAAGGTTAATGCCATGCCAAATTTCTTAACGATTCGTCCTGTGATGAAAAAGGCCATGATAAATGTCAGGCTATTAACAATCCAATCAATACTTCCTAGTATTTCGGCTCTTTGAGACCGCGTGTATTGTGCTAACAGATTTTTTTGCTCGAAATACACAAAAGAACCAATAAACACATACAATAATATAAAGGCAGCAATGGCGAGTAAATAGCGATTGGCAAACACCGCTTTAAAACCGCTATACCATGAGTTATTCAATTTGAATTGGCTTAAATCAGCATGAATATTATCATTTTTAAGTTGTTTTTCTTTCAAATGATAAATACTCAATACTATAGGTACGACCAATAATAATCCACCTGCAGCAATCAACATAAGGTTTTCCACACCCAAAAAACCTGCAAATAAAGCAGGTATCATGGGACCAACTATAGCTCCAAGACTAGCACCAGCTGAGATGATGGCAAATAATCTTTTACCTTGTTCTTTGGTAAATGTATCAGACATTAAACTCCAAAAAACCGACAAGTGAAACAAGCTAAAAGCACTGACCCAAATATAAAAGGCTTTATCCACAATTATGGAATCATTTAAGTTTTTTGTAATAAGATAAAACCCTAAAAAACTGGCAGCAAAACTGCTGTAAACAATCGGCACAACATGTTTAAATTTTAATTTAGAAATAATTAAACCATACAAGGCAACGATCCCGATGCTAACAAAAAACTGTAGATTCCATAAAAAACTAACCTCAGAATCACTCCAATCACTCGCCATAGCGTCTCGCACAGGACGCAAGATAAAATAACTTGCCATCAAAATAAAGACCATACTAAATGCTGCCAGTGTTGCCTTTATCTCATGGCTCTCAACTTGTGAGAGTTTTTTAACTATATTTGCTATTAGTTTATTCATAAATAATCAACAAATCTGTCATTCCCGCGAAGGCGGTAATCTCCTAGAGAACCAGATGTTTTATTTTTTATTAGCATCATCAATTACTTTTTCAAACATAGCCATTAACATTGCCTTGTCGTGACTAAAGGCATGGCCATTATTAAGTTCTACGATTGTACTGAAGATTTTTTTTAGCGTAAAATCTGCTTCAGATTGAACGGGCACAACCATATAGTGACGTTTGGGTTTATCTGAGAATAAAGCATGAATGATGGCTGCGGAAACTGCATCTGGCGATTTGAATTTAGAACGATCGACAGGAAAATACTGTTCCAAACCTTTCATCTCTTCGGTAAATAAAGATTTTTTATTGTTACTTTTATTCTTAGCAATTCTTTTCTTCATGTTTTCTATGACTTTAGAGTTGAAATTACCGGGTTCAACAATACTAACTTGCACATCAAATTTTTTCATTTCAACAGCTAAAGAACCGGTATAAGTCTCCATTGCAGACTTACTCATGCTGTAAGGGCCAATAAATGCTCCGGAAGTAATTCCTGCAATCGAACCGATGGTACTGATTCTCCCTTTACTTTTAATAATTAATGGGGCGAACGCTTTAGTAATACGATAAGGACCAAATAAATTAACATCCATCTGAAATTGCATGTCTCTTTCTGAGACCTCTATCAATGGACCAAATACGGTGACTCCTGCATTGTTGACAATTCCATACAAACCTCGTCCTGCTTTTTCTACCGTAATAACGGCCGCATCAATTTCAGATTGAATAGTGACATCCAATTTGATTGCTTGAATATTTTTGATGGCATTAAGTGCATCCAAGTCTTTTTGTTTGCGCGCTCCTGCGTAAACAAAATAACCTTTCTTAGCTAATGTTTCAGCAATATTCCGTCCTATTCCACTGCTGGCTCCTGTAACTAAAACAGCTTGTTGATTTTTGAAGGCTTTAGTACTGCTTTTTTGTGCGAAACTTGTTTGTATGGTCAACAGTAAAATTAAGAATAATAGTATTTTCATGATGTTTTCTCAGGATTAAGGTTTAAAATAGTTTCTGGTTTATGAAATGTTCGGAATACAATCTTCCATCCATCTGCTGTTCTATTAAATAGATATGTAACGCTAATTTTGAATAGTGGCACTCCATCTTTAGTATTGATTGATGCAATATTACTAGAAATAGCAGTGGATTCGCTAAGCATTTTTATTTGTACAGTATCGTAATTTATATATGTAGCACCTTTCGATTTAATAGAAAAAATAAAAGACTTTCTATCTGCAATAATTTGTTGTTTAGACTCGAATAATACAAAATCCCCAGCCTGCGAAATATTGATTGCCGGAACATTAATTTTTCCTGTAGCCGAAATCACTTGTGGGTTATAGTCACTATCGATGTCATCATTGGACAATATGTCGTTATAGTTTTTAAGGTTCAGAAAAACAGCCTCATAAACTTCGTTTTTTATTTTTAAATTGTTATACGGTTCTGGTGAATATAATATCAATGTAGCTATCTTCCAAACACCATCTGTTTTGAAAACAAAGTAATCTGCACCTACTTTATTGAACACATCTCCATTGTCTTTGTAATGCCCGACAATAGT
The DNA here is from genome assembly GCA_027067055.1 of Lysobacterales bacterium. Lineage (GTDB taxonomy): Bacteria > Pseudomonadota > Gammaproteobacteria > Xanthomonadales > Marinicellaceae > NORP309. Next base: position 26,237 of record JAMOMK010000083.1, on the reverse strand, counting down.
GTAGACATAAGCCATCTTTTCGGTGAGCATCTGTATATCTAATTTTTCCCATTTAATCGAGCTAACTCCCTCAACGATGAACTGATTAAGAAAACCTCGTACTCCTTTAACCAAATCTTCAATAGAACTAACTAACTTGAGTGGTACTCCAGGAGTCATTTGAAATGTTGGTAAATGATAACTTTCTGCGATTGTCTTTAATGAAGACGTATTACTGGTATCAGTCACGTAATCATTAAAATACTGCAAATAGTCATCAAAAAAATTGACGACTTCTAGTTTCCGAATAAATGTAGTAGAATCTTTCTTTACTTTTTTTACAACCTTTTCTACTTCATAGACCATACAATATGGTGCTGATACTATCATAGTAACTAAAAATATTATGGTTTTCATGGTTTTCCCCTGTTGAGGTATTTAAATAAATTATGTACATGCTAACACCAGTATTTAGGATTAAATAATTAGTAGACAAAGACAAGATTAACAACGACCACAGCGGATTTGATGGGAAGTAAGGGTTTAGTCTGTGTAATCAATATGTTAATCTTCTAATTATTAGCTTTGGTCTACTTATAAGCAATAAAATGCATTTACAAGTTGTAATGGCAAATGCTAATTGATATAAAACAATGAAAAATTTAACAACTAATAATTCTCAATTAAGAGGACATATGTTCTTTTGGCCTTTAGTATTTTTACTTAATACTGGGCCCCGTTGGGAGATATACACAAACGCAACTGAAATTATTTTAACCGTTGGAATGATTACTGGCTTGCAGTTTTTAGTGGCTTTGATTACCTTAAAATTTTTGATTCCAAATTATTTAAACAAAGGACAAAAAATAACGTTTTTTTCTCTATTGTTACTGTCTCTTTTTATTGCCTCTGAAATAAATATTGTGCTTCGCTATTTCTATTTTGAACCTGCCTATCCTCAGTATGAATTGTTTCTCAAAAAATATGGGCACTTTGAGTTACTGGAAAGAATGTTCAGCCCATGGACATTTAATTACATGTTTTTCACAAAAATACCGTTGTATGCCTTTCCAATAGCCATTTTAGTTGCCTATAACTTTTATCAAACTCAAAACAAATTATTAAGACTGAATGAACAAAAAAGGCAAGCTGAACTCGATGCCTTAAAAAACCAACTCAATCCTCATTTCATTTTTAACACCTTAAACAACCTTTATGCCTTGGCATTAAAAAAATCCGACCAAACGCCGATGGTGATAGAAAAATTATCCAATATACTTGATTATATTTTGTACCGGTGTAATGATAAATTTGTTTCTTTAAAAAATGAAATCTTACTGATTGAAAACTATATCGATTTAGAAAAAATCCGTTATGGTGAACGTATGCACGTTTCTTTTGATTATCAAGTAGAGAATGATGTTAACATCGCTCCTCTCATCTTACTGACATTATTAGAAAATGCTTGCAAACACAGTACCAGTGAAGAACTTAACAAATCAATAATTGTTATACAGCTGCATACAACTGAAAATAGAATTTCTTTTTCAATTGAAAATTCAAAGCCTGCTCATTTGAAACAAAATAACAAGCAACAGGGGAAAATTGGTTTGTCAAACATGAGAAAGCAACTAGACATATTGTACCCAGAAACACATAATTTGAAGATTTTAGAAACAAAAGACAAATATAGAATTGATTTGGAAATTAAAATCGCATGAAAAAATACAAGTGTTTAATCATTGATGATGAAGAGTTGGCCAGAGAACTTGTCGAAACTCATTTAAAACAACTGGATAATTTTGAAATACTTGCAACTTGTGCCAGTGCGATTGAAGCCAGTGCTGTGCTTCAAAAACAACATGTTGATTTGATTTTTCTAGACATAGAAATGCCTGTATTAAAAGGCACTGACTTTTACAAAAACTTAGTCCATAAACCTAAAGTTATTTTTACCACGGCTCACCGCAATTATGCCCTTGATGGCTTTGAACTGGATGCGGTTGATTACTTACTTAAACCGATTGTGTTTTCACGTTTTTTCAATGCCATTGAAAAGTTTTTAAGCACCCAACAATCTCATGAGCATGAAAACAAAAACCGAGGAAATGATAAAAAAAACTATTTGTTTATTCGAGAAAACCGCAAGCAAGTCAAAGTTCTTTTTGAAGATATTTTGTATATTCAGAGTTTAAAAGATTATGTTGAAATTCATCTAAAAAACAAAACTCATGTGATTAAATACACCCTTAGAGCATTTGAAAAACAACTGACTAAAGACTTCATCCGAATTCATCGTTCTTATATTGTTAATATCAATAAAATCACGGCATACACTAAGCACGATATAGAGATTGGAAATATCGAAGTTCCGATAGGCGATAACTTTAAAAACAATATTGCCAATTATTTATCTTATTAACTCAGCGGCATAATATTAGAGGCCTTTACACAATCAGTGGAGTGAGTAAAAAAGTCTCAAAAGCATACCCAAGTAATTAATTAGAACCCTGTTGGCAAAGGTCTATAGCTCCACTGGCTCTATTGTAAATCCCTTGTTTTTAAGTTGTTCAAGAATTCCACATTTTTTCATTAAATGAAAGTATCCAACCGCAATAAAAGTATTTTGTTTTCTCAATAAATTTGGAATAGTTTTCATCCACTCATTATTTCGCTGAAGAATTAGAACATCGGTTTTACATTCTTTTTCAAACTCATATTCTATATCAAACTTTCTATATTGATTCACAAATCGACAGCCATTCATATTCGGTTTATCAGTTAGCATTTGCTTAATCAAAGCATGAATATTTTTTCTTTCTTTTTTCCAATTAGGGTTTTTATTTTCTTTCTCTATTAAACTTAATTGTATTTTATCTGTTTCTAACCCTAAAATCTTAATTTTATTTTCTTCTGCAAGGTATTGTAAATACTTATCAAAATGGTCAAACTCATCGGTGGGCTTGATAGTCATTTAATTTTTTGAAATTCTTGTTGCAATTTCCATCTGATTTCTATTGGTTTTAGTTTATATATATCTACTTTCCAATCTTGTGCAATTGCTTTAAGTTTTTTAAAGTCTTGTTTCTTTAATCTTTTTTCAATCTCAAGAGATGGTTTTCTTCGTTGAATCATTTTTCTAGTATCATTAATATTGTCAATCGATTCGAAAACAGCAAGTTCGGAACTCAAAAGAGCTTCTTTAATTTCTGGAATTGAATCAACAAATGAATTCCCCAATTGGTGGAAAGTTCCAACAACAAATGAAGTCTTGTCATTTGATGCATCCGTGACTTTCCATAAAATAGTGTTTTCACTTATCGCTATTTGCGAAAATGTCAAAAGAAATATTATGTTAAATACTAGTTTCATTTTTCTCGTAACCCCTGTTTTAAAGACTAACATTGAATGCATTGTGTAGAGTAAATGATTTTGTATGAAAGAGCAAATTTAGCAGATGTTTTTAACCTGACAACCGAACAAAAAAACGAAAAAACAAATTTACACGGGGATGTATTTTTTTAAATAATTTAGCAAAATACTTTTTTTCATTGTATAATTTAGTGATGAAAACATTATTTATGCACATAGCTGAAAAAATCACCACAGAGAATCCGACCGAAGCAGTCACCAATATAATTGGTAATTTTAGTGAATATTTACCCGAATTTATTCAGCCTTATTGGCATCAATTACAAAGCATACCTCTACTAAAATTTATAATTATTGCTTGTATTGGCTATATCGTTGGAAAAATTGTACAATTTATTATCATGCGCAGTGCCACTCAAGTGACCAAACGCACACGAACCCAAGTAGATGACAAATTAATTGAATTATTACGTCGCCCAACCTTCTTGACTGTTTTTTATCTCTTTCTTATTCTTGCCACCAAAACGCTTAATGTCAGTGATAGTTTTAAAAACAATTTAGTCCGTATCATACTAACACTTATCGTCTTTATGTGGATGACACGTGGTTTTAAAATTTTGCACTTGCTATTGCAAGTCTTGAGTGATTTGCGCAATAAATTCAAAATGATTCAGCGCAAAACCGTACCATTATTTGATTTAATCGGAAAGATTACTCTTGTTGCTGCGGGTTCTTATTTCATCTTATTAATTTGGGGAATCAATCCAACGGCTTGGCTAGCATCGGCTGGAGTTATTGGTATTGCTGTTGGTTTTGCTGCCAAAGACACTTTGTCTAACTTGTTTTCGGGCTTCTTTATTATTGCAGATACTCCTTATAAAGTGGGTGATTTTGTGGTACTGGATTCTGGTGAACGTGGCATGGTGACTAATGTTGGCATTCGTTCCACACGAATTCTTACCCGTGATGATGTGGAAATAACAGTGCCAAATGCCGTTATTGGCAATGCTAAAATAAAAAATCAAAGTGGTGGTCGATGGGAAAAGTTTCGTCTAAGGATAAAAGTCGGAGTGGCTTATGGTACTGATTTGGATTTGGTGGTGAAAGTCTTAGAAGACATAGGTAAAAAAGCCGAGAACGTTTGTGAAACCCCTACTCCTCGCGTTCGCATGCGCTTATTTGGTGCTTCAAGTATAGATTTTGAATTGTTGGTTTGGATTGACGAACCCGTGCTCAAAGGACGAGTGACGCATAGTTTACTGATGACTGTCTACAAGAAATTTAATGAAAACAATATTGAAATTCCTTACAGTAAACAAGATGTATATATTAAAGAAATGCCATCAGTAGCTAAAAAACCATAAGCATTTTGTGTTAAAATTATTTGCCTATGATTAATGATAAAACCAGTGGGGAAATAAATGCTTAATATTACATCTTTTTTAGACGACAGCGCACAGAAATATGCCGACAAGCCAGCCTTTACATTTGGTGAAACCACGGTTACTTTTTCACAAGTTAATGTTGCTGCTAATCAAATTGCTAATGGTCTTGTTAAACAAGGCTTTAAACAAGGTGACAAAATTGCCATTAGTTGTTTAAACTTACCTTATTTCCCCATGATTTATTTTGGTATTTTAAAAATGGGTGGTGTCGTTGTCCCTTTAAGTGTTTTATTAAAAACCGATGAAATTCAGTTTCACCTTGAAAATTCCGATGCTAAGGCATATTTTTGTTTTGATGGAACCCGTGATTTACCCATGGCGAAAATGGGTCATGAAGCCTTTAACAATTCAAGCTGTTGTGAACAATTTTTTCACATTATGGGCAATCCAGCTGATACCTCAACGTTTACTGACACATTAACTCTGACACAAGTCATGAGTAAAGAATCAAACCAATTCGACGCATTAACTACCTCGGCTGAGGACACCGCTATTATTGTTTACACCTCTGGAACAACAGGACAACCAAAGGGTGCTGAATTAACCCACAGCAATATGGTTATGAATGCCATGGTTTGTCAAGAATTTATGCAATTTACACCTAATGACACACAGTTGATTACTTTACCCTTATTTCATATTTTCGCCATGACCGTGCAAATGAATATGGGAGTCTATAAAGGTGTACACAGTGTTTTATTACCTCGCTTTGATGCCAATGATGCGGCTGATTTAATTATTAAACACAAAATCAATATCTTTGTTGGGGTTCCAACTATGTATTGGGGCATGATTCATGGCGTTGAAGATAAAGAAAAAATAAACCTAGTTGCAAAAAGTTTGCGTATGGCAATCTCAGGAGGAGCCGCTCTTCCTGTCAATGTACTAGATGAATTTAAAGAAATTTTTGAACTGGATATTTTAGAAGGCTACGGTATGAGCGAGGGCTCACCGGTTGTCACATTCAATCAACCAGATGTGGGTTATAAACCAGGTTCAATTGGAACCCCAATTTGGGGCGTTCAAGTGAAATTGGTCGATGATAGTGGCAATGAAGTCGTCCAAGGTGAAAAAGGCGAATTGCTCTACAAAGGGCACAATGTAATGAAAGGATATTACAATCGACCCCAAGCCAATGCTAAAACCATTACCGATGGTTGGTTGCACTCTGGCGATGTTGCGATTAAAGATGAGGATGGCTTTTACTTTATTGTTGATCGCACCAAAGACATGATTATTCGTGGTGGGTTAAATGTTTATCCACGTCAAGTTGAGGAGGTGATGATTCAACACGAAGCTGTTTCTTTGGTTGCTGTGATTGGTGTCGCTAGTGAAAAATTTGGTGAGGAAATTAAAGCCTTTGTTGTATTAAATGATGGTATGTCAGTAACAGCAAATGAACTCAAAGATTTTACTAAAGAACGGCTTGCCAGTTATAAATACCCAAGAGAAATAGAGTTCCTTGATGCCTTGCCAATGAGTGCAACTGGTAAAATTTTGAAAAAAGAACTACGTAAATAAGCTTATTTTTTTAAGTAAGCTATGTAAATGAACCTCTGTTGTCATGGGGTTCATTAGCGTAACTCGCAAATAATGAGTTTCATTAAGCACTGTTTGCACGATATAAAATTCGCTGTCTTCTAAAAGTTTTTGCCTGATTTTTTTGTTTAATTCATTGAGTTGTTGTTCATTGCAACCCTCTTTTAAATAACGAAAGCAAACAATATTGCTTTGTGGATTAAGTGCCAATTCAAAATCTTTATGTTGATTAACCAGCTCTGCAAAAGTTTCACCTAAGCCATATAAACAGTCTACATTTTCTTCAAAGACTTCAACGCCGTAAGTTTTCCATAAGATATAAAATTTCAAGCACATCATAAGCTTAGTGCATTCAAATGTTCGCAATCCACCGTTATACCATTGCTCTTCTATGGCATTGTCCTCAAACAAGTACTGGGCTTTTTGGTGAAATGTTTGACTGCCACTTTTCTTGTCTTTGAATAAGACCACAGTTGACAAGGCTGGTGTCAGCATCATTTTATGTGTGTCGATAATCACCGAATCAGCAGCCTCTATTCCTTTTAATAGTTTTTTATATTTTGAGGAAAAAATTGCTGCACCTCCATGAGCACCATCGACATGAAACCATGTTTTTTGCTGTTGGCAAAACCTCCCAATAGCTGTTAAATCATCGTAGATACCTGTTGCAGTTGAACAGGCACTTCCAACAATTGCAATCACTTTAAATCCAGCATCAATAGTGTCTTGATATGATTTTTTCATGGCATCAATATCCATGGAAAAATCATCCTTTGTCGGCACTAATATAACTCCATCATTGCCTAACCCCATCACTCGTGCAGCACGGTCAATAGAATAGTGTGCTTGATCCGATACTAGAACTGCTAATTTTTGTTGACAGCCCTGTTGCCATACATCGGTATCTTTTATCGCTTGTCTAGCAGCTAATAATGCCGTTAAGTTGGCTAATGTTCCACCTGATGTCATGACACCATTAGCCTTATAGTCGTATCCAAGGGTTTGGCAAAATAGTTCAACCACAACACGCTCAATCGCAGTGCCTGCTTGCCCCATTTCGTAGACTGCCATGCCATTATTGAGTAACCCACTTATTAGATTAGTTAATGCAGATAATGGTGCGGGAACAGACACTTGATGGCCCATGTATTTGGGGTTGTGTAAATGAATAGAATGTTGCAATAAATCATCAACAAAAGTTGTTGTATTTTTAAATTGGTAGTTTTGCCAAAAACTTAACTCATCTTTAGGTTCTAACCAGTTATTAGATTGAGCATTATTAAGCTGTGAGTTTCTTAGGTGTTTGCTTAGTTGTGAAATAAGGTCTTTGCCTTGTTTTTCAAAGTGATTAAAATCATATGCTTGTTGTAATTTGGGGTAGTTTTTCATAAGTTAATAAAACAAAACCCAACACTTGGGTTGGGCTTTGTTTCATGTTAAAGGTTATACACCAATCTAGTATAACTTATTTTTCCTTCTTTTAAATCCAAACACTAAAAATATACCACCAATCAATGCAATTAATGACCATAGACTTATAGCTGGAATATTAAACACCATAGATAATCTTGTTGGGTCAGATGGGTCTGCCGTTAATGGATCATCTGTTGGGATTGGTCCTTGACCATTGTTAGCGTCATCCATTGGGTCACCGTCATTGTTTTCATCCCAGTTAGCAAAAGCTTGGTTTTCAACGACTATTCCACCTGAGCCTAGTACACGAGTAGAGAAAGTTATAACAATCTCATTGTTTAAAGTTGGCGGTGTAGAATTTGCCGGAGCTCCAAAATCAGAACCTAATAGAGCTGTTATTTCAAGACGATTCAATAATGCATTGTATACAGGAGCTGCACAGGTACTTGACCCATCTACCGCACAACTAGCAGAACCTGTTACATACTGAGTATTTGCAGGAATATCATCAAAGATAAATACTGGTAAATCAGCTGTATTATTTGGGTTAAACCACCAAATAGTCCAATGAATGAGTCTGCTATCATTAGCATCAAACTCACCTAACTTCAAGCCTACTGGAGGAAGAAGAAGCAAGGATGTATCATCAACTCCAGTATTGTTTGATGGGTCAGTATCTGCACCATTTGCTCCATCATCACCGATAACCACAGTATTCACAATTTGATTAACACCTGTTGCCAATGGATCATCTATATCAACAGCAAAGGTTACGGTTCCTGTATCGCCGATGTTTAATGTACCTAAGTTAAATTGACACGCTGTACCTGCTGTTATCGCACCACCTGCACACACCCAACCGACCGCACTTGCACCGGCATTAAATGTTGAATTTGCTGGCACTATTTCATTAAGAATAACATTTGCCGCACCTTGATTACCAATATTGCCAAAACTCAATGTATAAACAATAGTTTGACCTGGCCCTGCAGTTATGCCGCCGTCAGATTTAGTAACAAACAAATCTGGTGCTGCATTAACTGGAGTATCATGTGTTGATGTATTGTCAGCTGGTGTTGGATCGACACCATTGGCTCCATCATCTGCTATCGCTGCCGTATTGGTAACGCCTGCAACACCCATAGGTATTGGATCATCTACGGTAACAACAAAAACCACGCTGCCTGTACCACCACTTCCTAATACTGTTCCAAGTGCTAAGGTACAAGTACTGCCTGGCGTGACTCCTGTACAAACCCAAGCGGCATCACTAGCACCGGCATCAAAGGTTGTGTTAGCAGGAACGGTTTCTGATATAACAACGCCTGTGGCATTTTGACCACCTACATTTGTATAAGTTAATGTATAAATAATACTGCCACCTGGCAAGATTGAGGTGATATTATCATCTTTAATAATCTGTAAATCAGGAATAACTGAAAATGGAGTATTATCTGCATCATCGTTATTAGTAGGATCTAAGTCCACTCCGTTGTTACCATCATCCACAATACTGACATTATTTAATAACTCTGTTTCTCCACTGGCAATTGGGTCATCAACTGTTACAGCAAAGTCGGTTGTGGCAACAGGGTCTCCTGCATTAACATTGCCAACAGTCTGCGTACAAACCGTTCCAGCAGGACTGCCATCAGCACAACTCCAAACACCTGTACTGCTGGCTGCATTAAAGACACTATTGGCAGGAACTGTTTCAGTAATCACAACGCCTGTAGCATCTTGGGTGCCGATATTGCTGTAGCTAATTGTATAAACCACAATCCCACCTTCAGTGGTTGAAATTCCACCATCTGTTTTGGTTACAAGCAAGTCTGGAGCTGCATCAACTGCAATGATGGTTGGGTCATCATTTGGCATTGTAGTTGGGTCATCAGTATTCAAATCTGGGGTTTCATCTGATTCAATCAAACCTTGATTGACTAAATCTGTTACACCATCAGCAAGTGGGTCATTAATGGTTACTCGGTAAACGATAGTCACTGAGCCGCCAGCAGGTATTGTGCCTACTGCCACATCAACTATTGCATCACCAACACCATTACCAATCGATACCACACCAATTGTTGTTGTTACTGAGCCAATATTCAATGTTACATTGGCATCTGGTGCATCAACAACTGTTACATTGTTTGCATCACCTGCACCTGTATTGGTTACCACTATAGTGTATTCCAACACTTCACTTGGGCTTGCACCACCTGAGCCATTGCTATCTGCAACCAATGTAACCGACTTATCCGAATCTAGTAACGGAATTGCTAAAGATGCATTAGCTACAATATCAGATAAATCTCTTTGATTAGGATTAGCTCCAGGTAGTGAACTGACCTCTGTTACCGTCGCCGTATTGTTCAATGTCGCTGGCGGTACAATATCTGTACGTAAAGCAATATTGAAAGTAAAGACTTGAGTTGCTCCTGCCGCAATAAAATCAGTTGCAGAGTTGATTGTTGTATAACTTACTGTTTGTTGATTAGCACCAGGCCCTGCAGTTGAAGCAAAAATATAACCTGTCGGTGTTGTTACCGCAGCAATAGTGGCAACATCCCAGATGTTTGTGTCAAATATATCTTCAATAGTTATATCATAAGCAGGTGCTGTGCCTGTATTGGTGAAGGTTAAAGTCACGGGAATCAGACCATCAACCATTGGGCCCATTGATTTAGCTAAGGCTAAGATAGGCTCAACTATCTCCACATCTGATGTATCCGATAACATCGTACCTACACCGTAAGTAAAGACCGCTGTATTTGTCAATGTATCTAAGTTTACATTTACTGCTTCATCAACTACGCGAGCTGTAACTGTAATTATAATTTGATCATTACCATCTACTATACCATCAGGTATATTAACAACCGTTCCAAAATCAAATGTTATGGTGTCATCGTAAGCATCAGCATCTACATTTGATAGTGCTGGTATTCCTGGTAAAGTTGAAGTTAAACTGGCACCAATTGAGTCAACCGATGCAGAAACAGCTTCAAGAATCCCACCAGAGACTAATATCGGCAAGGAGTCAACCACAACCGCATTAGTCGTAACACCCTCTGGGAAGATTACCGTCAAAGTAAAATCAATTTCCTCACCAATAGCCAAATCAGATAACAAACCATCTTGAACCATTGTTCCTGTATCACCCAAAGAACTGCCCGCAGATACTTTTATGATTGCAGGGTCAGGAGTGATGAAACTGGCACTATCCATATCTGAACTGGTACGAGTTTCTGCATTAGGAACATCCGTTGATTGATAACTTGCCGTTACCGTGTTTTGGTATGTTTCAGTTGGATTTACGCTTGCATCAACAGTAACCTGGTAGTTTATTACACAACTGCCATTTGCTACTAATAGCTCGTCAAATGTAAAGACAACATTTGGCACGACCGATGCATCGGTTGTAACTGCTCCACAAGTTGAACTAGTAAACCCTAACCATATCGTACCAGGTACTGGCAAAACATCTGTTACAGTAAAGTTAAAAGCATCTGCATTTGATGCCGCATCATGTGTGATAGTTATTTGATAATCCAGTATGTCCCCTGCATCTGCGGTAATCGCGTTGGGTACTGTTGCCTTGGTAACATTAATTATAGGTTCAATAATGTCAATTAATGCAGTATCTGAAGATGAAATAAGCCCCGTTACAAAGGTAGCAGTATTAACAATATCATTGCCACCATTTTGATTGACAGGCTCATCTACTAGCATAGCCACTACTTCAAAAACGATTTGGTCATTGCTATCATTTAATCCATCAGGCATATTGAAAACATCGCCCAATGCCCAGTCAACACTATCATTATATGTATCACCATCGTTATCACTGGCAAAACCTGCTTGACCGACAACCACTGTTGCTGGAGTAAAGGACAGTTGCCCACCAATACTCACAATTTGCGAACTCACAACATCCATGATTGTTGAAACTGTTGGTAATTGGTCAGTAACAGCAGCTGCTGCCGAGGTTCCTTCAGGTATTGTTACCGTGAAGCGATAAGTAACAGTCTCACCAATAACAATATCTTCCTCAACACCATTAATCGCTGTTCCTGAACTTGCCTCTGATGTTGTAAATACAGTTTTCACTAGACCTGGAGCACTCATGGTCACACTATGGGACTCTGAAACAGAACCAGCCCTTTCATTGGCGTTAGCCCCTGGCATAGAAGACCAGTTGATTTGAGCTGTATTGATTACTACTTGTTGTGGTGCAATACTGTTATTAACAGTCACTTGATAAGTAATAACTGCACTTTGAGCCAAATCAAATTGTGTCCAATGTGCTTGAATCGTACCAGCATTTTCGATTAAAGTTCCTACATCTGCCGCAGGTCCTGACACTAGTGTTAAGCTCGCTGCAACATAAGTATAATCAGCAGGAATAATATCTGCCAAATCCACATCAAAAGCATTGGCTTGCGAATTGTTTGCCGATAAATTTTCTACGGTAATTGTGAAAGTTATAGTATCACCTGCATCTGCTGTTGTAGTTGAGCCTGTTTTATTAACCGTCATACGCGGTTCAACCACTTCAATATCAGATGAAGCTGAGGCATTTAAACCTCCATTGTATTGAACCATAACATTGTTAGTTAAAACTTCTAAGCCACTATTGACACCAGCATCAACAACTATTGCTGTTATTTGTATAACAATTTGATCATCTGCATTGACTACATTATCAACAACATTAGTAACAGAGCCAAAATCTAGTGCTAGTATATTTGTTGCTGGGTTAGAGTCTGCCGGAGCTGCCGTTGTTGGTGTTAAATTAGCACCAATCGAGACTATATTAAAACCTGTGACATCCATATGCCCTGTAGCATTATTAGGCAATGTATCGGTAATAACTACCGAAGGAGAAACGCCTTCTGCCAAAGTAGCCACAATTTCAAAAGTAACTTCTTCACCAATAGTTAAATCTACCAAAGCACCATTACCTTGACCCGAAACTCCGCCTGATTGCTCTGTACTTGTTGCAGACAATGTTGATTTTGTCACAATCGCAGCAATACCTGTAACGGTTGCAGTATCTGTTGTTGGACCGTAAGTCCTTCCATTACCACCAGGTAAAGATGAATACCCATCAATTGAGCCAGTATTAACAATACTTGCACCAGATGGCGTTGATGCATCTAGTACCACATCAAAAGTAATTGTCACCGTTACTCCTGCTGCCACATCTCCAACATTAACCGCTACTGTTGTATCGCCACCTGTGTTACCAGTTGTAACAACGCCTTGTGTAGTCGTGACAGTACCAGAAGTTAAATTAAGGAATGGACTAGTCAAAGCATCTGAAACAGTTGATCCGTAAGCCGTTGTTGGTCCAGTATTGGTAACAACTATTGTATACGATACTGTGTCACCAGCATCAGCTGTTGCTGGGCTAACTGTTTTATTAATAGTCAAGTTCGGTTCTTGGATGGTTACATTTGGTGCAGTACCTGTTTCGCTACCACCTGTGTAAGATAATGTTGCACTATTATTTCTGAGTTGACCATTGCTATTTGCCAGAACATCATCAACTACAACTGTATAAGTGATAATAATGGTATCAACGGTTGCATTATCATTGTTTGTATTAGTTATATCATCAAAAGGGAATGTCGCAGTTGCCGTGCCAATTCCAGTAGCAGCAGCCAACACGCCTGGAAAACTACCTACATGTGAGGTCGTTACACCTGCTACGGCTGTTATTGAATCAAAACTCTGAAACAACAAACCTGCATCCAAAGTATCCACCAAAGAAGATACAGGTGTTACCCCTTCTGGAATTGTCATAACAACTTGGTATTGAATCGTCTCACCAATAGTAACAGTAGAGTCATCACCATCCGCATTTGGTGCTGTAGATAAAATAGTTTTAACAATCAAAGGATTTAAAATTGTAACTGTTGCAATATCATTAACTGGTGAAAATGTTGTTCCGCCATTGGTTGATGCAAAAACTGCTGATGCCGTATTAGTAACAACCGAACCTGCTGCAACATTAGCTGCCAACGTACAACTAAATGTTACAAGAGCTGTATCCGCTGCATAAGGCGCACCTAGTGTTCCATCGTTTGCTGCTAATGGATTTGTCAAGGTTAGACCTGTTGTTAATGTTCCGCCAACCGCTAGTGCTGCGCCTGTACCATCAACGATGCTTGTTGTTGCACAAGCCGTTAGCTCCGCAACTGCTGGATCGGTGATAATTACATCATGAGCAGGCGCTCCTCCTTGGTTCTCTAAAGTAATGGTAAAGCTAATAGAGTCACCTGCGTCACCATCAACAAGATTACCATTTACGGGTAACACAGCAGGAGCAGGCATTATTGTGCCTTGATCACTTGCAGATACACCTTTGGTTAAAACCAGTTCAGGAGATCTGACTTGTATAAGAACCGGTGTCACATCTGTAGCCGTTATCGCACCAGTATTTTCTGTACTAACTTGCAATAAATTAGACAAGCTTAAATTGTCGGCAAATGGTTCCGTTGTTACGGCAACATTTACTTCAACTGACAAAACTTGTGCTGCTGCCGTTGATATATTGGGCCAAGTAATGACTAAACTATTTGTCGCAGCATCTACTGTAATTGAAGTTGGTGTCAACCCTAAAGTATCTGTAGCACTCAAAGATATATCTGGATTAGCTCCTAGATTTGTATTAGTATTAATCGTTGTCGCAACAAAAACAGGCAATGGAAAAAAGTCTGTAAATACGACATTATTTGTATCTCCTGATGGTACGCTCATAGACAATCTATAGGTAACAACATCACCAGGTTGGTAAGGTCCTGCAGTTATCAGTTCTTTGCTTATAGCTACTGGAGAAATCACTGTTCTAGCTGATGATGTATCGGTACAATTTGCCGCTCCTTGAGTTAGAGAATAAGTTGCAGTTATATTGTTAGCCAAACTATCACTTGCAAGTAAGGAATCGCCATTATTATAAAAAGAATCTACTGTTGCTTGATAGCTTAAGATATAGCCTGTTCCTCCAGCAATGTTTCCAGTAACTGCTGTCACATCAAAATCAAGTGTTGTTTCACCAGGACTTGGTGCATTGTCGGTAACAGTTGCAGTAATGGCTCCGCCAGTAAAGGCCTCTGACCCAGGAACAAAGGTATAACCATCGGCAAGTATATCTTGTAGCTGCAAACTGTTAGCATCAGCAAATTCTGACAACTGGATTGACAAAGAAAAAGTAACAGTAGCACCTGGTGTGACCGTTGCTGGAGGGGTTGGAGAAGCAGATTTTTGAATGCTTAAATGTTCAATTTGAACAACACGCGTATCGGTAAGTTGAGTAATTGCAGTGCCACCAAACTCTCCATCAAATGTTGCTGTATTAGTTGCCAAAGTAGAGTCACAAGTTGCTTCATCCAAAACATCTTGATAGTGACCAGTATATTCAATCACAATATCATCGGCACCCGTACCTGTTACAGAGTTACAGGTAACAGACAAAGTACCTGCTACAACGGAAGAAACGCAAGCAACTCCGTTACCAGTTATTGATATTGAACCTAAATCAATTAGAAAATTTGCAGGCAACACATCGGAAACAACAATGTTGTTAATTGTATTGCCAGTAGCAACATCTGCAACTAATGAATAAGTCACCGGCCAAGCTGTCGTGCCCGGAGGTCGCTCATCTTCTGGTGCCGTATCCAACTTTCTAAACTCTACCAATATAGGTGTAACTGCAAAATTGGTAGCTGCTCCTATTATTGGACCATTATCACCTGTTGGCGTATCACCAAACTCATAAACTGGAGTAATAGACACATTCAATGGTACGTTTACTGGTGCAGCTGCATCAATGGTAAAACATATTTCAATATCTAAATCAGGTCCACCGGCAACAACAGAGCCAATAGGAGGCTGTAACAAAATTAATGTATCCCCCTCAATCCCAGTAACAGGTTGAGAAATAATAGTATCCGTCAACTGATTTCCTGGAGCTGCTGGGAAAGGTCCCAAATTTGTTACCGTAACAGCCCCTCCAAACAATGATGATGAATCAAATATCAGACCTGCTGGGACAATTAATTGTAAATATGGACCAAAGCCTGGCGGACCAGTATTCACAATTGGAGCATCAATACAAAAAGACTCTCCAGGAAATTCATTTTGGTTGGCTATTGGGGAAACACTTGGCACTTGAGCGTGCACTAATTGAGAAAACATCAATACAAGAAAAATTGATGTTATGTTTATTTTGTTGGCAAAAAACCCAACTATAGTTTTATGATTCATACAACTTGACCTTACTTAATTTACTAAAAATCTAGAAAAAGGTAAATTTTTAGTGGCAGGCTAAGCGTTGTTCTTAATGACAATTTAATTTGTGCCGTATTATACATAAAAAGAATATACTAACAACTGTTTAAACTTGCTCAACTCAACTGTTAACAATAATTGACAATTGATATAGAGTGTAAATTGTTTTTAATTCGCAAAAAAACTTAGCTTGCATAACAGTCATTGGTTATAATTATATCCATGATAAAAGTTGCACTTTTTCTTAACGGAGAATCACCAAAAAAAGCACCTAAGCTAGATGAATATACAAGTATCTACTGTGTTGACGGTGCATACAAACACCTGCAAGGTCTAAACATCAAACCAGACTTAATTATTGGCGATTTTGACTCTATTAAGTCATTACCTAAGAATATAGAGAATATTCATACACCTGACCAGAACTTTACAGACTTTGAAAAGGCATTAAAAATTATCCTCAAACACGGCTTTACTCACGTAGATATTTTTGCGGCTAATGGACTAGAACAAGACCACTTTTTAGGCAATATGAGTACCGCACTAAAATATAAAAAGAAGCTTTCATTAAAATTTTTTGACGACAGGCAAAGCTATTATTTTATCAACGAGAAAACAAAAATACATAACGCAAAAGGTAAAATAATCTCACTCTTTCCATTTCCTAAAGCAAAAAAAGTTAATAGCATCGGGCTAAAATATCCTTTGCAAAACTTAGATTTAAATATGGTAAAAAATAAAACCGCTATACGCAACCAAGCCACAACCGACATAATTACTATAGAATTCACAAAAGGCAACATACTTTTGTTTTTAGAAAATTAATTGAATCTCTCTACTCTTTAATACTTATTAAAACGTAACTACTCACACCCACCGTCATTGCCGCGAAGGCGGTAATCTCATAAATATTAGTGTGAAGGGCAGTAATTAATGATACAAATTACCCTATAGATTCCTGCCTTCGCAGGAATGACTGGTGTGAGTAGTTACATTAAAACTTCCTCAACAGCCATTCAAGTGGTCCAGTTTTTCTATAGTGAGTCCAAATCATGGCAAATGAAATACATAAAAGACTAAATATTAATGCATAGATAACAGAAAACTCAATTGAATATTGACCCATTTTAACAGGATTTATAGCTTCCAAAATTCCCATGCCAATCACAACATGAGCAACATAAAAAGTTAAAGCCAACTGTCCTGTTTTGGTTAATGCAATGATTATTAAATGGCTGTGGTATTTTTTGGCAATTAATATACATATTGAAATAACCAAAATGGCAATACTACTGCCAGAAATCATATAGATTGGTAGTGGTGGCATTGGGCTTGTTGCTAAAATTTCTTTTAACTCTGCTGCAATAGATTGGTCTCCTTCTGCAAGAAATATGATAGAAACTTTTGAGATGATTAACGTGATTATAAAGATAATGCTACTAACCATAATAGATTTTTTTATAAACCTATCATTAGATAAATCATGTTTACCAAACCATAAACCCAGTAGCATAAATGCAGTCCATGGAATGACAGGATGAAATCCATTAAAAAATAAATTGCGTGAAAATCCAGAGACTGACCATAAACCCGAATACTCAAATGTCTCAAAGTTCCAGCCAGTATCATAATTCCAAATTAGCATCATTAATGGATAAACAAAAATAAGTATCAAAGCCACACTAAATATCAACTGACGACTGTTGGATATTAATAACAGTGTTAGCAACATATAAATTCCATAAAAATGCAGAATATCGGCTGGCCAAATAGGTATAAATAACAAACCGATAACTAAAAGAAAAATTGCTCTCTTGCCAATTTTCATTCTAGTTTTTGCTAACTTTAATTTATCATTACTTTTAATAGCATTGTTTGACATAAATGCTATACCAATACCAGCAAGCACAACAAACACAGCAGAGGCTTTACCTTCAAAAATACTGGCAAACAGTTTGGCAATTTCGCCACCTCGTTCACCAAAGGCAATTTTGAAATTGACAATAATCATGCCGATTATTGCCAATGCCCGTGCTACGTCAATTCCGATTATTCTATTTTTCATAGGTCACTAGATTTATTTCAAATTAATTTGAAAAGGACCATCTTCATCTTCCCCTATTAAACGAATAAAATGCGGGATATTATTGTCATCAATTGCTAGCCACAGATGTAAAGGTTCACCTTTTTTTGTAGTTAAAACATAATGATAAACCGAAGAGTCAAAAATTTCTTGATTGCTAGTTTCAGTTTTATAAACCTCTGTTTTCATCGTGTATATAGATAAGGTATCACTATCGAGAATATTTATTTCATCTGGTAAACTTTTATTATTTTTGAGCCAATAAAAAGGTATATTATTAAAACTGGTATCGTATGAATTTTGTGATAATCTTATATTATTATGAGATGACTCCGCACCAGCAAACAAGAGATTGGAAACAGCAAGTACATCACCTGCACCAGCAACAAACATGCTGCCAATATTTGCTATCATGCCAATAAATTCTTCCTCTTCATGTTCTTCTATGCTTTTTACTTGAACAGAAGATGTCCATAGTTCATCTTCCGTTAGTATCATTTTTGTCCAATAGGCTTTTTTTCCATCAATTATCATATTATCTGCTTTTAATAACCTACCTGAACTTGAAAACTGTTCAACCAAATTTGAATGCACCAAGTGTTTTCCCCACCAGCCCGATAATTCAATATCACTCTTGGTTAATATATTGTACTCATTGTTTGAAAGTTGTAATACTTTCATACTCATAGCACCTGTATTGTCTCCTTCTAGCAAAATATCATAATCGAATTTTGCAATAATATTTGTTGACTCTTGATTCTGTGAATTGACTGTTAAACTTGTAATTAAAGTAAAAATAAAAAATATTTTAAACATCTTTGTAATCTCCTGTATTATAATGAACAAGTGTTCATGTTATTATTTATCACTGACCTTGTCAACTTAAAATGAACGCTTGTTCATTATTGGAACGATTATGAAAAAAACAAATACAGATTTAATCATTAAACAGCAAAATAGAATCCTAAAAGCTGCCAAGAACTGTTTCTTTAATAACGGGCTAACAAAGACAACAATGAGAGACATAGCCACTGAAGCTGACATTAGCTTGGGTAATATTTATCGATATTTTAAAAATAAAAATTCATTGATTCGAGCTTTTATAGAAAAAGATAATCAGGAAATTGACGAGGCATTTGCGTTACTAGATGATGCGAAAAATTTTAAAACCTTGCTACAATACATAGTAAAAGAGTTTATTGCCGAGCTTGCTAACAAGGCCGATCTATGTGTATACCTTGAAATACTGGTACTAGGTATTCGTGACAATGAAGTCTTAAATCTTTTGAATTTGGATAAAAGTGAACAGTTATTAAAAAACAGCTTACAAAAAGCAAGTAAAGAGCAGCGTATTAATCTTGCCACCTCTGCGGAATTAACCGCTCTAAGTATCATGGGTTTTATTGAAAAAGCAGCGGTAAAATGTATTACAGATCCAAAATATACTTTACGCAAAGCAAATAAACAATTTAAGAAATATTTAAATCTTCTCATAATCTAAAATCAATTATCCAAATTTGGGTAATTGTTGCTGTTGTCAGAACGCAAGAATGAGATAAATTTAATTTCCTTTTATTTTATCCTATTTTTCATTATCTTTTTCTACTAAATTCATCTAAAATCTAATCAAATAAAAAACACTATGAGAGAAAACATGTCAAAACTATCCGATGCTGAAATTGCTGAGATTAGAGATCACTTTGAATTTTTCGATAGAAACCATAATGATTTACTAGAAGAGCGTGAATTTATTGAGCTGTTTAAAATATTAGCTCCTAGTGCCAGTCGAGAGATGGCAATCCGTGGATTCAATACCATTGACCTTGACGGTAATGGTGGCATTGACTTTGAAGAGTTTCTTGACTGGTGGCAAATGAACTGGACTGTATTTTAGTCACAATATTTATTTCAATTTCTTAGTGACCTCTTCTTGCAATCTATTTAATTCATTGAGTGGGGTATTTTGCTCTTTGATAGTTTCAAACTGACTTAAACGCTCATTGACTGATTGAATGAAACGCTTATGTTTTGGTGAAATAGCATTTTGTGCAATAGCAATAACAGGTTTATCTGTTGCACAAACCTCACTAACCATATTAATACTATCGGCGGTCACAACAAAGATGTTGCCTTGAGCTAATAGTGACAAGTAAGGGTTTTCTTCGTCTTCTTCTGATAACCACACTTGTATTGCTCCTTTAAATGTTTTCCTAATAACTGTAAAATACTTCTCAGGTGTTCGTCTTGAACCACAAACAATAAGGCTATATTGCGGGAAACTTTGTTGAATTCGTTCTTTCAAGCTTTCTAATTGAGTAAAAAATGCTTCATCAGGATTTCCTAACAATAAAACCACACTATTTGCATACTGTTGATTGATTTTGTACTCTGCTAATTTTTCAGCCATTATCCCATGCAAACTTCCTTTTGTTGTAATGACGTTTGCCCCATGTAAATTATCATGCTCAGGACATATTAATATATCGTATTTTTTAGGACCATCCCCTGGGTTTAGTATTTGAATATGTTGAGAGCTTGTACTTCTTTTGTAAAATTTTCCAATAGCAGCCATTCGTCTCCCACATGTAATAATTAAATCAGGAGGGTTGCGAATATCTGGTTTACTGCCTTTCCATACAATATTTCGCCCAAATCGCGGCAATATGCGTGGAGCAAAGCTTAGCCAGGGTTGTCGAATCATGCAATGATAGAGTGAAATGTGACTCGACAAGCTTGTAGCTAAGGCAAGTGATTGAACTTCATGACCCTTGATGCTATCGCTGAAAATCCAAATATGTTTTAACTTTTTCAATTCTTGCTGTTTCGATAAGTAAATTGTTATAATACCCTAAAAATCCGCAGAGATGAATAATGAACCAAAAAACAATTGAAGTAAAACCGCAAGATTTACCTATTGCCTGCCCAAACAAAAACATGCCCTCTTGGAGTTCTCACCCCAAAGTCTATCTTGATTTAAGTAAATCTGGAAAAGCTTGTTGCCCCTATTGCAGTACCAAATACACTTTAATTACTAAATAAATGTCAAAACCTTTGGTTGTTGTACAACTACTACCCGCTCTCAATAATGGTGGTGTTGAACGTGGCACAGTAGAAATAGCAAACCATATTGCTGCTTGTGGCGATACTTCGATTGTCATTTCTGCTGGTGGAACGATGTGCAAACAATTAAACCAAAAAGTTGAACACATACAACTCCAAGTGGGCAAAAAATCACCTTTGTCTTATTTATTAATCAACAAACTTAAAAAGCTATTTATCGACAAAAAAGTGGATATTGTTCATGCGCGTTCACGTTTTCCTGCATGGTTGGCTTATTTAGCGATGAAGAGAATCAAGAATAATAAACCCCAATTCATCACCACTGTTCATGGATTATATACGGTTAAGCGTTATTCATCCATAATGGCTCGTGGAGACAAAATCATTGCTGTTTCGCAAACGGCAGCAGATTATATTCAAAATAATTATCCAAAGGATTTAAAATCTAGTCCAGTGCTGATCCACCGTGGCATTGACCCTAAAGAATTCCCCTATGGTTTTGAACCTGATGTTTTGTGGCTGCAAAAATGGTACAAAAAGCACCACCAACTGGTTGGACACCAAATCGTTTTATTACCTGGACGTTTAACCCGTTTAAAGGGTACTAAAGATTTATTGCCATGGTTAAAAAGTACGGATAATGATGCCAAACTGGTCTTAACTGCCGATCCAGGGAATGATATGTTTGCTGCTCGTTTATACCATTGGTTTAAAGAACATGGTGTTAAGCATCGTGTACATTGGGTTGAAATCCAACGAGACATGACGCCACTTTATGCTATAGCTGACGTGGTTGTTTCTGCATCTACTCGCCCAGAGTCTTTTGGTCGAACCGTTATTGAGGCTCTGGCAATTGGCACGCCTGTTGTTGGTTATAATCACGGTGGTGTTGGTGAGATATTAGACACTCTTTTTGAGCAAGGTAAAGTCGATGTTGGCAATACTCAACAATTAGCTGACAAAATTAATTTGATTTTGGCTACAAAACCACAAGTAGAAAATAAACAGCCCTATCTTTTAGACAACATGCTCAATCAAACCCATTCTCTTTATCAGGACGCTTTACATGCAAGTTAATTCATCTAAAGCAGTTATAGGCTTGTTTGTTTTGGTCATCTTTTTGCTGCCTTTTTCCCGATACACTGAACTGCCTTTATTGATTTTGTCCCTGAGTGGGATTTATGGCTTAGTCAAACACTCTGCAAAACTAGCGCAAATGCCACAATTCAAAATCTTAAGCATTGTCTTTGCCAGTTATTTCTTAATAGTAATGATTTCTGCCTTGGATTCCTACTGGCAAGAAAAAACATTCACTGTGGCATTGGCAAGTCTGCGCTTTTATTTGGCAGGAATTACTTTGTTACTTTATGTGGAGAAAAAGGACATTCCTTGGCTTTTTAAATTAGTGTCGTGGTTGACCTTATTTTGGACGATTGATGCTCTCATTCAATATATTGTTGGTTTTGACCTTATTGGCAGAGCCAGTTATGAAGGGCGTTTAAATGGAATATTTGGTGAACATCATGTTAAATTAGGGCCATTATTAGCCCTTGCTTTGCCTGTTGTTATGATTGCTATGCGAAATCTTCCATCATTCATGCGTTGGATAAGTGTTCTACTTATGATTGTTGTTATTATTCTTTCAGGCACACGCTCCGCTTGGATAATGATGCTCTTTACATTGGTTGCGTATTGGCTCCATCATGTCAAACAACGCCGTTGGCAGCTATTGTTTAAAACCAGCATTATTGCTAGTGTCTTAGTGTCAGTTTTATGGCTTTTTTCTACTGATTTTCAACAGCGTATTAACCGTTCTTTAGCTATTTTTTCTACCTCAGAATCTGCTATAGATTTTGCCTTAGCCGATAGACTATCAATTTGGGAGACCTCTATTAGCATGATTAAAGAACACCCAATTAACGGCATTGGTGCTCGTGCATTTCGTGTGGCTTACCCTGATTATGCCGAGGTTGATGATGTCTGGCAAGCCAAGGGCGGCGTGGCTATGCATGCCCACCACTGGGTTTTGGAAGTATTAGCCGAAACAGGCATTGTTGGCTTGATTATAGTGTTTTTTGCTATTTACAAATTATTCTATTTTATTAAAAACAACTACCATAAGCACTATTCTTGGGCATTTATGATTGCCTTAATCAGTGCTTTTTTACCGATAACAAGTACTTACTCTATATTCTCCTCATTCTGGTCTATCTGTATTTGGTTTTTTGGTATGGGCTTAATCTTATCGAGCCAAAAAAATGCCTAAGTTATCTGCGCTCATCACCTGTTTTAATAATGAAGATACTATTGGCAAGTGCGTCAAGTCTTTATCTTTTGCCGATGAAATTATCGTGCTTGATTCTTTTAGTGCAGATAAAACAATTGAAATTCTCAAGCAATTACCGTGTACAATTCACCAGCAAAAGTTTAAAGGGTTTTGGCAACAAAAACAAGATGGCATTAATTTGTGTGCCAATGATTGGGTGATATTACTGGACTCAGATGAATACCTGACAAGCAAAGCACAACAAACTATAGTTCAATGGAAAATGACAGAACCAAAATTTTCTGCCTACAAACTGCCTCGTCGAGAATGGGTTTTTTGGCAGTGGTCACATCAGTTTGTTCATCAAAATAAATTTACACGACTGTTTGACAAAAGAGCTTGTTATGTTTCTCATGATTTGGTTCATGAGTCAATTAAGAGCAAAGGTAAAGTTTCACCTTTAAATGCCACTATCATGCATTATGGCGAGACCTCTATTGCGGTTAAACTTGAAAAGATAAATCACTATGCACAATTAGCAGCAGAACAAAAATTTCAAAAAGGTAAAAAGGTTGGAAAATTAAAACTGACACTCTATCCGATTTGGTACTTTTTTAGACAATACTTTATTCGTAGACAGATTTTTAATGGTAAAGCAGGGTTTATCAATGCTAAATTAAATACCCGTTACGCCTACTTGAAATATGCTAAACTCTACGACTTGTTAAATAAGACTTCCAAATAAGGCATGACAATTCAAAAAATCAAAACCAACTTTTTTATTGGAATTGCTAAATTAATTGCCAAACTTCCCTTGGTAGTTATTATTTTTCTCGGCAAAATTATTGGTTATCTTACTTGGGCTATTCCTAATAAACGTAAAAAAATAGCTAGGCGAAATATCGAACTGTGTTTTCCTGATTTAGAACAGAACCAACAAAAATCTTTACTCAAAGCAAATTTAATCTCAACTGGCATTGGCTTTTCTGAAATGCTTATAGCTTATTGGAGCAAGGATAAAAAATTTATTGGTGACTTTGAATTTTCAGGACTACAGCATGTACATACTGCACTAACAAAAGGCAAGGGGTGTATTTTGATGAGCTGTCATTTACATACAATAGAACTTGCCAGTCGTGCCATCAATATTAAATTAGAGAAGCCATCTTTTATCTTAGGCAGGCAACACAACAACAAAGTTTTTGAAGCTCTTATAGATAAAGCCAGAAGAGCCCATTGTGAAAAAACCATAGACAAAAAAGACTTGCGTAGCGTGTTGAAAGCACTAAAAAACAACCGCTGTATTTTTTATATTCCTGACCAAAACTTTTCTTACCAATGCGAATATATTGATTTTTTCAAGCAGCCTGCTGCAACAGTTATTGCTCCTGTTCGCATTGCTCAATCAAGTAGTGCATCAGTCGTACCTTGGTTTTGTTTTCGAGAAAAGGGCAAGTGGGTTATTCAGTTTTTACCTGCATTGGAATATTTTCACCAAAACGATATAAGCAATTCCTTATTAAAAATGAACCAATTATTTGAGCTGCAAATAAAGAAACATCCAGAACAGTACCTCTGGGTACATAGACGTTTTAAAAATCACCCAAAAGGCAAAAATTACCTCTATAAAGATTTATAGCACTTCTTTTAGTCGGTAAAAAATTCTTGGCTGAATTTAATTTCAATCGAGTTTCGTTCGCCATTTGGAGTTACATTAGCTTTGAAGTTAATTGTTTCGCGAGAACTTACTGAAAACGTGCCTATATAATAAATAGCTTCATCATTATTTTCACTTATCTTTCTTAAAGTCACTTCCTTTTGTTGCCCATAAAGATTTTGAACTTTTAAATCAATGCGCGCCATTACTGCTGTGGAAGTCGATGTATCACCGCCATGCAGTTTTCTTACAGCGATATTAATCATACCTTTGGTTTTTGAACGTCCAATATTGTATTGCTTGGCGACTTGCGGCGTTAAAAAATCAGTAGAAAAAGCATTATAATGAATTTCATAACCATTCTCAATTTTTGAACTCTCTGCACATACTGTAAGGGACACTAACATTAATAATGTACTGGCAATTATTTTTTTCATGTGATTTCTCTAATTTAGCTATAAAGATAAAGGACACTATAACACGAATTCAGCTTTCATAAAAAAAGCCAAGTACAATGACTTGGCTTTTTACATTTCTATCGAGTAAAAATTAAGAAACGAGCTTTTTAATCGCTTCACCAAGCAAAGTTGGAAATCTTACGGTTGTAAAAGTATTTAGTCAACCCTGAAAAAGGCACTTCTCCCTACGCTAGCAGAGGGTTTAAGTGTAGTAAGTGAGGAGGGTTTAAGTGGAAGTTTAAGTGGAGGAAGTTTAAGTGGAGGAAGTTTAAGTGGAGGAAGTTTAAGTGGAGGAAGTTTAAGTGGAGTGGAAGTTTAAGTGGACACCCATATTATTTACATAAAATTCATTATGCGCTATAATGGTTGAAAACAATGAAAAGGAGAGTAATATGACAGTACCAAGACGAAGTTTAATATCATTATCAGATACGCCCTATTACCATTGCTATGTGCGCTGTGTTCGGCGGGCATTTTTGTTTGGGGATGATAAATATTCGGGCGTTAATTACGACCATAGGCGTGAATGGATTCGGGAGAAAATTTTATCGCAAACCGATGTGTTTGCTATTGATTGTTGTGCTTATGCGGTAATGTCAAATCATTATCATGTTGTTCTTTTTGTGGATGAACAAAAGGCTAAAGAATGGGATAGGCGTGAGGTGCTTAG
>JAMOMK010000082.1 GCA_027067055.1 Lysobacterales bacterium | reverse complement strand
TTAGCTTCTTTTTTATTGCTTATGATTTCCGATGCATCTATATCTAGGGTGATACCTTTGGTTTCTTTGAGTGCAATACGACATAATTCTCTATTGATTAATGATGTTGCATTGACTCCAGAGACTCTCATTGTGCGTAACCAGTCACCAACAGTACCTGGCGTTGGGATATTTTTCAAACCCAGTAATTTTGTTATGCCTTTATCGTTTTTAATGTACTTCAAATCATCTAAACGTATGCCGCCTTCGTGTTGCATTAGTACCAATGAGTTGATAAATACTGATGGCTTGAAACCTCGGTTACTTTTAGGCAATGCAAAATGTTTGTCGATTAGGTTTGTAAGTTTTAGTTTCTGCATTAAGGTGGCGATTGCAAGCAATCCGCCTCTGGATGTTAAAAGTTCATGCGTTGTTGATAGGTTGTGTGGTAATATGTTCATAAGCCTTGGTTTCACCCTTTGGGTGGTATTTGATTTGTCGTAAAACCATTATACACCAAGGCTTCTAGCTTGTTTTGACTTTTCTATATCGGGATTAGGTTAATACATAAACTCAAATTGACCTTGAAAACTTCTAATACAATCTAAAGTACAAAAATCACGGAAATAAAAGTACCACAATCTCATATCTAAAAAAATTATTCATTGATAAACCTGCCCCAGTCCACCAATTTTGAGTATCGCCTAAAAGCTTTTTATTATTCAAAAGAATTTGCGAAAAGTAAGTCTAATTTGGTTGCTGTTCTTGGGCCATATTGAGGTAATTGTTGATTAAGTTCATACGCACCTAAATCTGCAGCAGAGCCTGAAAATTCATCATTTATATTCGCTAATGACATACCCGCATCAACAGCGTTACAGCTGGCGTTTAAGGTCATGTGTTGAAATTCAATCATAGCTGGTGGAGGATTGGGGATATTGAAAGTCTCAAAACAAGTATTTTTATCTATTTGGATAGAGTTCACGCCTTGCCCTGTAAAGTTCTGAAAATCTAAAATTGTTGCAAGTCTAGCTCCTTGCCATTTAAAAGCAAACGGGTAATTTCCCCAGTCATAGCCATCATGGCTCCAATTTGTTCGCCAGTGTATATTTCCGCCATTTGTTTCCCAAATATACCTATCTTGCATAGAAATCCATAAATTATTGTGCGACTGAAAACTTTGCATAAGACCAGAACCTGAGCCAATTGGTCCGCTCCAAGCAACCAATGTGTTGTGTGCCAATAGCACTCTATCGGTTCTGTCTCTTAGTTTTAACACACCTTCGCCAGGTGCTGCTACTTGGTTGTATAAAACATACCACGGAGCACCATTCATTGGTTGAAAAGATATGCCGTTGTTGTTTGGGTTTGAAATACGATTGCCCCAAATACGAATATTGTTGTGGCCATAGTCAGCTTCAATGCCATCATCAGATGTGGCAAATATATCATTGCCATAAATATCAACATTATTGCGTGGGTACGAAATACCATCCGCAACCCATGAAATTTTATTGTAAGCAACAGTATGCCCTGAGGTTCGTGCCAATTCTATTCCTTCTCCTGAAAAATTGGAGCCATCATTGGGGTCATTATCTCCAATAATAATATTGTCGGTGATATACCAATTTTCGCCACCATTATTTAAGTAAATACAGTAGTGACAATTGTTAAAGTTGTTTTTTGTAATTACCACTCCCAATGGTGCATTGGAAGTTCTAAGCCCGTAATCATTACCATCTGCATAAATAAAGTTTAGCTCTTCTAACCAAATATAATCTGCCTCTATGCGTACCTGATTAAAAATCACATCTCCATCTCCTGCGGATTTCCAAACTATATGATTATTCTCTTCTCCTGCTTGTGCAAACAGCACTTGACCATTGGTGCCATAGTCTCCTGCGTGTAATAAAAAAACATCCCCAGCCTGTGCGATATTTTGTGCTGTAGTTATGCCTTGAAACGGGTTTGCTTGCGAACCATCTCCTCCACCTGTACCAGTAATTACATGATAAGTGTTACCATTAGTAGGTAATATTGGCACGGGTTTTGTAGAAATTGTTTCTATTCTAGTTTCGTTGCCACCATCTAGGTCAGAAAATTCTAGTTTAATTTGGTACTCCGTATTTTCATTGAGAAATAAAATACTTCCTGCAAGCATATCATAGCTTTGAAAATCCACTCTAAAAAGCGGTTGTGCATCCAGCCAAGTGCTAGTGCCATTAACGCGATATTGAACCAGGCATTGAGCATTATGATTGGTGTCGCCAGCAATATTCCACTCTATGCCAATAGATTTTATTGTTGAATAGGTTTGTAGTGTTTCGGTTGTTGTTTGGGCTGGTGTAATGATTGCAAAAAATAGAAGAAACAAGCCAAATAGTATTTTGATAGACATCTTCGCAAACCCCGGTTAAGTTTCTAAATTATACCTTAGACCCTTGAATAACTCGTGGAACGAGTAAAAAAGTTACAAAAAACTCCACAGTGCATTAAAAAAACCTGCAAATAGTAGGCTGTTTGGCTCGTTTTTACTTTGGTTTATATTCTCCCATTATTTTTCTTAATGCCCTAAAATTATGCAAAGGTCTTTATGTTTACTATAATTTTACGCCTTTTATAAGCAGCCATTGGCATCGTAATTGTAGCCCTTGTCATCATATAAGGCTACTTAGTCGATTCTATGGAGAGAGACTTTCACCCATTTATAGTTGTTAAGTTAACCGTGGTGTTCATTTCCATCATGAACGTGCCCGTGTTCTAGTTC
This sequence comes from Lysobacterales bacterium, assembly GCA_027067055.1. Taxonomy (GTDB): domain Bacteria; phylum Pseudomonadota; class Gammaproteobacteria; order Xanthomonadales; family Marinicellaceae; genus NORP309. The sequence goes on along the minus strand of JAMOMK010000082.1, from coordinate 32,366 downwards.
AGTTTTAGAAGCTTCACGAACGCCTGTGACTTCAACGGCAAAATTTAATTGAACTCCAGCTAGAGGATGATTGTTGTCAACCATAACATCATTACCCGCCACTTCCTTTACCTTAACTACAGTCATTTGACCTTCGGGTGTTTGACCTTGGAACTGCATACCAGCTTCAATGTCCATATCGGGTGGAAATTGTGTGCGGGGTACTTTATGAATTAAGGCTTTATTGTATTCACCATAAGCGTCTTTTGGTTCGATTTGTACGTCAAAAACATCGCCTTGCGCCTTGTCAATTAATGCATTTTCTAATCCAGGAATGATATTGCCTTTTCCAATTAAAAAGCTAAATTTACCATCTTCAGATTTGTCGATGATGTTGTTGTCGTTGTCTGTTAAAACATATTTTACGCTTACGACGTGATTGTTTTGAATTTTCATTGGTTTTTTTTCTCTATTTATAAGTTAGCTGTGTGTTGAAGTTATTCAACACACATCTATTTATGGGTCATCTACTTTTATTCAAGTCTTTTATTACAGCTGCTAAAAATCGAGCGGCTTCTCCACCTGTGACAGCACGGTGATCAAAAGTCAGAGATAAAGGAATCATACGGTGCACTTCAAATCCACCAAGAACGGGAACGACTTCATTAAGTAGTTTTCCCGCTGCCATAATTGCTACACATGGCGGTGTGATAACAGGAGTCGCATAACGTCCTGCAAATATTCCAAAATTTGATAACATGATTGTAAAATCTTTCATGTCTTCTGGCGGTATACTACGCGTCTTGATTTGTTCTTTAATTTTATTCATGCCTTGGCGTACTTGTACTGCATCCCGTTGGTCACAATTACGCATCGTTGGTACGAATAAGCCATCAGGGGTGTCAACAGCAATACCTACATCAACGTGTGATATATTGCGTTTTGCCAGTTTATCTCCATCAAACCATGCATTTAGAGCGGGTTCTGCCTCAACACCTTTGACTAATGAACGAATTAATCGAGCGGTAATGTCTTCACCAACTTGCCATTTGTGAATGTCAGCATCATCCATTAAGGTTGTCGGTACAATCTTAGCATGGGCATCAGCCATGATTCGTGCCATAGCACGACGAGTGCCTTTAACTTGCTGCCATTGGTCCGTAACCGTTTTAGTGGCAACTGGATCGGGTGCTTTGGGTTTATGTACCACAACACTAGGTTGTACTACCTGAGCTTGTTGCGGTTCTGGAATTGGAGGATGAATTTCTTTAGTTGCTGCCGTCTGTGGTGACTGTGATTGCATCTGATGGGTTAGTTTTATATCACTTGGGCGAATGACACCGCCAACACCTGTGGCAATGACATCATTCAAATTAACTTTAAGTTTTTTAGCTAATGCTTTAACAGCTGGAGCAATTTTTATATTTCCAATGCTAGAAATGTCACTGACAACTCTATTGCTTGATTCCATTTCGCCAACGACAGTACCACTGTCATCTTCATTGGCAAGTTCTGCTTTTGATGGTGGGTAGTGTTGCTCAGGCATCTCATTTAATGGTAGGTTGTTGTCTAATTCGTCAATCAAGTCTTCTATGTCGTTTTGTAATTGTATTGGAGAATCATTTGATACTGCCGTAGCTTGTGCCGCTTGAGTTTCACCATCAAATTCAACTAATACTGCACCTGTATCTATTACATCACCGGGTTGTCCATGTAACTTTGTAATAGTTCCTGAGTAAGGGCAGGGAACATCGACAACGGCTTTGGCTGTTTCCATTGAGACCATGGGTTGGTCTTCTTTAACAACATCACCTTCTTTGACATGCCATTCGACTATTTCTGCATCGGGTAAACCTTCGCCTAAATCCGGTAATTTAAATAATTTCATGATACCTCCATCACTTCGTTTACTGCCTTAAGTATTCGACCTACCGTTGGCATATATTTCTTTTCTAATTTAAATAATGGCATAATTACATCGTAACCCGCAACGCGTTTTACAGGAGCCATAAGAGAATATAAACTGTTTTCTGCCAGTGTTGCTGCAATTTCTGAGCCGACACTGCAATGTTTTGGCGCTTCTTGAATAATAACACAGCGTCCAGTCTTTTTGACAGATTCTGCAATAGTATCATGGTCAATTGGACTGACAGTTGCGACATCAATAACTTCAGCAGAAATGTCTTGTTTGGCAAGTGCATCGGCAGCTTCAAGTGTTTCTTTAACCATTGAACCCCAAGTCACTAAGGTAATATCGTTACCTTCGCGTAATTCAAAGCACATGTCTAAGGGGAGTTCTTCACCATCATTAACAACTTCTTCTTTGACCAAACGATAAATGCGTTTAGGCTCTAAAAATAAAACTGGATCTGGATCGCGAATAGCGGCAAGTAATAAACCATAAGCGCGAGAAGGAGACGATGGTATAACCACACGGATACCAGGTGTGTGAGCAAACATGGATTCAATGCTCTCAGAATGGTGTTCAGGGGCATGAATACCACCACCAAAAGGTGCGCGGATGACTAATGGACAGGTTAAACGGCCTCGAGTACGATTACGCATACGTGCAGCATGACATACAATTTGTTCAAACATTGGAAAGATGAAACCTAAAAACTGTGCTTCGGCGACAGGTTTCATTCCTTGGGTTGCTAAGCCGACAGTCATGCCAGCAATCATTGCCTCAGCAAGAGGTGTATCAATAACGCGATTTTCACCAAATTTTTGTGCGAGTCCTGAAGTGGCTCTAAACACACCACCATTGATACCGACATCTTCTCCTAAAATAACAACATCTTTGTCGTGTTCTAGTTCATGAGATAAAGCTAAGGAAACGGCTTCTACCATTGCTATATTGGCCATTATGAATTCTCCTCTTCTAATGCGAGTGCAAAAGCACGTTGTTCTTGTAAATCATGGGGTAATTCAGCAAACATATAATCAAACATGTCTGATACTGGAAGTTTTGAAGCACTTTGGTATTCTTTGACAGCAGCTTCGACTTTAATAGCACAATCTTCCATTAATTTGTTTTCTTGTTGAACACTCCATTGATTATTGTCCATTAGGTATTGTCTTAAACGTAAAACTGGCTCAAAACGTTTCGCATTCTCCACTTCTTCATCTGGACGGTAACGACTGGCATCATCAGCTGTGGTATGATCACCAAGTCGGTAGGTAATGGCTTCTATTACAGTAGCACCCTCACCATTTCGAGCTCGTTCTAAAGCTTTTTTAACCTCATGGTGTACAGCTAATAAATCATTGCCATCCACCTGAAGACTTGGTAAGCCACCTGCGATACCTTTTTGCGCTAAAGTTTCGCCACTGGATTGTTTCTCGCGAGGCACAGAAATTGCCCAACCATTGTTGATAATGACAAATACCATCGGCAATTTAAAGGCGCTGGCTGCATTAATAGCCTCTAAGAAATCTCCTTTAGAGCTACCGCCATCACCAATAACCGATACAGTACACCGTGGTTGCTTACGAAGCTTAAATGAAAGAGCGGCTCCCGCTGCATGAGTGTTTTGTGTGGCTATTGGAACACACCAGGCAAAATCATGAGGAGGACCAGAAAAGTTGCTGCCACGTTCATCACCACCCCAATAGAGTAAAACTTCGGACATTTTGACTCCACGGATAAATTGCACGCCGTATTCACGATAAGCTGGAGCGAAGACATCTTCATATTTCATGGCAGAGCCAATGCCAACATGAACGGCTTCGTGACCTAAAGATGAAGCATAGGTTCCTAATTTACCAGTGCGTTGTAAGGATATGGCTTTGGCATCAAAAACGCGTGTCATGACCATGGTTTTATATAATGATTTGATGGTTTCAAAATCCTTTGCGATAGGAGGAATAGTCTCTCCTGTCAGTGTCCCATTTGGTGATAAGTATTGAATGTATTCAACACTAAAAGATGCTACTGTTGTCACTCTTATATTCTCCAGGAATTTGTTAGTAAAAAATGGTATTATTAAATTGTATTTTAATGTTACTTTTCTAGTGTGATATTATAGAATATATGAGAATTAATTTCTCAGTTAATTTTTTGCCTTTTCACTAAAATGATTTATCTGATTTGCCAAATTTGCTAATGTGAAATAACAGTCTTTTAAATTCAGCCTAAATTACAGTATTATGCCGCAGAGTTAATATTGACTCGTGTGACATTCTACATTTATCCAGCTTTAAAAAATGTATACGGTTCATCTCTAATTAATTGTTAAGCACATAAGTTAAAAAGCTATAATCGTATTTGTTGTTTTCATCGGCTTGATTGTCAATTCTGTCAGTTAATTTCCAGTCCTTTGTATTCCATTCAAAATGGGTATCCCCTTTAAATTGGTGGTGGACTTTGGTGATAAAAAGTTTGTTGGCGTGCGGCATTAAAATTCTGTAAATCATTGCGCCACCGATAACCATTGTTTCATCATCTAAGTCATTAATGCTTTCAAGTTTATGAATAGTTTCAAAATCTTGTCTTGAGAAGTTGATGTTTCTTGTCAAAACTACATTTCTTCTTTTTGGTAAAACAAAAGGCAAGGACTCACAGGTTTTACGCCCCATTAAAATGGTTTTATTAAGAGTTTTTTCTTTAAAGTATTTTAAATCAGCTGGTAATCGCCAAGGCAAATCATTGTTGCTTCCAATCAAATTGTTTTCATCCATGGCTAAGATGAAAGTGAGTTTCTTTTTTATCATTTACACAGCAACCTTTGCTTTAATGTGTGGATGAGCTTGGTAGTTGATTAATTCAAAATCACCAATACTGAAGTCAAATATACTTTTTATATCTGGATTGATTTTCATTTGTGGCAACTCGTAGGGTTCTCGCGTAATTTGCAATTCAGCTTGTTCTAGGTGGTTTGAATACAGGTGAGTATCACCAAATGTATGTACGAAATCACCGAGTTCTAAATCACAGACTTGTGCCATCATCATGGTAAATAGGGCATAAGATGCAATATTGAATGGAACACCGAGAAATACATCTGCACTGCGTTGGTAGAGTTGACAAGAAAGTTTGTTGTCAGCTACATAAAACTGGAATAAGCAATGACAAGGCGGTAATGCCATGTTTTCAACCTCACCGATATTCCAAGCACTGACGATTATTCGGCGTGAATCGGGTGTGTTTTTAATTTGATTAACAATATTTTGGATTTGATCAATGGATTTGCCATTGGCTGTAGGCCATGAACGCCATTGATGCCCGTAAACAGGGCCTAAATCACCATTTTCATCTGCCCATTCATTCCAAATTCTTACACCATTATCATTGAGGTACTTTATATTAGTGTCACCAGCAATAAACCATAATAGTTCGTGGATGATTGATTTTAGGTGACATTTTTTTGTGGTTATGAGAGGGAAGCCTTTAGATAAATCAAAACGCATTTGGTGTCCAAAGATGCTTTTTGTTCCTGTTCCAGTGCGGTCGGTTTTGACTGTTCCTGATTCTAAAAGGTGTTCGAGTAAGTGAAGGTAGTTTTTCATAGAATATGATTAAGACAAAAATAAGTTACCTTATTATATCAATCAAATCTACACTTTGTGAAGAGTGGTTTGTAAATTAACCAAAAAGAACTTTACGAACCTGAGCGCTTTGTCTTAGTGCCGTCGATAACTTTTCTTGAGTTAAGTTGATGGCTTCAGGTAGTAATGCTTTTTTTACCATTGGTCTATCAACCTTAGATAAAAATGACCTTTTGGATAAATCAATAGTTTTTGTGGCACTTAAGTTATTTCCCTTGCCATCTTTTATTAAGAAAACTTCAGGTCTTAGTCTCTTATCAGGGTTGTGAGAAACAACTAGAGCGACAGAGTTATCTGTTAATTCGACTATTGTTCCTGCAGGATATAAGCCTATTGCTTGAATAAAGTCACCAATAATCTTGCTAGAAAATAGTTTGTCTTTTTGACTGTATAACCAATCCATGGCTTGGGCAGATGTTATTTGTTTGCCGTAAGGTTTTTTACTTGTAATGGCATCAAAAACATCAACTAATCCCGCAATTTGACCAAAGAAAGGTATTTCTGCACCAACTAAACCATAAGGATAGCCGCTGCCATTAATTCTTTCATGGTGTGTTTCTACAATAACTAGAGTAGAGTGATCTACATTTTTATCTGTTGCAAGCATTTCCACTCCAAGCTCTACATGGCTCTTCATAATTATCTTTTCGGAGTTAGTTAGCTTCCTGCTTGAGTTGAGTAGAGTTCTTTGTATTTTTGTTTTGCCGATATCTGCAAGTAAAACACCTGTGGCTAATGAAATAAGCTCGCCTTCATTTAAGCCTAAATATCGACCAAAAACAATAGCAAGTATACTTGAGCGAAGTGAATGGTTGTAAGTATAGTCACCTTGGTTCTTTAATCGACTTAACCAAATCATTGTATTTGGGTTTTTAATAACACTGGAAACAACTGATTTAGCGTGTGATTTAGTTTCCGAAATATTGAGGCTTTTTCCGACTCTTAAATTGAAGCTGATTTGTTCAATTGAGTGAGATAAGTCTGCAAAGAGAATTTTTGCGTTATTGATTTCCTTCTTAAAAGGTTTTGTACTTTTTTCGTAACGACCAATATTGAATACAATCTTTTTTAAGTCAGCAGCAACAACATAAGAAGGTTTGGTTTTTTTCTGTAATTTTTCAGCAACTAAAAGAGGTGATGGTTTGCTGATTTCTGATTCTTTATAGGGTTGAACACCTTTTTCACAATCTATAAATACATGACTACAAAATCTTTGTAATTCTTGAATTTCATGTTTGGTTCGAACATAAAAGCCCTGAAAAGCAAAAGGAGTTTCTACCCATGGACGATCGAGCTTATGTATATACATACCAACCGTTATTTGGTTTGAACTTATTTTTTCTTGAGCTAACATATTATGATATCTTGTTCACATGAATAAAATTATGTGATTCATTATAGACAATTTTTGTTAAATTTATGTGAACAGCGTCTTAAAACTTAAAAATAACTGTCTTTTTGAGTGAAAGTCCGCTTTTTTCACAAAATATAATGATTTATTTTGATTAATTGGGGTGGGTTATGAAAAAAGGAGCTAATAAATTTAAGCTCCTTCATAGTAATATCAATTAATGAAACAACGTTATGACATTGCTTTGATTTTACTGTTAAGGCGACTTTTATGTCTTGCCACTTTGTTTTTGTGGAAGATGCCTTTGTTTGCAACACTGTCAACAACAGGAATCATTTTTGCGTAAAGTTCTTGTGCATTTTTTTTGTCACCTGCTTCAATAGCATTAACAACATTTTTAATGTGTGTTCTTGCATTTGAACGAAGGCTCATATTATGTACACGTCGTTTTGCTGATTGTCTTACGCGTTTTTTTGCTTGTGCTGAATTAGCCAATTTGTTTCTCCAATAATTTGTTTTGGTTAAAAATTTTAGGCGCGTATTATCACGATTTAGCTCATTGTAGTCAATAATTTGGCTATCAAAATGCTTTAATTGAGCAATATCACCTGATTTTAGCTCAAAAAAGTGATATTTTTAATAATTCATATGAATTATACATGTTTATCAATAAAATTACCCTTCTTTTAATTTGTCCTATTTTAATGAGTTTGTTTAAATCTACTGCTGTTGTTAGTTTGTTTACTTTTGCTTCACGCATTAGTGGATTTGTGCGTGACCAAGTGATGGTGATATTCTTTGGTGTGACAGTATTGACGGATGCTTTTCTTGTGGCATTTAAAATTCCAAACTTCATGCGCAGATTGTTTGCCGAAGGTTCTTTTTCTATGGCTTTTGTACCTGTTTTGAATGATATAAAAGCAACAGAGTCGAAAGAGTTATTAAAAGAATTCATTGATAGTGTCGCAGGAACGTTAATTTCAATAGTTCTTGTTGTTTGGATGTTATTGGAGATTTTTGCACCACAAGTTTTGTGGTTAACAGCCCCTTCCTGGAAGACATCAGACCCTGAGGTTTTTAAAGAAGCTGTCAGTTGGTTGCGTTACACCTTATTTTACTTTCCTTTTATTGTCATGGTGGCTTTTGCGGGAGGAATTTTAAATTCTCATAAAAAATTCGCTTTGCCTGCAGCGACACCAATCTTATTAAATGTGTCATTAATACTAAGTGTGCTGTTTCTTCGGGATAATTTTGAAATACCTGAAAAATCTCTGGCTATTGGTGTGCTAATAGCTGGCATAGTGCAATTAGTCGTTCAAGTGCCAGCTTTGTTAAAGTTAGGGTTGTTTCCTAAATTTAAGTTTGGTTTTAGGGATGAAAAGGTTAAAAAAGTCATGAAGCTAATGATTCCAACATTGTTTGGATCATCTGTCGCGCAAATTAATGTTTTGCTTGATACCATCATTGCGACTTGGTTGGTTGCTGGTAGTGTTTCGTATTTATACCTTTCTGAAAGGTTGCTTGAATTTCCATTAGGAATTTTCGCTATTGCGATTTCTACAGTTATATTGCCGACTTTATCACGGCAATTTGCTAAAGAAGATAAGGAGGAGTTCGTCAAAACCATGCGTTGGGCATTAAATTTAGGTTTTTTAATTGCTATTCCTGCCGCAATTGGTTTGGCTGTTTTAGCAGAGCAAGTGGTTGTTGCTTTGTTTGAATATGGTAAGTTTACGCCAGATAAAACACAAATGGTAAGTATTGGCGTGATGGCATATATGTTGGCACTGCCTGCATTTATCATCAATAAAATTTTATTGCCAGCTTATTACTCTCGCAAAGACACTAAAACACCCGTGAAAATAGGCATAATTGCCATGTTTTCGAATATGGGATTCAATTTAATTTTTGTTGGTATTCTTTGGTATTTAGACTTTTATGCTTTGTATGTGGGTTTGGCATTAGCCAGTGCGCTATCGGGTTGGATGCAAACAGTTATGCTTTATCGGGGTTTGCGCAAAGCAGGTGTTTTACCCAAAGGCGTTATTGCATGGAAAATTGTGATTAAAATTACGAGTGCAAGCATAATCATGGCAATGTCGCTGTATTTATTAGTTAATCAGTTTGGCAACTGGTCAGACTTGACATGGCATGGAAGATTGGGGTGTTTGTTTTTATGTATAGGTAGTGGAGTTTTGGTGTTTTATTGTTCTTTAGTAGCAATGAAGGTAAAGGTTAAACAAATGTTGGTGCATCGATGAAATTTATTCGTTATCCTCAGCGGCAAACCTTGCAAAATAAAACAGTTGTGACAATTGGGAATTTTGATGGCGTTCACTTGGGGCATCAGGCTTTGATTAAACGCGTTGTTGATTATGCTAAGCAACACAATTTAGAGTCATGCGTGGTTTCAATGCAACCCTTAGCATCACAATATTTTATGGGTAAAGAGAACGTACCATTATTGACACCTTTTAAATGTAAGTACCATTTAATTGAAGCATTAAAAGTAGACAATTATTGTTTACTTAATTTTAATAAAAACTTATCGGAATTATCTGCTCTTGATTTTATTCAAAAAATTCTACTAAAAGGGTTAAATGCCAAACATATTATAATAGGTGATGATTTTCGATTTGGTAAAAATAGGGTTGGTGATATTGCATTGCTTAAAGAACACTGTGAGCCAAAAGGCATCACTGTTGCACATATTAATACAGTTGTTGAAAAAGAAAATGCGCGTATCAGTAGTTCGCTCATACGAAAACACTTGGATAATAGTGAGTTTGATTTTGTTGAACAAACACTTGGAAGACGATTTTCAATTCTTGGCCGTGTGAGCAAAGGCAAACAAATAGGTCGGACTTTGGACTTTCCAACAATCAATATTAAACTGAGGAATAGGGCAGCGCCGATAAATGGTATATTTTGTGTTAAAGTTAAGTTTGAAAATGGTAAAATTTATTTGGGTGCAGCCAGTATTGGTACACGACCTACAGTAAATGGTAAGACAGATATCTTAGAAGTCTTTATTTTAGATTTCAATAAGCAAGTTTATGGGCAAAATGTTGAAGTTTTGTTTTACCATAAATTAAGAAATGAAGTAAAATTTGATTCCTTAAGTGAATTAAAACAAAAAATTAACGATGATGTGTTAAAAACGCGTCACTTTTTTAAAAACAATACAAAAATAAATACGGAGCCATTGCGTGAGCAATAATTACAAAGAAACATTAAATTTACCCAAAACTAAATTTTCCATGAAAGCAGGATTGGCGCAAAAAGAGCCATTGTGGTTGAAGAAATGCGACGAAGAAAATTTATACCATAAAATTCAAGAAGCAACAAAAGATAGACCGCAATTTATTTTACACGACGGTCCTCCCTATGCGAATGGCTCATTGCATACGGGACATGCTTTAAACAAAATTTTAAAAGACATTATTGTTAAGTCAAAGTTAATGTCTGGGTTTTCTGCTCCTTATGTGCCTGGTTGGGATTGCCATGGTTTGCCAATTGAGATTCAAGTGGAAAAGAAACACGGTAAAGTTGGGCAAAAGATTGATGCCAAAGCCTTTCGCCAAAAATGCAGAGAATATGCAGGCAGACAAGTTGAAATTCAAAAGGCGGAATTTAAGCGATTGGGTGTTATTGGTGAATGGGATAACCCATATTTGACTAAAGACTTTAAATACGAAGCCGATATGATTCGTGCTTTGGGTAAGATTGTTGAAAATGGTCATGTAGAAAAAGGCGTTAAGCCTGTTAATTGGTGTTTTGATTGTGGCTCTGCTTTGGCTGAGGCAGAAATTGAATACCAAGATAAAAACTCTCCAGCTATTGATGTGGCTTATGCCGCCGTTGATGCGGATGCACTTTACGCGGCATTTGGTGTTGAAAATCAAGGCAATAATATTGCGATCCCTATTTGGACAACAACACCATGGACTTTGCCTGCTTCTATGGCGGTTTCTTTGCATGAAGAGTTGGAATACTCACTAGTTAAAGGACATAAAGATTATGTGTTGGTTATAGCTGCGGAATTGGTCAATGATGTTGCTTCAAAATATGGTATAGAAAATCCGGAAATATTAGCTACACTTGCAGGTAAAGAGTTAGAAGGTTTGAAGTTGCAACATCCGTTTTATCATGATAGACAAGTTCCTGTAATTTTGGGTGAGCATGTGACAGTGGAAGCAGGAACAGGTGCAGTACATACCGCTCCTGGCCATGGCGTTGAGGATTTTAATGTCGGCAAACAATACGGTATTGAAGTTTACAATCCAATGGGTGGAAACGGTGTTTATTTAGAAAGTACACCAATTTTTGGCGGTCAATATATATGGAAAGCTAATAAGACAATCGTTGAATTGTTAAAAGAAGAAAATGTGCTGTTAAACTTCGAAGAAATTAATCACTCTTATCCACATTGTTGGCGTCATAAATCGCCGACAGCCTTTAGAACTACGCCACAATGGTTCATCAGTATGGATAAAAAAGGCTTAAGAAAGAATGCCTTAGGAGAAATACGTAATGTAAAATGGGTTCCTGAATGGGGTGAGTCGCGTATTTATTCCATGATTGAAACTCGTCCAGAATGGTGTATTTCAAGACAACGCACATGGGGTGTTCCGATTACCTTGTTTACTCATAAAGAAACAGGTGAATTGCACCCTAAAACGCTTGATATCATGGAAAGCGTTGCCAAAATGGTAGAAAAAGATGGAATCGATGCATGGTTTGATGCAAAAGCCAGTGATTTGATTAGTGAATTTGATGATTATGAGAAAACTACTGATGTATTAGATGTATGGTTTGATTCAGGTGTTTCGCACTTTGCTGTACTAACAGCGCGAGATTATCTACGTGAGCCTGCTGATTTGTATCTTGAAGGTTCTGATCAACACCGTGGTTGGTTTCATTCATCATTGTTGACAGGTACAGCAATAAATGGACGAGCACCTTATAAACAGGTCTTAACCCACGGTTTTGTGGTTGATAAAAATGGCAGAAAAATGTCCAAATCATTAGGTAATATCATTGCACCAAAACAACTCATTGATACCTATGGAGCAGATATATTGCGTCTATGGTGTGCATCGGCTGATTATACTAAAGAAATAACAATTTCAGATGAAATAATGAAACGTGTTGCTGACGGATACCGACGTATTCGCAACACTTCGCGCTTCTTTATTGGCAACTTAAGTGATTTTGATGCGAGTACGCAATTATTGGATGTTAACGAATGTACTTTGCTGGATCAATGGGCAATCAGGCAAGCTTATGCACTCCAGGAGGAAATTAAGAAAGATTATGAAACTTATCAGTTTCATCAAATTTACCAAAAGATGGGTTCATTCTGCTCGCAAGAAATGGGTGCATTTTATTTAGATGTACTTAAGGATAGATTGTACACAGCTAAAAAGGATTCTAAAGCACGTTTATCTGCACAAACAGCGATGCATCATATATTGCAAGCGTTGATTCGCTGGATGGCGCCAATTATGAGCTATACGGCTGATGAAATTTGGAAAACATTAGGGAATGATAAAAATATCTTATTTGAACAATGGTATGAAATTCCTCAAGTGGATGAAAATAGCCAATGGACAGATCAAAAGTGGAATGAAATTCGGGAAATTCGCAACGCTAATACTAAATTATTAGAGCAATTACGTGGAGCTGGTGATATTGGTTCCTCACTTGATGCTGATGTTACCATCTATGTTGATGAAGAAAAATATGCACAATTAAAAGATATTAATGATGAATTGCGGTTTGTGTTAATTACTTCAGCGGCAAGACTGTTGCCGCTGTCTGATAAACCAGATAATGCTGTGGAATGTGATCTTGTAAAGGGTTCTGTATTTATTGTTGCACAAGTTGCCAAAGGTGAAAAGTGTACGCGCTGTTGGCACAAACGTGAATCTGTAGGAACTGATGAAAAATACCCTGAACTGTGTGGGCGATGTATAGTTAATGTTGATGGAGATGGTGAGCAAAGGGCTTATGCTTAATTCATTGATTGAATCAGTAAAAGGCAAGCCTGGGTTGTGGTGGTTGCCAATTAGCTTTATTGTGTTCTATTTGGATCAATTGACAAAATCAATGGCAACCGAATCGCTAAAGATTTACGAAGCGGTTCACGTGAATACCTACCTGAATTGGACACTGATGCATAATGAAGGCATGGCATTTAGTATTTTGGCAGACCAATCTGGCTGGCAGCGTTGGGTAATTGGTTTTGTGGCAATTGTTATTGTCGTTTGGTTACTGATTTGGCTCACTAAAACAACTACCAAGCAGAAATTTTTAAATCTTGGTTTGGTTTTTGTTATTGGTGGAGCTTTGGGCAATATTTATGATCGTTTTGCTTTAGGATATGTTATTGATTTTATTGAAGCACATTATAACGAACACTATTGGCCTGCTTTTAATGTAGCTGATACAGCAATAAGTCTCGGTGCATTCTTTTTGATTTTAGATTTGATTTTTGGTGAAAAGGATGAAGATAAGTCTAGCTAATCCTCGTGGATTTTGTGCAGGTGTCGATAGAGCAATTGAAATTGTTAATCGCGCCATCGAAATCTTCGGAGCACCAATTTATGTCAAACACGAAGTGGTACATAATCGCTTTGTGGTTAACAATTTAAAAGAGAAAGGTGCTGTTTTTGTCGAAGAACTCGATGAAATTCCTGATGGCACAATTGTTATATTTTCGGCTCACGGTGTCTCTCAAGAGGTGCGTAGAGCAGCAAAAGAACGTGGCTTAAAAGTGTTTGATGCCACTTGTCCTTTAGTGACAAAAGTGCATATGGAAGTGTTGCGTTATTGTAAAAGTGATTTTAATTTAATTTTGATTGGACATGAAGGACATCCAGAAGTTGAAGGAACAATAGGGCAGTGGGATTGTGAAAAAGGCAGTGGCTCAGTCACCATTGTGGAATCAGTTGATGATATTCAAAAACTTGAGCTCGGTGATGAGAAAGAATTGGCTTATGTGACTCAAACAACACTTTCACTCGATGATACTGCTGATATTATTTCAGAGTTGAAATTAAAATTCCCTACTATTCAAGGCCCTAAACACGATGATATTTGTTATGCCACACAAAATCGACAAGTTGCCGTGAAAAAACTAGCTCATGATTGTGACCTTGTTTTGGTTGTAGGTAGTGTTAATAGCTCCAACTCTAATCGCTTGCATGAACTTGCCGAGCGTCAAGGAGTTAAGGCTTATCTAATTGACGATGCAGATTGTATTGACTTGGATTGGCTTGAAAACATTAGTAAAATAGGAGTAACAGCAGGTGCTTCGGCGCCAGAAAAATTAGTTAAAGATGTTTTGGGCTATATCAGTAAAAACTGCTCTAATGTGGAAATAGAAGAGTTGCATGGAGAGCCAGAAAGTATGGTGTTTGCACTGCCTAAAGAATTGAGACTGCATCAACTTTGACCATTCATCTGCTTAAAGTGACCGTTTATCATAACAGTGTTTTTTTTAATTGCTTAAAATGTAAATTGTTTTATTATTCGCAACGAATAAAAATAATTTATATTTTCATGAATAAAAGTAAAAGATATATTCGTCCTTATGCTCATGGCTTTACATTGATAGAGTTGTTAGTAACTCTTGCTATTACCGCAATTTTAGTGTCCTATGGATTGCCAGCTTATAATGAATTTGCCCAAAGACAAACACTGTCCACAGAAACTAATAATCTTCTATCAGATTTAAATTTCGCAAGAAATTTGGCCGTTGATAAAGGGACTAAAGTCTTGCTTGTTTCTAATAATGGTTCTGACTGGGAAGGTGGTTGGTCGATACTGCAAAACTTACCAACTAATCCAGTGACGACACAAACTGTTAGAGTTAAGCAAAAGGTGTCAGGAAATATAACAATTACTGAAAGCGGTGGGCTTGATCGGGTAACCTATGATAGCCAAGGTGGTGCTTCAGCTTTGGTTAGTTTTACTATTCAAAAAACGCCTGACTTTCCAAATTTTATAGCCTTAACAGTATCTCCATCTGGTTTGGCGTCGTCAAATAGGACATATTAAATGCTAAAAACTTTATTTAAGCACAGACAGAAAAAACGTTCTCAAAGCGGGTTTACATTAATTGAAGCCATGATTGCAGTAGTGGTCTTTTCATTTGGTTTGCTAGGTGTTGCAGGAGTTATGATTGTATCTGTAAAAAATAATCACAATGGTTACCTGCGTTCACAAGCTGTTTTCCTTGCTCATTCAATTATAGAAACAATGCGTATAAATTCGTGGGAGTTATGGAGAAATGCCTACAACGGAAACTATGGCAATCCTGGCTCTATAGTTGACTTGTCAACCATGTGTACAACAGCCTCGCCTTGTAGTTGTGATTCAGGTGTAGCAACACGTGACACACAACAATGGAGTAATATGATTATACAGACTCTGCCAAATGGTCAAGGATCAATACAATGTGTGCCATCTGTTGCTATGTTGTCACCAGCTGCTTGTGATTTGTCAGATGAACCCTATTTGGGTATGTGTACTGTCACAGTATCCTGGGACGAGTCAAATGAAACCAATGCTTCTTCAACGCAACAAGTTGTTGTAGTTGCTAATCCATAAAATACGAATATCATGAATAATAAATTTATAAATAGTAAGCAAAATAAGTCTCAAGGTTTTTCTATTGTTGAATTAATGATAGCTATTCTCATAGGTGCAATCATTTTAACTGGCTTAATTACAGTTTTTGATACCTCGCAAAGAATGAGTAGAACTCAAAATGGTTTAGCTCGCATTCAAGAAAACGGCAGGTATGCTTTATCTTTAATGAAAGAGCAAATATCCCAAGCTGGGTATTCTTCTTGTTTTGGTGAAAAAGAAGAAAGCCCTATATTAGGTGGTATAATTAACCCAATATTACCTCCGCCTCCATCCGCATTAGCATCAACTAAAATTGCTTGGAATATTCAAAGCTCAAATTTAAATTTCATTCCCGGGGTACCTACTCAAGCCCTTCCTGGTGGTATTGCTTTTGACCCTGGCTATTTGTTATTTGGTCACGAGTGCGATGATGCTGGTACTTGCACACCTGATTTATCAACTCAAGGTGCTGATGCCAGTGCAAATGTACCTGCAGTGGGAACAGGTGATGGCGATAGAATTGCTGGAACAGATGTATTGACAGTAAGGTATTTGCGTGGTGGACGGGAAGTGGCAAACATTAATCAGGCTACAAACACTGTGCAGTTTACGGCTTTTGCTACAGCCAACCCTCCTCCACCTATACCTGGTTCTGTTCCTGCGACAAATGAAGTGTTAATAATGTCTTGTGAAGATACCTCTCCAATGGTACTTGATTTAGCAGCAATTGGACTAGGGGCATTTACCACTGTACAGCCACCACCTCCGATGAGTTATTTAACAAGGGCGTATAATTTGCGTAGAGATTTAATGAACATCACATATTATGTGGCTAACAATATAGTAAATGGTCGTTCAATCCCAACCTTATATGGTTCAGTTAATGGCTTTGCTAACCCGATAATAGAGGGGGTAGATGCATTTGATGTAGTTTATGGCGTAAAAGATGGATTTGCAAATACTATGTACATCAATGCTGGAGAAGTGCAAAATGACTTGGATAACTTGAACTGTTGGCCTGCACCAGAGCTCTTGGCAGATGGAGCAGCCCTTCCTGGTGGTCAAGGGGTGATGTCAAACAACAACGGCTGTGGGTGGCGATCAGTAGCAACAGTTGAAGTTCATTTATTATTAAATACAATTTATAACAGCAGTATTGGTGACCCACAATTTAGGTATAGTCAGTATGGAGATGGAGAATTTTCAGCCACAAGTATACCCTCTGGAATACCTCACTACAATATGCATAGAAAAGAATTTGTTGCAACAATTGCATTAAAAAACATAATGCATTAATAAAAGGCAGAAAACTATTATGAAAAGAACCCAATTAAGATTTAGAACTCGGCGCAAGCAAGGTGGTGTTGCCTTAGCAATTGGAATAATTTTATTGTTAATTATTTCAGTGATAGGAGTAAACTCTATGAAGTCTGCAATGTTGCAAGAGAAAATGGCAGGAGGATTAATGAACCGTAACTATGCAGATTCGGCAGCATATACGCTTTTAATAAATGTAGAGCATTTTCTTTATACTTCTTTTAGACGAAATAATGGACAAAATGGAAATGTTTGTACTCCATATTGTGGTGATGACCCTCGTTCTGACGAGTGGCATAACTTTTCAACGCAGAAAAACATGAATGAGGGGATGACTTATCCTGGTTCGACAAACCCTTTAAGTATTTTGATGCCATATTTGCGCGACGAGCCGCGATTTGTTATGTATGAAACTACAAACGCAGCAACAGGTACTAGTAGCAACCTTAATGCTAGTGGGGTTTTTGCCGCGACTGTTGGAGAGGTTGATAATGGTTCGGCAGGTGGCACTGCAGGAAATTCTGGAAGTAGTAGTAATTCAGATTCTGCAAGGTTGAGAAGTTATCGGTTAGCAACTAAGGCAAATGATAAAACTGGTAATTATTACGTTGTCTATGAATCTATTTATGCAACTGTAGCAAATTAAGGAGTAAAAAAATGAAAAGCAAATTAACTTACAGTAATAAACTATTGATTGTAGCTTTATTTTTAATGCTGTCAAAAGGGCAGGCAATAGAATTATTGCTAAAGCATGAGCCACTATATTTGAGTCAATCAGTGCCTCCAGCACTGGCTATAACTTTTGATGATTCTGGTAGTATGGCGTGGGGGTTTATGCCGTCAGGTAGAGCTTTTACTGGAAATAGAAGAAGTACTGCCTCATCTGATTATAATGAAATATATTATGATCCAGCACTCAATTACCGCCCTCCCACAAGATCAGATGGAACCTCCTTCCCAAATTCAAACTATACTGCTGCCCAGTTTGATGGTTTTTACCTAGGTGGAAATACATTTAGACCTTTGGGTCAATTGATAAATTTAAGTAATAATTATCAAATGGTATGGACTAGCTACCCTGATTATTTAACAGGTAACAATACTAACAGCGGTCGTAGCTTTCAAACGGCATCAAGACCCGCTTCGCGTGAAGGGTATTATTATTCTTGGAATGGACCTGGGGCGCCAACTCTTAATGGAGCAGCTGGAACGGGTCCAGGACGATATACGTTAAATAGAATGAATACTGCAACAGTTCAAGAAAGACAAAATTTTGCCAACTGGTATACCTATTATAACACTAGAGGTAAATTAGCTAAATCTGCGGTTAGCCATGCCTTTGTTAATTTCGGTCCTAATTTTAAGATAGATTGGCAACAATTAAATGCTTTGAGCTTCGTAGCAACTGGCGAAAATATGGACTTATTTGCTGGTGGTCATCGTGATAATTTTTATAATTGGCTATATTCAATTCCTGCACAGAATGGGACGCCACTAAGGTTGGCAACTGAACGGGCTGGGGAGATATTTAGACAAGGTGATTCAAATGATGCAGACAGCCCTTATTATGATGCTGATTTTGGTTCTGAGCTATCTTGCCAACAAAACTTTCATATTGCTATTTCTGATGGTGAGTGGAATAGTGCAGCTGGTGCAGATACAGACGCTGATGATGAAGAAGTAACACTACCTACACTTGACTCAGGTCCTGGTGGATTGAACTTAGTATATTCTTATGATCCTGAAGCGATGCCTGCAGCAATGTATTCTGGCGACGAAGACGATACTTTAGCAGATAAGGCTTTTGATTACTGGAGCAGAGACTTAAGAAATGATTTAGCAAACCAAGTACCTCCTTATATCGAGAGCTTCACAAACAGCGATGGTAACACAGTTATTGTGCCAAATGGTGAACAATGGTGGCAGCAGCCAGAGTTGTTTTGGAATCCTTCAAATGACCCTGCAACATGGCAACATATGGTTAACTTTAATATTGGATTAGGTGTGGTTGGCTCACTTGATCCAGTTGATGATTTAGCTGGTATACGTAACGGAACTATTAATTGGCCCGCAGCTGATGGTAATAATCCAGGATTAATAGATGATGTGTGGCATGCATCTCTAAACAGTAGAGGCAAATTTTTTAGTGCTAAAGACCCAGCAGAGTTAGCATCGGCTTTAAATGCAGTAGTATCTAATATAATCGCAAGAAAAGGTAGAGCAAGTGCCGGTTCAGTATCAGGTAATGTTGTGGGCTTAGATTCTTTTGTATTTAAAACAGGATTTGACACTTCTAATTGGACAGGCTCACTTTCTAGTTCGATCTTAAATTCTGATGGAACGCCAGGTGCTGTCCAGTGGGATGCAAGTTGCAAATTAACAGGTGGATTATGTTCTTCTACGGGAACAATGGTTTCGGCTACAAGTACAGCGAGTTCAAGGTCGATATTTACAGCTGATGATAATACAAAAGTTGACTTTACAAGCTCTACACTGCCTTCTGCTGCGATTAGTCAATTACTTGATACTAATTTCATTGATAGTAATTTATCAACCGTAAACATAATAGATATAGTTAATTATATTAGAGGAGATCAATCTGGTGAAATTCAAAACGGTGGAGTTTTTCGTGATAGGAGAACTGTTTTGGGTGACATTATTCACTCTTCCCCGTTGTTGGTCCGTGCACCATCTGCTAATTATGATGATGATATATGGCCGGCAGGAACCCTTGAAAGAAATGCAGCCGATAGTAATAATGGCTACGAAGAGTTTATAGATACTAACATGAATAGAAACAGTATAATATTAGCAGGTGCGAATGATGGAATGTTGCATGCTTTTGATTCAGGCTTAAATAATGCCGCTAATGGAGGAGATGAGTTATGGGCATTTATACCATCATCATCCTTTGAGCATTTAGCCGAGCTATTGGACCCAGCCTATCAACACAAAACATTTGTTGATGCAGCTCCTTTTGTGAGAGATGTATTTATAAATGGTAGTTGGAATACTGTAGCAGTAGGGAACTTACGTCACGGAGGTAAACTTTTTTATGCACTTAATTTAGGAGATAACCCTGAAACTGAGCCAGATGTTTTATGGGAGTTTTCTGATGAACAAGATGATGATATGGGTTTTACCTATTCTGGCGGAATAATTACAAGAGTGTATGATCCTACTACAAATGAATCTAAATGGGTTGCTATTTTACCAAATGGTTATAACAGTGAAAACCATAAATCAGTTATGTATGCAGTTGATTTAAAAACAGGCTCATTACTTCATAAATGGACTGGCCAAGGAGGTTCTGAAGCTAACCCGAATGGAATGGGGCCACCTGTAGCAGCTGATTTTGTTGCGTATTCTCCATCTGACCCTAGCATAACTTCATATAATGCTGATCAGGGTACCGATTTTATTTATGCGGGAGATTTACATGGTAATGTGTATAAACTTAATGCTTTAGATGTATTTAGTCCGGGCACAACAAGTGCAGAAGTGTTTTTTGATGGCAGTGATGAACAACCTATTACAACACCACCTAGAGTGTTCACTCCAGGCGATATTACTACAGATGTTTTTGTGGTTTTTGGAACAGGCAAATACATAGAAACACCAGATAGGGATGTTAATACTACACCTACACAGTTTTTGATGGGACTACGCGATGCTAAAGATTCTTATCCTCAGTATTCACTTTCAGAAGTTAATGGCAGAATTATAGAACAACTTGTTACCGAACCTAGCACGGGTTTACGAGTAGCAACAGATAATCAGGTTGGTTTTAATCAGAGTTGGATTACACGACTACCAGAGCAAGGTGAGCGTATGGTTAATGTACTAGGAAGAGACAATAGAGCAAAGACTTTATTGTCGGTCTCAATTATACCTACAGGGCTTGACCCGTGTTTACCTGGAGGACGTAGTTGGGTTATGATGTTGGATGCAAGGACAGGTGGAAGAATCTCAAATAGACCATTTTTATCTGGAACAGTTGATGGGTTGTTGATAGATGATTTGGTCTTGGGTGCAAATAAATTGACTACACCTGGTGGAAATTTTACAACTTTAAACCTTGATACAACAGGCGGCAATAGTGGCAATAATAGCTCTATAAGCATTTCTTTACCAACAAAAGTATGGGGAAGGAAAAGTTGGCGCCGTATAATACTAGATTAATTAGGAGAAGTTAAGAATGTTAAATAAAAGTATAGTTTTCATTGGGTTGTTAGTGTTTTCTATTTGTGGTTTTTCTGATGACTTAGTCTCTAGGAAATCTATCAAGGCAAAGATTGTTGATATAGAAGTTAAGAAAAATTTACAAGGCGACAAAAATACTTATATAACCTTAGAAATCAACAAAAAGGTCAGGAGTTACGCTTTTACCCCTTTCAATGGTGACAGTGTTTTTTATAAGCAAGATTTATCTACTATGCCAATTAATGAAATAAAAATAGGAATTATGTATAATGTTGAAGTAGGAAAATTTACAATTTCAAATAAAAAAAGCTTTAGAGAAGGTATTTATTATATTGGTAAAAAGCCATTTTCTTTTGAAGAGCTTGAATAAAACATGAAAACTAAAAAGAAAGGTTTTACTTTGGTAGAGTTGTTGGTTGTTATTGCAATCATAGGAATTATTATGGTTTACGCTATACCGACCTATGAGCGGCAGGTTATTCAAACAAAAAGAGTCGAGGCACATAATGTATTAATGCAAATATCGGCTAGGCAAGAGAAAAACAATACAGTTTTTTTACAGTATGCATCGACATTAGCTGCAGGCAACAGTCCAACAGCTGATGACTTGGGTTATCAGGGTGTTAATTTTATGACTTCTCCTGATTATCTTTATACAATGAATAACGATGATGGTTATACTATTACGGCAACAGCCCAAGGTTCAACTCAGATTAATGATAATTTTGCAAATGATTGCAGAGTGCTAACACTTAACTCTTTAGGTCGAAAAACTCCATTAGATTGTTGGCTATAGACCTCTTAGATACTAAGTCATTGAAAGAAAGCAGTTTATCTGTTTTCTTTCAATAACCTTTGTTTATCTCTGCTCCAATCACGGTTCTTTTCAGTCATTCTTTTGTCGTGAATATTCTTTCCTTTTGCTAAAGATAGCTTAAGTTTGATTTTGCCAGCTTTCCAGTAAAGTTTTCGAGGCACTAAGGTTAGGCCTTTGCGTTCTATTGCACCAATTAAGTGTGTAATTTCTTTTTTGTGCATTAATAATTTACGTGGACGCATTGGATCCGTTTCAATATGGGTGGATGCGCTTAATAATGGAGTGATGTGTGTTCCTATTAAAAAAGCTTCAGCATTTCGAATGAAAACATAAGAGTCATTAAATTGAACCTTTACCTGCCTTAGACTTTTGACTTCCCATCCTAATAAGGATAACCCTGCTTCAAAATCTTCAAGGAAAGTGTATTCGTAGCCTGCTTTTTTATTTACGGCAATGACATTAGATGGTGTTTTTTTCTTTTTTTTACTCATAAGCGTAATTGTACTAAAGTTTGTGACAAAAGTTGTATAATAAACTTTTTTTTAAACAAATGTATGCACGAAGTTCACCGACAGGCGATTGTGAGACACAATGCCAAACAAATGTATGATTTAGTTAATTTAGTTAATGAGTACCCACAGTTTTTAAATTGGTGTCATGATTCACATGTGATTGAAAAAAGTAATGATTATATGATTGCAGGAATGACAGTTAGCTTGGTTGGTATTAAACAAAAATTCACTACTAAAAATAAATTTTTAAAAAATGATAAAGGTTATTGCATCGAATTAAGTTTAGTTAAAGGCCCATTTGAAAAGCTTTCAGGACGATGGATGTTTTCAAGCCTAACTTCAGATGCCAGTAAAATAGAATTACATCTTAAATTTAACTTTAAATCAGGTATACTTAATGGAGCATTTAAAAGAGCTTTTGGCTCTATTGCTCAACAACTAGTTACTGATTTTGTTAAGAGAGCCAACTATGTCTACAATTGAAATAATTTACCCTACCTTAAAAAAACAAGAACCTTTTTATATCGAATTTAAAACAGGTCTGACAATAGAAGAGGTGATTGAAAAGTCTGGTATCTTGAAGAAGTATAAAGAAATTGATTTAAATAAAAATCATGTAGGAATTTTTAATCAAGTCAAAAAATTAGGTGATAGTGTCAGTGCTGGAGATAGAGTGGAGATTTACCGTGATTTAATTGCAAATCCTAAAGAGGTAAGAAGAAAACGGGCGCAAAAACAAAAAGAAGCTGGAGTTATTAAATAACAACAACTTCTATTTTGAGTAAAAGTTATTAGTCAGTAATTGTAGTGCTGTTTTTTTCAGGAAAATAGTTGCCTTCTGTTTTAATGAGTTTATTATCCTTAAAGAAAAGTGTTAAATGTTTGACTTTGTCAATTTTTCCTTTGATTTTGAGGGTGTTGATATAGTCCCATCTGTTTTGATTGAAAGGATCAGCAATAGCAGGAGTTCCAAGAATTAGTACTACCTGTCTTTTACTCATGCCTGGTTTGATTTGATCCACATCAGTTTGGACTAAAACATTGCCTTGTTGCACTCGTGTTTTATATACACATGCTGTTGTGAAGAATGCAATAAATAAGCTTAATAGAATTGTGTTGAATTTCATAATAATAACTAAATTTTTAACTGCTCGAATGATACAATAATGCACGTTAAATAGCTGTTAATTTCAGTCAAATAATTTAAATGAGAAAAAAATGAAAGGTCAAGACATAAAAGATGCTGGATTAAAGGTCACTTTGCCACGGTTACAAATATTAGAGTTTTTTGAGAAAAATCCAGGAAAACACTTTTCCGCAGATGATTTATTTACTCAAATTAGAAAAACAAATAATGAAATTGGTTTAGCAACGATATACCGTGTATTAAATCAGTTTGAAACAGCTGATTTGTTAAAAAAGCATCAGTTTGATAATGGTTTAGCTATCTATGAACTCGATACTGGTGATCATCACGATCATATGGTAGATGTAGACACAGGCGAAGTTAAAGAGTTTTACAATCAAGAACTTGAAGAATTACAAATTAAACTAGCTCAATCCCTTGGCTATGAATTAATAGACCACAATATGGTCTTATACGTTAAGAAAATAAAATAATGGAAATTTATAAAATATTTACTGTAGAGTCAGCTCATTGGCTGCCAAATGTGCCTGACGGACATAAGTGTGGACGCTTGCATGGTCATTCGATTAAAATTATTGTTTCTTTAGCTGATAATATAGGTAAAAAAACTGGCTGGGTAGCAGATTTTGCTGACATTAAATCAGTTTTTAAGCCACTGTATGAACAGCTTGATCATAATTGCTTAAATCATATTGAAGGATTAGAAAACCCAACTAGTGAAAATTTATGTATATGGATCTGGAAGAACCTAAAACCCTTATTACCTGCCTTGTCAAAAATTGAGGTCTGTGAGACCTGCAACTCTGGCTGCATTTATTATGGTCCTGAATAATGGATGAGTTTGAGTAAATTATTGTGAGTCGTTATAGAGTAATAAAAAACAAATCCAGATTTTTATTTTCTATAATTTTGTTTATACTACTCATCTATATTTGGATTAGTATCTCTTCGTGCGTTCATAAAACACCATCTACCCCAGATGATATTTGTACAATTTTTGATGATAAGTGGCGTTGGCACAAACATGCAAAAAAATCTCAAAATAAATGGGGTACGCCTATTCACGTTCAGATGGCAATTTTAAAACAAGAATCTGGTTTTCGTTACGATGCAAAACCAGGGCGAAAAAAGTTGCTAGGTTTAATTCCATGGAAGCGAAAATCATCAGCCTACGGTTATGCCCAAGCACTTAATGCAACATGGAAAGAATACATAAAAGCGACAGGAAATAGTGGTGCAGACAGAGATAAATTTAAAGATGCCATTGATTTTGTTGGTTGGTATACCAGCAAAAGTCATAGAAAAGCAAAGATTTCTAAATGGGATGCCTATAGCCAATACTTAGCTTATCATGAAGGGCAGGCTGGGTATTTGAAAAAAAGTTACAATAAAAAGAAGTGGTTGTTAAAAGTAGCTCAAAAAGTTGATTCCCAATCAAAAAAATATGCTCAACAAATAAAATCTTGTCAATAAAGTTGAACTAATAGTATTAAATGTTATCATAGATACAAATGAAAATGCAAAACCATAAAAATTTAATTATATTAGTACTACTGATGTTTGTCGGTCAGGTGGTTTCTGCCCCTTTATTAAATTGTTCATCTGCACAAATGGACTCTCATTCTATGTCTATGATGGATATGTCCTCTCACGATATGTCCAATATGTTAGATTCAAATCAAGCGATGGATTGTTGTGATAGCGACTGTGAATGTCCCTCAGGGATGTGTTTATCCATAGCACTGTACCTCAGTCCCAGCACTGAAATAAACTTCAACAATAACTCTAAAAAAATAGATGTTTCTAGTCAAAAGATTAGTAAGCAAGTCCTCACATCTATCTATCGTCCTCCAATTTTAAGTTAACACAATATAAAACCGTCTAAAAAAAGGCGAAAACTATTTGTTATTTAAAATAATTGGAGGCAGTAATGTCACTTAAGAAAATCCTATTATTGACGCTTATGTCAATAAATGCAGTTAATGCTCAAAGTGTACTGAGCTTAGAAAAAACCATATCAATCGCACAACACAATGATTTGTGGTTGATAAAAAATCGTTACCAGCAAAAAGCCACAGAATCCTTGAGTGTTTCTGTTGGGCAGTTGGCAGATCCCAAAGTGTCATTGGCATTCCTTAATTTCCCTACCGATACCTTTAGTTTTGGGCAGGAACCCATGACCCAGTTAAAAATTGGAGTTTCACAAATGTTTCCACGTGGAGATACTTTAGATTTAAAACGTGAGCAATTAGAAATTAAATCTGACATTTTCCCCTTTCAACGCCTAAACCGTTCAGAACAAGTCAAAGTGATAGTCTCAAAACTATGGTTAGAGGCTTATAAAGCGCAAGAGAGTATTGCTTTAATTGAAATGAATAGAAGCTTATTTGAGCAGTTATCTGAAGTGGCAGAATCAAGCTATTCATCAGCACTGGGTCGAACCTCTCAACAAGATATTGTTCGTGCACAGTTGGAACTAACCCGTTTAGAAGATAGATTGACGATGATTAAACAAAAATATGATGCATCAATTCAGAATCTTTCAGGATGGATAAATGATTATTTTTTACAGAACTATCAAGATTTAGACGTGGTTTCTGGATTGAACATAAGTCAAAATCTTCGAGTTGACAACCAATTACCGGATTTAAAAATAACTAAAGCAAACTTCTTAACACTCGCTGATGACATTAAAATATTCGAATTGTTTAAAAAACACCCTGCCATCGTTGCCCTACAACAAAAACGATTGGTTAGTGAGAAAGGCATTGATTTAGCCAAACAAAAATACAAGCCTGGCTGGGGTGTTAATGCTAGTTATGGCTATCGTGGTGAAGCACGAAGTGGTATCAATCGCCCTGACTTTTTAACCTTAGGCGTTACTTTTGATGTGCCATTATTTACAAAAAACCGTCAAGACAAGCAATTACAAGCTGCTGTGGCTCAAACCGATGCTGTGGAAACTGAAGAGTTGTTTTTATTGCGTCAAATGTTAGCATCATTCAAGTCCAATATTACACAGTTGAATCGACTCAATGAAAGGCAAAAACTTTACCAACAAACCTTATTGCCACAAATGAACGAACAAGCCGAAGCCTCACTTTCTGCCTACACTAATGATACTGGCGACTTTGCTGAGGTGGTGCGCTCACGAATTGCTGAACTTAACGCTCGGATCGATGCTTTAAACATTGCTGTAGATAAACAAAAAATTATCGCCCAAATCAACTACTTCTTTAAACAAGTCTGAGGAATAAAATAATGAAAAAACCAATAATAACTCTTGTTCTCGGCTTTGCTTTTGGCATTGCTTTAATGCTTATGATTAACCTTATGAAATCACCATCTGGTGGATTAGAGAGTGCTGATTCCATTAATGATGCTCAAAAAGAAACGAAACCACTGTATTGGGTTGCACCCATGGATGCCAATTACCGTAGAGATAAACCAGGAAAATCGCCCATGGGTATGGATTTAATTCCTTATTATGGCGATGAAGGAGGTGGCAATGATGAAGGCCCTGGAACCATTCGCATTAATCCCGATGTGGTCAATAACTTAGGTGTAAGAACTGCGAAAGCCGTTAAAAAGGCACTGCATTTCGAAATAAATGCCGTTGGTTATGTGGCTTATGATGAAGATAAGCTAGTGCATGTGCATTCACGTATCGAGGGCTGGATTGAGAAGTTGTTTGTTAAAGCGGTTGGTGATAAAGTCGAAAAAGGGCAGGCACTTTATTCTATTTACTCCCCTTCATTGGTCAATGCACAAGAAGAATTGTTATTGGCATTAAAACGTAACAATAAAATGTTAATTAACGCATCTAAAGATAGACTTAAATCACTACAATTACCTAAATCAACTATTTCTAAGTTGATTAAAACCCGAAGAGTGCAACAAAATATTACCTTTTACTCACCACAAAGTGGTTTTGTTGACATGCTAAAAATACGCCAAGGATTTTTTGTTAAACCTGCCATGACTTTAATGTCAATAGGAGATATTGATAGTGTTTGGGTTGAAGCTGAAGTGATTGAAAGTCAAATTTCACATATTTTTCCAAATTTACCTGTCACTATACAAATTGATGCCATACCAACTAAATCATTTAATGGCAAAGTGGATTATATTTATCCAACCTTGGATGCTAAAAAACGCACTTTAAAGGTAAGGATTAAATTGGACAACAAAGACAATTCACTCAAACCCAATATGTTTGCCAATATCCAAATCCACCACAATGAACAAAAACTTTTGTTGCTAGTACCAAGTGAGGCTGTTATTCGTTCAGGCAAAGCCAGTCGCGTGGTTTTAGCATTAGGAAATGGACAATTTAAATCCATCGAGGTTAAAACAGGCAGAAAAGGCGATGATTTCATAGAAATATTGTCAGGACTTGAAGAAGGGGAGGAGGTTGTGACTTCGGCTCAATTCTTGTTGGATTCTGAATCCTCCAAAACATCAGACTTTAAACGCATGAATCATGAAGAAGAGGATGTTTCATCAGCGACCGTCACTGGCACAATCAATTCCATAATGAAAGGCATGAGAATGCTCAATATATCACGAGATGCCATCGAAGAATGGAACAGAGGACCAGCGACTTTGGACTTTTTAGTTGATGACACTGTAGGGATTTATGATTTGACAGAAGGCATGCGTGTTATGTTTACTTTTGAAGTACGTGATGAAGGTTTTGTAATTATAAGCATAATGCCAGAAAACATGGACATGGGAGAATAAAATGATAGCCAATATTATTCGTTGGTCTGTTGGTAACCGATTTTTTGTTTTATTAGCTACTTTTATGTTGGTTGGAGTGGGCTTGTTTGCATTAAAAAACACACCGGTTGATGCCATTCCCGATTTGTCTGATGTACAAGTAATTATCAAAACATCCTACCCTGGACAAGCGCCTCAAGTGGTACAAGATCAAGTCACTTATCCGATGACAACAGCGATGTTGTCAGTGCCAGGAGCGGTTACTGTTCGTGGATATTCATTTTTTGGCGACTCTTATGTTTATGTCATTTTTGATGAAAATACCGATCTTTATTGGGCGCGTTCGCGTGTTTTAGAGTATCTTTCACAAGTTGCTCCGACCTTGCCAGCGGCTGCTCGACCACAACTGGGCCCGGATGCCACAGGAGTGGGATGGGTTTATATTTATGCACTTATTGATAAAACAGGCAAAAATGACCTGTCTCAATTGCGCAGTTTACAAGACTGGTTTTTAAAATTTGAACTGCAAACTGTACCTGGAGTTTCTGAAGTGTCAGCAGTGGGTGGAATGGTCAAACAATACCAAGTGCAAGTTGATCCTGAAAAATTACGTGCCTACAATATTCCTTTATCCCATATCGGTATGGCAATAAAAAAGGGCAACCAAGAAATTGGCGCATCGGTGATTGAAATGGCAGAAGCCGAATACATGGTGCGAACCACAGGCTACTTGAAAAACACTACAGATATTGGCAATATTCCATTGGGGACAAACATCAATGGCATCCCTTTATTACTCAAAGATGTTGCCAGTATTGGCACAGGACCACAAATGCGTCGTGGTATAGCCGAACTTAATGGCGAAGGTGAAACAGTCGGTGGCATTATCGTTATGCGATTTGGTGAAAATGCCCAAAAAGTCATTGATGGTGTTAAAGAAAAGCTAGAACAACTCAAAAAAGGCTTACCCGAAGGCGTAGAAGTCGTTACTGTTTACGAAAGAAGTGCTTTAATTGAAAAGGCAGTTAATAATCTTTGGATAAAACTACTGGAAGAGTTTGGAGTGGTTGCCTTAGTTTGTATGGTGTTTTTATTCCATATTCGTTCCTCTTTGGTTGCAATATTTAGTTTGCCAGTAGGTATTTTGACCGCTTTTATGATTATGTATTTTCAAGGGTTAAACGCCAACATCATGTCCTTGGGAGGTATTGCCATCGCCATTGGTGCGATGATTGATGGCGCCATTGTGTTGATAGAAAACATGCACAAACACATGGAGGCAACGCCCATAACCAAAGAAAATCGCTGGAAAATTGTAGCAGATTCCGCCGCCGAAGTTGGGCCTGCGTTGTTTTTTAGTTTGCTAATTATTACTGTTAGTTTTATTCCCGTGTTTACACTTGAGGCGCAAGAAGGGCGAATGTTTGCACCCTTGGCATTTACCAAAACCTACGCAATGGCAGCCTCAGCATTTTTGGCCATTACTTTGGTGCCAGTATTAATGGGTTATTTTATTAGAGGCAAAGTTTTGCCTGAGCATAAGAATCCGATAAATAGGTTTTTGGTTGCAATCTACATGCCAGTGTTAAAAACTGTGTTGAGATTTCCTAAATCCACTCTTTTGGCAACTTTATTGGTGTTAATTGTTGGTATGTATCCTGTCAACAAAATTGGTGGTGAATTTATTCCGCCTTTGGATGAGGGTGATTTGATGTATATGCCCACCACTTATCCGGGAATTTCTATTGGTAAAGCGCGTGAATTATTGCAACAAACCGATAAATTAATTAAATCAGTTCCTGAAGTTATTACCGTTTTTGGCAAAGTAGGGCGCGCAGAAACAGCTACCGACCCAGCACCTTTAACCATGATAGAAACTTTCATCCAACTCAAGCCCAAAAGCGAATGGCGAGCTGGTTTGACTAAAGAAGATTTGAAAAAAGAGCTGGATGGTTTAGTCAAAATACCCGGATTAACCAATGCATGGGTGGAACCGATTAAGACTCGAATTGACATGTTAGCCACAGGAATTAAAACGCCAGTTGGTATAAAAATTGCAGGGCCGCAGCTTATTGAAATTGAAAAAATAGGCAAACAATTAGAAGAAATTCTCAAAGATGTACCCGGTACAGCCTCAGTTTATTCCGAAAGAGTCGCAGGTGGTCGCTATATCAAAGTCGATATTCAACGTGCCAAAGCTGCACGCTATGGCATGAGTATTGCCGATATTCAACAGGTAGTGGCATCAGCCATTGGCGGTATGAATGTCACCCAAACGGTCGAAGGTTTAGAGCGTTATCCAGTCAATGTTCGTTATCCGCAAGATTACCGCAATTCACCAGAAGCCCTAGCTAAATTACCCATTGTTAATAGTATGGGTCAAACCATTTCACTAGGCGATGTTGCCAATATTTTTGTCGAAGATGGACCTCCAGGAATAAAGTCAGAAAATGCCCGATTAAATGGTTGGTCATTTATTGATATTGATGGAGTCGATGTCGCTACTTATGTGGTAGAAGCTCAAAAAGTGGTGCAAGACAAATTGGTATTGCCTGCGGGTTATTCAATCGCATGGTCAGGTCAATACGAATATATGCAACGCGCGAAAGAAAAGTTGAGCTATGTTGTGCCATTGACACTTGCCATAATCGTCATTTTATTATTCATGAACTTCCGTAACTTTATCGAGGTTGCCATCATTATGGGTACATTACCTTTAGCGATGGTTGGTGGTATTTGGCTGATGTATTTACAAGGTTACAATTTCTCAGTAGCTGTTGGCGTGGGTTTTATTGCTTTGGCTGGTGTTGCGGTTGAAATTGGCGTTATTATGCTGGTGTACCTCAATCAAGCCTACCAAAAAATGCACAAAGAGTTTAAAGACAAAACCATAACATTAGAAGACTTACGTCATGCAGTCACTCAAGGTGCTGGCATGCGTGTACGTCCAGTGATGATGACCGCTGCTGCAATTATTGTTGGCTTATTACCGATTTTATACGGTACAGGCACAGGCTCAGAAGTCATGAGTCGCATCGCTGCCCCAATGGTCGGAGGAATGGTCAGCGCCGTTGTTTTGACCTTGTTAGTCGTGCCATCGGTATTCTTTTTATGGCGCTCACATGCAGTAAAGAAAAATTTAAAACTAAATAAACTTAATCAGGAGAACCAAAATGAAACACCTTAAACTATTAATTCTATCAACACTAATGCTGACTTTTTCAGCTTCACTTTTAGCTAGCGGCGATAAGAATCATGACCAAGAGGCGATTTTAAAAATTATTGATGGTATTAAATACGGCTGGAAAAATGGCGATGGCAAACCATTCCGTGAAAACTTTTTAGATTACAAGGGAGCCAGATACATCGAATCAGGTGGTCAAAATGCAGGACTTGACAGTTTGGTCAATCACCATGTTGAACCTGAAAAAGATGCACTTGAATATTTGAATCTCGATTTCTCAGGCATTGAAGTCAATTTTGAAGGCGATTTTGCATGGGCTATTGCCACCACTAGAGTCAAAGGAAAGGTTAGAAATTCACAACGCACCTTTGATAAATCAGGTTACCAAACCTTTTTATTCCGTAAGATTGATGACCTATGGAAAGTGGTACACACCCATTCATCATCTCGCGATTACAATCCAAAAAAGAAAAACCACCATGATGGAAAAGACAAAGAAAAATCAGAAAAGCACGATTCAAAAGAGCATAAACATTAAATAATCATTGGAGAAACCTCATGAAAGATCCAGTTTGCGGCATGAATGTCGATGAAAAAGCACAATACAACAGTCAATTCGATGAAGTAGAATATTATTTTTGTAGTGAAAAATGTTTCAGTAAATTCAACTTAGAACCTAAAGCCTATTTAGACAAAGTCAAAAGTGATTGTTGTGGGCATTGTGACAGTGATAAGAGTAAAGCGACTGCAGTTACGGAGGAATTAACCGTTGTTGATGCCATTTATACCTGCCCGATGCACCCTGAAATCATAAAAGATGAGCCAGGAAACTGTCCGATTTGTGGTATGTCATTAGAATCGATGACAATTGAAGTCGAAGAAGACAATCATGAACTGGATGACATGACCAAACGTTTTAAAGTCAGTGGCATACTTTCAATTCCAGTTTT
>JAMOMK010000081.1 GCA_027067055.1 Lysobacterales bacterium | reverse complement strand
TATGGTGCCGGCACGCGGAGTCGAACTGCGGACCTACTGATTACAAGTCAGTTGCTCTACCATCTGAGCTATGCCGGCTTTGAGGTTGTGCAGTATAGAGAGGTTTAATTATAATTTCAAATGTTTTGTGAATTCTTTTTAAAAAAACATAAAAAAACAGGAGGAATTGTAAATCCTAAATACTGATAGTATAGTGCATTTGATTTAATACTATATTACCAGTTACATTCAACTTTGTTACTGCTAATTTTCGAGTTGAATTGAGATATATCAGTTAATTTATAAACCTGATCAGATGCTATAGAGTAATCGATCCAAAACTCTGGCCATTGTTCTATTTTTATTTGTTTCTTAGCATCGAAACCCTTTGATTGTAGTTCTTGTAAACGGGAGTCCGCATTATTTACATCGCGGTAAAGCCCAAGAGAAATTGTGTTTTCGTTTTCACCTCCAGTTACAACATAATAATCCTTTATATTGAGATCAGAAAGCTTTCTGCCTATATCAAGTGCCTCATTTCTTGAATTTTTTGCTGGTATATATACCCAATAACCCGCTTCTTGAGAAGAAATAATTTTGCGGGTTCGAATTTTTAGAACCTCTTTTTTTAATGCATTAAGAATAGTGGTAGATTCTGATTTAGAATTGAACACCCCTATGGTGTAGCACTCTTGGTTAAAGACTTCCGAGGGTGGATTTTGTGACTTGGGTTGACTTTCCTCCCAAATAGATCTTGAGGTGTCGAGTTCATTCAGTAATGTCAACTTGTTTACACGATTATCAACTGCAACAAACTTAGCTTGATTTGGCGTATGTTTTTTACTATAACTATAAAAAGCTATGTTTGACAGTAAAAGAGTAATAAATAGTATTCGGAAAATAAGCATTGATTAAGTTGCTGTAAAAGGCATTGTTGAATAATAAATGATTTTATTAAATAGTCAATAAATTATAGAGACCTTTGTACAACTCTAAGAAGATAGCAAGAATTCTTAACTGTTTTAGCTGCCTTAAAGTATCTTGATTGAAGCGCTAGAAATAAGCCTTTCTTCTTTACCTACCAATACTTTTAGCATCCCACTGGCATCGACATTTAAGTATGTGGCATCATAAGAATCCATCGGTTCTGTTATATGTATAGTTTGATTTTCGAGTAAATCAAATTCATTCCATAATGAAATTAAGTTTTTTAATTTGTTAGACTTAAACTCATTAATGACCTTATCCAATTCGTTTATCAAATAGGCTAAGAATTGACTACGGTTAACTGATTCAATTTCAACATTCATACAAGGCTGATTAATTGAATCTAACAAGTTTTGTGAAACATTCCAATTAATACCAATGCCAATACATGCCTTACATTTATTTCCACTTCCTTGAGCTTCAATTAGTATACCAGCAATTTTGCCAAACTCGCCAATAATATCATTGGGCCACTTGAGACTTACCTGCAAATTGGAAAACTGTTTAATTATTTTGATTACTGCCACTCCAATGGCTATATTCAACCCAGATAAATGAGTTAATGGGAAATTAAATGAATAAGAAAGCGAAAGTGCGACTGATTGCCCCAATGGTGTAAGCCATGACTTTCCATGTTGCCCCCTGCCCTGAGTCTGGTGCTCTGTAATAAATACAGCATCTTCATTACTCATTTTGGCAAGTGTGTTTGTCGAATCAGTAGAAAATAGATAGTGGATTTTTTTTTGGCTCTGAGACTTTAGAGATTTAACATCTAGTGGTGAAAAAAATTTATTTAATTTTACACCGTTACAATCAATTGTTAACGGTAAGCCCATATCTTTTAACTCATTGAGCTTTTGCAGTACAACATGGGTGGTAGAGCCAAAGGTATTTACAATCTTCTTAAGTTCCAACTCATTATGCACTGCCACATAATGAAAGAGTGATTCTAAACAAAAATTTTGATTAGCCATTGTTTAATGTCATTTATTTCTTCCATTGAGACACCGTGCTGAATTGGGTATGTATTCCAATCAATTTTGTAACCAAATTGTTCAAGCTGTTGTTTGCTTTTAGTCCCAAGTGTAAAAGGAACAACTGGATCTTGAGTGCCGTGGCCCATAAAAAAAGGAGTGGATAAATTAATTTTTTGTGATAAAGACTCGGGAATAGGGAGATACCCAGATAAGGCAATGACACCCGCTATTTTTTCAGGCATCGTTGTTACCAAATGTAATGCCATGGCACTACCTTGTGAAAAGCCAGCAAGCACAATTTGCTCATAGGAAAACCCTTGATCAATCTGTTCTTGAATCAACTCTTTAATCAATTCGGCCGAGTCCAAAACGCCTTTTTTATCCGCATGCTTACCAATATCCATCATTGTAATATCATACCAAGCACGCATTACCATACCGCCATTTACTGTAACAGGGATTTTGGGCGCATGAGGGAAAATGAATTTAATTGGCAAATTTGGAATAGCGAACTGTGGCACAACTGGAGCAAAGTCATTACCATCAGCACCCAATCCGTGCATCCAAATTATAACAAGCTTTGGTTTATCTCCGGTTTGTTTGTTTATCGTTTCTAGAGTCATAATTTAACTCCTAAGTCGGTTAGTAGCTTTTTAGTACCATCTGCCATCATTGTTAGTATTAATGCCCGTTTTTTAGGAGAGCTACTAGTTTCAAATATATTTTTATAGCTTGATTCTTTACTTTGTTTATTGATAAATCCATCTGAAACTAACCGAAAGTTAACACCATGTTTACTCCATTTAATGAATGAATGATTAACTTTGGGGTCAGAAGACTTTAGAAATCTTTTAATATCCTGCTTAACTTTATTAATTTCATGCTTTGCAAGAGGGCTTAGCGAAACCACATCGATTTGAGCAACTCTACCGCCAAGGTAGCTAATAACAAGTTCTGTGCTTTTGGTATAAGGTTGTGTGCAAACAATAGCTTGGTGGCTACCAATTTTTTTGGTCTTTTTGCATGTTTTGCTTGAATGCTCTTGAATTACAAGTTGGTCTTGCAATCTAATGCTGAAATAAGAGAACGCATGGATTCCAACCAATGGGCTAGAAAAGCCACTAGACAATAACCAATTGCTTACGAGCTCGGAGTAGTTTCTTTTTTCAACTTTTGAAGCAAGTAAGGTTTTTTTATTTTTTGACGAGTAGATATCAAGCCTTTGGACAGTGGCTTGAAAATCGTTGCTATTTTGAAATTTTCCGACATTAAAAATAATTTCTAAATACAAGGTGTTTTTGTAGCTTTGATTGTTTTCACTCCAGTAGCTTAACAAGCGTTCAAATCTTTTTTTATTTACTTTAACACTTTTAATAATTTCTGTATTGGGTGTTAGTAAAAGAAACGTACTTGGTAAATAAACCATGTCATCATAAGCTCTAAAAACATCAAAAACATTTTGAGAAATTATTTTCTTAAGATGCAATGTAGAGGAGTCCTTATCATAGGATTTGTAGCTGAAAACTTTTTTAAACTTGTAGTGACCAAGTTTATTGATTTTATTTAATTTCGCAGTCAACTTGTTTTTTTCTTGGTTTACTAACTCATCTAATTTTTTCTTATCCCTCATGGCTCTAAAATACTCTTTTGTTCTTGTAGATCTAACTAAGTATAAAGCGTATTCCTCAACAGCCTCTTGAGAACTGTTTTTCAAAGCAAGCAGCGTTAGATTTTCAGCATTAAGCTCCAACACCTCTTCATTGGCAATAGATGGCTGAGTGATGCAAATTAAGCTAAGTAGTAGAATATATTTCATAAAGTTGAGTTATAAAAAAAGTAATGCATAATTTTATAGGACTTTATACATTTATAAAACAAATCATTATTGATAAATACACGATTTGATGTTATTTTCAAATATTGATTACTTTTGGTTAAAATGAAAACATTAAAACAAGTGCTAATTATTGCAATAATTATTTTAGGTTTTAGTTCCTGCGGTAATAAAGGGGATTTATATCACCCCAAAAAAGGCGATGACACTAAGGAACAAACCGAGTAACATGCGTACTATTTCTTTTGTAAAAATGCATGGAATAGGCAATGATTTTGTCTTAATTGATAATCGTTATACTGATATTAAGTTGAGTACCGATGACATTATTTATATGGGTAATAGGCATACTGGTATCGGCTTTGATCAGTTGTTATTTCTATCCCAATCAGATATTGCTGATTGTGATGCGGCTTATCAATTTTTTAATCCCGATGGTACTCAAGCAGAACAGTGCGGTAATGGTCAACGTTGTTTAAGTCTTTATTTGCACCAACAAAATCCACACAAAACATCCTTTAAACTCTCTGGTTTAGCTGGCATTGTTAGTTCTGAAATATTAACAAACATGCAAGTGCGAGTAAATATGGGTCCTATGAAATCTTATCATGTTAAAGAGGCTAACAATCAAAAGTGTTACGAACTTGACTTTGGCAACCCTCACTTAGTCACTTGTGTAGATGATGTTGATGGTTGCGATTTAGAAAGTATGAATAAAGAGTATACAGGTCAATATTCAAAAGGAATAAATTTTGAAGTTGTTCAGGTGGTTTCGACTCAAGAGATAAGGATAAGAGTACATGAAAGAGGAACTGGTGAAACTTTGGCTTGTGGCAGTGGTGCTTGTGCTGCAGCTTTTGCTCTAATGCAAACAGGAGATTTGACCTCAAAAGTTAAAGTCGTATTGTCAGGAGGTAAATTAATGGTAGAATATAATTTAGAAGAAAACGAAATTTATTTAACAGGTCCCGCGCAAAGCGTATTTACTGGAGAAATCATTTTATGAGTGATAAACACTTATCAGACACAGACATTATTCATTATTTAACAGAAAATAAGGACTTCTTTATTCGTCACCCTGAGCAGCTAGAAGTCTTAAAAGTGAACAATAAAAAGGGTAAAGTCAGTAGCTTGATTAATCACCAGGTGAATGTGCTAAAAGAACGAAACATTCAATTAAAGAGCAAATTAAATCAATTGATTGGTTACGCAGAAGAAAATGAAAAAACCATGTCTCAAGTTTTTGAGCTGACTTTACAACTGTGCCAAATCTCACATATTGCTAATGTTACCAAACATTTTGCGCGGTTTGTGAAGCATTCTTTTGATTCTGATTTATTTAAGATTGTTGTTCCTGCCTATGATGGCCTTGAGTCATCAACTGTAGTTAAGAGTCTATCAATCGACCAAGAGAATGTATTTTCTCAAGTATTTGAAGAATTTATTCGCAAAGGAAAGCCTATTTGCGGTCGCTTAAAGAAACAAAAGCTGCAATTTATATTTGGTGCACAAGCTGAAAAAATTGGATCTTGTGTTATTTTGCCTATTGGCAAAAATGCTGAAAAAGGCTTGTTAGTCTTTGCTAGCTTTGATGAGAGCCGTTTTAACCCTGAAATGTCAACTGACCTACTCGCCCGTTTAAGCGAAATATTAGACCGTAAATTTAACAAAACTTTTGGTTCAGTTAGCTCTACCAAAAATCATGAAAATGACTCTTGAAGCATGGAAAAAAGAATATTTAGATTTTTGTAAAAATCAAAAGAACTTAGCTACTTTAACCTTAAAAGCCTACCAACGTGACTTGGATGCTTTTATTGGGTTTTACCAACTCAAAAGCCCCTCTTACAAGCTCAAAAAAATTAGTGATGAGGATGTCAGTGAGTTTTTAGTTGCACAATACAACAATAAAATAAGCCCTAAGTCTTTAGCCCGCTACCATAGTTCAATCAAAAGCTTTTTTGATTATCTTGTAAGAAAAAAAGGCATAAAAAGTAACCCAGCCCACTTAGTGATGACTCCAAAAATTCATAATAAATTACCTGAAGTGCTGGATGTTGATACTGTTGCACGCTTAGTCAACATACCATTAGAATCAGAAATTGCTATTCGTGATAAAGCGATTATTGAATTATTCTATTCATCGGGCTTGCGTTTAAGTGAATTATCCAATTTGATTTGGCATAATTTGGATTTTGATCAGGCACTCATTACAGTTGTTGGAAAAGGCAATAAGCAAAGAGTAGTGCCGGTAGGTCGATTTGCACTTCAGGCACTCAAACAATGGCAATCAATTGCACTGGTTTGGGATATAGAACAATTAGGTCATATATTTATATCCAAAAGAAGCACACAACTCAAACAAAGAAGCATTCAACAGCGCATTAAGTATTGGGCACAAAGACAAGGGTTGTGGGAACGTGTTTATCCACATTTATTGCGTCATTCTTTTGCATCGCATGTACTGGAATCAAGCGAAGATTTACGCGCTGTCCAAGAAATGCTTGGTCATGCTGACATCTCAACTACTCAAATTTATACCCACCTTAACTTTCAACACCTCGCCAAGGTGTATGATAAAGCACACCCTAGAGCTAGGAAAAAGTAAGGTTTTCAATTGCTTGGATTGTGGGCATATCTGCCTCTGGCATTCCTAAATTTTTTAATTCAGTGCGTTTAACCCACTTGAGGGGTTGCCCTTCATTGGGGTAAACCTTTGGGTTGTTGGCTTGGTGATACCACACATCTAAAGTAAGAATCAGGTCTTCATATTCATGTGTAGTGGTGATTAATGGTATGGCTGTTGGTAAATCAAAGTCAATTTCTTCTTTGGTTTCTCGAATGATGGCTTGCAGTTGTGTTTCACCTTGTTCGACTTTTCCACCAGGAAATTCCCACATGCCACCTAAATGCTTATAATCAGCCCGTTTGGCAACTAATATTTCGCCTTGGTGGTTTTCTAATACCAAGGCGACAACATTCAATGGCTTTATGTTTATACTAACTTACCGTGGCATTGTTTGTATTTTTTACCAGACCCACATGGGCAGGCTTCATTTCTTCCGACTTTTTTGCCTTCTCTGACAAATGGCTCTGCTTGAGCGGGTTCTTGTGGCTGTTGTGGTTGTGTTGCACTTTCTGCTGCACTGTGTTGGTATTCCATTTGTTGCTGTTCGTGTTGTGACATTTCGTCGACATCGTCTTGTTGAATTTTGACACGTGCAATTATTTTTGTTACTTCTATTCGAATTCTATCCAATAGCGATGTAAAGAGTTCAAAAGACTCTTTTTTGTATTCTTGAATCGGCTGTTTTTGTGCATAACCACGAAGACCGATTCCTTGACGTAAATGATCCATCGCCAGCAAATGTTCTTTCCATAGCTGATCAAGAACATTTAGGTAAACTGCTTTTTCAAAACCGCGCATAGTTTCTGAGCCTGTAATGGCTTCTTTTTCACGGAAGAAACGTTCGACATTTTTATGAATTTTTTCAACCAATTCATCTTCGTCCATGTTTTCGTTTGAGTTGAGCCAATGTTGAATATTCAAATCAATACCATAATCAGATCGCAATGCTTGTTCTAATTCTGTTATTTGCCACTGTTCTTCAACACTTTCCACAGGAATATATTGGTGAATCATTTCATCAAATACTTCTTCACGTATGGCAATAATAAAGTCTTTAATTTCTTCTGATTCTAGCAAGTCAATGCGCTGTTGATAAATAACCAGTCGTTGATCATTGGCTACATCATCGTATTCTAGCAAGCTTTTACGAATGTCGAAGTTGTGTGATTCGACTTTACGCTGTGCGCCTTCAATCGTACGCGAAATCCATTTATGCTCGATGGCTTCGTCTTCTCCCATGCCAAATTTACGCATTGTTTGTGCAATATTGCCACCAAAGATACGCATGAGATTATCTTCTAATGAAATATAAAAACGAGAGGACCCAGGGTCACCTTGACGACCAGCGCGACCACGTAATTGATTGTCAATACGACGTGATTCGTGGCGTTCTGTGCCAATAATTCGTAAACCACCATTGGCAATAACGCTGTCATGAACTGACTGCCAATTATCACGAGCTGCTTGTTTTTTCTCTTCTGAAATTTCTTCACCTAAATTAGCCAATTCAATTTCTAAGTTACCACCCAATACAATATCTGTGCCACGACCAGCCATATTGGTCGCAATAGTTATTGAGCCTGGTTTTCCAGCAGTAGCAACAATAAGTGCTTCCTTCTCATGTTGTTTAGCATTTAACACATTATGTTTAACTTTATCATCTTTTAGTTGTTTGGAAATCAGTTCCGATACTTCAATGGATGCCGTACCAACTAAAACGGGTTGTTTTTTCTCATAGCATTCTTTTATGTCTTCTACAATGGCTTTAAATTTACCATCCATTGTGAGGAACACTAAATCACCTTGATCATCACGTTGCATAGGTTTGTGTGTTGGAATGACCACTACTTCAAGACCATAAATGGTATGAAATTCGTAGGCTTCTGTATCCGCTGTACCTGTCATACCCGATAGTGTTGGGTACAATCTGAAATAGTTTTGAAAGGTGACAGAGGCTAGTGTTTGGTTTTCTTTTTGTACGACTAAGTTTTCTTTTGCTTCAACGGCTTGATGTAAACCATCGCCCCAACGCCTACCAGAAAGTGTTCGACCGGTAAACTCATCAACAATAACCACTTCGCCGTTGTCAATTATATAATCGACATCTATTTGGTATAAGTGTTGCGCACGTAGAGCTGCATTAATGTGGTGCATTAGTTGCAAGTGTTTTGAATCATACAGTGATTCATTGTCTTTAATCAGCCCGTCTTTTTTACATAGCTCTTCAACTTTCTCCATGCCTTTTTCGGTTAAGTGAATTTGTTTGCCCTTTTCATCAATAGTGAAATCACCATCAGGCTCTTTAGCGCCCTCTTCCTTTTGTGCCATTAAAGCTGCCATGCCGCCTTCAACATCAGTTACTTCTTTAGTAGACGCAACAAGACTTGGTGTTAGTCGATTAATGCGATGATAAAGTTCAGGTGAGTCGTCCGTTTGTCCAGAGATAATTAATGGTGTTCGAGCTTCATCAATTAGAATGGAGTCAACTTCATCAATAATGGCAAAATTAGGTTCTCTTTGGACTTTTTCATCCAATGAAAATGCCATATTATCACGTAAGTAATCAAAGCCGTATTCGTTATTTGTTCCATAAGTGATGTCTGCTGCATAAGCTTTACGTTTGTCTTCTTGATTCATATCTGGAACAACAATACCAACCTCCATGCCTAAGAAATTGTATAACGGCTCCATCCACTTAGCGTCACGAGATGCCAGGTAATCATTTACAGTCACAATATGAACGCCTTTACCAGATAAAGCATTTAAGTAAGCTGGTAAAGTAGCCACTAAAGTCTTACCTTCACCTGTTCGCATTTCTGCAATTTTACCATCATGCAAAACCATGCCGCCAATCATTTGCTCACGATAATGGCGCATCTTCATAATTCGAACAGAAGCCTCACGTACAACCGCAAAAGCATCAATCATTATATCATTTAAACTCTCACCTTCGTTCAATCGCTCCTTTAAAACCTGAGTCTGATTTTGCAAATCTCCATCACGCATGTCTTGATACTTGGGTTCAAGTGCGTCAATTTTATCTACGGTTTTAAGGAGTTGCTTGATAAGTCTTTGATTTCGAGAGCCGAAAACTTTAGTGAATAATGAATTTAATATCATGATGATGAATTTCTCTTAAGGCAAAGTGCCGCGGTTAATTGTATAAATATAGTGTACTGTAAATGGTAGTTGTTGCCGTTTTTTTCAAGTTTAAAGCATTATTTTTTTGCTAAAAATGGCCAAGGGTTGATTTTATGACCTTTTTTAAGTACTTCAAAATGCAAATGTTCAGATGTTGCTCTTCCTGTCTTGCCCATTACACCAATCGCTTGGTCTTTGTTCACTTTCTCTCCAATACTCACGGAAGCTTTTTTCATGTGCGCATAACGTGTAACAAAACCTTCGCCATGGTCAATTTCAACTAGGTTACCATAGCCGCCTCGTTTCCCTGACCATATGACAACGCCATCTGCTACGGCTTGTATTATGGCGTTTGGTTTGCCAGAAAAATCAATCCCTGAGTGAAATGCTTGTTTACCCGTAAACGGATCTGGTCTGGTTCCATATCTTGATGACACCCAACCATTTTTAATGGGCTTACCTGAAGGTTTTATTTGTTTATCAAGGTTCTTTTCTTCTAACAACTTATTTAACAATGTTAGCTGTTCTTCTTGCTGAAGAAAGCTTGCTTTTACTGAATATAAACTAGCAAACAAATCAGCTGGTGTATTCTCTTGATTGGTTAATTCTAAATCTGCGCCACCAATACCGGGCTCTTTGCTGAAGTCAAATTCATTATTTTTAAGATTAACTTCTTCAGTTAAACGTTGGCCCAGTGCATTTATACGCATGCTTTGAGCGTATAAGCCACCAATTTGCAATGCCAAAGCATCTAAATCTCGATTCACGGCAGATTTGAACTGTTGAATATCAAGTTCTTTTTGCTGCACTAATTGATGAATGTTCTGCAACTCCAGGTTTTTATCCACAGAGTTATTGAACAATAAAAAACCTAACCCAAGACCAACGGTAATAACAAAAATA
This sequence comes from Lysobacterales bacterium, assembly GCA_027067055.1. Classification (GTDB taxonomy): domain Bacteria; phylum Pseudomonadota; class Gammaproteobacteria; order Xanthomonadales; family Marinicellaceae; genus NORP309. The sequence continues at coordinate 24,954 of JAMOMK010000081.1, read as the reverse complement.
ACAAGCAGTGAAAATGCTGCAATAATTTTTTGACGGATTTTTGAATCTGACAAATCATAACTGGTAGTACCCATTTGATTTTGTTTTAATACAATTATATTTTTCATAAACTTTTTCTTGCCTTCTTATCTATCTATTGTGACAATTAAACCATGCACAATAAATCTGGCCCAACACCAATAAATTACTGTTTGAATTCTGGAAGTGAACTTCCAAAAATTTTTAAACATGCGAACTACCTGCGAGAACTTGATCGGAAATTTCAATCCAAATTGCCGCTGGCTCTTCGCGGCTTGTGTTCAATTGCCAATATAAGAACCAATCTAATTGTTCTTATTTGCTATTCTCAGCTCGAAGCGAGTAAGGTACGTATGCATAGCCGTGTGATTCTACAGATTTTTAACCAAGATTTCAAAATTACGGCTCAAAAATTAAGAATTATTATAGGTGATAAGCCCTAAACTATGGAATACAACTGTCTAAGAAGGCAACTATCGAAGTAAAGACTGGGTGATTGGGAATAAGCTCGTGACTAAACCAAGGTGATAATAAGCTCCATAGCCCAATTATAATGACAAATAATGCGGCGCTGTATCTTAATGATTTGGATTGTAATTTTTTTTCAAAGGTTTTTATTAAACCAGCAGCTACAAACATTGAAGGAAGCGTGCCTAACCCAAATGCCAGCATAAATAATCCACCCTGATATACACTGTGTGTAGTAGCCGCCGCAAGAAGAACACCATAAAGCAGTCCGCAGGGAATCAAACCCCAAATTAAGCCTTTACTTATATTAGCCATTATAGAGTTTAGTTTTGTAATTTTGTGCAGCTGCTTTTTAGCTTTTTGCCATAAAAAATTATTTTCAAAAAAACCATGAAGATTGCTTTTATTACGCAGGATTCTTATCCCTAAAAATACTAAAACCAGACCTAACAAAGAACGTATCCAAAAACCAACTTGTGCTAAGGGTAGTTGGATAGCAAGTCCTTGGATAATACCAGCAAAAAGTACACCCAAAAGAGTATAGGTAATAATTCTACCTAAATTAATCACTAAAATAGTTTTAGAACTGGGGTTATTACGGCAAAAAACACCACACAAACCGCCACACATGGCTAAACAATGCACACTAGAAAACAATCCAATTAAAAAAGGGGTCAGTAGATTCATTCTTCTTCGTCAGATTTCGTTTTATCCTTATTATCTAACATTGAATAAGCAGGCGTATCGAGGTCTTCAAATTGATTGTTTTTGACTGCCCAGAAAAATGCCCAAACAGCAAAACCTAACAACAAAACACTCATTGTGACCATAACAAAAATAATATTCATATGGTGCTTTTCCTGTCTTTAGAAAGAGTATAACGACGATTTTGCATGTCTTGATCAAGCGGTGCATTCTCCATGGCATTTGCTATTAATTTCATGGTTAAAGCAACTGCCCCTCTGTTTTCTTCAACCAATTTAAAAGCAGCACGGCCCATTTTTTTTCGTTGTTGTGGGTTTTGAATTAACTCTTCCATATGGCGAATAATATCTTCTGCATTATTAACCAAGTAAGAACCGCCACAATTATGTAATAATTGAGTAATTTCGGCAAAATTATGGGTGTTTGGACCAACTAAAACAGGCAATTTAAAAACAGCAGCTTCTAATACATTATGCCCGCCGATGTTAGCAATAGACCCGCCAACAAATGCAATATCAGAAGCAGCATAAAACTCAAGCATCTCTCCCATAGTATCCACGATAAAAACATCTGCGTCTATGTCGTACAACCCGCATTTACTGCGTAGTTGTGTATTAAACCCTTTTTGAATACAGGCTTGTGTTGTCACTTGAAAACGTTCAGGGTGACGAGGTACAATAATCAATAATAAGCTTGGGTGTTTTTTCTTTAAATATGTGTAAGCTTCTAGTAGCTCAAGTTCATCTTCTTGGTGCGTACTTGCTGCAATCCAAATCAAATGGTTCTGAGCGACATGTTTGTGAATTGCCTGCCCTTTTTTGATAATGTCTTGCTCAATAATAATATCAAACTTCAAACTGCCTACCACATAAATTTTATCTGCATCACAGCCTAGGCGAATCATCCTATCAGCATCTGTTTGTGTTTGTGCCGCAACGAACTTGGTATTATTGACCGCCATAGTAGCGAGTGATTGCACCCATTTATAACCTTTTAAGGAGAGCTCTGATAAACGTGCATTGGCAACAACAATAGGAATATCTCTTTTTTTACAAAACCGAAAAAGGTTAGGCCAAATTTCAGTTTCCATGACGACAGCCAAATCTGGCTTTATCTTTTTCAAAAAACGCTTGACGGCTCCTGATAAATCATAAGGCAAGTACAAATGGAAAACCGAGTTGCCAAATATTTGTTGAACTCGATCTGAGCCCGTTGGTGTAACAGTGGTTATCACGAAATCGTGCTCTTTATAAGTCTCCATTAATGCTTTTATTAATGGAATAGCGGCATTCACTTCACCAACAGAGACCGCATGAATCAAAATTGACTTTTTAAAGTTAGGGTTAGGGAAAATACCAAAGCGTTCTTTCCACCGTCTAAAATAGGCAGGCGCTTTAATGCCACGAGAAGCAAGGCGAAACAATACCACTGGCGTGAGCAAAAATGTCGCAATGGAATATAAGCGGTTTTTAAAATCTATGTTCAAAATTTTATCGAAGTTGTTTTAGTGTATGTGCAACCGTTATTTTACTGGGCTTACTGTGCTGACCCAAAGGTGCGTTAATAAAGGCATCTATTTTATCACCAAATTGCATTTTAATGTCTTTTATTGAACTCAATACTGCTTGGTTTGCACTATTAGCACTGGTTGAAACCAGTGGCATATTTAGATTGTCGCATAAAGCTTTGACAACAGGATGAGCGCTAACCCGAACCGCAACGGTATCAAACTTTCCCGAAATCCAAGACGGAACCAATTTGGATTTAGGAAAGACCCAAGTCTGATGTCCTGGCCATGTTTTTAAAGCTCGTGCTAAATCATTAGGATTAATTGGTTGTATTAACGGCAATATTTGTTGCACATGTGAGGCAATGACAATCAAGCCCTTTTCTTCTGAACGTTCTTTTAACTGCAAAACTTTTTCCACAGCTTCTTGATTGAATGGATCACAGCCTAAACCGTAAACAGATTCCGTAGGATAAGCAATAATGCCACCAAATCTAATGGTACTGATGGCATGTTCAGTCTGTTTCGCAATTGACATCAGCCTTTACTTCTTTGTCACTTTCTTTTTAGAAGCCTTCTTTTTTGTACTTTTCTTTTTCGTCGCTTTTTTCTTGGTTGTTTTCTTTTTTGCAACTTTCTTTTTAGTTGTTTTTTTCTTAGCCACCTTTTTCTTAGTGGTTTTCTTTTTAGCTACTTTCTTTTTAGTCTTTTTCTTAAAGCGTGATTTTTTATCAGGTGTATTAGCTAAAATCTCAATACAGTCTTCATGACTTAATGATTTTGGATCTGTTCCTTTAACAATTTTTCCATTCTTTTTCCCATCTGTTACATAAGGACCCCAACGACCATTTAAGATTTGGATACCGTCATCAAAAGTGGTAATAATGCGATTAGCATCGGCAATTTTCTTTTCTTTAATTAATTCCAGTGCTTGCTCAAGGGAAATATCATAAGGCGTGGCTGGGAAATCTTTTTTTATGGATACAAATTTATTATCATAACGCACATAAGGCCCAAAACGACCGATGTTTGTACTGACTTTTTCCCCTTCCTCTGTTTCACCTAATGTTCGAGGCAACTTAAATAATTCCATCGCTTCTTCATAAGTAATCTTATCAAGTTTTTGCCCTGGCAACAAACCAGCAAACTGTGGCTTGTCTTCATCATCTCGGTGACCAATTTGTACAAAAGAGCCATATTTTCCAACTCGGGCAGTCACAGGTTTGCCTGTTTTAGGATCAACTCCAAGCACGCGTTGATACTGTGCTTCTTCACGACTTACAGACTCTTCTTTTTCTTCAACCAACTTAATAAACGGATCCCAGAACTTTCGCATTAACGGCACCCATTCTTCCTCTCCTCGTGAAACAGCATCCAATGCATCCTCTAAACGAGCGGTAAAGTCATAATCCACATAGTTTTCAAAATGTTTTTGTAAAAAGCGAGCAACAACTTTTCCTATATCTGTCGGTGTAAAACGTTTTTGCTCAAGTTCTACATAATCACGGTTAAGCAACGTACTAATAATCGAAGCATAAGTTGAAGGACGACCAATACCATATTCCTCTAATGCTTTAACCAAACTCGCTTCAGAAAAGCGAGGTGGTGGTTCGGTAAAATGTTGCTTACCTTCAATATTGACTACTTTTGAAGTGTCGCCTTCTTTTAAGCGTGGCAGAACATTGGTTTTTTTCTTTTTCTCATCATCTTTGCCTTCTTCATAGACAGTAAGAAAGCCTTTTTTAATAACTGTTGAACCTGTTGCACGAAAAACATGTGCATCACCAAACTCATAATCGGCTGACACAGTGCCTATCAAAGCGTCAGTCATTTGACATGCCAAAGAACGTTTCCAAATTAGGTCGTACAACCTTAGCTGGTCTCTATCCAAAGACCCACTGACCTTTTTAGGTGTTAGTGAGGCATTTACTGGACGCACCGCTTCATGTGCTTCTTGAGCATTTTTAGATTTGCCCTTGTAGTAGTTGGGTTTTTCTGGCACTAAATCACTGCCAAACTCGCTAGCAATAGTTTGACGAATGTTAGCCAAAGCATCTTTTGATAAAATTACCGCATCGGTACGCATATAGGTAATTAAACCCTGTACCGTCCCATCAACGGACATTCCTTCATACAATTGTTGCGCAATCTGCATGGTCTTTCGTGTTGAATAGCCAAGCTTTCGAGCGGCTTCTTGTTGTAGAGTTGAAGTAATAAAGGGAGCTGCTGGACGTCTTTTACGTTGTTTTTCCGTTAATTTAGTAACAGTGAGTAAATTTCCCGCTTGCTGTTTTAATGTTTTTAATACAGCATCAACTTGTTCTTTGTTGTTTAAATCAAATTTCTTGAGCTTTTGTCCATCCAATTGAATAAGATTGGCATTAAATTCATAATTGTCTTTGACCATTGGCGTAGCGATAGTCCAATACTCTTTCGGATCAAAAGCGTCAATTTCAGCCTCTCGATTGACAATCATACTTAAAGCTGGGGATTGAACACGACCTGCGGACAAACCTCGACGGACTTTTTTCCATAACAATGGAGATAAATTAAATCCAACCAAGTAATCTAAAGCACGTCTGGCTTGCTGTGCATCGACCAAATCAGTTGACAATTCACGAGGATTAGCTACCGCATCTTTAATGGCGCTTTCAGTAATTTCACTAAAGACAACGCGGAAGACATTTTTCCCCTTAAGAATTTTTCTTTCTTTTAGTATTTCCAATACATGCCAAGATATGGCCTCACCCTCTCTATCCAAATCGGTTGCGAGATAGATGGTTTCTGCTTTTTTTGCTTCTCGAACTATTGCATCTATGTGTTTTTTGTTGCGTTCGACCTCAACATAAGTCATTTCAAAATTGTGGTCGGTATCAATTGCTCCCGTTTTGGCGAGTAAATCGCGGATGTGACCATAGGATGCTAATACTTTATAATCTTTCCCAAGATACTTTTCGATTGTTTTTGATTTTGCCGGTGATTCGACAATGAGTAAGTTTTTTGCCATAGTGTATTTAGTTGTCTATTGAGCTGGTTTTAAACTAAAAAAACAGCTATAAAATTATAAAAAAATAATATAAATTATTTTTTCTGTATGCACATTATCTAAATTTGTTCGTTTATTCAAGGTTTATATTTTATTCTAACCCGAATATTTCATAGGAGAATGGAATTTAAAGGAAAAATAGCAAAATAGATTGTACAAATATCACTAAACACCTAGTTATTCATAGGTTATGGTGATATTTGTGCAAGATATGAAGCTAGCTTTTCTTTAAAACCACTTGCTGCAAAATATATTAACCCTTCGGTATAACACTGTAATTCATGAGGATAAGATGTTGTTATATAAAGAAAAACACCTTGTTTATGAGTTATTCTATGAAATACTCGGGTCAAGGGTGTTTTTTACACTCTTATATAGTGTGCTCCTGCAAGAGCTTGTATTTTATCTTCTAATTCAAGAATCAAAAGTACTGAAGAAAGTTCGGAAATTTCAAGGCCTGTTTTTTCAATTATTTGATTAATTGAAGTGGCCTCATAGCCAATGGTATCAAGAATATTTTGGTGCTCATGCTTTGAGTTGACTTCTTTTCCTCTCACATCAAGCTCCTTAATTTTTCCAGATAAATCTTCAGTCAAACTATGTGCAAGAGGCGTTAGTTCTTCAATAATTTCATTGGCTGACTCAATTAACTTAGCCCCTTGCTTAATTAAAAAGTGACAGCCTTTAGCTAGTGGTGAGTGGATAGAACCAGGTATTGCCATCACTGGTCGGTTGTTTTCCATCGTCTGCCTAGCCGTAATCAAAGTTCCACTCTGCAATCCCGCTTCGATGACTAAGGTACCAAGACTAAGGCCGCAAATAATACGGTTCCTTCGGGGGAAGTTATAATGATGAGGTTTAGTTCCAATACTAAACTCCGAAACTAATGTGCCATTCTGAGCTATTAAATGAGCAAGCTCACGATGTTTTGCTGGGTATACGGTATCCAACCCATTTCCCAAGACGGCAACTGTTGTTCCTTGAGCTTCAATGGCTGCTTTATGCGCAGTTCCATCCACACCCAAAGCCATTCCACTGGTAATTGTTAAGCCATTGGCTGCCAAAGATGAACAAAAAGAATAAGTGTTTTTTAAACCTACCTCAGTAGCATTTCGGCTACCAACAACCGCTAGCTGTGGCTGCAGTAATATATTCGGATTACCTGTAATGTATAAAAGCGGCGGTGGAGAATCGGATTTTTTGAGTAATGGTGGATATAAGTCATGATCAACTGGCAAAATATGATTATTTTCTTTTGCAAGCCACTCTAAATCATTGCGAATCAAATCAGAATTAGCTTGTCGTATTGCTTCTTTCGTGTCTTCATTTAACTTGATGTAGTCTGGAAATCTTTTTTGCTTAAATATATTTTCAACACTTTCATGAACCGTAAGCAATTTTTTAATTTTAACAATACCAAGTCCCTTGATTTTATTCAATAACAACCACGCTTCACTATAATCCATTTATTCTTCTCCTTTGCTTTCAAAAAAAAAGGCTCACAAAATGAGCCTTTGAAATTAAAAATCTATTCAAGTTAAGGAGCTCTTGCAAAGTCAAGTAACTTAACTGGTCGATTTCCAGAAACAATTAATGCATAAGAAATATGATCGAAAGCTTTGAAAACCATTATGTTTGATAAGTATTCTTCAGGCAATGTAACCATCGCTTTCGAAGGCCTAAGATATGTTTTCAAGTCGTTCTTCGGGTGCATGACCTCATCGCGAATGACTCTTTCTGGTCTATAAACCTCAAAAACATCTCCGTGACTGATACCGTCTACAGAACCGCGACTAATCGCTACAATTTGAAATTTACCTGATCTAAAATTAGCATTGTTTAAAGCAATAATACGAATATTATCATCTTTAATTGATGCACCTTTTGGTTGAAAATAAGCATCAAAGCGGACATCATTTAACGGAATAATTAAATCCCCTTCATCTATTTCAAAAATATTGCCACTAACTCTCATTGTGGTAATGTCTTTATCTCCAACGCGCGTCACCTTTGCTTTTGCAATATCTGCAACCTCATAACCTAAAATATCAACATTCTCCCAATAAGTTCTATCAATATACTTTTTCCAAAACCTTGTCATGTATGAATTTCCTGTTGAAGTGCTGGTTTTCTTCCATGGTAACGATTCTGTTCTACGGTCTTTATAGGCTGATGAGCCCCATGGATAGTGAACTGGGACATCCCGGTATATGACTGTTGGACGCACTACAGCAAACTCATCGCCCTGTCTGGCTTTTAAGTTTTTGACATAGAGCAAGTTGGGCTTAGAGCCCTTTATATGCCCTTCTTCCATGGAAACAACATATGGCGCGTCATCAATATCTTCTTGAGAGAGTATCCTAAGTTTTCTTAGAAATGGCTCAATATCTCTTAACGGTATGGTTGGTATAGCTGTATGGTGGTCTATACTGCGACCTTTTGGTGAAAGTTTTATTGTGGGATGCCCACGAGTCACCTGTAAAGTTGGTTTACCATCGACATAAATTAATGAAATTACGTCACCTGGATATATCAAATGAGGGTTCTCAATTTGGGGGTTTGCATGCCAAACCTCTGGCCATACCCACGGTGATTTTAAAAACCTGGCTGAAATATCCCATAATGTATCTCCCTTTACTACCGTATAGGTATCAGGGTGCGTAGGGTTTAATTCAATTTCAGCACGAACTGTTGCTGATATTAAAAATACAGCAATTAAAAGTAAATGTAGTTTTTTAAGCATTTCCGACAAATCCTTGATATTATTGTGATTAATTTAGACAAACTATACCCTAAAATTAACTAAAAAACGTGAATCTCGTGGCATTTTTATAAAAAAAACGATATTTCTTAGACAATAATGAAGAAATCACAGTATTGTCTTTAAAAAATTAAGCCCAATATTATAATAAGACATCAAACAACCACACATAATCAATGACACTATTAACAATACTTACACTACCAGATAAGCGCTTAAAAACAATTGCAAAACCTGTAACTGTATTTGATCAAAAGCTTCAAGAATTTGCAAACAACATGCTCGATACTATGTATGAAGCACCAGGTATTGGTCTGGCTGCCACTCAGGTTGATAAGCACATACAATTGGTTGTTATAGATATATCTGAAGAAAAAAATCAACCTTTGTGCTTAGTTAACCCGAAAATCATCCAGAAAGAGGGTGTACAAATACATGAAGAGGGTTGTTTATCAGTTCCTGGCATTTACGCAAAAGTTAAAAGAGCCAGCACCATTGAAGTAAAATACTTTAATGAAAAGGGTGAAAAGAAAAAAATGCAAGCAGATGAACTCTTGGCGGTCTGTATACAGCATGAAATCGATCACTTAAATGGGGTTGTGTTTTTGGACCACCTTTCTCCATTAAAGCGAAAGATGGCAATAAAAAAATTAGAGAAAGAGGCAGAAATCAGTGACTGAACTTTATACCGTAGCGACACCTAAGTGGATGAAAAACCTCAATCATGCTTGAGGAATTAGGCGTTGATTATAAAGTTATACCAGTCAACCTAAGCGAGGATGAACCCAAATGGAAAGATTTCAGTTATCCGTGATACCGATAACAATCGTGTTATTTTTGAAAGCAGGGCTATTTTGATTTATTTAGTGGAGAAACAACAAAAGTTTTTCCCATCAGAAAATTAATAAAATAATTGAGACTAAATTTAGCACTTTTGATTGGTCTTCAATTGCAAAAAGCACAGTAAGAATGGTTACTAATACAAGTTTAATCATGGTGACTCAATATAAGGATTAAATTAACACTATACTTAAAATTGCATTAATTTTACAAAAATTGACATAAAAGCAAGGGTTAAGAGACTGCCTAAGGTTGAATTTTTCATACTTTGCGCCTATTATGCGCCTTTCTAAACAAACAAGAGATTCACAATGAAAAAAACGATGTTAATAACAGGACTATTATTAGGTAGCGTTACTGTAGCACTTGCTGATGATGCACCTAAAAGCAAGTGGACAGGTTCAACTGGTTACTTAGGCTTTTCTACAACGGGCGGCAATACTGACACCGAAAGCCTTACTACTGGATTAAAAGTTAAGTACGAAACGGGCAAATGGATTAGCGACATAGGCCTAGATATCCTACGTGCGTCTGCCAATAACATTGACACGGCTGAAAGATACATTCTTTCATCTAAAACAGGTTATAAATTGAGTGATAATGACTATATTTTTTATGGCTCAAGATATGAAAAAGACAACTTCTCTGCCTTTGATTATACAATGACCACTAGTGCAGGCTGGGGTCATAAATTTTATGACACTGAGACGAAAAGACTTATTACAGAGGTTGGTGTTGGTTATAAGGTTCAAGCTTTAGATATTGATCGCTCTGATGTTTCTGGTATTGCTTTTACAGGGAAAGTCGACTACATGCGCCAACTAACTGACACTATGCAGTTTATTGATGTTTTAATTGTTGAAGCAATTAGCGACAACACCTACTTTCAAAACGATGCAGGTTTATCGCTTAAGGTTAGCGATAAAGTCAATGTTAATTTTGTTCATCAAATCAAGCACAATACAGATGTACCTGCTGGGTTTGATAACACAGATACATTATTCGCTATTAACTTAGGTTATACTTTCTAAATTATTAAAATTTGAATTCTGGAAAATGGCTGCTAATATCAGCCATTTTCATTTTAAATGGGACAATGGCAACTGTGTTGACACTTTTTTTTGCACCATGGAAAAACTGGTATTAACTGATCGAATGCCTTTAAGCTTAAGCAAGTGTTCATACATAAAGTTATTGTAGGCTTGCATGTCAACTGTGACTATCTTCAACAAATAATCATAACCGCCAGATGTCGCATGACACTCTTGCACTTCTTGCCAATTAGCAATAGAGTTATCAAATTCAGCCACTGTTTTTTCATGGTGATCATTTAAACTGATATGGGCAAAAGCCGTGATGGTTAACCCAACACTTTCTTTATTTAACAAAGCCGTATAACTTTTAATATAACCCTGATCTTCTAAAGCATTCATTCTTCGCCAACACGGGGCAGAAGAAAGGTTAACAATTTCTGCCAACTCTTTATTACTAATGCGTCCATTACGTTGTATCTCTTCAAGTATTTTAATGTCGTATTTATCCATATCAAGCAATATAATTTTAAGTTTTTCAATTATAACTCAATTTCCATGCTCTTTAATACATTTATTAAGTATATTTAGCAAGCACATTTCTCTTGTTTAGGCACATAATAGTAAAACTCTTAGAACAATAATAAAACCTATGAACACTGCCGAAAACATTAACTCTAATTTGGTTTTTGATTGGAACGAAATTACTCAAAAACTACTTATTTCACGCGCTCTAGATGACTTGGAAGAATATACTTTAGTTAAGAATAAGAAAGTTTTATACCAATTTTCTGCTCGCGGTCATGATATGGCTCAAATTATTTTAGGGCAATGTTTGATTGGGCAAAAAGATGCAGTATCTGGCTACTACCGTTCTCGCCCTTTATTACTTGCTATGGGCTTACCACCTGAGACGGCTTTAGAAGCTTCCATGATGAAAAAAGGTGGGTTTTCAGATGGTCGTGATATTGGCGTTGTTTTTAACAATCCCAAACACGATGGTGCTTGCATATTACCTATGTCTGGTGGCGTTGGTGCACAATATACGCCAGTTTCTGGTTGGGCACAAGCAGCAAAATACTACTATAATGTGCTAAACAACCATAAATGGAAGGATGCAATTGGTCTAGTATTAGGCGGTGATGGTTCTGTTGCAACTAACGGTTTTTGGTCTGCCTTGACCATAGCAACCACGCAAGAATTGCCTCAATTATTTTATATCGAAGACAATGGCTACGGCATTTCTGTGCCATCAGACTTTCAAACACCTGGCGGAGATATTGCAAAAAACTTAGCCAGTTTTAAAGGCTTGACCATTTTTAGTGGTGACGGAACAAATCCCGAGCAAGTTGTTGATTTAGTTGCACAAGCACATCAAGTAGTGCGTTTCGATAGAAAACCCGTATTGTTGCGTTTAACTGTCCCTCGCCTAAACGGACATTCTGCTCAAGACACACAAACTTACAAAACAGCTGAACGAATTGCGTTTGAACAACGCCATGATCCATTACCAAAATTAAAAAAACATCTTTTCTCACACGACTTGATGACTGAAGAAAAATGGCAAGATCTCGAAAACCAAGCCAATAAGGTCGTTAACCAAGCTTTTATCAAGGCGGACAATAAACCCTTTGCCAATCCTGAGGACGTTACAACCAATACCTTCTGTGAATATAACGATGATGGCGTTATGCAATTACAACAGCAAGGCGGTATTCATCTAGCAAAACCAGTCTTTCCACCTTCATCGCAGGAAGTTATTGCTCACCCTGGTCGTATTAATATGGTCACTGCCATTCGTAAAACTTTAGATTTTGAATTGCAAAATAATAAAAAAATGGCGATTTTTGGTGAAGATATTGGCGTTAAGGGCGGGGTTCATGCTGTCACACTAGGTTTACAAGAAAAGCATGGTGAGCAAAGAATCTTTGACACTAGCTTGTCTGAAGAGGGCATAATCGGGCGCGCTCTTGGTATGTCTCTTGCTGGATTATTGCCTGTGCCTGAAATTCAATTTAGAAAATATGCCGATCCAGCCGAAGAACAACTCAACGACATTGGTTCCATGCGTTGGCGCACTAATAATCGCTTTGCCGCACCTATGGTTGTGCGCATGGCTGGCGGTTATTTTGGTTGCGGCGATCCATGGCATTCTCAAACTGCCGAAGTTAAGTGGGTTCACGCTATTGGTTGGCAAGTTGCAATGCCATCCAATGCCCAAGATGCCGTCGGCTTATTACGATTCGCTTTACGTGATAACAATCCCACCATCTTCTTTGAACACCGCAAGATGCTTGATCATGTGTGGGCACGCCGTGAATATCCAGGTGACCAATACATAATCCCTTTTGGTAAAGCCAATAAAATCACCCAAGGCGATAGACTCACACTGGTAACCTGGGGAGGCATGGTACACCGTTGCCATAAAGCCGTTGAACAATCAGGACTTGCGATAGACCTAATTGATTTACGCACATTGCGCCCATGGGATAAAGACATGGTGATGGAATCTGTTAAAAAAACCAACCGCTGCCTCATCGTTCACGAGGATAATATTTCTGCAGGGTTTGGGGCAGAAATTGCAGCTACTTTAGCAAAAGAATCCTTTTATGATTTAGATGCTCCCATTACAAGACTGGCTATGCCGGATATTGGCAACCCACACGAACCAAACCTTATGAATGCCGTTGTACCTACAACGGAAAAAATTCTACTCTCTATACTTGAGTTGGATAAAGCCTAATGAGTATTGTCAATATTGTATTAGATGAAGAGCAACGTGAGGGAACCACCGCTACTGTAGCACAATGGTTGATTAATGAGGGTGACTTTATTGAAAAAAATGAGCCATTAGTCGAATTAGAAACCGATAAAGTTATGATGGAAATAGTCGCCCCAGTTTCTGGAGTTTTAACAAAAATTAACTTAATAACAGGTGACGATATACAAGGAGATTTAGCTTTGGGTGTTATAGATTCAAGCGTTCAAGATATATCACCTACAATCAAAAAAATCACCAGTAGACAAACTCATGAAGCTACAAACAGTAATGACCAGGTGGAAGCTGACATTAACAATAATGCAACATCTCCAGCAGTTCGTCGATTACTTTCACAACATAACATTAACATAAAAAACATTCATGGAACTGGCAAAGATCACCGCGTCACCAGTCGTGACATTCATGCCTTTCTAAAACAAAAGCCCGCAACTTCTCACACCAATGACAAAAGGAGTACACTCATACCATTAAATAATATGCGAAAAAGCATTGCCAAACACATGGTTCAAAGCTTATTGCATACAGCACCTCATGTCACCTCTGTTTTCAACCTTGACCTTTCACGTGTAATTGCTCATAGAAAGGCAAATAAACAACATTTCCTTGAACAAAAAGCCAATCTAACCTTTACTGCTTATTTCATTGCTGCATCCAAGACAGCTATTCAGGCTGTACCAATGATTAATTCACAACTACATAACGATATCATTGAAATTTTCAATGATATCAATATTGGTATAGGAACATCACTTGCTGATGATGGGTTAATTGTACCCGTATTAAAAAATTGCGAAAACCGAAATTTATTAAGTATCACACAAGAGCTCACTCGCTTGACTAACAAAGCACGCAGCAAAACCTTGCAACCAACAGATGTCAAAGATGGAACTTTCACCATCTCCAATCACGGCATCAGTGGCTCTTTAATTGCCACTCCAATAATAATCAACCAACCACAATCAGCAATACTAGGGATTGGCAAAATGGAAAAACGTGTTGTTGTTACAGAAATCAACGGAGAAGACATGATTAGCATAAAACCTATGTGCTATGTCTCACTAACAATAGACCATCGAGTTTTGGATGCACATCAATGCAATCAGTTTCTAAATTGCTTTGTAGAGACACTAGAAAATTGGAGAGTGTAAACCTAACTGTGTAACTTCAAATAATAGTTCCCCCTAGAGGGAAAAATTTTTAAAATATTAAAATCAAAATTGAGGTTACACAATGAACGAGAAAGAATTAACAAAAATGGAACGATAAATACCTTGCAATTTACTTATCTTGGTACAATAACTGGAAGAATTTAATTACTATTTTTGAATACCCTGCGGACATCAGAAAAGTCATTTATACGACAAATGCGATTGAGTCTTTAAATTCAGTTATCAGAAAAGCAATCAAAAACTGAAGAGTTTTTCCACACGATGAATCGGCATTAAAGACCATTTTCTTAGCTGTTGAACATGCCAGTAAAAAATGGACTATGCAATTCATAATTGGAAACCCGCTTTGAACAGATTTGTGATAGAATTCGAGGGCAGAATTAAAATTGCCTAAAATGAAGTTACACAGTTTAGTTTACACCCTCTGGCTTCTTGGCAATGGACTAGTTCAAGGAAATAGCTCCTCTTTAAACTCTACTTTTGTTAGTGGCACTAACTTTCCACCAAATTTCAACCAAGAACAAAAAACTCTTTTAGAGTGGGGCGAGATGCTTCTAACAAAGCTCGATAACAACAACATTTCCCTATCTTGGAAACCAAATGAACGTTTCTCTTATTTTGGAGAAGGATCAATTGAAATGACAAGACTAACCCTTGTCAAAGGTATAAACAATGAAGAATGCAACTATTAATTTATTTTGTTTACTCTTCACCTTTATGAATAAACTCATAATATTGACCAACTTTATGACGGCTTTGGTAAGTCAATTCTCCGTGAGATTTTAGTGACAAGCCACTCTCAATAAATTTATTATACCACTTCGGGTTATTTTTTAGTTTCTTAGATACTGATAGCAAATCATCACTTCTCATTCTTGCATATAAATGCAAATAGTAAAACTCTTTTATTTGCTTTCTGTTGGAAAGCAATATATGTTTTGGCATTCTTGCCAACATTTGCATAGTTTGAGCCCACTCATAAACATATTCATTCAAACTATTCCCAAATATGTCTTCTATTTCATTCAAACAGATGTTAAGTTTAGATATAAAACTTTGTGGCTTTTCTTTATTGGCAATAAATTTTTTAAATAATTTAAATACACCAATTTTCTTTAATTTATAAAAGTGCTCCTGTTCTATCTTCATATAGTTATGAATATCTGTTTCTGCAGCGTGAGAAATAAAAATTAATTTTCCACATGATTTAAGAATCTTACTAATTTTTGGTGCTATCACTTCTATTTTGCAGTACTCTATTCCATATTGACTAACTATATAGTCTACTTGCTTTTTAATTGCAACATCAATTTCTTCAATTTGAACCTCCCCTATGAATGAAATTTCCTCAATAATGCTTTTAAGCTTAGGCTGGCATTTAACTAAGGTTTTAGTGTCTATTGTTGCTCCATCTATAGCAATTACGTTAAGCCTTTTATTGATTTTGTTTGCGATTTCCTTTATCATGATAGCTATAGCTCCGTTCCCTGTACAAACATCTAGAACAACAGAGTTGTCTTCAAAACTGTTTACTTGCTTATACCAAAAATCATAGATTTCTCCACTATAGTTGTGTTCAAAATCTTGGGGTAAGGAAGTTAATACACCTGTTTTCCAATACTGTGCCCACTGAGGGATGTGTGTTTTCATATCTACTGCTTCAATTGAAACCAAAAATTGGTCGCTATTGTTATCCGCTCTTTTGATGATAGGTGAGTGCTTACAAAGTGCATTAGATTTGATGGAAATATCAACAGATCGCCTTCTTTCAAATAAAACCTTACCGTGTCAGATGATATAGGAAGATTAATATTGGCATTGCCTGCATCCACATACATTGGAATATTATTTGGAGTCATTAAAACTAATGCTGTTTTTGTAATGCCTGCCTCTTCGCCACTAGCAGTGCAGTATACTGCACTCCAGGAAGCATTTGGGTGGTTATGCGGCTGAACAAAGCCATTCTTTCTTGTAATATGAAACCAAGATGCAGCATAAGTTTGTAGTAAACCTCTTTGTCTACCGCTATAACTATTTAACGTACAAACTACATCTAAAATTTTATTTGTTATCAATGCTGATATTTTTTTAATTTCTGGTTCTTCTCGCTGAAACAACCTATGAGGACTCTCATAAACACCCTCCTCAATTCCTTGGGATGGTTGCTTGTTTTTCCATTTAAGTTTCTCTAGTTTAAAAATAACCTTATTTATTGCATGATATTCACTCTGAATCAAATCAATTCTACTGGCAACAATAGGTGTATAAAAAGCCTTTAAGTATTCCACAGTTTTTCACAGTATTTAATTAATGACTGTACATCTTACCACAACTAAGCATTGTTGATAATATAAATTACTCAAAAAAAGAGCCTCGTTAGAGGCTCTTTTTACTTTAATTTATCCAATTTTTAATTTAGAAATCTTGAGTAAATTGAAAGTAATAAGCCCTAGACTTAAGTGGATACAAAGATGTATCTGTTGATAACTCTATATCTAGTACTGGAGACTCATTAGTCAAATTACTTACCCCGATTTGAATTCTTGAGTTCCAAGGAGTGCTATAAGTATAAGCTAAATTGTGATTCCAATAGCTAGAAACATCTGGATCAGTACCTACATTATAAAATGTATTTGTATCATCTAAATCAAAACCATCTTGAGGAACTGATCTGAAGTTTTGACCAGGAATATAATAAGAACTCAATGCAACTCTATGATCTCCATAAGTCCAATCCAAATCAAAGTTTGATCTAAACTGAGGCAAGCCTCTTCTTCCGGTCAAATCTGAAAAAGGACCACCAATATAGTCTTGAGAGTTGTAATCTAAGACATAGTTTGTCTGATGACGAAACCCTAAAATTCCCGCATTTCCTAAGTCAAAATTCATTGTCACTCTAAAATCCAGTCCAGAAGTGTCAAAGCTGCCATAGTTTATAGCGCAGACATCAGACCTAACCAGTCTACCAGTATCAGATCTCTCAATGCTATAATTACAACCACCATTAGTTGCAGCATCTAACTCGCCCAATTGCCCCGCCAGTTCAGCAAAATAAAGAGTTGTGCCATCTATAGTTGTTATCAAATCCTCAACTTCGGTATAGTAATAGTCTAATGAAACAGACAAGTTGAACCCGGCCCAGTCAGATAAATCAACTACACCACCTACCAAAAATTGATTAGAAGTTTCTGGGTCTAGATTCTTATTAGCCCCATAAAATGTATCCCACTGTCTAGCTCGACAATCTACAAAATCAATTCCAGCTGCTTGACAAGCAACAACGTCAGCACCTCGTGTTGCACCAAAAGATGGGGATTGATTCAGTTCATCTAAAGAAGGTGCTCTAAAGCCAGTACCATAAGTTGCTCTAAATAATAAATTGTCAGTTGGAGAGTATCTTAATCCCAACTTACCAGAAACATTACTACCAAAATCACTATAGTTATCATAGCGCAAAGCACCAGTTAGCTCAACCTGCTCACCTACTGGTTGCATTGCTTCAACAAAAACAGCTCTTGCAATTCTAGATCCAGCAGATGAACCACCAGAAGTTCCCCTAATTAAACCTGCCTCATTTTGTGCTTGGGCTTGGTCAAAATAGTCTTCCGTGCGAAGTTCTCCACCTACAAATACTGAGGCGCTTGCTACGTCAAATTGCCCGCCAAATTCGAATCTTTGCATTTTCATTTGCGCACGTCTGTTTGAATTTTCACGCATTTGAGCTACAAAACCACTATATTGTCCTAATTGGTCTGGATGTCTTGGATCCCATCCATTTTGAGCAGCATCACGTAAGCCCAATTCATTTACATAACCATCACCCCACTCTTGCAGGTCATATAAATCATATTGATAAACAAATTGCCATTCAACACCATAGTTATAACCTTTCATACCAACTTGAGCATCCATTTGATAGTCTACTTGAGTCGTATCACGTCCATCACCTGTAAAATCAAATCTATATGTATAAAACCAACCGTTCATCAAAGGATTTAAGGTTAGGTTTCTACCATTATAGTTTATATCTTGAGCTGGCAAATCGGGACCAGTCCATCTTACTAAACCTGAGGCTACAGGTGCATAGCGACCAAAAGTCTCGACCCTTGATGAAAGAACTTGAGCAAATGCTGTTGTTGTATCATTTACATCATACTCAGCACTTGCAAAGAACGACAATCTGTCTATTGACGCAGTTTCCGCAGAAATTTTTGTATAGTCATAAGCACACATAGAATCTGTTGGGAATGTCGAATCAAATAAGACGTTTGGCAAAAATCCAGCACCATAAGCAGAACAAACATCACTTCCAACTTCGCCCTGTATCATTGGAGTTAGGTTAAAACCATTGTCCCAAATTGTGCGAGAGTTAACTGAAACTTGTGTATAGTTATTGATATCATTTACATCACCACCCAAGAAACTATTACTTAAAAAATCACGATCTCTTGAAAAGATAATATCTTTAGAGTCAGCTTCCATAGAAAGCGTAAAACGAGCTCTTTCACTACTGCCGCCAAAGATGGCTGAATACCCTTGTTGTTGAGCTCCTGGCTCAGTAGGATTGTCATAACGAACGGTAACAGAGGCTCCTTCATAATTGGTTCTTAAAATAATGTTTACAACACCACCAATTGCATCCGATCCATAAATCGCTGACGCTCCATCTGACAAAATATCTATCCTCTCAACCGCAGCAAAGGGAATTGTATTTAAGTTCTGGATCTGACCGTCTAAAACTGGTGAACCAGGCATACGTCGACCATTGACAAGAATTAATGTTCTTCCAGACCCTATACCTCGCAAACTTAATGTTGCTTGACCTTGAGCGGCACTACCTGATGACTCACGAAATGAACCAAAGCTATTGAATGCATTAGATCTTAATACATCTGCAACTGATGCAAAACCAGAATCTTCTAAGTCTTCGCGAGTAATTGTTAGAACGGGCTCAACACCTTCAACTTGAGCGCGTGAGATTCTTGACCCTGTTACGACAACTTTGTCAAGCTCCTCTTTGTCAGTACCATCACCCTCTTCCTGCGCAAGAGATACTCCTGCAAGAGAGGCAGACGCTATTAAGCCTGAATATAAGGCTATTTTTATTGCGTTAGCAATAGGATTACGTTTTATTTTCATTTATTGTTCTCCAAAAATTTTTCCATGAGTTTCCTCTTAATAAGTTATAATTTAGTAGATTTCCTGTCTAATAGACGAATGTTAACACTTTAAACCTGTAAAAAAAAGATTGTTTTCATGTTTTTAACAAAATATTAACCTTATTTTCAGTGGGAATAGCATTTGCCCCTACTTTCGTATGTTTATTATGGGCATTTCAAAATAAGTCAATTTTTTAGATAAAACCATAATCCCACTATAAAAAAAGCACTGACGATTTAGATTTTTGTAAATGACTGGGTTATTTTGTCTTTATTTGTGGTTTTGCGCATTTTGGGCAAACTGTTAATGAATTGTTTGCCATATGTTTTAAAAATAATGCGTTTATCGCAAATGACCAAGATGCCTTTATCTGTTTCGGAACGAATTAAACGACCAACACCCTGCTTAAGAGCAATAATCGCTTTGGGTAGTTGGTAATCAAAAAAAGCATTACCGCCATTTTCAACAATTTTATTCACTCGTGCTTGTAAAACAGGGTCATCAGGATGAGCAAAAGGCAGCTTGTCAATGATAACGCAAGAAAGATTATCACCTGCCACATCCACCCCTTCCCAAAAACTAGCAGCTCCTAGTAACACCCCATTGCCTGATTCACTAAAATCTGCCAACAATTGATGGCGAGAACCTTGACCCTGAACAAATAAGGGCTTATCCAATTTATCTTGAAAAAATCCAGCGGCATTATTTAACGCTCGGTGGCTAGTGAAAAGAAAAAATATGCCACCTTTTGTTTGTTTAATCATTGGCAACATGTGTTCACAAATTGCTTGATTAAAATTGTAATCATTAGCATCTGGCACTTCTTTTGGCACATATATCAATGCATTATTTTCATAATCAAAGGGACTATCGACCAGCATGGTTTCACTATCGACAAAACCGGTTTCTTTTTTAAAATGACCAAAAGATTGATTGACTGCTAATGTCGCAGAAGTGAGTATCCATGCGGCTTTGTTTTCGTTGCGGAACTTTGTTAGTGGATCCGAAATATCTAATGGTGTTTTGTGAAAAATAAAATATTTTGTGCGGTTTTCGTACCAATAAATAAAATCAGCACTTAATTTTCCCAAAATTTCATCAATAAAATCAACCAATGCTTCTGCACGCATAAAACACGACTCTAAACCTTTGGACGAAGTGGCTAATGGCTTCAAAACTTCAGCCAATTCCTCTAAAGAATCTTGCAATAATTCAAGATGCTCTTGATTGGATTTTTTCTCTAATAACGACACAAGAGTATCAGAATCTTTAATGTTTGAGAACTGTAAATAAATATCACGCAATGACTGCTCAACGCCCTTATGTTCATCCGAAATTGCCGCAAATGCACCTGTAACTTCACCTGCTTCCTTGGCACAATCATTGAGTAAATCTTGGCATTGGTAGGATGAAAAGGATTGGCTAAAAAACTTGGAGGCAATATCAGGAACTTGGTGTGCTTCATCCAAGATTATCACCTCAGCATCGGGTAATAATTCGCCAAAGCCCTCTTGTTTGAGTGCCATATCAGCAAACAATAAATGGTGATTAACCACCAAAATATCCGCTTCCATGGCTCTTCGCCTTGCTTTCATCACCAAACATTCAGTATAACTTGGGCACTCATTGCTCAAACAATTATCGGCAGTGGATGTCACATGTCGCCAAATCAAATCGTTTTCCGAGACTTCCTCAAGTTCGGCTTTATCGCCTACCTTGGTTTTATGAGACCATTTTTCTATAATTTGCAATGGGATTGCCAAATCTGGATTGTGTGCGATGCGTGAATGCAATGCACCATACATGCGGTGGTGGCATAGATAATTTGAGCGCCCTTTGAGCAAGCGTATTTTGGGCTTGAGTTCCATGATTTCTAGGACTTTAGGCAAGTCACGGTAAAACAACTGCTCTTGGAGGTTTTTAGTTCCTGTAGAAACAATGGTTTTTTTGTTCTTTAAAATGGCAGGAACCAAATAAGCAAAGGTTTTACCTGTGCCGGTGCCTGCCTCGGCTATTAGTGTGCCATTTTCTTGAATTGTTTGTGCGATTTTATCTGCTAATTGAATTTGCACTTCGCGGGTTTTGAAGTTTTCAAGTTTTTTGGCAAAAACACCATTCTCACCTAGTATATCGACAACGCTCATGACATTAGTATCTCGGTGGTGCTTTTACTACGCACTGCTCTTTTTTTTCGAGTGCCAGAGCTTGATTGGCATCATAACCCAGCATTTGTGCAGCAATCGCCAGTATTCGCCAAGATTTTTCGCAAACCTTTCCTTTTGCTGGAGAATTTTGGGTGGAAATTGTTGCCCAATAATGTGCTTGTTTGGCATCGCCTTGATGCAGATTTATTTCAGCTATTAATTGTGTCACTTCGGGTGAATTGACCTGAATTCTATAGGCGCGTTGTAATTGTGAGATGGCTTTTTTGAATTGATTTTTTTGGTAATTTTGCTGTGCTAAATTGTATAAACTTTTAACCGCTTCATTCATCAATGGCACGGTTTCTATGACTGATTCTTGCTGGTTTAGCGGGTTGATTTTGGCATCAATCGAACTGTCTTTTACTTGTGCAGGTGAGCCTTCGCGTTTGGGCAACATATGACAAGAACTCAAAAAGACAAATAAAACCAGTAGAAAATACCGCACAAACTCTCACAAAATCTAGAAAACAAGGATTTTAGCAGAATTAATTCAGCATTACAGGCTTTTATTCATGACAATAGCGTGTTCTCTGCCATTCGGCTTTTTATAATAATTCTTACGCAGACCAATTTGTTTGAAACCGAACGATTTGTATAAGGATTGAGCCACCAGACTAGACTCCCTGACCTCCAATAAAAATATTTTGCAATGATTGCAAAGACAGATATTTTTGAGGTATTTTAACAACTTTCGTCCATAACCTTTGCCTTGAAAGTCTGAATCAATACACATATTCAATAAATGTGCTTCATCCAAAGCAGTCATTATAATGCCAAAACCAATGACTTGCTTATCCTTTTTTAAAACAATGGTATGGTAATCCGATTTTATGCAATCTCGCATAACAGACTTTGACCAACCAATAGGGTAACTCTTTTTTTCAATCCTCATCACTTCGTCTAAATCTGACAATCTCATGGAGGCAAAAGACAGTTTTGTCATATTGTATGTTTACTTGGTTAAAAACTAGCATATAATACCCGAAATACAGTAATAAATAAATCTTATGTCTGAAGCCGTTCCAAACGAAGCAACCGAAAAGGAGATTCAGGTTCTCAACACTGCACTCGATGACAATCGTTTGCACGAAGTTGAGCGCATGATTAATAGTCTTCCAGCCTCAGAGATTGCTTTTTTCTTGGAATCATTACCCAAGACAAAAAGACAAAAGGTTTGGGATTTAGTTGATTCAGAACACAGTGGCGAAATTTTAGTCCATTTACACGATGAAGTGCGTAATGACTTTATTGCAGCTATGGAAAATCAAGAGCTAGTAGAAGCCACTTCTGACTTAGAACTTGATGATTTGGCCGATATTATCGAAGATTTACCCAAAGAAGTCACCGATGAATTGCTTCTTTCGATGGACAAGAACAATCGCGAACTTTTAAAACGCGCTTTATCTTATCCAGAAAATTCAGCAGGCGGTCTAATGAACCCCGATGTTATTACCATACGTCCTGATGTAACTATTGATGTTGTTTTGCGCTATTTACGCATGCGTGGCAAATTACCCAATCCATTGGGTGATTTATTTGCTGTGGGTAGAGATGGGCATTATCGTGGTCGACTGGATGTTAATGATTTATTACTCAAAGATCCCAACACTAAGGTTTCTGATATACTCGATTTAAAATCACCCGCCATTCTAGCGACCACACCAGCTAGCGAAGTAGCACAAGATTTTGAGCACCACGATTGGATTTCTGCGCCTGTAGTTGACGAACAAAACACTTTGATTGGACGTATTACTGTTGATGATATTGTCGATGTAATACGTGATGAATCCGAGCAAACCGTTATGCGCATGGCAGGTCTTGATGAAGAAGACGATATGTTTGCACCCGTTTTGATCTCATCTAAAAGACGTGCGGTCTGGCTTGGCATCAATTTATTAACGGCATTAGTAGCAGCTTATGCCATAGGATTTTTCGCTGACACACTCGAACATGTGGTCGCACTGGCAATTTTAATGCCTGTAGTAGCCTCAATGGGTGGTATCGCAGGCTCTCAAACTTTAACCCTTATGATTCGTGGAATGGCAACTGGGCAAGTCGGGCTTGGCAATGCCAAGAGCTTACTCACGCGCGAATTTTTTATCAGTATATTTAACAGTTTCATCTGGGCAATTGTCTTATCTGTTATCACCTTTTTATGGTTTAACGATTGGAATATTGGGCTAGTCATCGCCATGGCATTAACCATCAACCTTATCGCTGGTGCCATCGCTGGTGTCATCGTCCCCTTGATTTTACGTCGCCTATCCATTGATCCCGCTATCGCTGGAGGCGTAGTGTTAACAACCGTCACCGATATTGTTGGCTATGTATCCTTTTTAGGACTGGGTTCCGTATTTCTCATGCAATAAACGCGGGTGCCTGAGTAAGATGGGCTGCACCCATCAGAGGAATTTCAGTATAATCAGCAAATAATTCGTCATTTCTAACTCCAATCGAGAATCCAGTTATCAAACTAAATCAAGAGCAAAAGCGTAACGCCAAGTCCGCGAAGGAACACAAAGATACAAAGATAAAAAAATATTGTCATTCTCAACTTGATTGGGAATCTAGAATATTTAAACAAAACACCGTAGCAACAAGGCAGTGCCTTGTGCCTACGGAGGTTTTGTTTGGCATTCCCCACAGATAAAAAACTCTGTCATTGCCGCAAAGACGGCAATCTATAAAATCAAATTCTCTGACCCTATCGATATGTTGAGGCTAGCCATTGCCCCAGTTAAAAACCTATTACGATAAACCAGTTCTGGAGCATCACTAATTAAAACATTTTCTATGGTTTTCGGAATAAAACACCCTTTATTCAGAAAAATCAATTTACTGTCTTCACGTTCAACAACATTTATTTTTCCTCCCAATGTTTAATCTTGATGAGCAATACAATTAATCAAAACCCAATTAAGAGATCATTCAGGCTCTTCACCGCTTAGGTGAGTAAAAAAAGGATGCGAGTTCAAACCTAACTTGTTGTATTATAAGGTTTCTAACAACTTAATAAACAGGTAGATAAATGAGTACAAGCATCCCAGTGAATATTTTAGGTATAAGCGGCCAAGTAGTCAACACAATCCAACAACAAAACTCAGGTGAAATAGTTATAACCTGCAGCCGTGATAAACGCACTAAGGTGATTGATCCAGTCTCAAAACTCAAGACAAGTATTAATTTATACATCCATCGAACGATAAAAGATTTACCATTACTTGGTCGCCCTTGTTTAGTTGAAATAGAACTGGCAGAAGTTA
>JAMOMK010000080.1 GCA_027067055.1 Lysobacterales bacterium | reverse complement strand
TTAGCAGCAACCAGCTCTAAATCCAAAAAGCTATTTTCTATACCAAAAACCAATCAAAAAAGTCGGGCTTGTCCAACAAACGGTTCAGATTGTGGCTCGTGCCTCGCACAATCTAACCTTAACCGTTAGGCATATTTTACCCAATAGCTTTTGTTAAAAACATACTATATGGATCTTCTTTATAATTTGAAAATGGTTGACACTCTTGAAAGCCAAAATTTTTATACAGTTTTTGAGCAGGTATGAATGCTTTTTTTGTACCTGTTTCTAAGCTTATTCTTGCAATTGACTCCGCTTTAGCCGTATTTATAATATGCGTTAACAATTCAGCTGCAACGCCTTTCCTTAAGAATTTTTGAGACGTACGCATTGATTTAAGCTCTGCATGTTTTTCATTAAGCTTTTTTAAAGCTCCACATCCAGCTAACTCACCATTGATCCTAACAGTCCAAAAAGTAACATCAGGCGCTTTTAGTGAAGACAAATCAAGAGCATGAACACTTTCAGGAGGAGAGTGCTTTAACATATCATCATGGTGTTCTTGAAGTAACTGCTTAACTTCAGCACTATCAAGGTTATCTATTTGAATATTCATCATTCTCCGAACTTTGTTTATATGTCTAACAATTTATTATATGTGCATTAGTGCCATATATTGTTGTTAATTTGTGGGTTTTTATGACTATTTTCATGGTTTTTATCATATCACACCCCTTTTCTAATTAATAGCCCAATAATTATGCGCTAATTTACGGATCTAACGTGTTATATGTGCATAAATGCATTTATTTACGTAAATAACAGGGAAAAAGTGCATTTTATGAAGTTATTAGATAGGGTTTGACAAAATAAGATTCCTCATTCCCACGCTCCGAGATTGTGAAACAACTCGGTCATGTAGGGTGTGGATCTGTGTGCCCGTCCGTTTTTGAAAGTATTTACCACCATAAGTTAATGTAATTTGTCTAAATTATGAGGTAATACCATAAAAAGGAGCACACGCAGGTGCTCCACTACATGTGGGTAAGAGTTATTACACAGTCTCGGAGGATGGGACAGAGATAATCTGTGTTTATCTGCGGACAATAAACTCATACGAAAAGGCGTTATTATTGACTTAATCAAGCTATTTCACTATTATGCACAGCATGAAAACTGAACTCTTATCTCCTGCGGGAACTTACAAAAACATGCAGTACGCTTTTGCTTATGGGGCAGATGCGGTTTATGCGGGTCAGCCGCGTTATTCCTTGCGTGTGCGTGAAAATGATTTTAAAAATGCCGATCGATTGGCTCAGGGTATCGAAGAAGCCCATCGTTTGAACAAGCTTTTTTTTATTGCATCCAACTTATCGCCACACAATAATAAGGTCAAAACCTATATTCGGGATTTAGCACCCATTATTGAGATGAAACCCGATGCCTTAATCATGAGTGATCCGGGTTTAATCATGATGGTGCGTGAGAAATGGCCTGAAATTCCTGTGCATTTATCGGTTCAAGCTAATGCCATTAACTTTGCTACGGTTAAGTTTTGGAAGTCTATGGGTTTATCACGCATTATTTTATCGCGTGAGTTATCACTGGATGAAGTCAAAGAGATTCGCCAAGAATGTCCCGATATTGAGCTTGAAGTATTTGTGCATGGAGCTTTGTGTATTGCTTATTCGGGAAGGTGTTTATTATCGGGTTATATGACCCATAGGGATTCTAACCAAGGTGCTTGCACTAATTCCTGTCGTTGGAAATACAATGCTATGGAAGCCAAACAAGATTCTGTGGGTGATTTGATTCCTCTGCATCAAGGTGGAAAATCAGGCACAAACATTTATACTCCACATGAAAATGATGACGATAATCCGATGTTTCTATTGGAAGAAAAAGGCCGTCCGGGTGAATTAATGCCTGCTTATGAAGATGAGCATGGCACATATATCATGAACTCAAAGGATTTACGCGCGGTGCAACATGTCAAAACATTGATTGACATGGGAATTGATTCATTGAAAATTGAAGGCCGTACTAAATCGCATTTTTATGCCGCTCGAACCACGCAAGTTTATCGCCAAGCCATTGATGATGCTTATGCGGGACGTGAGTTTAATATGGACTTAATGGATACGCTCGAAGGTTTGGCCAATCGTGGATTTACCGAAGGCTTTTACCGCCGTCATCCACCCAAAGAATTTCAAAACTACGAAACAGGTTTTTCAGGCAGTGACAAGCAACAATTTGTTGGTGAAGTGATTAGTTACGATAAGGAAACTGAATTGTTAAAGATAGATGTTAAAAATAAATTTCTTGTTGGTGACAACCTCGAATTAATGACACCAACAGGAAATATCCAATTCAACTTAAGTGATATGATTGGCAAAAAAGGAGCCAAAATGGACTACGCACCCGGTTCTGGTCATATTGTGGATATCCCTGTGGAAATATCTGATAAGGATTTAGCACAGATTGATTTTGGTTTATTGGTTAGGTATTTGCCGAATAAATCAGAGAAATAGATAAAACTAAAGGCACTAATAAAGTCACTGCAACATTGGCGGCTAAATAATGGGGATAAAGCCCAATTTTGTTGCCATGTTTGTTTGCTCCAGATAATGAAAACAGTGCTAGAGGCATGGGTATTAATGCCAGTAAACTAATCGTTGGTAAGAGATTGTTAATGACTAAATAGACAAGGCTTATGATTGTTGATAGCACAAATAAAGCATAGACTGCGTTGCTCTTTTTTATTCCAAAAGCAATAGGGAAATGATTTCTACCTGCTTTTTTATCGGCTTGAATGTCGGGATATTGGTTAAGTAATAATAAATTATTCACTAAAAAGAATGGGATAAGTGCGATAAGTAACGGGATGAAATGATAGTTTTCACTGAAAACATAATGTGTACCTAAAACAAATAACAACCCAAAGCCTAACCCTGGTGCAATAAGACATAATAAAGGGTGCTTATTTATCCATTGGGTATAACTCAAAACTAAAATCAAGCCTAATACGCCAATGGGAGCAATAGCCAGTCCAAATCGGTTAATAAAATATAAGCCAATTATTAAGGTAACAACCAGTGAAGCAATACCAATTGAGAGCACATTATGGTGTAAATCAGGGTTGTTTGGTAATGCGCCGCTGCCACCACTAAAGGGTGTGCGTTGGGTGTTTAGATCCAAACCACTTTTGAAATCGAAGTATTCATTCAAAGTGTTGACGCTGATATGTGCCATCAATGCAGCAACAAGCACCAAAAGCACATCGTAATAATTTATGGAGTATCCTTGAAACTTTGCTAGACTAACACCGAGAAGAATACATACGGGTGTTAAAATTAAAAAAGGGATTCGTATAGTTTGAACTAAAGCTTTTTTCTTACTCATTTACAATTCTTCTCATGTTCTCAAGCGCATTCCAATTTCAGTTGAATAGCCAACTGAGCGATGCGTAACTTTGCCTTCCTCGTCAATAACAAAATAGGTTGGAAAGCCTTTGATTTTATAGTTATTCATCTGTTGGTCCGAACCAATTAAGACAGGCATTGTGAGCTCTAAGTCGTCTTTAAATTGCTTAATTTCTTCTTTGTGTTCCCAACTTAAGCCGATAACAAGAATCTCTAATTCATCTTCGCTACGCGCTTTGCGTAAGGCATTGAGATTGCCGCCACTCATGTGGCAAATACTGCACCATGGAGCAAAGAAGTAGATTAAGACTTTCTTACCTCTAAGTTCTGACAAATGAACCGTTCTACCATCGGTCGTTTGCAGTACAAAATCAGGTGCCATTTGTCCATCTGCCGCAAGTGTGCCTCGATTTTGAAACCAAGAGAAAATCAATAAGACAAGCACAATGATAGTGGCTTCAAAAAGAATTGAAGCCCATTTGTGGTCTTTAACGTATTTGACGAGTTTTTTAAATTTAGACATAATTATTTATTAGGATTTTTGTTATTGTATAACCAATTGATAAGAAATTCAGTTAAAATATTACAAATAATTAATCGCTTGAATTTATGAAATTAAAATTAACTGTCTTGTTGGTATTCGTGTACACGAATATAATGGCACAAACATTCACACACATCAATATTGATGTGTCCTTTCCGAGTAACTCTGTGCACGCAGCAGACCTGAATGGTGACGGGTTAAATGACATAGTAGCCACCTCGCGAACAGGAAATTCTGTAAATTGGTATGAAAACAATAGCAATGGTAGCTTTACAGCACATGAGTTAATTTCCATTGCAGGGATGGGTCCGCGCGAGGCAAAAGCTGTAGACTTAAATAATGATAACAAAATTGATATTGTACTCGTTTCAGACTTAAACAGTACACTTTATTGGTTTGAGAATGATGGAGCAGGCACTTTTACCCAGCATATCATTTCTAGTTCACTAAGCAATGCTAATACCGTTATCGCTTTTGATATGGACAGTGATGGAGATGCTGATTTGGTGACATCGTCCTATGGTTTTTTTGGTTTTGCTGGTCTAACAAATTATTTTGAAAATGATGGTACTGGTAATTTTACAAACATTGAGGTATTTAATCAGAGTACACTTGTCTTATCAGCTACTTCATTGAATATCTCATCAAATACACGCAAAGATATTGTTATGGCTCATACGCAAAGTGGTCAACTAAGGTGGTTTAAGCATAACAGTGATGCAACATTTACCGAACAAACTCCTATCGATGCTTCGAGTACCGATGTGGCAGGGCTTTTTGCTGTAGATTTGGATGGCGATGGAGATGAAGATATTTTAGCTGCTACACAAGATAACAGCACAATTTATTGGTATGAACAAAATGCTGGTAATTTTATTCGTCACCAAATAGCCAGTGGAGCAAATGGTGGAGAAAATATCCTAGCAGCAGATATAAATAATGATGGAGTACTGGATGTTATTTGCACTAATCCAAATTCTGATAAGGTAACGATCTATATAAATGATGGCATTCAAAATTTTACCGCTCTAGGTTTGACAGCAAATACACTTGATACCAATAATAGTTTTGCAATTGATTTGAACAATGACGGCACCCTAGATATTATTTCAGCTGCTTCAAATGGAGTATGGGTTAGCAGTACAAATTTAGATGTGATTTTTAAAACAGGTTTTGAGTAGGAACAAGTCATGGCAAAAGTAAAAAAAGCAACTCCAACACATACTCCGATGATGCAACAATACCTCAAGATAAAGGCAGATTATGCTGATATGTTGGTATTTTATCGCATGGGTGATTTTTATGAGTTATTTATGGATGATGCTTTGGAAGCGGCAAAGTTGTTGGATATTACTTTAACCTATCGTGGCAAAGCGGGTGGTAATCCAATCCCAATGTGTGGCGTGCCTTACCACTCTGTTGACCCGTATTTGGCTAAGTTAGTCAAAATAGGTCGCTCAATTGCCATCTGTGAACAAGTCGGAGACCCTAAGACTTCAAAAGGCCCTGTAGAGCGCAAAGTCATGCGCATAATTACACCAGGAACAGTCACCGAAGAAGCTTTGATGGATGCCCGCAGTGAAAGTTTGTTGGTCGCAGTCTACAGCAATAAAAACGGTTATGGCATTGCCATCTGCGAGTTATCATCGGGACGTATTGTTGTTATTGAAGTGGATGAACAAGAAACTTTATTGGCACAAATTGAACGTCTTGCTCCCAGTGAATTATTACTTGAAGAAAACAACCCTTTGTGTGAACAACTCAATAAATACCCAATTAATCAACGTCCATCATGGGATTTTGATAAAGACACAGCATTATTAACACTCACTAATCATTACAAAACCAAAGATTTAAAAGGCTTTGGAATCGAGGGTTCGTCATTAACCATCAATGCACTGGGTTGTTTGTTTAATTATATCCAACACACGCAAAAGTCGGTGATGAAACATATTCAAGCGATTCAAACCGAATTGTTAGATGAGTTTCTCCATCTTGATGCCAGTACCCGCAAAAATCTTGAAATTGAAGTCAACAACAATGGTGGAACCGAACATACCTTGTGTGAATTGATGGACGAAACAACCACGGCTATGGGCTCGCGGCAATTGCGCCGTTGGTTAAAACAACCACTGCAGAACCGTGAAAAACTCAACGCCCGATTAAATGCTATTGGCACCTTAACTGATAATGGTGTGGTATTTGACTTGCAAGAAATACTTAAAGGCATAGGCGATATTGAGCGAATTACCACACGAATTTCCATGTTGAGTGCAAGACCACGAGACCTGGTAACTTTGGCGTATTCACTCAAACAAGTTTTGGAACTAAAAGCAGCAATAGAACCAATCCAAACCGAAGAAATACAAAACCTCAATCACTTTCTTGGCACACACACAAAGGTGATTGACTTGATTGATTCTGCAATCAAAGAAAATCCCCCCGTAGTCATTCGTGATGGTGGCGTGATTGCTGATGGATACGATGAAAAACTGGACGAACTTCGCAGTATAAGCACCGACGCCAGTCAATACATGCTGGATTTTGAAGAGCGTGAAAAGCTCGCCTCTGGCATTAATAACTTAAAAGTGGCCTACAATCGCGTGCATGGTTATTACATCGAAATATCGAAATTGCATTCGGATAAAGCCCCCGAACACTATATCCGCAGACAAACACTTAAAGCCGTCGAGCGTTACACCACACCAGAGCTCAAAGTGTTTGAAGACAAGGTATTAAGCGCCAAAGAAAAATCCTTAGCCTGTGAAAAAGAGCTCTACATGAATTTGTTAGAAGCTTTCGCAGATGACATTCAATCCCTGCAACAAACAGGGCATGCGGTTGCTAAAATTGATTCGCTCAACACCTTATCCGAACGTGCTATGACACTAAACTTTAATCGCCCACTGTTGGTTGATGAAAAGTGTATTCAAATCAAAGCCGGTCGCCACCCTGTAGTGGAACAAATCCAAAACACACCGTTTGAACCCAATGATATGGATTTAGACGACAAAACCCAGATGTTGATAATCACAGGGCCAAATATGGGTGGTAAATCCACTTATATGCGTCAAAACGCTTTGATTGTTTTATTGGCAAGCATAGGCAGTTACGTGCCAGCACAGTCAGCAAAGATTGGTAAGATTGATAGAATATTTACCCGAATTGGCGCAGGCGATGATTTGACCAAAGGGCGTTCGACTTTTATGGTGGAAATGACTGAAACAGCCAATATTTTGCATAATGCCACCGAAAATTCATTGGTACTTATGGATGAAATAGGTCGCGGAACATCGACTTACGATGGTTTGTCATTGGCGCAAGCCTGTATGTTACATTTGGCTCAAGTCAATAAATCTTTCACTCTATTTGCGACGCACTATTTTGAAATCACTGCTTTCGACAAAGAAATCGACAACATAGAAAACGTACATTTAGATGCCATCGAACACGATGATACTATCGTCTTTTTGCACTCAGTCAAAAAAGGCGCAGCCTCACGCTCTTACGGGTTGCAAGTGGCTGCTCTTGCTGGCATACCAAGCAAAGTTCTACAAAATGCTAAGAAAACCTTAGCTGTTTTAGAATCAGGCAAAGCCACCGAACTGGCACCACAACAAATGTCATTGTTTGAAGCTATGCCCGAAGAAATTGCAGTAGAAAAAGAACTAGGGCAAATCAACCCCGATGAATTAACCCCAAGACAAGCACTTGATTTGTTGTATAAGTTGAAGCAATTGTTGTAGTTTTATTGTCCGCAGATAAACGCAGATAGGCGCAGGTGAAAATCTGTAAGGTGGGCAAGCAATTTACAGTACTAACTCATACCCAAAAACATACGCATTGACATGAATACTGCCATCAAGACGCCTAAAGCAAAGGCATTTGACAATTTAAAATTTTTATCTCTGAGTTTTATGAGCACCCCAATACCCATAAAAAGTAAGGGAAAAAATATAAAATTAAAAATCATACTTGTAATATTCATGTGCTAAATTATATCTCTTAAGTTTATTAGTATCAATGAAATAAAAAAATAACAATGAACCTGTAAGGAGGAAACATTGTGGGCAAATTCCTTGTGGGTTTTAATCTCTTGGCGTTAATTCCCCGCAGCTTGCTGCGTTTAATTGTTGTTGTATTTAAGCATATTTTTTAGTTTGGTATTGCATTGTAGAAAATCCACCCCAGCCCTCCTTTGCAAAGGAGGGAGCTAAATCCAGTGTTAAAATATACCTCATTTCATTACAGAACAAAATCAAGTTTTTAAATGTTACTCAGCCCTCCCCCTTTGCAAAGGGGGATTGAGGGGGATTTTTTTAAGTTTATTACCATCTAATTCTTACTGTTTTAATCCCTCCTTACGGGCTTTCCATAAGTTCTCAAAGAGTTCTTTTGATAATTCCTTACCTTCAAATTCACTGTCATTATTAATATATTGTAAATCAGGTACTTCTACTGAACTTAAATAAGTATCACCAGTTTACATTTTTTCATCTGCATATTGTATAACTCCATTTTTGAAATACTCTAATTTCCTAATTTCAAATCGTTCACTATCTAGCTCAGATACAAGTCTATAAGGATCTTCGTAATGAACTGTAGAAAATCCACCCCAGCCCTCCTTTGCAAAGGAGGGTGTTAAATCCAGTGTTAAAATATACCTCATTTCATTACAGAACAAAACCGAGTTCTTAAATATAACTCTGTCCTCCCCCTTTGCAAAGGGGGATTGAGGGGGATTTTTTCTAAGTTTATTTGTATTGATTACCCAACTAACAATTAGTTTTTAATAATTAACTGAGGTTTTTTTCTTTGTTTGATTTCTGTATTATATTTTTCTAATTGCTTGATGTGTGAGGCGATATGTTTTCTTGTGAATTTTGGAAAATCATACGATTTTATATTTTTGATGTATCGTTTAATAAAATTTTGAACCGTATCGTATTCGCCTATGTTAAGTAATTTTTGCGCCAAAACTAAATCCTTTGTTTTAGGAAAGAGCATTAAGGAAGCTGTTTTCAATAAATAATGCTTAGCTTTGGAAGTACTTGTTGTTAAGGCTAATAAACCTAGAAGGGTGTATCCATTTGCTAGTATGTTATTTTTCCCTGGAAATTCATTCTTATCTTTAGTGTTGTTAATTAAGTTTTGCGCGAGCTTTTCAGTTAGAACAAAATCTGGCTCGTGGTATTTGTTCCATGCTAATTCTTTAAGTGCATAAAAATAGGCAGGACTTTGGCTGTTAAAGTACCCTTTTAGTATTTTCTTCTTAAGGATTTTTCTTCTGAAATTTATTAAAAATTTAATTGGTGAAAAAATAACACAGAGAAAATGGGTAAATAATTTTATTAACATGATTTTGGTAATCTTATTTTTCCAAGCCTTCCTTCTGCTCCACCAATTCATTTATCAACCACTGACGGATGTTTTTTGATTGAGCTATTTCTATGGCTTTATTGATAGCGTTTAGTGCTTTGTCTTTTTTCTTTTGTTTTTGTAATAAGCGGGATTGGTTGGTGAGGGTTTCGAAATTGTTTTGGTCGTTTTTTAGGGCACGATTGAGGATTTTTTCGGCTTGTTTGAGTTTTCCTGCACCGATAAGTCCTTCGATTTGGATGTTTCTGAATTCATCGGTTTGATTAGGAAAATACTTTTCAAATGCTTGTTCAATTTCTAGGCGTGCTTTTTTGTCTTTAGAATGGGCATAAGCGGTGTTGCGCATAAAGCCTGCGGAGATGTGAAATGGTGTTTTGTATTTTGTCTTAATCAAGTTGTAATAGTCTTCAACCGCTTTGGCATCTTTAAATGAACCGCTTTTGGGTTTATAATCAGTAAATAAATCTTGCAATGCCCAACGGTAGGTTGGTAGGCCGACGCTGCCATGAGTTTCTTCTGGGAAGTGTTTGAATTTCATCTTCAGTGTACGCGGTGCATTATATTGTATCATTTTGACAAATTCATGCACGCCCATGCCTTTTTCATCAGCCAGTGAAAGGTAATAATTTGTGTTGATTTCAGGCTTGTCTTTTTTTAAATATTTTAGGGTATGTTTTTTAACCAATTCATCTTCCCACCACAACGATGGGCTCACAGCGATAAAGGTGTCAAATTGTGTGTTGTGGTGCAACATGGCGTAGGTGGTAAATAGACCGCCGATAGAATGCCCAGCTAAAATTCGATAGCTGTTGGTTTTATAATGGCTGTCAATAAAGGGAATAACTTCGGTGTTGATAAATTTCATGGTGACATCGGCACTGCCTTTGTCTTTGGTTTTGAACGGAGGTTTGGATTGTTTTCGGTAGGTAGCTGTGCCTTTGCCAGATATGCCAACAACAATCATTTCAGGGATATTAGCACTAACGCTTGAGAGTAATTCGATTAAGCCAGTTAAGTAGTGAAAGTTATAATCGGCATCAACTAAATAGAAAACAGGGAATGTTTCCGCGTTATTGTGGTTATAGGAGGGTGGTGTGTAAATGGCAAATTCACGGTTTTGTTTGAGTGTTTTGGAATCAAAGTTTATACGTTCTCCAATTGTAATGGGTTGTGCAAAACTGCATGTGATACACAAAAGTATACAAAATAGCGTGAAGGTTTTAGTCATGATTTTGCCAGAATTGATTATAAAGGCTAAATTTTATCATGATTCGTGACTTTTGTCCTAGTGTGTTTAATGGATAAATATTGTAGAATCCATAAGTTAAAATTCGACCTTGAACTATCGTGGTTATTACAGGTCATAAAAAGAATAAAATTAGAGAAAAAATATGTTGCATAAAATAAAAAACGCCACTTTATTGTGTTCTTTAGTATTGGCTTCATCGATTGCGGTGGCTAAATTACCAAAAGGCGTAGAAAAAGTGACTTCGGTTGAAGGAATTACCGAATATAAACTCAAAAATGGTCTACAGGTATTGATGTTTCCAGATAATTCTAAGGAAACAATAACAGTTAATATTACCTACCATGTAGGTTCTAAACATGAAAACTATGGTGAAACAGGTATGGCTCATTTGTTGGAGCATTTGCTTTTCAAAGGAACGCCAAAACATAAAGATATTCCAAAAGAGTTAACTGATCATGGTGCTGAGCCTAATGGCACTACCTGGACGGATAGAACTAATTATTTTGAAACTTTTTCTGCAACGCCAGAAAATCTCAATTGGGCATTGGATTTAGAAGCCGATAGAATGGTTAACTCATTTATTGCAAAAAAGGATTTAGACAGCGAAATGACCGTGGTGCGTAATGAACTGGAAAATGGTGAAAATAGCCCGTTTCGAGTGTTGTTGCAACGCATGATGGCAGTGAGTTACGATTGGCACAACTATGGTAAATCAACCATTGGTGCCCGTGCGGATTTAGAAAATATTGATATTAAAAACCTACAAAATTTCTACCACAAATATTACCAACCCGACAATGCGACTTTGGTGGTGGCTGGTAAAATTGATGAAGATAAAGTTGTGGCTTTAGTGAATAAATATTTTGGAAAAATAAAAAAACCAAAACGTAAAATACAAGCATTATATACTGAAGATCAAATTCAGGATGGTGAACGTGAAGTAATCGTTCGTCGCCCTGGAGATGTGCAAATGTTGGCGGCTATGTACCATATTCCCCCTGGTTCTTCGCCTAATTATCCTGCAGTAGAAATCTTAACGCAAATTTTGGCAGATCATCAAACGGGTCGATTGCATAATGATGTGGTTAAGAAAAAATTAGCAGCAAGCACTTTTGGTTTTCCTTTCCAATGGGCGGAACCTGGCATTGTGACATTTTTTGCTCAAGTGGCAAAAGATAAAGACTTGGACAAAACTCAAGAGACGTTTTTAAAGACACTGGAAGATATAAAGAATCAACCGATTACTCAAGAAGAAGTCGATCGAGCTAAGGCTAAAGCGATTAAAGATTTTGAGTTAGGATTTAATTCATCAGAAGGTATTGCAAAGAACCTAAGTGAATGGGTTGGTATGGGTGATTGGCGTTTAATGTTTTTAAACCGTGATCGCATGGAGAAAGTCACTTTAGCAGATGTGCAGAAAGCAGCAGAAGAGTATTTAGTGAATGATAACCGAACATTGGGCCAATTTTTGCCTGAGCAAAAACCTGATAGGGCGGATTCAATAGTGCGATTATCCAAACAAGATGTTGTTAAAATGCTTGAAGGTTACAAAGGCAGAAAAGCCGTAGCACAAGGTGAAGATTTTGATCCTTCACAGGATAACATTGATAAGCGCAGTATTCACAAAGAGTTGAAAAATGGCGCTAAAGTTGTTTATTTACCCAAGAAAACACGCGGTGAGTCAGTCAATATGACTATTAATTTGGATTTAGGAAATGTTGAGGCGTTACAAAATCAAGGTATAATTGGTTCAATGGTCGGCTCAATGTTAACACGCGGAACGCAAAAATATACACGCGAGCAGTTGCAAGCGAAATTTGATAAGCTTAAAGCTGATGTTAGTGTTCGTGGCAGTGCTGAAAATACCAGTATTTCAATTCAAACCACGCAAGAAAACTTACCTCAAGTTTTAGATTTGGTTGATGAAATTCTTAAAAATCCAACCTTTGATGCAAAAGAATTAGAGGTGGCAAAACAAGAACGTGTGGTTTCTTTAGAACAACAAAAGCAACAACCACAGTCTCAAGTCTTTAGGCAATTGGGTCGTTATTTGAGTCCTTATGAGCCAGGTCATCCACGTTACAAAATGTCAATTGACGATGAAATTGCTGCAATTAAAAATGTTTCATCAGCAGACTTGCAACAGTTCCACAAGACATTTATGGGTGCACAAGAGGCTGATATTGCAGTTGTTGGAGACTTTGATGAAAAAGTTATTCAAGATAAATTGAATGATGTTCTTGGGCAATGGAATAGCAAAACTAATTATAAGCGTATTCATTCATCCGTAGCAGAAGTAGATGGAATAAACAACTTTGTCAACACTCCTGATAAAGCCGGAGCAGCATTTGGTGCCATGATTAAATTCAAAATGAATGACACTGATCCAGACTATGTTGCTTTAGAAATGGCAAATGAGATGTTTGGTGGTGGGTTCTTATCCAGTCGATTAGCTGATCGATTGAGACGCAAAGAAGGTTGGAGTTATGGAGCAGGTTCATGGTTTAATGCATCATCCTATGACGAAGTTGCAACCTTTGGTGCTTATGCTATTTGTGCGCCAGAAAATCTCGCCAATATTGAGAAAGGTTTTTATGAAGAACTCGATCGTGTCTTAAAAGATGGTTTTACACAAAAGGAATTGGATGATGTAAAAAAAGGCATCTTACAAAACAGTAAGATTGATAGAGCAAAAGATGATCGTTTAGTGCGCACATTAGCAGGAAACCTTGATCTGAATCGTACCATGGCATGGGATAAAAAATACGAACAAGCCATCCGTAATTTAACTCTATTCCAAGTGAATAATGCTATCAAGAAGTATTGGTTACGTGACAAAATTTCAATCATTAAAGCAGGGGATTCTGCCAAGATGAAGGATGCTGATAAGAAATAAGTTTTCTATAATTTCAGTTTTGAAAAGCCCAACTTTAAAACGTTGGGTTTTTTGTGGGTGTGAATTTTGCATTAATAAATAATTATAGTTTAGAGTTATACCCTGCCCATTGTTGAATGTAAAGATAGCTACATTCTAATGTAAGAGTTTGTATTCGACTAAAGCCTTATCTTTCTTTGACAAAAAAAGCAGCTTATTAAAGTTAAGCTGCTTTTTTGTGAGTCAAGATAAATTTAATTATCAAAGATCTGGTGGTGCTGTTCCTCCAAATGGTAGTACTTGATTTACCGATACAGTGACATGTAATGGGGGAGAAAGCCCATTAGTTTCTGTTAGTATAATCTTACCAAATGACATACCTGTCGTAATCGTTGGAACTCCAAAAGCGGTAATAGTTAATCCCTGACTTGTAATTGATGGAAGTATTATTACAGGGTTATCAAATCCATTCTTAAATATAACATCTGGATTTGGTACTATAGGCGCTTGGTTCATTATAAAACTTGTTGGTAGCACACTTAAAGTAAAAGAATATGCAAGTGTGCAAGAAGTGCAGACGGGATTAGAAAAATATTTTACATTTTACAATGAAGAAAGGTACCATCAATCATTGGATTATAAGACACCA
Source organism: Lysobacterales bacterium (assembly GCA_027067055.1). Classification (GTDB taxonomy): domain Bacteria; phylum Pseudomonadota; class Gammaproteobacteria; order Xanthomonadales; family Marinicellaceae; genus NORP309. The sequence goes on along the minus strand of JAMOMK010000080.1, from coordinate 21,742 downwards.
GCAGAGGTGTATTTAGGTAGTTAAAAGCTACACAAAACTGCTTGAAAAGAGGGTAAAAAAACAAAAACCCTGCCGCTTTAGTTTCATTGTTCCGCTACGCTCCACAATGAAACTAAAGCGGCTAACATAGTATTAAAAAAGATTGATGTGAAAGTCAAAAAATAAACAAATTTAACAACTGGTTTTATATCTTAAAAGAAAGTGAAAATTGGTCTGGACAATGGGGAGTAGTATATTTGCTGAAGATATTGTGCTAACAATAACCAGCATAATAATGAAAAATAGTGTAGTATTTATTTTTTTCATATCTCTCTCTGTTGTATTTTCGCTTACTGCATTCTCGGGGAATAAGCGTTGTTTAATTTAAATGACAGCAATAATTTTTGGTTTGGAAAATATCAAACTGCAATAATTGCATCCATTTCTACCATGGCATTTTTAGGTAGCCCCGCTACTTGAATTGCCGCGCGTGCAGGGAACGGTTGTTCAAAGTATTCAGACATAATAGTATTTAATGTGGAAAAATACGATAAGTCCTGTACAAAAATATTAAGTTTCAAAGTGTTTTGTAGGCTGGTGCCAGCGGCTATGGCAATGGCGTGAAGGTTATTGAAGACTTGATGGGTTTGCTTGGAAAAGTCGTCTTCCAGCATTTTTCCTGTCTTTGGATTGATTGGAATTTGTCCTGAAGTGTATAAAACTCCGTTATGAACGACTGCCTGTGAGTAAGTTCCGATTGCACCAGGTGCATTTTCTGTTTGTATAATTTTTCTCATTTGAATTCTTTCCTATTGGCTTTTAAGACTTCAGGCAACTGTCTTAGTTTGTATAAAATATTGTTGAGCATATCTGTGTCAGTGATACTTAAGTGGAACTCTAATCCTGAGTAGTTTCCATCGCGGTCAACTTGTTCGAATCTTTCTATATTGCCGTGGTTATCTGCCACCACACTGGCAAGTTGAGCTAAGACTCCTTGTTTGTTAATAACATCCATTTGGATAGTTGTTTGGAACATCATTTTCTGTTCTAAGTCCCAGTTCATGACAACCATGCGTTCTGGACTTTTTTCTAACTCTTCTAAATTAGCACAGTTTTTTCTATGCACAACTATACCTTTTGCAGGACTTAAATAGCCAATAACTTCATCACCAACAATGGGTTCGCAACAGTGAGGGTAATTAATTATAGAGCCTTCTTTGCCAGTAATTGAAAGTGCCTCTTTGGGTGAATATGTTTTGCCAATACCTCTTTGTTTCAGTAGCGGCAAGAGTTTTTTGGCTGCAATTGAAGGCAGAAGCTCTCCAAGAGCAAAGGATTTTAATAGCTCATCCATGCTATCTTTTTTATAATATTTTAGTACGCGTCTGATAGCTCGCTTATCTAATGAATCAAATGAATAGCCGTAGGTATCTAAGGCTCTATCGAGCATTCGATGTCCAACAAAAATAGCATCCTCATCTTTAATTTGTTTAAGCGCATGTCTGATGGCTGTTCGTGCTTTACTTGTTGTGACTATCTGTAACCATTCGGTTTTGGGTGATGCTTGCTCATCGGTAATAATATTAACAGTTTGTCCAGTATACAGTTTTTGTTTTAATGAGGCAGGTTTATCATTGATTTCGGATGCGACCGCATAAGAACCGACTTTTGTGTGAATGGCATAAGCAAAATCTAAAACAGTTGAATTTAATGGCAATTGAATAATTTTTCCTCTGGGAGTGAAAACATAGATTTCATCGGTTACCAAATCTTTTTTCATGTTTTCGTAAAACTCTAATGAGCTTCCAGTGTTTTTTTGTAAATGCAGTAAACTACCAAGCCAGTTTCGCGCTAGGGTTAATCTTTTATCACTGTTATGGTCTTTGTTTTTGTACATCCAATGGGCAGCAACGCCAGATTCGCAGACTTTATCCATTTCATCGGTACGAATTTGTATTTCAATGGCTAGACCATAAGGCCCAGTCACTAGGGTGTGTAGGGATTGATAGCCATTAGACTTTGGTACAGCAATATAATCTTTAAAACTGTGTTCGCGTGGAACGTAAAGTCCATGAATAACACCGAGTGCAATATAGCAATCTTGTACAGATCTGACGATGACTCGAATGCCAAACACATCATGGATTTGTTCAAATTTAAGGTTTTTCCGTTTTTGTTTCTTATAGATGCTATAAATGGACTTCTGTCTACCATCTACTGTTGGTGTTAGTCCTGAATGCAATAGGGCTTTGGCAATTTTCTTTTGAATTTTTTCAATTGCTTTTTGCCTGTTACCTGATAGTTCATTGACATTTGTGATTATTTTTTCAGAAATATTAGGAAGCAGTGCTGAAAATGCGTGATCTTCCATTTCCTCTTGAATTGATTTTAACCCTAAGCGCTCAGCAATTGGTGCATAGACATCAAGTGTTTCTCTGGCAATTCTTTTACGGCTTGCCTCACTCATGGCAGCAATCGTACGCATATTGTGGAGCCTGTCAGCAAGTTTAATGATAATGACACGTACATCTTCTGCCATAGCAAAAAGCATTTTGACAAATGTTTCAGCTTGCGCTTCATGCAAATTTCGAAATTTTAATTTATCTATTTTTGTAACGGCTTGGACTAAGTATGCAACTGTTCGATTAAACTGTTTTCTTAAGTCTCTTTGGGTAACCTCGGTATCTTCAATGGTGTCATGTAATAGGGCTGCACATAAGGTGTTAATGTCAAACTGGTGCTTAGCAAGTATAGCTGCAACTGTAATTGGATGGGTAATATAGGGTTCACCAGATTTACGAAATTGCTTTCTATGAGCTTTGGCACCATAATTGATTGCTTTTGAAAGAATCAACTGTTCATTGGGTTTTAAATAATTGCTGGTTAAATTGGTGAGTGTTTTTTGTGCAGAAACAACGGCAGGGTGGGCGAGTATGGTCGTGACTGTGGATTCTTCAGTCACGACTTGTAAAATAATTTATTGTGAAAAACAATTCGCATAAAGATTTAAATCATTTGTGAATCTTGTTCTTCAGCGGCTGCATTCCATTCATCTAACTCTTGAACGCGTTTTTGTTCTAACTCTAACTCTTTTAGTTTTTCAGTTGTCATTAATCCAGCTGCGATTTCACGTAATGCCAAAACCGTTGGTTTGTCATTCTCTTCTTCAACCAGTGGCGCTTGACCGTTGGCAATCAAACGTGCGCGTTTTGCAGCTAATTGAACCAACTCAAAGCGGTTATCAACAAATTCTAAACAATCTTCAATCGTAACTCTTGCCATTATTTTTTCCTAAATATCAATAGTGTTATGCATTATTATGCGACCCGCTATAATAACAAAAAAAAGTCAAAAACCTTAGTTTCTAAGTGATTTTAATGTGTTTTTGTAGTTTTCTTTGATGCTTTGATGCATTGGAATGATTTTTTTACCTTTTAGATAGGACTGGTAAGGGATTTGATTGTTGGCAAATATCACTGAATCCAGACACTTTTCACCTGACAGATTAACCAGTGAAGGGTGCTTTGTATCAAGGCTAATCCAGTTGGCTTGCTGCCCAATTTGCATGCCGTTTACGGCTAATTGACAAGCTTGTGCGCCACCTGCAACTGCTTTTGTCCATAGTAACGTTCCTACATGTGGGTTGTTTGATGTACTGGCAATTACTCGTTGTTGTTTATGCAAGCGTTGAGAATATTCAAGCATTTGTATTTCTTGAAACGGGTTGATTAAGATATGACTGTCTGAACCAATGGCTAATTGACCTTTGTGTTGTAAAAATTCAGGAAGTGGAAAAATACCATCACCCAGGTTGGCTTCTGTTAGAGGGCAAATTCCAGCAACGGCTCCCGAAAGAGTAATCTGTTTGACTTCTTGTTCGTTAAGATGGGTTGCATGAATAAGGCACCAGTTTTTATTGACCTCAAAATTTTGGTGCAAGTATTCTACAGGGCGTAATTGTGTGTGTTGTTGTATTTGTGTTACTTCAACTTGTTGTTCTGCAATATGAATGTGGATGGGTTGTCCCTTATCCAGTGATTTTAAGACCTTTTGCATTTGTTCTAATGACACCGCACGAAGTGAGTGAAAACAGATGCCCATGTTTTGCTCTGGACAGAGTTGTTTCTCTAAAGTTTTGTAGAGTGAAATATATTCATCAGTGGTGAGATAGAAGCGTTGCTGTAGATTGGAAAGTTTTGTGCCATCAATGTGAGCCTGTGTGTATAAAACAGGGAGTAAACTAAGAACAATACCGACTTCATGCGCCGCTTTTATAATCGCCAATGACATGTTTTCGGTATTGTTTTTATCACCTAACTCGCGGTGAATGTAATGAAATTCGCATGCCGAAGTATAACCAGCCTCAAGCATTTCACTGTAGGTATATTTAGCAATATGGTAGAGTTGCTCTGAGTCAATTTGGTTGGCATATTGGTACATTAAATCACGCCATGACCAGAAGCTATCATTGTCAGATGTTTTAAATTCAGTTAATCCAGCCATGCAGCGTTGGAATACATGTGAATGACAATTGGGCATGGTTGGTATAATACAGTCTAGTTGGGTATCGTGCCTTTCGTAAGAGGTGTCAGCCTTAATTTCTGAAAATAACCCTTGTGAATTAACCACCACGCGAATATTCTGTTGCCATGTTTCGCCTACCAATGCTCGTTTAAAAAAATAGGTTTGAGCTACCATGGTAATTGTGTTCCATCTGTATGCCAAAAACCACCAGTATTATCACTATTAAGCTCTTCAATTCGTTTGATAAGTCCGCTGGCAGATTCGCTTGTTTCTATAAATCCTTGATTGCCAGTCATGTCGGTACGAACATAACCTGGGTGCAGTAACGCAACGGCTATTCCTTTTGATTTAAGGTCGTGAGCTAAGCAGCTACCCACCATATTAACGGCAGTTTTGCTGATGCGATAACCATACTGACCGCCTGAGCCATCTGTAATTGAACCCATGCGAGAGGTAATAATGGCAATTTTTGAGCCATTAGACAGATGTGGAATAAAATTTTCTGTAACACGAAGCGGACCTAATGTATTGATTTCAAACTGTTTGCGTATGGCATCATAATCTAAAGAGTTTAAGTCCATACTTGATAAAATGCCTGCATTGTTGATCAATAAATCAATCTTTGTGTTTTTGAGTTTATCTGCTAATCGCTTGACTGAAAGCTCATTTTCGACATCAAAACCTGTTTCAATTTGACAATTTAATTGTTCAAGTTCTGGACTCGATTGGCGACAAGCTGCGATGACACTATAGTTTTTGCCTTGTAATTGTTTAGCAATTTCTAGCCCAATGCCACGATTAGCTCCTGTGATTAATGCTATTTTCATTGTTTTGTTTTGAATAAAAAATAAATTATAACGAATATTGATTATAATAAGACATTAAACAGGCTATTTTTTAATGAAATATATTATTGTCACGGCATTAGCAGATGAAGCGGATGGTTTAAATGAGTATGCTCCCGTAATCCACACAGGAATTGGAAAGGTTAATGCCTGCATCAAACTGTATGAAGCCATCTTGCGTTATTCTCCAGAATTAGTTGTTAACTATGGAACTGCTGGTGGTATTTCAAATTTAGTGGGCTTACATAAGGTTGTACATTTTGTACAGGCAGATATGGATGTTCGGGGGTTAGATTTTCCGCGAGGGATTACACCTTTGACTAATGAAGTTTTGCCAAAAAAACAAGGGATTGTTTTGGGGACAGGCGATAGTTTTATTACAAATGCATCAAAACAATTAGAAGGGCTTGGCATTGAAATAGATTTGGTTGATATGGAAGCTTATGCTCTTAAAAAAGTTTGCCAGCACCATGATGTTGCCTTTGATGCTTATAAGTTTATCAGCGACAATGCCAATGAAGAAGCAGGCGATGATTGGACCAATTCAGTCAAAAATGGAACACATTTATTTGCTGAAGTGATTAAAAAACAATTGGGAATTTCTTCCCTATTAAAAAGATAAACCTTCTATCTGTATTTATCTTGGCTTGCAGGAACCAAATGTAAAACAGATGTTTTTTGCATGTATTCAGTGCCTTTATTGTATGTGGCTGTGCATTCGAGATTGTAGTCTATAGTTTTAGCTTTATTCAATGCAGGCAATACCTGAGAATTTAGATCAAAGGATATAATTTCAGTTGAAAAAGCCCCAAGTTCTAGATGACTGTCTTTAATGAGTTGAATTGAGGGTTTTTTATTGAGAGTTAAATCACAATTCATTGTGATTAACGTTTTCTCAACATAAGTGCGGTATTCAAAACGCAGTTCAAGCTTTTTATTGGCAAAATCTAATGCATTGATTTGTACATCTGAGGGTGTGCGTTGTTTTTCATGCACTCGCCTAGATGAGCTGCTTCCGCAAGATACAATAAAAATAAATGAAATTACAATTGCTAGAATTCTCATTAGCTTACCTTCTTAGGGTCAAGTGCGTCTTGCATGGAATCTGAAAACATATTAAAGGCAATTACTAGAACAAAAAGAAAAACCGAAGAAGCAATAAAGTTATTAAAATGACCTGCTTGAATGTCTTGAGTGGACTCTGAAATCATCAGTCCCCAAGAGACACCATCTTTTACTCCCATTCCCAAAAAACTCAAAATCACCTCTGATTTTATCGCTGCAACAAAAGCTATGGTTCCTTGAACAAGGAGAATGTGAGAGGTGTTAGGCATGATGTGTTTAAAAATAATTTTGTTCTCCCTAACGCCTATAGAGCGTGCTGCTTCGACAAACTCTTGTCCTTTTAGTTTGATAACTTCTCCACGAATAACCCTAGCTGTACCTGTCCAAAAGGTCGAAATCATGGCAATATGCATTGCAAATGGGTTTTCCTTTAAGGCAAAAGCAACTGCAGCCACAAATAAATAGAAAGGTATGGAGTCCAATACACCCATAAACCATAAGATAATTGAGTCTATCCAGGTGCCACTAAAATAACCTGAAACTGAGCCAAGAATAGCGCCAAGAATAGTGGAGAATACGGCAACAACTAATCCAACTTCAAAAGCAACTTTAGTCGAATAAATAACGCGAGTAAATACATCTTGACCGATTTGATTGGTGCCAATTAAATGTTGCCAAGATGGATCTGCTTGCAATAAATCACTTGTGTCACTCCACGCAGTACCCCATAAGCCAAACCACACGCCAAGGGCTATTATAAAATAAACCAAAACGATGATAGCACCTGTTTTACCCATGCTGTCTCTTTTAAATTTATACCACGCTTTGTCCCAAAGAGAATCGCCCTTTTCCATTTTTGAAAAATCTATTACTTCTGTACTCATATTCATTGTTCTCTTATTTTAGTTCTACACGTGGATCAAACACGCGGTACAATATATCAGTAAACATCAAAACAACCACAAATAATACAGCAGTTAAGCCAACAATGGCTTTAAGGATGTTTTGGTCACCAGCAATAATTGCATCAAAGGTTACTTTGCCAACTCCAGGTATGCCAAAATAACTTTCAATGAGTAAACTTCCACTGACAACAACTAAAGGAATGGAAAACATGATTCGTGTTGTAATAGGAACCATGGCATTTTTCAAAACACCTTTAAAGAGTAAGGATGCAGGTTTGTGCCCAAAAGCTTTTGCAGTTCGGACATGGTCTTTGGTCATTTCTTCGACCAATACAGCGCGATAAAAACGGGTGTTGTACCCTAAAGCAACAAATACCGTTGCCATTGTTGGTACGGCAACATACATAAAATACTGCCCCCAGATAATATTTTTATCTGCATCGTATACTTCCCAACCACGCACAGGGAAGAGGTTAAGTCCAAAAGATGAACTAAAGACTAATTGAAAAACAATAATAACAATCAAAAAAGAAATGCTCATTCCGACAACTGAGCTAGTCATAATGAATTTGTCAACCCAAGAGCCTCGGTGGTAAGCCGCCAATAGAGCCAGCGCAATGGCAAGGATATTTCCCAAGATAAACCCAGGAATGATTAAATGCAGCGATACAGGCATGGTTTCTTTTAAAATGGTAGATACTTTTGCATCACGAATCTCAGCATTGCCAAAATCAAGTGTAATAAGTTGTTTTAAATAATTGCCATAGCGTTTGATAAAAGGCTGGTCATATCCAAGTTCGTGACGAATGTCGACAATTTCTTGAGCTGTGGGATTTTTCCCAAGTTTTTCATAGGTTAAGTCGGGTCCAAAATAAACCATTAATAAAAAGGCAATAAAAGTAACACCAAGGATTAGCGGAATTCCACCAATCAGTTTACGCAATGCAAATTTCAAAATATCCAAGTCAATTATTCCTCTAAATTATTTAACATCGATGTATCGGGCAAAAGCACCACCAAGTACATCTCTATCTGGAAACATGATGACATCTTTGTGCCATAAATAAATCTTGTTGCGTGACAAACCAGATATTATCACACAATCATCAATAACCATTTTATTTAGTTTTTGGTATATTTCTGTACGCTCTGGCGAGGGTTGTAAAACCTTTGCTTGTTTGAACAGGGTATCAAATTCGGGATTTACATAATTAAAGCTGTTTGAACCTGGTGATTTGTTTGGTCCATAAAACAACTGTAATGTGTTTTCAGCATCGGGATAATCTAAGCTCCAAGCTAAAGTAAAATAGGGTGTTTTACCACTTTTTAGTGCTTGATTAAATGATCCGAAGCTGGGATATGGCTTGTATTTAACTTTATTAACAGGATAACCTATTTTCTTTAGGAACCCTCTGAATTGTTCAAAGAACATACGCGAGTTTACGTTTCCTGAGGTGTGGTATTCTAATTCAGGAAGTGTGTCTGTTGTCCAGCCAGCATCTGCAAGAAGTTTTTTCCCGGCTTCGATATCAAGTGTAATCGACTCTTGGTCTGCATTTGGGTCAAACTCCATGACAGATGGAGTAATGACACCAGGAAAAACAGTGCCAAGGTTAAAATAAAAGGCACGGTTGCGTTGATCCCAGTTAAAGCTTTTACGAATGGCACAACGTAAGGCTTTGTTTTTTGCATCGTGTTGAGCATCGCCGTTATTGCCAAAAGTTGGGTTTTCCATGTCAAAGCCCGAATAAACGAAACCTGATTCAACGATAAAAGTATGGTGGTAGTTGTCAACTATTTGAGGGTAGAGTGTTAACGGCTTTTTCTTCATGATAACACTGCTTGATTTTTCCTTGGGAACCGCAGTATATTGAATTTCATTGCCCTTTGTAAATGAATTCCATCTAGAAGAGGTCTCTTTAATAAAGTGGATTTCCATAACATCAATAAACGGAGGTGATTCACCCTCTAGTGTTTTGACTCCAGTAAAACCATGCAGGTTTTCTTGGTAGCCTTCGAACGCTAAGTTCAAGGGTTCTTTTCTAAATTTAGGGTTTTTAAATAAAACCGCTTTCTGCTGATTAAATGATTTTAAAATAAAAGGTCCAGAACCAACGGGGTTTGAGCCAAATTCACTGCCATAAAATTCAACGGCTTCATGTGGGATGATTCCTGTATACCCCATAGCAAGCGTATAAATGAGTTGTGGATAGGGAGCTGTGAGTTTGATTTGGATGGTGTAATCATCGAGAGCCTGTAAGCCTTCAATTGTTTTAGAGTAGTCTGAACCTTGTTTTTTCCAATCATCTAATCCCACTATTCGACCTGAGAAAAGCCATGCGCCTTGCGATTTGAATTTTTTATCAAAATGCCGCTGTAATGAATAGACGAAGTCACTGGCATGAACTTCACGACCTTGATTGTTAGGGAATGCTTCATTGTCTTGAAATTCAACGCCTTGTTTGATACGAATAATGTAAGTTAAACCATCTTCACTGACCTCTGGCATGGCAGTTGCCAGATTTGGTTTCACAGTATAAGGGCGAGTTAAGTATTTGTAAGTGTAGAGCGTGTCGAAAACATTTTTAACTATAAAGCTAGTATAAACAGTTGCAGATCGCACTGGATCTAAAGTGGTCGGCCCTCCGTCCATAGAATGGTAATAAACTTTTTTGCCAGGGTAGCGGTTGTTTTCTTTTTTTGCCGGCTTTGCAGTTCCATCTGAAGGTTCGGAATTGTTGCATGCCACTAGAGTGAAACATAATACTAGAGCGATTATCGGTTTTATAATAATTTTCATAGCTTTTTATTGTGGATGAATCATTTCAAGGAAAAAATTATTATACAGTGAAATGACTCAGAAGTCTAAATGCCCTTTGTTAGTCAACTAGAAAAAGCTGTTCGAGGAGCTTTGAAATTCTGACATTTCATCTGTGTCCTCATCACTGCCTTCATTTAGACTGATTTTGACTTTTAATCCTTGAGGTGAGTCGGCATTCTCCAATGCTTCTTCCAAAGTAATAACATCTTTTTTGTATAGTTCATACAAGTCTGTATCAAATGTTCTCATGCCATCATCTAAAGAGGCCTCCATTGCTTCTTTTAGCTTGTTGACTTCTCCTCGACGTATCATCTCACGAATCATTGGTGTGTTTATGAGAATTTCGCAAGAAGGTAAACGCTTACCTTCAATATCTTTAACTAAGCGCTGAGAAATAATGGCTTTGATATTTAAAGCAAGATTAAGTAAGACATTTTTATGGGTATCACTAGGGAAAAAGTTAAGAACACGTTCGATGGCTTGATCAGAGTTGTTAGCATGTATTGTTGCCAAACATAAATGCCCTGTTTCAGCAAACGAAATAGCTGCTTCCATCGTGTCTCGGTCTCTAATTTCTCCAATTAAAATCACATCAGGTGCTTCACGTAAAGCACTTTTTAAAGCATTGTGATAGCTGTGAGTATCAGAGCCAACCTCACGTTGATTGACAATGGATTTTTTGTGTCTGTGCATAAACTCAATAGGATCTTCAATGGTTAAAATATGTCCTGTCATCTGTTCGTTGCGGTGATTAATCATGGATGCCATCGTGGTTGATTTACCAGAGCCTGTTGCTCCTGCAACGAGTATTAATCCACGCTTGTCAAGAATGAGCTTATTTAGTAGCTCAGGCATTTTCAAATCTTTTGCTGATGGGATTTCAGTTTTAATAGTACGAATAACCATGCCAATTTCATTGCGTTGCTTAAACACATTGACTCTAAAGCGCCCAACCCCTGCTAGTGAAATGGCTAAGTTTAATTCGCAGTCTTTTTCAAATTGAGGAACCTGTCCTTCATCCATTATTGAATAGGCTATTTTTTTAACTAAGCCATTAGGTAAGGGAGTGCTTCCAAGAGGCTGCAAAACACCTTCAACCTTAATGTTGATTGGAGCACCAGTACTGAGAAACATGTCAGAGCCGTTTTTCTCTTTCATCATTTTTAGGAAATGTGTTAAATCCATAATATCACCTAGTTATTGTTATTATCATTGTAAATTTGCTTAAGTTGAGTTGCTGAGAATCCAAGCAACCCTCCTACCTCATTTAATAAGTTAAACTCTAATTTGTGCAATTCATCATCAATATTAGCTAAAACCCATAAGTTTTTCATAAAAGTTTTCTTTTTATTAACAGTTAAAAAATTATTTATTACAGAAGTATGAGACTGTAATGAGAGTGTAAAGTCACTATTTATTTCAGCATTTTCAATAAGAGAGTAAGCCTCGTCGTCGGATAAATCCATACTAGCAGTAATGACATCAAGCATAATTTTTTTTTCTTTCTGCAGCTCGACAAAGTCTGCACGTATCATCTCAATCATTAATGTTGTCAGTGCTAAATGCAATTGTTCAGATTCATGACTTGTTAATTCTTTTGAGATGTCAGATAATCTCATCAATTTCTTTATTGAAGTTAAAACACTCATAAATTAAGAATTTTTTAAACACTGTTATTTAGTTGATAACATATTACACAATGAGAATAGGGTCTGTAAAGCGAACATGAAAAATATTTTATTAACGGTTATTTCTTTGCTGGGTTTAATCTCGTGCCAAAGTTTAAATAAACAGAAAAAAACAGCAGTCATTGAACCACAAAGTACGCTAAAACAAGAAGAGTCGGTTACTCGTATATCTTTAATAGATAGGATGACACAATGTTATGCAGATGCAAGTTGCAAAAAAGAGTTTGATACTGAGCTTAATTCATGGTTGCAAGAAAGAGGGTTGTTAACAGATGGACACGAAATTGTTACGGACGAGCAAAGCAGCCTAATTTCAGATAAATCAGAATTGACAAAAAATGGCAATAAGATAAAAAAAATTCACCTCTCAAGTAACCTAATGAAAAATGAATTAATTCGCGGTGCATTAAATGAGTGGCTTACATGGAAAAGACCTCAGTTGATTAGTACCTGGCAGTATTATCAATTTTTACAAAAAGAAATTAAACCTGCTTTAGCAAAATATGCATTAGATGAAGCCTTGGTTCTTGCAATTATGGCGCAAGAATCAGGAGGAAGGGTGCACTCACGCTCGCGAGCAGGTGCTGGCGGGCTGTTCCAACTCATGCCAGCAACAGCTAGACGTTTAGGGCTGGCTGGCAAAGATGGAGCTTATGATTTGCGTTTTAACCCAGCAAAGTCGGCACAGGCTGCTGCTAGGTATATAAACGAACAACTTAATATATACGATGGTGATAGAGCTAAAGTTTTAGCTGCCTATAACTCTGGTGAAACTCGTTTCAAGAGATTAAACCAACAACATAAAAACAAACCATTTTGGAATAAGGGTTTTTATTACGACTTGCCTCGTGAAACACGGCATTATGTTCCAGTTGTGTTGGCAGCAATGTTGATTTTTCAAGACCCACAAAAGTTCAATGTACGCTTGGATAAAATTAATACCGACATTATTACCGTAAACCTAGCTAAACCAACTTCATTAAGCGAGTTGGCAATATGTTTAGGGCAAGAGCAACGCCAAGATGGTTGGTTTCGTATTTTGCGCAATCTCAATTCAGGCATTAAAGCTGACAATACCATCAAAGCGCATGTTGATTTACGTATTCCTGGAGTTTTAGAAGAAGTGTTTAATAGCAAGTGTCAAGACAATGGGTTTATGAAATTAGCCAAGTCTTTTCACGATGCCGACTTTCGAGAAACCCAAGGTTACTTTCGATATAAGGTAAAGCCTGGAGATGTTTTAGGTAAAATAGCAAGAAAATTCAAATGTACAAGCCGTAAAGAAATTGCACGCATAAATCACTTAAAAGCACCTCGCTATTTGATTCGTGCAGGAAAGTACTTAAAAATCCCTGAATGCTAAAAGCCGCTAACTATCTACTTACTATTTTTGTATTGAGCCTGTTGACTCTGCAGCTATGGCTTGTATTTAACATGCAACTATTTGGTGACGAAGCATTTTATTGGTTAGAGGCTCAACACCTAAACTGGTCTTATACTGAAATTCCTGGGTGGAGTCCTTGGATGATACGCTTAGGAACAGAAATCTTTGGCAATCATTATTTTTCTCTGAGGTTCTTTTCGTATTTGAGTTTTATTGGTTTGATTTATGCAACATCTTTGCTTGCTAAAGAGTTCGATGTTAAATTTAAAAATACACTGTTAATTCTATCTGTTCCTTTATTAGCCTTAATAGCAACAATGGCATTGCCTGATATTTGGTTAGTATTTTTTGTTATGTGGTTGAGTTTTTTCCTTGTTAGGGCGATTAAATACAATAGAAATAAGGATTGGATAATAATCGGGATATTATTAGCCTTGGGTCTTAATGTCCATGTACGTATGTGGATTTGGTTGTTCTTTGCAGGTATCGCTTTTATTGCGCTCTTTTATAAGGATTCAAGAGTGCTCAAGCCTGCTTTGCTGCTCGCTTTACCACTTGGGTTATTGGGGCTATTGCCAATACTGTATTTTAATATCACTCATGACTTCGCCCTATTTGTTTTCCAGTTTGGTCGCAGGCACCCATGGGAATTTCAACTTGGTAACCTCAATTTCACTCTCTCGCAGTTTGTTGTCATTACGCCAGTGGTTTTATTTGTTTGGTTCAAAGGCATGACAAAGATAGCACATCAGCCACGGGTAGTGAAATGGATATTATTAACAGCGTTACTGCATGCTATTTTTTACTTTATCACCAGTTTATTTGCAGATGGGTTACGAACAACTGTGCATTGGCTGTTAATTTCTTATATTCCTGTGTTGGTTTTGGCACCATACTTATTGGCAAAGAATAAAAGGCTACTCAATTTTGCTATGATTACAGGAGGTGTTTTTTCCCTGTTTTTATTGTTGATATTGACCTTTGATGGAAAAGAATCCTCAACTATTCAAGCACGAATATTGGACAACTCAATAGGGTGGGAAAAGTTATCGCAAGAAGTAGATAAAAACCTTAAAGTTTTAAAAATAAATAACCTAGTTGCTGATTATTTTATGACAGCAGCAGAGTTAGCATTTGAACTCAATATGCCCGATGAAATTAAAGTATTGCCACATGAAAAGAGCATCAAACATGGTCGCCAAAAGCAATTACAAATAATGGGCATGTTACTGGATAAGCCGCAAAATTATAGAGAAAAAGCACTTCTAGTGGTGGAGGACTCTACTCTTAAACTCAAGAATAAAGGCAAATATTATGCACAGCTATGCCACTATTTCCCACAGATGCATTACCTGGAAACAGTCAGTATAGAGCAAAGCAACAAACAGTTTCATTTGTTTAAAATAAATGATGGAGGTTTATGTGAGATACCACCACTTTTTTATATCAACCCGCAAATAGATGAGATGACTGTTACTATTTCTGGATGGGTGACTTTGCATCGGGTGGGAATAAAGTCGCTTTGGTTGCTGAGTCAAGAAGAGATAAAAATAACTGATTATCAAATAAAAAACATAGGAATACATCAACAGTTTCCAGAAATTGAAGACCCCAACCTGCCTAACAATGGGTTTGAAATAAAAGTAAATAAAACAAGCATTAAAAACAAGCAATTCAGACTGAAAGCTATTGATAAGAACGGAAGAGCATATTTGTCATCGATTTATTTTTTAGGAACATCAACCTAAATCATATTGACATAGCTTTTAATATCTTATCTGCTACGCGAAATGAGTTAGCATAAATAGTAAAAGTTGGGGTGACGCTGCCGCCATTAGGCATAAAGCTACCATCGGTTACATATAAGTTGTTGGTTCCGTGTACGCGACAGTTTGCATCTAGTGCAGAGGTCTTTGGGTCATTGCCAAAACGTAGCCCACCAGCCATTAGGTTGGATGTTGGGTCTGTCCATACATTACCATGTGCCTTATCTGCCCCCATTGCTTTCATCATTTTTACACCTTTATCAACTATATATTGTGCTACTTTAACATCGTGAGAATGAAATCCAACCTTGACTTTTGCTACAGCATCGCCCCATTTGTCGGTGATGGATTTATCCAATGAAATATTGCAATCATCGTTTGGCAACCAGTCACAAAAAACTTCAAATTTAAAATCTTTGGATTGAGTAAATGCTGATTTGATATTTTGTTTGAGTTTTGTTCCCCAAAGTAACTCGCCATCATCAAACCGTAAAGGGTGGGCATCGGCAGTAGGTGATGGAGGATCAAAAACAAAGTCAATTGTTCCGCCTTTGATGGGTTTATCACTAATGGATTTGTCATCAATAACATACCAATCTTGCAAGGAGCGGTTAAAAAATGGACCGCGAACCATTAATTCAGCCCGCTTATCCTTTGCTAGTTTGGTTAAGTCAAAAGTACCGTGACCCGTTCCACCTGCACAACAGTGTAGGTTTTTGCCGACTTGTTTGTGCTTATTACCTATGCCATTAGGATGAGATTGGCTTTTTGAGGCCAGTAGCAAACGAGATGACTCGATTGAATAACAAGCGATGACTATTTTTTTTGCATTAATTTGTACAGTTTTGCCCTTTTCATCGTAATAATTAACCGATGAAGCATTGCCATCGATGTCGGTATTTATTTTGTACGCTTTGGCATGAGTAATGATTTCGCAGTTGTTTGTTTTGATGGCATCATCGAGTAAAGCTGCACGTGATGAGGCCTTAGCCCCTGAGCTACAGCCATAACTGCCACAATAGCCAGAATATTCGCAAGGCTTTCTATTGTTGTGGGATTTAGATAAAATGCCTCGTGACATAATCAATGGTGTAAAGCCAACTTCATTAGCAGCTTTGTCAAACCAACGTGCAATCGGGTGTTCTGCAGTTGGCAGGAAAGGAAAATCAGGAGTAGAGCGTGGTTCTGCAAACTTATGCTCACGTACCTTTCCTGAAACGCCTATGAGCTTTTCAACTTTGTCATAATATGGTTCCATATCATCGTAACTTATAGGCCAGTCAACAATATTGGCACCGTCGATTGCTCCAAAAGTTGATAGTAGTTTAAAATCCTGGGGCTTTAAGCGGTAAAAGTAGGCACTCATAAAATTACTGGCGCCACCGACTATATTGCCACCCCAAAACTGAGAAGTTGTGGACTCATCAAAGCCACCATCGTCATTGGGTTCGGCTAATACATGAGGTTCTTGAGACAGTTTGGAACGAAATACACGTCTTCTTCCGAGCATTTCATCTTTTTTAAAGTCTTGCTCGTTGTGCCAAGGTCCTTTCTCCAAAACGATAACTTTGTGACCAGCTTTGGAGAGTTCATAGGCAACAGGTGCTCCGCCAACGCCACTACCAATAATGCAAATATCACAATTTAGTGTTTTCATAATATAACAACGTCATACCTGCATAGGCAGGTATCTCTATATAATTTGTAGGTTTTCATTATTCGAAATCTCGGTAAGTTTTGCCTTGAATAGGGTGAGGAAATCCACCCTGATGTTCTAGCCATTGCCAGGCAATCTGATTAGTGTTGCCGCCATAAAACGGATCAAGTGTAATGGCTTCAACCAAGTAATAGAGTAGAATTGAAGCCCAGTTTCGACCCGCTTTGGAGTTAATACTTTGGGTAATTAGCTCATCTTGTTGTTTGTTACTGGCATCACGAAAACGCATTCCAACTTCGTCTTGTGCCAGTTGATTAATCCAGCCAATGCCTTTTATGATAAATTCTGGATCGCCATCATTGATATTGACCTCATCAGTCATTGCCCATTCAAGATAGGTAGTGACATTGAGGTCATTGGCACTTGGTCCATCGTCATCATCTGGTAGCAAACGCATAAAAATAGCATCTAAATCTAGTTTTTGTTCGGTATTAAATGCTTGCTTTGGAATTTTTACTGTTGGGATGGTTGATTTTAGTTTTGGCTTAACTAATTTTTGATTATCAATAGAGGGCTTACATGCTGGCATACTTGCAAGCAATGAAATAATGGCAGTGCTTTTAATAAAGCTTCGGCGACTAATACCAGTTGTCCAATGCTCTTTGAAAGCTTTGATTGTTGGCTTTTGCGTTAAATAGTGAGCATCGCCTGCCGATTTTGCGTGTTTACTCATGATTTTTCACTGTATTCCATTTGCTCAAATGTGCTTCAATCTCATCAGGAACATCATCACGGTGTTGGATAACTCCATTAATGTCAATAATGAACTCGGTAGGAACACCATGAACATTGTACAGGTCTGTGATGATTTCATTGTCATCAAAGGCAAGAAAATAATTAATGTCAAAGCGTTTTTGAAACGCCAATGATTCTTGAATAGAATCATCGCGTGAAGTATTAATTGCGATAATTTTTATTTTGTCACTAAAGTTTTTTTCTATAGCTTTTAATTTTGAAACTTTCTTCATGCAGTAATAGCACCAAGTGTTCCAATAAACCACATAGACGCTTTGTTTTCCTTTGAAATCACTGAGTTTAAAATGCTCACCATTGATTGATGTTATTTCAAAATCAGGAGCATCATCACCTTGGTTTGGTAAATAAGCCATTGATGATGTGCTAATAATTAAAAGTATTAAGGTTAGTTTTTTAAACATAAAAGAGTCATTTGTTATAGGTTGTAGAATATGACCATAATACCTCAAATTAAATCCCATTTGTCTAACAAATAATTAAATTCGTTCAAAATGTGCAGTAAAGTGGCGTAAAAATTCAGGTTCGTAAGTGATTTTTATGCCTTGTGAGTGTTCTTTTCCTTTGATAATTTCTTCAAAGGTTTCAATCACATAATCGATATGACTTTGGGTGTAAACCCTTCTTGGGATAGCTAATCTAACCAGCTCCATTGGAGCGGATACTAACTCGCCATTTTTATCATATCTGCCAAACATCACCGAACCAATTTCACAACCACGAATACCGCCTTTAATGTACAAGTCACAAGCAAGAGCTTGTCCAGGGTATTGGTTTACAGGAATGTGTGGATAAAATGCTTTGGCATCAATATAAACCGCATGTCCACCGATTGGACGCATAACAGGCACACCCATTTGGTGCAATTTATCACCCAAATAGGTTGTGCTGGTAATGCGGTAATGCAGGTAATCTTTGTCAAATACTTCAACCAAACCGATGGCAAGTGCTTCCATATCACGACCAGATAAGCCGCCATAGGTGACAAATCCTTCTTTAATGATAAGTGTATTGGTGCAAGAATCGGCAATTTCTTTGGATTTTAGGGCAATAAATCCGCCCATATTAACCAGAGCATCTTTTTTGGCACTCATGATGCTACCATCGACTAAATCAAACATTTCTTGAGCAATCTTACGGTATTCTACATTTTTATAGGCTCCTTCGCGTTGGGCAATAAAGTAGGAGTTTTCGGCGATTCGACAGCAATCAAGTAAATAAAGAACATCGTATTTGTCGCAAATTGTGCGCACATCTTTGGCATTTTGCATGCTCACAGGTTGCCCACCACCTGAGTTGTTGGTCACTGTTAAAATGACAGCACCAATATTTTCTGCACCGTGTTCTATTATGGCAGCTTCGAGTTTTGCAATGTCTATGTTGCCTTTGAAGGGATGCTCTAGAGCGGGTTGTTGTCCTTCTTTGGTTAGGCAGTCAATTGCCGTTGCTCCACCGTATTCGATGTTGGCACGGGTGGTATCAAAATGGGTATTGCTGATAAAGACCTTGCCTTTGCCGCCAAGTTGGGTGTATAAAATACTCTCTCCCGCACGGCCTTGGTGTGTTGGTATGATGTATTGGCAACCGGTTAAATCACGCACTGCATCACGCATACGCTCCCAACTACGCGCACCAGCATAAGATTCATCACCTCGCATAATTCCTGCCCATTGTTCTGCACTCATAGCTGATGTGCCGCTATCAGTAAGTAAATCAATAATGACTTTTTTGGATTCGATTAGAAATAAATTGTTGTGTGCTTGTGCTAAAAAATCAATGCGCTGCTCTTCGGTTGACATTTCAATCGGTTCAACTGATTTAATACGAAATGGTTCAATAATGGTTTTATGTTTCATAGTAGTCTTTTCTCTATTAGTCTTTTCTCTTTTTACTGGTATTTAAGCCTGTTTTTAGGTCTTTTAAAATGCCATTGTTGATATCATAAATCCAACCATGTACCGTCAAATCCGCTCCATCATTCCATGCTTTGTTGACAATGGATGTATTGCAAACGTTTTTGACTTGTTCAATAACATTGAGTTCGCACATACGGTCATAACGTTGTTTGCCTCTGAGATCTTTTAGCTCTTCCTTATTGAAACGAGCGACATCTTCGATATGTCCTAGCCAGTTATCAATCAAACAGACGTTTTTGGTTTTATGTCCTGATTTGGTTTTTTCCATGGCAGATTTGATACCACCACAACCATAATGACCACAAACAATAATATGCTTAACTTTTAAGATATCCACAGCAAATTGAATAACCGATAAGCAATTCAAGTCCGTGTGCACAACTACATTGGCAATATTGCGGTGCACAAATACTTCACCGGGAGCTAAGTTAACGATTTGATTAGCAGGAACGCGCGAGTCAGAACAACCAATCCATAAATATTCTGGAGCTTGTTGATTACTGAGGTTTTTAAAAAAGGCAGGGTCTTCTTGTTTTATTCTCTCTGCCCACTCTTGGTTATTTTTAAATAAGTTTTTAAGTGATTTCATGACTGACTAGTATACTACTTTTCAAAAATAATTGCTTTAAATTATTATTTAAATAAACTCGAAAAATTCCCCTCCTTTGGAGGGGTGGGTGCAGGTCGGGGTGGTTCAAACGCTGAGGCTAAAAAAAAGTTTTATTCTAACTCCAACGGTGTTTAAACTGCTTCTATAATCAACCCGTCCTAAATTATTTGGTGGAACCAAACCTTACTATACTGTCTCATACATTAAATCACAAAGTTGATATGTTTGATAACCTTTGAGATAATTCTCAAAGGTTTTTTTGTTTCACGTTATAATACGCACATAAGCGGACGTAGTGTAACGGTAGCACGCAGGTTTTCAGTACCTGTTTATCGGGTTTCCCCCCGAGTAGCGCGGGTTCAAATCCCGTCGTCCGCTCCAGTAGCACCGCTCCAATAACAATGAACAAAGATAAAAATGGCAAGAAAACAAAACCACATCATCAGCAAACTCAAAGCATTTTTAAACGCCAACTATGCAAAAACCAAGATATGCAAAGACATAATCCAATGCCAACAAGGCAAACTACAAATACCTGATAGAGTCTTAATCACCCAAGTCATCGGCAAAGCAGAGTTTGACAACAGCTTTTACCACTACATCATCAATAAAAACTTCATCCATCCCGAAAGTCAATCACGGCTTTATCGCTTATTGATAAAAAACAAAAGCCACATCATCGAAATCATGGAAAAAGCCAATGCTCTTAAATACTTTACCATCAAACACGAAAACCAACAGGACTATGACCAATGTTGTTTCGCCTGTTATTGCATCATCATTGGCATAAGCAAAAACCAAAACGATCCATTAAGTGAAAGCTTAACCTATGGCTATTTCAAGCACTTCTTGCCCACCTTATTTCCCAAAACTGACAACAGCAAAGACCTAAAATACCTCAGCCAACAAATCACCCACAACTTAAAAAAAAGATGGAACAAAACAACCACCCTCAAAGAATCCTATCAAGTCCAAACCGATAACGTCACTTTCACATTGATTGCCAAAGTGCAAGATTATCAAGATACCCAACTCATCACTTTACAAGGCAAACGCTTAAACCCAACACGACTAAAAGCCCATCAAGAAGTCTTGCAACAACTTAATAATAGCTATTATCATTTTGCCCACCCGAAAAAGGGATAAATTCGTAGTTTGGCGTTGAGGTACGAAACCCAACAGCATTATTCAATCAAATACCCAGTATATAGATTTATAAATTTCCCATATTAATTAAACATCTAAAATTGCACATGGTGCAGAAATGATGTATTATTGCACCACATTACAAGTATTAATATTATGACTAGACAAAGTATTTCATTTACAGAACCTAATAATAATTGGATAAACACCCAAATAGAATCTCAAGAATATAAAAGCAAAAGTGAGCTGGTTAACGATTTGATTCGCCAAGCACGGGTTAAAGAAGATAAGTTAAATATTATCCGAGCAAAACTGATACAAGCTGAAAAAAATGGCTTTACTACACAAGGACAAGCTGATATTTTGTCAGAATTTAAAAAGGATTTAGGTATTGAGATTAAGCTATAAAATTAATTTAGAAGCCAAAGAAGATTTGCGACAAATTTATTCTTACGGCTATCACAAATGGGGTGTAGAACAAGCGGATAGATACTTTAATCGTAACTATTCAGCGAATATAAAAGATATTTCTTGACATGGTTTTTAGTTAAAATCTCAATATTTCCAACTTGCTGAAAACTGTTCTGATAATACCTTGTATTCTAATATGAATGCCTGCTATC
>JAMOMK010000079.1 GCA_027067055.1 Lysobacterales bacterium | reverse complement strand
GTTTTTACTAAAATAGCCATTAAATCTCATAACTAACATTCTTCCAATAATCCAAAAAATCGAGGGTGTAAATACAACATAATCTCAATTAAATAATTGACTAATTTAAAACTAGAATTTGTAGTGGCTTCCCTTGTGGGAGCCTTGCTTGATATAACTCATCGGTATTGTTACATAAGGAGCCCACAAGGGACTCCACTACGGCATCAAACAATAAACAAACTCATCGGGCAGTTAATTAAAAAACCTCCGTGCAACTCTGTGCCTCCTTTGCAAACCTCTGTGTTCCTTAACAGTCTCAAACAAAACCAAGATGCCCAATTAAATGAAAACAACGGCTCATGCCATTTAACTAGCATTACTATTTATTCATAACTATCTTTCAGTCCATTAAATATCAAGTTTCTATGATGTCAATTAAGTTGACTTTAAATTATTTAATAACCACAATGTAATTATGGATGATTTGATATTTGAATGGGGTGAGAATAAAACGGGAGCAATCAAAAGAAATATGGTGTTTCATTTGAAGAGGCTAAAACGGTGTTTTTTGATGATTTAACTCGATTGATTCCTGATCCAAACCATTCATTAGGTGAAGAACGATTTATTTTGATGGGTTTGAGTCAACAATATCGTTTACTCACGGTTTGCCATTGTGAAAGGAATAAAGATACCATAAGAATAATTTCAGCACGAAAAGCCGATAAATTTGAAATAAAACAATACGAAGGTGACTATTATGCGTGAAAGCTATGATTTTTCAGACTCAATTAAAAATCCTTATACAAAAAGGTTGAAAAAACAAATTACCATTCGTATTGAAGAAGATACAATAACTTATTTTAAACAAATGGCTGAAGAAAAAGGTATTCCTTATCAGAGCTTAATTAACTTGTATCTAAGAGACTGTGCAACTAAACATAGAGAAATTGAAGATGCAACGATAAAACTTGTTTAGTTCATCAATCGTTTTTAGCTCTTCTAATTTCATGATTGTTCTGATTTCTTCATCATGAACTAACTTTAAACTTTGTGCCAGTTTCAGGCTCATTTCATATTGGGCAAGGCTAAAAGTGTATCAATTTGCCTAACGGTGGTATTATGGGCAATGATTGCAAATGCTCTTAAATTAAATAATGATTTTTAAGGGTGTTTGTAACGTCCTTTTTATCAATAATTCTCAAATGGAATCCACATGAAGCTATTAATCCGAAATTTAGACCGATCAACAACCCAAAGCGAACTAATGGTTTTATTTCAAGAATACGGAGTGGTTCAGTCTTGTAATTTAGTCATTGACCGCGAAACGGGCGAATCAAAGGGTTTTGGGTTTGTTGAGATGCCAAAGATTGGCGATGCAAAAGCCGCCATCAAAAACTTAAATTATAAAACCATCGGCAGCACTAAAATACGTGTGAAGAAAACCGAAGATAAAACAATTGAAGTGAATAAATAGTTTGTCTTTCTACTCCCCTAATCCCGATATAGAAAAGTCAAAACAAGCTAGAAGCCTTGGTGTATAATGGTTTTACTACAAATCAAATACCACCCAAAGGGTGAAACCAAGGCTTATGAACATATTACCACACAACCTATCAACAACGAATGAACTTTTAACATCCAGAGGCGGATTGCTTGCAATCGCCACCTTAATGCAGAAACTAAAACTTACAAACCTAATCGACAAACATTTCGCATTGCCTAAAAGTAATCGAGGTTTCAAACCATCAGTATTTATCAACTCATTGGTACTAATGCAACACGAAGGCAGCATACGTTTAGATGACTTGAAGTACCTCAAAAAAGATGAAACTCTAACAAAATTACTGGGTTTGAAAAATATCCCAACGCCAGGTACTGTTGGTGATTGGTTACGTAGAATGGGAATAACAGGAGTCAATGCCATTTCCTCAATCACTCAACGACTATGGACTGAAAGTCCATAGGTTGTTTTTGGACTGAAAGTCCTATTATTCCAATATAATATTACCTGTTTCAATATTTGATGGATTTCTATGGTGTTCTAAATATTCTTGTACCAAT
>JAMOMK010000078.1 GCA_027067055.1 Lysobacterales bacterium | reverse complement strand
TGATCCATCTGTTTCTGGCTTTTATCGCATGTTTATTGGCGGCAGTGTATTGTTAGCTTATTGTGGATTTAAACGTTCTGATTTGTGGCGTTCATGGCAGTATTTTGGCTGGTTGTTTTTGTCTGCTGCCTTTTTTGCTATTGATTTGTACTTTTGGCACCGCAGTATTTTTTATGTCGGTCCAGGCCTTGCAACTTTATTAGGAAACTTTCAAGTCTTTATGATGGCACTTGCTGGTTTCTTGTTTTTTAAAGAAGCTATTGGTTGGAAGTTTATTTTTGGCTTGTCGGTGACTATCGTAGGTTTGTTTTTATTAGTCGGAATCAACTGGACAGGCTTAAGCGAACAATACAAAATCGGTGTGGTGTTTGGTTTACTAACGGCAATTGCTTACACTAGCTTTATGCTATCCCTGCGCCATGTGCAAGCCAGCAAAAACACTTTATCGGCAGTTGCCAATCTTGGCATTATGTCGTTGCTGTGTTCGGTCATTTTGTTTATTCAATTAAAAACAGATGGGCACACCATTGATATTCCATCGACTCAGTCACTTATTTCACTATTGATTTTAGGCATAATCTGCCAAGTCATCGGCTGGTTGCTTATCACTAATGCTATGCCTAATTTGCCCGCTTCAATCGTCGGTGTTTTATTATTACTACAACCTGGATTATCTATGCTGTGGGATGTGTTGTTCTTTGATCGTCCAACAGGTTTGTTAGATTTAATTGGACTGGCAATGGTTTTGGTAGGTGTTTATTTGGCGACTTTGAAGAAGAAGGTGTAGTGGATTATTTGGTGTTATCTAACTCTGTTTTGATTTTGTCTATAGAAAAGTTTACAATATCTCCGCTTTTTTCGCCTTCAATTAAGGCTGAACGTAAGGTTTGGAGTTTTGCTTGTTTACAACTTGTTATCGAAAAACTTAATAAACCACCAGTAATTTCTACATCAACAAATTCTGCAATAATACGAAAGCCCTCTTTCGTTTCAACTAAGTATTCAATTTCACCATAATCAAGTTCATTATTGGCATCAATAGCTGGTTTGACCTGTTGCATTTCATTTACCCATTGATTGTCACCATGTAAATAAATTAGTATATTGCATTTTTTATTTTTATAATCAAAATAATATTCAATTGGGTCATCGGTTTTAGAATTAAACATTGGATCTTTGTTATAGTAAATTTTTATTCTATTTTCTTTCTTTATGTAGAGCCAATAATTACCCCAGTAACCACTATTATGTGCTTTAAAATTAAATTGATACTTTTCTTGAACTTCTTGTATAAAAACGTTCATGTCATCATGCAATATTGCCAATGTAATCTCACAAGTATTTTCCATTAAAATATTATTTATCAAAAAACACGATTATAACACGGCTATTAAATGTAAGTTCTGGAAGTTCATTCAAACCACAGACAGCAGACAAATAAGAGTTTTTTAATTTGGCTCTGGGCTGAATAAGAAATATTGTTTAATGCGGATTTATCACGCTCAAGACCCAGTCGGTTTGTTCCATGTTGATTAGGTTGCCATCACGGGTTCCGGCTTTGTCGGTGAGTTTTGTACCACTGCCGTCGTTGAAGTTCCAATAACCGACTAAGTTGGGCTCGTTGCCGCCTAGTTCGGTGTCTTTAGTGGCGTTGATTTCGACGGATGTTCTGGCGATATTCCATACGCGCAGTTCGTCAATTGTGCCATCAAAGTCAAAGGCAGATGTGACTCCTTGGTAAAGTGATCCCACTGATATATAGGCATCTGGCATGGTGATGATGCCATCGCCAATAAGGTTTTGTGCTACTCCATTTATGTAGATATGGGTTAGGAGTGAATTTTCTACCACAAAGGCGAGGTGTTGCCATTGTCCTATTACTATGCCTGTATCGGCATAATTATCCAATCCCCATGAAGGCAGTCCACCTGTTTTTAAGACCAAGCGTTTGCCATCATTGGCACCAAGGTTGAGGATGCCATCGGTGTCACCTGTGCTGCTGTTTTGTTTTATCCACATTTCAATGGTTAAATCGACAGTTGGCATATTGGCATTTTCGATAA
>JAMOMK010000077.1 GCA_027067055.1 Lysobacterales bacterium | reverse complement strand
AGAAACATGGGGCTCACATTGTTTTAACATTAAGGGCTCTGGTTCAGTCAGGCGATCGGTGGGAGCAGTTTTGGGATAAGATAAATAGATACGGGGTTAATTTAAAATGATGTTACATTGTGACAAGTGTCAACAAGGCTGCACCCCATCGTACTTTCTATATCGGGATTTGGGGATTACTCCATTTGCTTAACTGGAATGTTTGTAAACTTACTTATATCCATATCATTTTTTATAGCTTTCAGAAAATTTAATTATCGAGGTCTTTAAAACTCTGCTGATGGGCAAAGCCACATCCTACGCATAGACCATCATTTCAAATAAAATTAAAGCTTTGGGGACTTTGCGCCTTCTTTGCGATTTTAGCGTTATTGCTTTTAAGACTTACTCCTTGCTTTATGCAATTTCTTATAACTTTCTATCAGTTTTAAATGTTTGTCTATGCCTTCGAGTTTCATGCTGGTTTTGAATAAACCAGTAAACCTTATTGTGCCATTGACTGAACCAACGACTTTATCCATGGTTTCATTACCAAACATACGCTTGAAGTTAGGGAGGTAATCTTCAAGCTGCAATTCTTCATCTAAAGTGATAACTAAAACGGCATGAATGGCTTGGTAAAATAGACCACGTTCGACTGTGTTATCGTTGTATTGCAGGAATTGTTCGACTAAATCTAAGGCTTCTTCGTGATTTTTCAGGGCGAGGTAGCTGAGGATTTTGAGTTCTAGGATAGTGAGTTGTCCCCAGACGGTGTTTTCATCGAATACGATGCCGATTAGGGTGGTGATATCCATGTAGTTATCGAGTTGGCTTTCTTCCAAGCGTTCGACTAAATTTGTTAATGCTTCATCATTCAAACTGTGGATATTTAAAATGTCTTCACGATAATCCAATGCCATATTGGTGTTGTTCCAAATCAGGTCTTCGACTAAATACACTTCTGAATAATCAGGCACTAAGATTCGACATGCCGATGCACCCAATTCGTTAAATTCTGCAACATATACTTCTTTGCCAAGTTTTTTAAGAATAGCAAACAAGCCATCGCTTTCTTCTTGGTTGGTGCCTGAAAAATCCCACTGACAAAATTCATAATCGCTTTTTGCGCTGAAGAATTTCCATGAGATGATGCCTGTAGAATCAATAAAATGATCAACAAAGTTTTCGGGTTCTTGCACAGCATGGCTATTAAATGTTGGTTTGGGCACATCATTTAAGCCTTCAAAACTTCGGCCTTGTAAAAGTTCAGTTAAACTGCGCTCTAAAGCGACTTCAAAACTAGGATGTGCGCCAAATGAGGCAAAGACCCCACCTGTTTTGGGGTTCATCAGAGTCACACACATAACAGGGAACTGACCACCGAGTGAGGCATCTTTTACAACTACAGGAAAACCCTGTTGTTCTAGGGCATCAATCCCTGCTAAGATGCTTGGGTATTTCTCTAACACTTTATGTGGTACGTCGGGTAGGGTGATTTCTTCTTCGATAATTTGTTTTTTAACCGCACGTTCGAATATTTCGGATAAACATTGCACCTGTGCTTCTGCTAAGTTATTGCCAGCACTCATGCCATTACTGAGGAATAAATTTTCAATCAGGTTAGATGGAAAATAAATCGTTTCACCATCGGATTGACGTACATAGGGTATCGAACAAATACCGCGTTCTTTATTGCCTGAGTTGGTGTCAATCAAATGTGAACCGCAAAGTTCGTCATCAGGATTATAGATTTCTAAGCAATAATTATCTAAGATTCCATCTGGCAATTCATCTTTTGCATTGGGTTTAAACCATTTTTCGCTTGGGTAATGCACAAATTCACTATTGGCAATTTCTTCTCCCAAATATTGGTCGTTGTAGAAAAAATTACAGTTAAGACGTTCAATAAACTCACCCAAAGCTGAGCACAAAGCACTTTCTTTGCTGGATCCTTTGCCATTGGTAAAACACATCGGTGAGGCAGCATCGCGAATATGCAAAGACCATACATTGGGCACAATATTTCGCCACGAAGCAATCTCAATTTTCATACCTAAACTAGCTATTAATGCAGACATTTCTTTGATGGTTTGTTCCAAAGGCAAATCTTTACCTTCAATAAATGTTTCGGAACCATCTGTTTTTTCTAACAATAAGCGATGAGAATCAGTATCTAAATTGTCGACAATTTCAGCTTTAAACTCAATGCCTGTTTGAATAACTTTCTTAACTGTACAACGGTCAATCGAACGTAAAATACCTCTACGGTGTTTGTCTGAGATGCTTTCGGGCAATTCTAACTGGATTTGAAAGGTTTGTTTGTAACGGTTTTCAGGGTCAACAATGTTGTTTTGTGATAAGCGAATGTTTTCAGTTGGGATATCACGAGAGATACAATAAACGCGTACAAAATAAGCCGCACACATGGCAGAAGATGCCAAAAAGTAATCAAAAGGACCAGGTGCCGAACCATCGCCTTTATAGCGAATGGGTTGATCTGAGATAACAGTAAAATCATCAAATTTGGCTTCTAGGCGAAGATTGTCGAGGTAATTAACTTTTATTTCCATTAAACTGCTGTTGAATTGTTAGATAAGTGAATTATCTATTTTTTTCAAACAATAGTCTTGATAAAACGAATAATAAGTTTAATTTGAGTTATAAATTAACTCTATCATTATGTACATAAGGTTCTGAAATAACCAGAAACTCCAATTCATCCTGATTTTGATTTGCTATTTGATGGGCTTGCCCTTTTTTAATCAGTCAGTCCCCATGTACAGCCCTAAAAAAATAGTACAAATAATAAAGAGTATA
Organism: Lysobacterales bacterium; assembly: GCA_027067055.1. Taxonomy (GTDB): domain Bacteria; phylum Pseudomonadota; class Gammaproteobacteria; order Xanthomonadales; family Marinicellaceae; genus NORP309. The sequence goes on along the minus strand of JAMOMK010000077.1, from coordinate 33,877 downwards.
ACTGCCCGAGAAATATTTAAGTTGCTTCCAAAATTAAAGAAGGAACTTTGGGGTGGAGAGTTATGGACAGATGGATATTTTGTGAGTTCAGTTGGCAAACACGGAGATGAAGAAATCATAAGAAACTATGTAAAAGATCAAGGAGACATAGATAATCAATATAAGCCAGATTTCAACCAGTTGTCTCTGTGGTAAATGTGGGATAAATACCCCGCAGCTTGCTGTGGGGGTTTTTATTGGTAATGTGATTGAACCCACAATAAGTATTTAAATGCCATTTTATAATAATGTCAATTTCACAAATTCATCTATAGAGAGCCTCTATGCAACAACAAAACATTTGTTTTTCGAAAACTTTATGTCTAACAGTATTGTCTTTGGTATTGTTTACAGTTTCAGTGAAAGCTGAAAATAACTTAGCTACAAATAAAGGAGCATCAATTAGCTTTATGCAAGCAATTGCTAATGGAGATGAGCAACCCGTAATGGTTAACGGGCAAGCGTGGACTTTTCGTACCCCGCCACCGCCTGTAAATGAAAGAACAGTGCGCACAGACCACCCAAGATTGTTGCTGACTGTAGATAACTTGCCAGATATTATCCTAAAGTTGCAAGACCCAGTGTATAGCAGTTATATGACTAATATTACCAGTAGAGCTGATAGTGGTAGAATGTTTGAAAATGCCTTTTTGTACCAGTTAACTGGAGACCTTAACCGAGCTATATCCGCTAAACAAACCCTATTGGCTTTTACTGGTGATTATGGTGAACAGATAATTTTTGGTTATGATCGTATGTCAGATAAACTTGGACCTGTACTGGTGTTTGACTGGATTATGGATACATTGACTGAACCAGAAAAGATCCAGATATTTGCTAATGTAAAAGCTAATTTTGCTTATGACCATCAAACAGCAGACCCCGTACATGCTGATGGAAACGGTCCAGGATCTTTTCCCTGGTACTGGAATGATGTTTACAACCGTCATCCTGAGATTTTTTTACCAGCACTTGCCTTTGCCATTGCTGGTGATGATATAGATGATGTTTGGGCGCAAGAAGTAATAGACTGGGCGTATGATGAAGAAGAAACCAGAGTAGTAGGACCTTATGGGCCAAACCGGGGTTCTGGATTTTTAGATGTTTTAATGACGATTTCTCTAGATACAGGAGGCGTTTCAGATACCAACCAATACTATTCCTATTGGGTAGAGGTTCTACATGCTATCGCCTTTTGGGAGACTGCCACAGGTGAACCCATGTGGAGCCGCACTCCTTTTATGACAAAAAGCCCACAATCAATCTTAACTAGCCGAGATGGGGTAAAACCGTCATCTCGAATAATGTCCGCAATAGAGTTTATTACAGGTATTGCTGATGGAGATGTTGCAGCTTTGGCAAAATATACTACCGAGTACTACGGTACGTCTGGTTATCAGGTGGTTTATAGAGCGATATTAGGTGATATGCGTGTTGTAGCAAAAACACCAGCAGAGCTCAATATCCCTACGGCAGGCTATATAAGGGGAGATCAGGTTTTTTATTCAAAAGATAGCTGGGAAGATGATGCTGTGTCTCTCTATGTTAGATCACCGTATCTTAATATTGGACGCGGCCCTGGCAGTGAAGGTGTTTTTGCGATTGATATAGGCAAACTCAATCCTCTTGCCCCCAGAGTACGAATTTCTAAAACCCAGGAGACTGCTGGGCATAGTTCAGGAATGTGGATTTATGATCCTGATGACGATACTATTTCGGCAAAGAGTATACCTCTTCAAAATAAAGGAACATATTGGGGTTGGAATGATGGGCGTGTCTATGATGCCTGGACTAGCGTAAACCAAAATGGCTACTTTGAAGGAGGTCCAGAGTCAATAGTTGTTAACAATAGCTACCGTGGCATAAGCATGGAGTACGGTGGCCGTTATGATCGCTTTAGTGTGAATACTGCACAACGTACCATGGTTCATATACCAGATGGAGACCGTAATTTTATAGTAATTTATGACTATATTGATGTGCCATCTACTTTAAAATCAGCTTGGCAAATGCGTCTAATGGAGCAACCTAATATTAATGGTGATAAATTTTCTATCCCAGGAGTTATGAACGCAACAGTTATCTCGCCACAAAATCACACTCTGCAATGGCTTGGTGGGGAAAATCTTGAGTTTGTAACCCCGTCACCTGAGCAATTGTGGTACTCCAATAATAGAGGTGGTGCTGTCGCAGGGTACTCGATTAATGACCCTAACAGAATTGATGCGTTTGGCTTAGGTAATATTTACATTCAGCCTTCAGGGCAAAGTACCAACAGTACAGCACCTTTTGTTGAGCAAGCCGAATATCTGGTTGTCATTGAAATTGGCAGTCTCATACCAGTGAGTGTAGCTAGAATTTCAGATCGGGAGGTACTATTTGACGGTTGGCAAGTAGCATTTAGCCCAGATGGTAGTTATATTGTGACCGATACCACTTTGGTAGGTTTGATTTTCACTAATGGTTTTGAATAAATGAAAAATTCTATTTATTTCTTTAACTTTAATTTTCATTCAATAAAGTGTTTGTTGTTGGTAATGTTTAGCTTCAGTTGTTCTTCAGATACAATCCTTAATTCAGGTGAGTTTTTAAACATTAACTGCGCTTGTAATATTGCTGAAGTAGAAAGTAATACCGTGAGTCCATGTGATTACACCATTGGTAATATTACAACAGTGGGTACTGCCAGTGAGTTTAGAGCGGCAATTTCACAAGCCAATTCATCAGGTGGAAATATGACCATCTTAATTGAAGATGGTACTTATGAAGTTGCAACAACTTCTTCATATCCCTATATTACAGCAAGCAACTTAGTTATTAGGAGTTTGAGAGGTAATCGAGATGCAGTGATACTACATGGCAACGGCATGAGTGAAACCCCAAATAATGAAACAGTTAATGTACTTTATGCCGTTGGAAACAATATCACTATCGCCGATCTAACTCTGGAAATGACAGCAAACAATGCAATAGCAGTTACGGGAGAAAACCTGTTTGTTCATAATGTAAAGATGCAAAACACTTACGAGCATTTCATTAAAGGAAACTCCGTAAATGGTGGTGCTGATAATGGTATTGTGCAATGCAGTTTATTTCAATACACAAATACCCTTGGTCCACAGTGGTATATTGGTGGCATTGATGTACACCAAGGAGACAATTGGATTGTTAGTGATAATGTTTTTAAAAATATAGCCAGCCCTGATTCGCAATTGGCACAACATGCCGTCAACTTTTGGAATAACTCATCAAACAATATAATAGAAAGAAATAAAATCATTAATTGTGACCGTGGCATTGGTTTTGGGCTTGGCAGTAGCCCTAATACAGGCGGAATTATTCGCAATAACATGATTTACAATGATGGTACAGCCCCCAATGATGATGTTGGAATTGGTCTTGAAAGCTCTCCAAACACAAAAGTCTATAACAATACTGTGATTATAGAATACCCAAATGCTATCGAATATCGTTTTGCAGCCACCAACAATGTTGAAATTACAAACAATCTAACAAATCAGTCAATACTCTCTCGCAATGGAGGACAGGCAACTCTTACAAGCAATATCACCAATGCACAGACAAACTGGTTTATAGATGCATCAATAGGAGATTTACGCCTAAGTCCTAATAATCCTACAGTTATTGACCAAGGTGTTAACCTTGTTGAGGTCAACATGGACATATACAAAACTTTCAGACCACAATCTAACAATCACGATATTGGAGCCTTTGAGTTTACTATAGACATAATGTTCTCGAATGGGTTTGAGTAAATCAAGCCCTCTGTAATGGTCTAATAAACTCGGAGACATTTTTAGCCTTATAATAGGCAAAAACGAGGTATGAAAATGTCAAAACAAAGAAAACAAAGACTGTCATTTACAGTCGAACAAAAATTAGATTATGCCAAATTAATGGTCAACGAAGGTTATACCTATCAACAAATCATGGATGTTTCAGGAGCAGGATCAACAGCAACTTCAAGAACCTAAAAAATGGTATGTTCAGCCTAGTTTAATTTACAATATAGTTCATATTTGATGATAAGAGCAAATAATAATTATGTACGCTTAATGTCATAATTGTAACAAAACTGTCATATAAGAAAAGTATAATCTCACACTTCTTATATCTGTGTAAACAAATCGTGAAAAAGCAACTCAAATTAGAAAATATAAATAAACAAATTAAAACATACTTATTGCTCATTCTTTCCATTATGGTCTTTGGTGTTTCTGCACAAAATTCTGCAAAAGATGTTTTTGGCAAGGGTGTTGTGTTTGGGAACAAAGATTCTTCATTTTACATGAAGTTTAGCTCGAGATTACAAAGTCGGTTTGATGGTACTTTTAATAGTGATGACTCTTCGTATACAAAAAAATATCGTTTTAGAAGAGCTCGATTTAAATTTGATGGTTTTGCTTTTACGCCAAAGCTTGTATATAAAATAGAGTATGATTTAGTCAATTCACAAATGCTTGATGCTGTACTAAAGTGGAATTTTGCTGGAAATTTTAAATTGTGGGTTGGTCAAACAAAGCTTCCAGGAAATAGAGAACGAGTTATTTCATCTCAAAAACTTCAGTTTGTTGATCGTTCATTACTGAACTCTAGATTTAACATTGATAGAGATGAGGGTATTCAACTCCGGCATCATTTTAATGCGGGTGATTGGCTAATTAGAGAAGCATTCTCAATATCAAAAGGTGAAGGAAGAATATATAAAGGTGAGAATTTTGGTAATGATTATACAGCTAGAATTGAATTCTTACCATTTGGGAAGTTTGCAGGAAAGGGGGATTACTTTAGTGCTGATTTAAAAAGAGAACCTGACCCAAAATTAGCTTTAGGTATTAGCTATGATTACAACAATAATGCCATTAAATCGGGCGGTCAACTAGGCCGTGTTTTGTCTGAAACAAGAGACTTAGAATCAGTATTTGTTGATATGATGTATAAGCATAATGGTCTTTCAGTAATGGTAGAATACGCGAATAAGAAAGTAGCTAACGGTTCCCCTGTAATATTCAACACAGATGGAAACCTATTAGAGTCATTTTACACGGGTTCTGCGGTGAATGCTCAAATGGGCTATTTGTTTAAAAATAACTGGGAAGTCTCTGGTAGATTTACAACAGTTTCTCCGCAAGCAGAAACTTTAAATAATGACTTAAGGCAGTACACTATTGGACTTTCTAGATATATTGTTGGACACAATTTAAAAATTCAGAGTGATTTTTCTGTATTAAAAGAAGCCAGTAAAGCGGATAAAAAAATAATCCGTTTACAGCTAGAACTGGCTTTTTAAATGGCATAAAAGAAACTTTCGAGACTCTTTAAGGAAACCTACTTAAACTTGGTTTTGAAGCTTAATTGTATTATCCCCTAGAGTTAATATAGCTTTTATGGTTTTTAGTTTGCGAGTTATAAAAATCTATTCTATATCGGAATTTGGGTAATATTTCTTGTTGTTAAAGAATTATTTCTAAAGTTTGCTGGATTTGACGTTACAATACTTCTATGAATAAGCATTCCTTTAAAAAAGAAATGGCCTATGGGCTTATTTTTATATTAATTGCAGTTACAACTGGGTTAGTCACTGGTTTCTGGAGTTGGAGCTTATTAGTATGGATTTTGATTTATGTTCTTTGGAAGTGGGTTGAACTTATTCATTTTTACCGCTGGTATGAAAAAGGGGCGAGTGCAGAAAAAGTCCCATTTAATCATGGTATTTTGGAAGATTTCTCAACTTTAGTTATTCACAATAATAAAAGCCACAAAAAAACAGAAAAGAAAAACCATTATTTACTCAATCAATTTAACACCATGGCGCAGGCCATGCCGTATGCGACAGTGTTACTCAATAAGCGCTTTGAAGTGGTTTGGTCTAATCAATCCGCAGTCAATATCCTGAATTTAGTTTATGAAAAAGATCGTCTAAATAAAATCAGTAATATTATTCGGGACCCAGGTTTCATTAAGTTATTAGATAATACGTTAATTGAAAATGAAATTAAAATTACACACCCCAATGATGCGCAAAAAAGAATTCATATTAAGTTGGTTAAGCTATCGAATAAACGTTATTTATTAGTGGCACGGGATATCAGCGAACAAGATGCTTTACGTCAATCCCGGAAGGCTTTTGTAGATAACGCTTCTCATGAGTTGCGTACGCCGTTAACTGTCATTACGGGGTACCTTGAGATGATGCAAAATGCGCAAGATATTCCAGAATCGTGGCATCAGGGCATTGCCCAAGCCCAAAAACAGTCTCAACGAATGGAAAAAATAATTAATGACATGTTGAAACTGTCAGCAATGGAACATGAACACTATTTAGAAGATTCTCATGAAATAATACAAATGCCAACTTTGCTTAATCGTTTGTTTAATGATGTAAAAAGCTCATCTAAAGCACAAAAACATCATTTTACGGCTAATATTGACTCTTCTCTCATGCTCAATGGTAATGAAGGTGAAATCACCAGTATTATCCTCAATTTATTAAATAATGCCGTAATCCATACCAAAGCCGAAACACAGGTTTCGTTAAAATGGTTTACTAAAAACAATAAAGCTCATCTTTGGATTTGTGATGATGGAGATGGAATTGATGCCAAACACTTACCTCATTTAAGTGAGCGTTTTTACCGCGTCGATAACTCACGAGATAAAAATACCAACTCAACAGGTTTGGGTTTAGCCATTGTTAAACAAATTTGCGATAACCACCAATCAACTTTAGGAATTGAAAGCGAAATTGGCAACGGAACGTGTTTTAAAATATCTTTTCTATCTAGTGAAATAAAATAGTTTTGTCATAATGCTGTCATATAAGATGATTAAGATTAGTGCAGTCTTAATTAAGCTAGTTATGACTAAGCCATGAAAATTTTAAAACTCTATTCACTGTAACGGTATTAATTACGCGTTTGTCGGCATTGGCAGCAGGGCGATATTATGTTTCTATTGTTGGATTGCCATACCATATAGTCTTTGGTAAGCGTTGTTGTTGACAGCTAATGACTTTTCCTGTGGTTGCTGCTATTTATTTACAAAAAAATTTGAGAAAAAGTGATAAAATGAGGGAGTGCAAAACAACATGAACAACAATAGGAATAACAAAACGGGTCAAAAGACCTTAGAAAGCATGCATGCAATACATGATGTCCCTTTGGGTATAGGTCAGAATGAAGTTATTGCACTGGTTTGCCCGTCAAGTTGTGAAAATTCCAACAAAGAAACGATAAATGAGATGGCACTGAATCCACAAGATTTAAAAAAGCTTATACGTTTGAGTTGGAGTGGCAAAGCCTTGGAAAGAATTGGTAATCACATCAAAAATATCTGTGGATATGTTACCTACTTAGTTAAAGGAAAACATGTTCGATATTATGATTTAGAAACCATTAAAGGAGAGTGTTTTTGATGAAACATACCATTCTTATTGTTGAAGACGAATCAGCTATTCGTGAAATGCTAACCTTTTCTTTAATGCAAACAGGTTATATCGTTCTTCAGGCTAAAACTGCATTAGAAGCCTTGAAAATATTCGATGATGTAGCTCCTGATATGGCGATTATTGATTGGGGTCTTCCTCAGATAAGCGGTTTAGAATTGGTGCAACGTATTCGTGATAATGAAATAATTGCTGATATGCCAATTCTAATGTTAACGGCACGTGCCCAAGAAGAGGATAAAATTAAAGGCTTAGAAATGGGAGTGGATGACTACATGACAAAACCAGTTTCTATTAAAGAGTTGCTGGCACGTATAAAAGCTCAACTACGACGTTCAATAGGTTTCAAAAAATCAAATGTTTTAAAGGCAAATGCAATCAGAATGGATTTAGATGCCCATACTATTATGGTTGATGATGAGGAGTTAAACTTAAGTATTACTGAGTTTAATTTAATCAAATTTTTTATGAAAACACCAAATAAGCTTTTATCAAGAGAACAGATTTTAAACCATGTATGGGGCAGAAGCTCATTTGTAGAGTTGCGAACAGTTGATGTGCATATACTGCGCTTACGTAAATCGCTTAAAAAATATAAACTTGAACACATGCTTAAAACCGTAAGAGGTGCAGGTTACAAGTTTTGTGTTGAGTAAAATCATCCTAAAATAGATATTTCTTAGGAGTTCTTTAGGAAGCTTTAGATTTTTCTATTTTTCAGAGGCTCCTTAATGCTAAAATGATTCGCCTTATTTCATTGTTATTATTTAATGCACGCACAGTTTATTCACCTTAACGTTCACTCAGAATTTTCAGTAGTGGATTCGACTATTCGACTCCCCAAAATGGTGGATGCATTGGTGGCGAATAATGTCCCTGCAGTTGCGGTTACAGATTTTAATAATATGTACGCGACCATTAAATTTTTCAAAGCAGCTACAGCTGCTGGAATTAAACCAATAATGGGAGCAGATGTTCAGGTGTTGGATGAACATGATAACTCTTATTCCTTTATTTTATTGTGTATTAACCGCCAGGGTTATTTAAACCTTAGTGAATTAATTTCTTTGGCACATCAAAAAGGCTACCATAAGGGCAATCCAATGGTGCGAGAGTCATGGTTTGACGAACACAATGAAGGATTGATTGCCATTAGTTCAAATATGCGTGGTGATATTGGGCATCTCATCTTAGAGAAAAAGATGGAAGCTGCTGCTGATAAAATTGAAAAGTGGAAACGTATTTTTGGCAATCGATTTTATTTAAGTATAGCTCGAATTAATCAAAAAAATGAAAAATGGCACAATGATGCAACTATCTATTTTGCGGCTCACCAAAATGTCCCGATTATTGCCAGTAATGAACCACGGTTTATGGTAGCTGATGATTTTAATGCACACGAAGCGCGTGTCTGTATCAATCAAGGAATGATAGTCGCCGATCCACGCCGAGCTAAAAATTATACGCGAGAACAATATTTTGCAACACCAGATGAAATGGTGGCAAAATTTAATGACTTCCCATCAGCTTTAGAAAATACCGTAGAAATAGCAAAACGGTGTAATTTTAGTTTTCAATTTGGCGAATATTTCTTACCTGATTTCCCTGTACCTGAGGGCGAAACTATTGATGGTTTTTTTAGGCGCATCACTAAGGAGAAGTTGGCTGATTACATTTTAAAAAATGGCACGTTTGAAGGTTATTGCGAACAAGATTACCATGACCGATTAACATTTGAAGTTGATATTATTCTGCAAATGGGTTTCCCTGGCTATTTCTTAATCGTTGCAGACTTTATTAATTGGTCCAAGAAGAACAAAATTCCTGTTGGACCAGGTCGTGGTTCAGGTGCGGGATCCTTAGTTGCTTTTGTGCTGCAAATTACTGATCTTGATCCGCTGCAATACGAATTACTGTTTGAGCGATTTTTAAATCCTGAACGTATTTCCATGCCCGATTTTGATGTGGATTTTTGCATGGATAGGCGTGATGAAGTGATCGAATACGTTGCCAAAACTTACGGTAAAAATCAAGTCAGTCAAATCATAACTTATGGAACCCTTAGTGCCAAAGCGGTTATTCGTGATGTAGGTCGTGTGCTGGGTTTTCCATATCCTGTGGTGGATGGTATTGCTAAATTAATCCCCAATGATTTGGGTATTAATTTGACCGATGCACTTAAAGAATCAACGGAGTTATCGTTAAAAATAGAAACAGATGAAGATGCCAAAGATTTGTACGATTTAGCCTTGCAACTCGAAGGCTTGACTAGAAATACAGGCAAACATGCAGGTGGAGTTGTCATTGCACCCGATAAGTTATCGGCTTTTTGCCCAGTTTATAAGGATGAACATAGCGATGGAATCCTTAGTCAATTTGACAAAGATGATGTCGAAACCATTGGCTTGGTGAAGTTCGATTTCTTGGGTTTGCGCACCTTAACCATTATTGATAATGCCGTTCAGGCGATTAATAAAGACAATGATAAGCCTGTTGATATTACTACCATACCTTTGGATGACCCAGCTGTTTTTCAGTTGTTAAAAGAATGCCGAACAACTGCGGTATTCCAACTTGAATCCGATGGAATAAAAGGTTTAATTAAAAATCTTGTTCCTGATTCATTTGCCGAAATTATTGCGTTGGTGGCTTTATACCGACCTGGTCCAATGGGTGCTGGTATGGTTGATACCTATGTGGCGTGTAAACATGGCGACATAGAACCCGATTATTTACATCCTGAGCTTGAAGAGTTACTTAAACCCACCTATGGCGTAATCCTGTACCAAGAGCAGGTGATGAAGATTGCTCAAGTCTTGTCAGGTTATTCATTAGGGCAAGCTGATATTTTACGTAAGGCCATGGGTAAAAAGATTGAGTCAGTGATGCTCGAACAAACTGAAATGTTTGTTAGTGGCGCAGAAAAGCGTGGTGTTGATAGAGGGGTGGCTGACCACATATTTTCATTAATTGTAAAATTTGCAGGCTATGGATTTAATAAATCTCACTCGGCAGCCTATGCCTTGATTGCCTACCAAACAGCGTGGTTAAAGGCCCATTACCCTGTGGAATTTATGGCTTCTGTGCTTTCAGCTGATATGGACAATACTGAAAAAGTGGTGCATTTAATTGGTGATGTTAAATCCATGAATATCACAGTGGAAGTACCTAATGTAAATGAGTCTGATTACAATTTTAAGGCTGGTGTCGGCTTGGCAATAGTCTATGGATTGGGGGCTATTAAAGGAGTAGGGCAAGGAGCAATTGAAAATGTTATGCAAGATCGCATTGATCATGGTGATTTCACTTCATTTTATGATTTTTGTGTTCGTGTAGATTTACATAAAGTCAATAAACGTACATTAGAAGCCCTTATTCTTACTGGTGCTTTTGATGTGTTACACCCTAACCGCAATGCGTTAATGACTGGAATGGGAAGTGTTATAAAAGCAGCTCAGCAAAAAAATAGAGATCAAGAATCAGGACAAGTGGATTTATTTGGAACCATGGCGGTACAAACAGCTAACACTAACGAAATGCCAATACCTTTACCAAATGTTGAACAATTTGATGAGAATACACGTCTTTTTTATGAACGTGATTATCTTGGTCACTTTATTACAGGACACCCAATACGTACATTTGGGCAATGGCTTGATGTCTGTAGTAGTCATTCAGTGACAAAAGTCATGGCAATGCAACCCGAGGATGAGCCACGAAAAGTAGCCACTGATGGCGATGATAAGAACGATTACATGAAGAAAAGGTATTTTAAAGGCACTGCAGTGGTTGTTGGGGGATTAATTACTTCTGTACGCGTACGTAATGAAAATTCGGCAACCGTAATGATTTCTGATGAAAATAAGCAAATTGAAGCCACTTTTTTCAAAGATACTTACTTTGAGAACCAAGAAAAAATGCTAAAAGATGAAGTCGTAGTTATAGAAGGCGAGGCAGGAGTAGATAATTTTTCAGGAAATTTTATTATACGAGCAAAAACTATATTGACGCTTAATGAAGCCATAGCAACTTATTGCACTAAGATAGGTTTTGTCACTTCAGCTGTTGATTATCAACAGTTTTCTAACCAACTTAAAGGATTGTTACAAACCCATGGACGTGGAAAAGCACGTATTTATATTCATCACGAACAAGAGGGAATAGTTTCCAATCTTAAGCTAGGAGATAAATTCAAAGTACGCCCAAGTTTCGATCTCATTCAAAATGCACAAAAGTTATCAAATATTGATAAGGTGATTTTAAAATAGATTTTTATTTGTGGTTTATATTTGTTGATTTAACAATCTTAATTAGCATTATTTAAAATGTTTGTAACTCTTTAGGGTATCTGTTATTCTGCCACTTTATTAAAACAAATTCAAAGACATAAATAATTATGGAATTAAACAATTATAAAGATACGTGGAATAACCGTGTAAACTCATTAAAATCTGGAGCTATTGCAGTTGATGGTAGTACTGATGAAGAAACCTTAATCAGTAATGGAAAGTGGACAGCAGACCAAATGCTTGCTGCTTTAAAAATTGATAAGGATGATGTGGTTTTAGAGATGGGTTGTGGTGTTGCTCGTATTGGTAAATTGCTTGCACCACATTGTAAAAAATGGATAGGTACTGATATTTCAGAAAATATGTTAAGTGTTGCCAAAGATCGTTTAACCGAATTTGAGAATGTAGAACTTCATGCTTTAAAAAGAAATGATTTATCTTGTATTGAAGATAATAGCATTGATAAAATATATACAGTTGCTGTGTTTTGTCATTTGGACAAAGAAGATTTATTTAACTACATGCGAGAGTTTAACCGAATTCTTAAACCTGGTGGTTTAATTTATATGGAAACATGGAATCTTGCGACCAAAATAGGTTGGAAAAGGTGGCAATATGAGGCAGATAACTGGTTTGTCTCAAATCATTCCGAAAGAAAAGATGTTGCACGAAATCAGTTTTGTTCTCCCGATGAATTTAATCTTTACGCCCAACATGCACAATTAGATATTCTTGGTTCATACTGTGATTCTGTTTGGAATCAAATTGTAGCCACAAAAGCTATGCAACCCAAACAGAAAACGATAATATCTCGCTATTTAAAGGAGAATGAAAGTCGATTTGTTTACTCCCAAACATTTTCTAAATTATTCGAGTATGCAATGGATGTAACCTATAATGTCATACACCCTAAGGAAATGTTAGACTATATTGAAACTCTAGGTAATCAACCCGTTGCAGTCTTATATAAAAGATATGTTTTAGGACTTTGGAAAAACAATCAAGAACTTTGGGGTTCTGTAAAATACTGAATAGATTAAATGTAGCTTAATAAATTTGGTATAAATTCTGAATATTGGATAATGAATAGTTTGCAAAATTATCCCAAAATGTTTTTTTCAACTCTCAAAATATGAGGTTTTCATGGTTCTATTAAAGGACTATGTTAATATATAACTTATGAAAATACTGGTTTTAACCTATCATAGCAATAACATTACGGGTGATGAATATCAAACAAATGACTTAATTGCATAAAAAGAAAAATCGAACTAGACTATTCAAAACAATATATAGTTTTAACTTTTGATGATGGAACGGAACTTGATTTCTGGGATTGGAAACACCCTTTTCAAGGTTTTCAAAAATCTGCTTATACGATAATGAGTGAATTTAAACAGACACTGGGGCCAATCAACTCATGCAACTTCATTTGTCATAGCCTCACCACAAGCACGACATATTTTTGAAAGAACATGTTTGGCAGGTCATAAAATATGGAGAGATTCATGGTGGCAAGAAGCCCAAGATTTCCAATTAATTAGCATTGAAAACCATTCGTGGGATCACTTCCATTAGACAATTGAACTAGTCTCACAAAAAGATAATATAAGAGGTGATTTTGGTGTCATTGATACAATTGAAGATGCCTATAATCAAATAAGTAAGGCCTCTAAATATATTGAATCAAAAATAAAGAATAAGAAAATTCCATTATTTGCCCACCCCTATGGTCACTACAATTCTTTTCTAACAGATGAGTATTTTCCAAGACAGCAGGATAAAATAATTGCTGCCTTCACTTGTGAACCAGAATATGTTACAAAATCAACAAATGTTTGAAAAACACCATGGTATGTTTGTGGTCATAATTGGAAGTCAGTTGAAGAATTAAAAGCAATAATTTTGTAGATGTTTTAAAAAGGACCTATTTTACTTATCATTTTTCCAAGTTTTCTTTTTCTCCAATTTGACAAGGGTTTATGGTAGTGAGCCACGATATATTGATAGTCTGTTTCCTCAAAACCAGCTGCTAAATCTACTTCCAAGGCTCTTGGGTCGTTAACTCTGCCAAAAAAAGCATCACATTGCCCTGAAAAGTGGTCAAAAGCATACCTTAACATATTTAAATATATGCCACCTGAAGAGCTGATAATAACTTTTTCTTTATCGGACATTTTTTTTATCACATTACCATCTGTCATGGCACCACCAACTAATATTATATTTTTATAGGGAAGAAAACTCGTGTAAGAAACTGGTAAAATCTCTCCGCCAGGGCTTTTATAAAATGCAATTAAATGATTGGTTTTATCAGGTGCATCACAGTTAAATTTTCTTTGGAATAGTTCATTAATAAAAAACTTGCCATTATCAACGACAATAGGTGTAATAAATTGAAAGAGTTCTGCTTGTTTTGTCATGTGTTTTATTAACAGTAAATTCCACTAGAATATTATAAACGTTAGGTGGATAGTAACAGAGAAATCATTTAAAGGCTATGAAAGTGTTAATTAACAAACTATAATTTAAACGTCTTAAACAGTGAAAGATACTCTATAAATATGGGAAATCAATAATAAACCTATTTCCAATTAAAAAGTTATTAATGTGAGGAAAAGCATTGTCAAATAATTTTTTTACAATAATGGCAACTAACTTTTTTACCTAAATTAAATGCAGGTTATTACGATGAATAAAAAACAATTAATAAGAAAGACTCATCGTTACATTGGTTTAATTGTTGCCCTGCAACTATTGGCATGGACTCTTGGTGGAATATGGTTCACTTGGAACGATATTGATAAGATTCATGGGGACCACCTGCGAAATACAAAAACAAAAGTCGTATTAGCTCCTAAAATTTCTGTGCAAAAAGCGCTTGAAGCCTTAACAGACTATAAATCTCTTCATTCAATTACTGTCATTCAGGTTTTATCAACACCAGTTTACCAAATAAAATACAAAACAGCTCAAGATGATTCAAAAATAGCTTTGGTTGATGGTGATTCTGGAGAATTGTTCCCAGAAATTAGTCAACAAAACGCCATTGATATTGCCAATGGGGTAAAAGGTTTTGAAGCACAAGTTTTATCAGTTGAGCTCATCACACATACAAATGCTCATCATGAATACCGTGAAAAACCCATGCCAGCTTGGGCAATTACCTATGATTACCCAGAATCACCAACTTTTTATGTTTCAACTAAGTTAGCTTCTGTAACGGCAGTGCGTCATAATTCATGGCGAGTTTTTGATTTTCTATGGATGTTACATACAATGGATTATCAAACGCGTGATGATTTTGGTAATTGGTTGATTAAAATATTTTCACTTATTGTCTTAGTAACAGCCATTTCAGGTATCGTTTTATTTATAATCAGTTCAAAAAGGCGACAAAGACGATAACAAATAAACCAATTGATAAGCGGCATTAACAATTTGCTTTTCAGCGACTTCTCTGGCATTTTTATCATACGCAGCATTAATTGTAACGGTTGGTTGTTTTGCTCTATGTTTTTTTGCTTGTTTGTGTGGCTTTAAAACTTGTTTGGTATATACTTTTTCAATTGCTATTTTGTTGGTTTTTTTGGACCAACTGGCAATTGTTTTGGCTTGATTTTTTAGCCCTTGTTTTTTGTATTTGGCTCCTAGTTTCTTTGCTTTTAAATCAATAATTCTAAAAGAGGTTGTATTATCCAATCGTGAATCCCAGTACCAGTGCAGATTTTGAACTCGCCCTTGACCTTTTATTTTGATTAAATTGCCACCTCTATCGCCTTTTGGAAAATAGCGTTTATCAAAGAGTGCGGTACTGTGTAGAGGTTGGTGAGAATCACCAACCAAATGTAACACCCAGCAAAGTGCAATGGCTTTTTGTCTTTTGGTCGCTCCTTGCTTAGATAGAATAGCCAAATTCCCCTTGAGTGCTTGGATGCTGTTTAAATGGTTGTGGAGCTTGCCTTTAAAGTTGCTATTTAGGTTTAAGAATTTTGTGTTTACTTTTTTATCCAAATACAATGGATAATTGATGTAATGCCATGAACCGTGGTGGTATTTTTCTTTTAAGTTTGGTTGGAAATTTCGTGGCAAGTCGGACCAACGTGCTGCTTGTCTAAAAATCCACTCATTCAAATAACGAGGATTTTTTTTGACCTGTTTAGGGATGTTTTGTTCAAAATCTTGTTTAAATCGAGGGTGGTGCTTGAGTATATCAACCCAATAATCCTGTTGTTTTGATGTCATCAAATCCCATGATATGGCAGACATCAACTGATGACCTGCGGCATTCCATGCATGAGATGGAAGCGATGCAGTGATAAGCCCTAGTAAAAGTAGGGCTTTGCACGATTTTTGAAACAAATTAAACTCCTTTTAGGCGGTAAGTTTGTAATTTACGTGCATAATCTTGTAATACTTTCACGCCACTTTTTTCGGCTTTTTGACACCATTGTCTAATGGCTTCAATCATTTGTTCTGAAGTTTTGCCATTAGATTCCCAAATGCTTTTTAATTCATCGCGGTATTTAATGATGGTTTCGATTGTTGGTGAGGTATGAATATATTGTTTAAACAGCTCTTTAGCTTCATCATCTAAAAAACGCCAATCAATTGACATTGAATTAAGAAACTTATCAGAGGATTGTTTTAATTGTTTACTGCGTAAATCGTATTCTTGTGCTATAGCAGGTTTAACCACGTCTTTTACATAAACTTGTAATAAGTTGACTTTGTGTGTGAGCATGGCTTTTACAGCATCTAAATCTAAATTTTCATTACTAGATTGCTCTAGTTCAGGCACAGTTTTTTTGATTTTAGCTAAACCAATAGCATTTAAAGCCTTAATTACTGTCCAGCCCCAATCGTATTCGCCTTTCTTGTGGGCAAATTTACAAGAAGAGGGGAATGCATGGTGATTATTATGCAATTCTTCGCCTCCAATAATAACACCAAAACGCGAAATATTGGTTGAACAATCTTCGGTTGAATAGTTGCGGTAACCGTACCAATGAGCTAAACCATTAATAACACCAGCTGCAAAGAAGGGTATCCAAACTATCTGAATTGCCCAAAATGTAATACCAATAGCGCCAAATAAAGCCACGTCAATTAAGAACATAATGAAAACTCCTAAAAAATGAAAACGCGTATATACATTGCGTTCGATCCAGTCATTTGGAGTGCCTTTACCGTATTTTTCAATGGTTTCTTTATTTTCGCGTTCTTTTGTATAGAGTTCAACGCCAGAATATAATACGGTTTTAATGCCAAAATACTGGGGTGAATGGGGATCTTCTTCGGTTTCGCATTTAGCATGGTGTTTACGGTGAATGGCAACCCAGTCTTTAGTTAACATGCCGGTTGTTAGCCATAAATGCAAACGAAAAAAGTGACGAATTACGGGATGAAGTTGTAAGCCGCGATGTGTTTGGTCTCGATGCAGATAAAGGGTAACACCTAAAATAGTAATTTGAGTGACGATTAATAAGGTAATGATAATTTGCCATACCGAAAAATCAAGCAAGCCATGTTGCAAAAAAGTAAAAATATTCATAAATTTATGGTTATTTAATTTAAAACCGATACTATAATATCTTTTACCTCACGAGTCGAGAACTAATCGCGTACTTAAGCGTATGGACAATAGCCTTTTAACCGTTAAAAATTTAAGATTTTCTTTAGGTCAACAACAGATTGTTGATGACCTTAGTTTTACTGTCACTCACAATCAGTCAATTTCGCTATTGGGACCAAATGGTGCAGGTAAATCGACATTGCTTAAAATGTTGGCAGCTCATCTAGTACCCAAGCAAGGAGATATTCTGTTAAATAATATTAACCCCAATAAAAACAGATTAGATTATTTAAAGAAGGTCGGCTATATGCCAGAGACGCCATTAATTTTACCAGAGTTAACCGTAACAGAGCAGTTGCAACTAGTAGCAGTGCAAAAACAAATGCAACTTAGTGATGAGTTAATTGAACAGTGCCACTTGCAATCGGTGTTGAACAAACGCTGCCATCAGCTTTCCCTTGGATATAGACAAAGATTGAACTTAGCCCAAGCTTTATTAACTCAGCCCAAGTTGCTCATCATGGATGAACCATTGAACGGCTTGGATCCCCATTTAATTATTGATTTTCGCGCAATAATTCAACAACTCAAATCCAATACAATTGTTATTATCTCGACACATTATTTGGCAGAAGCACAAACAGTCAGTGATCGCGTGTTAATCATGCAACAAGGTCGGTTATTGGATGATATTGCACTGGATGCGAACAGTGATTTAGAAGAGTTATACATGCAACATACACGTACAAAGGAGCTTCTATGACTCTTTACCGTTCTGAGTTGAAGTACTTTTTACGTTCACCAACTATTTGGTTGATACTGTGTTTAACGGCTTTTATTAGTGCGTGGACATTTTTGTTGTCTATTGAGTTATTTACCACTCTACAGGTTAAATTTGCAGGCATGAGTGATGCACCAACGGTTACTCAAGGAATATTGGCGCCATTTATTTCATCACAAGCCAAAATCTTACTGTTTGTGACGGCTATTATTGGAGGTTTGAGTTTTTCTCGGTTGTCGCATCATAACGGCTGGTCTTTATTGCACCTATCGCACAGTTCTGAATTAACTATCGTCAGGCAAAAATATTTGGCATCACTATTGGTATGCCTGCTGTTTATTCTGCCTTCGATTGTGGCAATTGCCGGATTAACTTTGATTAGTCATAGTCCGTTGGTGCCTATTCTGATGATGGTTATTGGATTATTTTTGTTGATGATGTGGATGCTGGCATTAACCATGATGATTTCAAGTTTTGTCAATAACTCTGGTTTTGCAATTTTATTGTCTTTGATTGTTTTGATGGCATTGTTGATTATTTCTCAATCATCATTAGGTGCTGAATGGGGAAAAAATTGGTTGCAAACCTTTTCACCTTTTTATCACTTTTTTCAATTCAGTCAAACTGCAATCCCTTTAGCTTCGGTATGTTATTTTATATTTGGAGTTTTTGTGTTTTTATGGGTTGTCAAAGTGCGCATTGTACATAAGAGGTTGGTTTTATGACTTTTAATACCATAAAATTATATTTGGGCGTTTTTGTTGCAACCAGTATCTTATCGCTATTCTTTGTGTTTGTTGAAAAACAAAACCTACAATTTGAGTTAGGTGATTCAAAAGGGTTGTCTGAAAAAACGGTACACCTTCTTAAACAATTAAAAGACGACAAACAAGTGGTTTTTACCGTATTTAGTCGCCAAGATTCAATTATTACCAACAAAATAAAAAAATTCTTTTACCCATTCAAAGCGATTAACCCATCCTTAAAGATAGAGTTTGTTGATCCAACCACAAACCCAAGTGATGTGAAAAAATATGGAATAACTATGCAAGGTGAAATGGTGGTGTCTTTTCAAGACCAAAGTCAACTCAAAAAAATCAATGTCACAGAGTTATCTGAATCGGCTATAAGTAATAGCCTTTTACGTTTAATCAACCAAACGGATGAATGGGTTGTCTTTGCTGAAAACTTTGGCATGAAAACCATTGGGGATGAGTCAGATACGGGTTTGTCTCAGTTGTTGATTCAATTGAAAAAAAATGGATTTAATATTGCCCGAATGTCGTTAAATAACAGCATTGTCTTACCAGAGAATGTCAAACTGCTGATTCTAGCTAAGCCAGTTGAAATTCTGTCTAGTGAAATGGTGGGTTACATCACACAGTTGATGGAAAATGGCATGAGTCTTTTATGGCTAGATGACGTGGACGCCAATCAAGTGAGTTTAGAATTAGCATTGGGGTCTTTGTCTGGAGATAAGGTCATGATTGAAGGTGAAAAGAGCAGTGCTTACCTCTCGAAATTCCCACAACATGCTATTACGCAAAATTTTAATCAACCTATCTTTATTGCCGAGGCAAAAGAAATTGTTTTAGATGGTGCTGATGTTTTTATTGCTAACGATAATAATAAAACCATCGCGGTGGCTCAGCAGCTGTCCAAAAGTCGATTAATTATCGTTGGCGACAGTGATTTTGTCAGTAACCAATATCTTAAGGCGGCAGCCAATAAAAGTATGATTGAACGCATGGTTGATTGGTTGTTGTATCACGATAACCGCATCAATATTCCGGTACAAATCAATCAAAACACTCAATTGTTTTTAACCCAAACGCAATTGATTGTGATGAGCGTTGTGTTGTTGCTGCTGATACCGTTATTCTTTTTGTTTATGGCATTCAAATGGTGGAGAAAAAATTGTGCACAGTCATGAATATTGGATGACTAAAGCGATAGAGTGTGCCCAACAAGCTGAGTTGGTTGATGAAGTACCAGTTGGCGCAGTTATTGTAAAAGATAATAAAATCATCGGTAGTGGCTATAACCAAGTCGTTAATCACAGCGATGCAACGGCACATGCAGAGATTCAAGCCATCAAAAACACTGGGAAAAGTATTAAAAATTACCGTTTAGTCAATACAACTTTATACGTGACTTTAGAACCCTGTATGATGTGTGTGGGTGCGATTGTTCATGCACGAGTTGAGCAAGTGGTATTTGGGGCATATGATAAAAAAACTGGCATGGCAGGAACTTGTGAAAATTGTTTTGATAAACCCTACCATAATCACCATGTCAAAATTATTGGTGGAATTTTAGAGCAAGATTGTTCAAAACTCATACAACAATTTTTCAAGCGAAGAAGAACTGACAAAAAAGCGGGAAAAATTAGTAATGCGGTGGAGTCTCATCAACAGGATTAGTTTGTTGCCAATTCTGTGACTCATCTTCGATTTTCTTATCCAGTAACTGAATCTGTCTTGTAAGTTTATCTAGCATTTTTTGTTGTGAAACTATGACATCATTGAGTTGCTCAATAGACTCTTCAGCAAAAGC
Source organism: Lysobacterales bacterium (assembly GCA_027067055.1). Lineage (GTDB taxonomy): Bacteria > Pseudomonadota > Gammaproteobacteria > Xanthomonadales > Marinicellaceae > NORP309. Next base: position 13,172 of record JAMOMK010000077.1, on the reverse strand, counting down.
GAGTTTGGTTTCGATTTCTATTATTTTATCTTCTAGTTCATTCATGTTAATTAAAAGTGATTAACTGATACCCTTGTGATTGTAGACTGATTAAAGCAGTAATTGCTGATAAAGAAACATCAGCAAAGTCTAATATTTCATCTCTTTTATAGCCGCGAAATTCAACCGTTTGACCACAAACTATGATTTGTACACCTGCATCATGAAGTTTTTTCAAAAGTTCGGCATTTGGATTGTTTACGATATAACGTTTGTCGTAAGCAACACTAGTTAAAATATCTTTACCTGCTTTACCATGTATCACTAACGCTGCTTTGATGTTTTTTTTCTTTACACCTGCATCAATGTGCATATTTAAAAATCGTGCAACGGTGTTAATGCCTCGGTTGAGTTCTTCATTGTCTTCATTGGAAGTATAGACATCAAATACAGCCTTCACTTTTTTAGGTGTTTTAAAAGAAGTATTGGCAACTGGTTTAAAGTCGCCATAACCTTCAATTAAACGTTTAGCTGAGACGTTTAAGCTCATTACAATAAGTAATAGAATAATTATATTTTTCATAAATTTAATCCTGTTGTTTGTTATTTAACACGCATGCCAGGCTGTGCACCTTCGTGTGGCTCTAAAATATATAAATCTTCGCCACCAGGCCCAGCAGCAAGTACCATCCCCTCAGACAATCCAAAACGCATTTTGCGTGGGGCCAAATTTGCTACCATTACAGTATGTTTACCAATTAAATCCTCAGGTGCATAAGCAGACTTAATGCCTGCAAAGACGTTTTTAGTCAAACCGCCTAAATCGAGAGTTAGTTGCAATAGTTTATCAGCCCCTTTTACATGCTGTGCATCAATTATCTTAGCAATACGTAAATCAATTTTGGCAAAGTCATCAAAGGCAATTTCATCACTGATTGGATCATTGGCTAATGGACCGGTGATTTGGACTTCTGGTTCTAATGATTTTAAGTCTTCTTTAGAATCTTCCATCATTTTATCAATGCTTTCAGATTCCATGCGTGTAATGAGTGGCTTGAATTTATTGATTTCATGATTTAGTAAGGGTTGTTTGACCGCATGCCAATCATTAAAGTTAATATTCAAAAAGCTTGCTGCTTTGTCTGCCGTATCTGGTACAACAGGTGACAACCACGAAATAAGTACGCGAAATAAATTAATGCCAGTTGAGCATACTTGATGCACTTCTTCTTGACGGTCATCTTCTTTAATCGCTTGCCAAGGTGCCATATCAGAAATATAGACATTCGCCTCATCAGCTAAGGTCATAATGATTCTAATCGCTTTTGAATACTGACGCTTGATGAAAAGTTCGGCTACTTCATCCGATGCCTTGATAAATTTTTGGTACAGCTCTGGATTATGCAGTTCACTTGATAATGTGTTATCAAATTTCTTTTTGATAAAGCCAGCACAACGTGAGGCAATATTGACTATCTTACCAACTAAATCTGAATTAACTTTAGTGACAAAGTCTTCCATGTTCAAATCACTGTCGACAATTTTATCATTTAATTTAGATGCAAAGTAATAGCGTAAATAGTCTGGTTGTAGGTGTTTTAAATAAGTTGAAGCATTAATAAAAGTGCCTCGTGATTTAGACATTTTTGCACCATTGACGGTAACAAAACCATGAACATAAACCGCATCAGGAACTTTAATGCCAGAACCATACAACATCGCAGGCCAAAATAAGCTGTGGAAATACAATATATCTTTGCCGACAAAATGCACCATTTCGGTATTGGCATCAGGAGCAATCCAGTCTTCTAAATCTTCACCATTTTGTTCACAGACATACTTTAAGCAACCCAAATAACCCACAGGTGCATCCAACCATACATAAAAGTATTTATCTTCAGTACCCGGAATTTTAAAGCCAAAATAAGGTGAATCACGCGATATATCCCACGATTGTAAGCCCATATCAAACCACTCTTTGAGTTTGTTTATCACTTGATCTTGCAAAGCCCCATTGTTCATCCACTTTTTGAGCATTTCCTCAAAGTTTTTAAGGTTAACAAAATAATGTAAGGATTCCTTAATAATGGGTGTAGCACCTGAAATTGTTGAACGTGGATTAATCACTTCGGTGGCATTATAAGTGGCAGCACAGACTTCGCAGTTATCACCGTATTGGTCTTGGGCGCCACATTTAGGGCATTCGCCCTTGATAAATCGATCGGCTAAAAACATTTTCTTTTCAGGATCGAATAACTGTTCAACAACTTTAGTATCGATATGACCGTTGTCTTTTAAGCCTTTATAAATACGATTAACCATTGCTTGGTTTTCAGGTGAATGCGTCGTGTGAAAATGATCATAAGAAATATTGAAGCCCTGTAAGACCTCCCAATGTTCTTTGCGAGTACCTTCAACAAACTCTTCAGGGGAAACGCCTTCTTTTTCTGCACGCAACATAATAGGCGCACCGTGAGCATCTTCTGCACATAAATAACGAACCTGTCGCCCCAACATTCGATGCACTCTAGCAAATATGTCAGATTGCGTATGCTCAAGCATATGACCTAAATGAAGGTTGCCATTAGCATAGGGAAGGGCGGAGGTTATAAACAGTTTTTTCTGATTCGTCATGTATGTACTTTTTTATAATGGTAAAAAAAGCATTATCTCATTATATAAAAGTTATGCAATGGTCTCTAAGATTTTAATTGTGAAAATTTCTTTTCCACAAAATAATAGGATATTGAAGCTAATACCAGTGTTATAGGAAGAGTCACAGCAAACATAAGGTAAAAAGAATGAATGTATGTTTTACTAATCAAGATGACTGGTAGGTGCCATAAGTAAATTCCATAGCTCACTTTACCTAGCCAAACCAGAACATTATTGGCAATTATTTTTGATTGAGATTGGTAAATGCTCAAGATTAATACCATTATCAAGAATGCATTTACACTGTCCCAAAAATAAAGCAAGTGGCTACCAGACCAATAATTCTCTGTATTTAATAAAACATTTGCCCATATAAACAATAAAATCAGAGCAGTTATAGTAACTGATGAATTTTGTAGCCTGTTAAAAATATTGTTATTTTTAGAGAGTAAAAAAGCAGAAACTAAGCCAATAGAAAATACCATCAATACACCAGGCAATTGCCCAATGACATTTGAAATCTCAATAATTGGTTTATCATGCATATTTGTAAAAATTGTATATCTATATAGGTAAGTTATTACAAATACTAGAATCAAAAACCAATAAACACCAAACTTAATCAATAGTTTTGCCAGTAATGGCAAGATTAAATAAAAGCCAAACTCAATGGGTAAGGTCCACCATACGCCATTCATTGGTGCATCAAAAGTTGGAGGTAAATTTAAAAATAAGAACAAGTGTGCGATAAGGTTCTGTATAGGTGGAAATTTATAATAGACTCCAATAACACTTAGAAGCAATAAGATGGCTAACTGAAAGTAATAGGCTGGAAATATCCTAAGAAAGCGTCTTTTATAAAAATAAGACAGCTTCCATGTGCTTTTTTGATAGTTTTGAAAGTAAATACTACCCAATAAAAAAGCAGATAATAAATAAAATAAATGCACGCCAACCCATCCAAAACTTAAAAATCCAGCAAAAATTAATGACTGTTGACCACTGAAAATCCAAGAATGTAACAGCAAAACCCACAAAGCGGCAAAACCTCGGAGCGTGTGTAAAGTTGGGTAGTAAGTCATATATTACGATTAGTATTCTATAAAGCCATGAAATTATAGTGTATGAATGTTTTTATGTCTAAATTTATAAATTTTCTTAGCCTTTAAATCTTGCATTTCATACAATGAAGCTCAAATTAATTTTTTATAAAAGAAACCAAGAACATGTTAACCGAACAACAATACAATAAATTTACCGATCAAGGCTTTAATCGCATTCCTATGTATCGCTGTGTCTCAGCGGATTTAGATACGCCATTAAGTGCTTGGCTAAAGTTAGCCAATGGTAAAAATACATTTTTGTTGGAATCGGTTGTTGGTGGTTCACGTTGGGGACGTTATTCGATAATTGGTTTGTCAGCCGATATTAACTATGTCGCACGCGATAACCAAATAACCAAATACGTGCTGGGTGAAATTGAAGAAAGTTATTCTTGTGATAATGTTTTGGATGAATTACGTGTTATTAAGGACGAATATAAAGTGCCCAAGATTGACGAACTTCCTGCATTTAATGGTGGTTTGGTTGGCTATCTTGGTTATGAAATAATCGAGCATATCGAAGATAAACTTAAAGGCAAAGCACCCAAAGATGAGTTGAATATTCCTGATGTTAATTTAATGGTTGCCGAAGAGATTGCCGTATTTGATAACTTGGCAGGTAAGGTTTGGATAATCATACATGCCAACCCTGAAGATGATATGGCTTATGCAAAGGGGCTTAAGAGATTGGATGAACTCACGCATAGATTACGAAGCGGATCAACAGGTTACGCCGAAACCATAAACCAAAAAACCATTAAGAAATCCGATGTCAAAATGTCATTCACTCAAGTTGAGTTCGAACAGGCTGTAGATAAGTGCAAAGATTTAATTAAAGCTGGAGACATCATGCAAGTGGTTCTATCTCAACGCATGAGTACACCATTTAATGCACGTCCTTTAGATGTTTACCGCGCACTTCGAGCATCTAACCCAAGCCCATATATGTACTTTATGGACTTTGAAGATTACCAAGTGGTCGGTTCATCACCAGAAGTTTTGGTTCGTAAAGAAGGTGATACCGTTACCTTGCGCCCAATAGCAGGTACACGTGTTCGTGGTAAAACCGAACAAGAAGACGAAGCATTAGCCAAAGAACTACTTAATGACCCAAAAGAATTAGCCGAACATTTAATGCTGATTGACTTAGGTAGAAATGACATTGGACGCGTAGCTCAAACAGGAACGGTTGAATTAGTTGATAAAATGATCATAGAAAAATATTCGCACGTTATGCACATAGTCTCAGAAGTTCAAGGTAAATTGCTAGAAGATAAAGATAATATAGACATAATAAAGGCAGTATTTCCCGCTGGCACATTATCAGGAGCAGCCAAAGTACGAGCCATGGAAGTCATTGCTGAACTAGAACCAGTCAAACGTAATGTTTATGCTGGCGCTGTTGGCTATTGGGGATGGCACGATGACATGGATTGGGCTATTGCTATTCGCACAGCCGTGATAAAAGATGAGATGCTACATATTCAAGCAGGGGCAGGATTGGTCGCTGATAGTAATCCAACCAAAGAATGGGAAGAAACCTTAAATAAAGGCAAAGCAGTATTTAATGCAGTTAGTATCGCAACAAAGGGAGAGCTATAATGTTATTGATGATAGATAATTACGATTCATTCACTTACAATTTAGTGCAATATTTTGGTGAACTCGGTTGTGAAGTTAAAGTCTTTAGAAATGATGAGTTAACTGTTAAAGAAGCCATGGCATTAAATCCTTCTCAGGTGGTGATTTCACCAGGACCATGTGATCCAGATTTGGCAGGAATATCCATGGAAATGATTAAAGCATGCTCTGGTCATACACCTTTGTTGGGTGTTTGTTTGGGGCACCAGTCTGTTGGGCAGGTCTTTGGTGGTAAGGTTATTGGCGCTAAAGAAATTATGCACGGCAAGACCTCAAAAGTTTACCACAACAAAACTAATGTCTTCACAAATATAGAAAACCCAGTGACAGTCACTCGTTATCATTCATTAGTGGTCGAAAAAGAATCCTTACCCGATTGTTTAGAAATTACTGCATGGACCCAAGATGAACAAGGTGATTTCGATGAAATTATGGGCTTCAAACACAAAGAATACGAAATTTCAGGTGTGCAATTCCACCCTGAAAGTATTCTAACCGAACATGGTCATCAAATGCTGAAGAATTTTTTGGATGGGAAGTAATTTTATGTTTGTTTGTTACCTTTTAGAAATTAAATCGAACAGAGGCACCGGCGACATAGCGTAATTAAAAAATACGTCTTTGCGAGGAGGAACGACGTGGCAATCTCATTGAGAGCCAATTTTTAAGTATTTTAGTTTTACTCCATTTGGTAAATTGTTCTCACATTATTTTTATAAACTCCAAGTTTTTGGTTTTTAGTGAAGTATTGCTTTCTCGAAAATCAGGTTTTTTTACTTGCCTAATGCTCGCTCCTAATAGGGGTGGTGAAAAAATAACCTAGATGATGCTTTGTTGAATTGGACGGCTTACGTTATAATCTATTTTTTAGACTGAATCAATTGCATGAAATCAAATACTCAACACGGTTTTACCCTTATCGAAATTCTTATTGTTGTGGTTATTCTAAGTATTTTAGCCATTACTGTTGTCCCACAGTTTCTCGATCAACCTGCCAAAGCTCGGGTAGCACGCGCTCAATCAGATGTGCAAGAGTTGAAAACAGCTTTAAGCATGTATAAACTTGATAATTTTAGTTACCCATCCACAGCACAAGGGATAAATGCTTTGGTTTCAAAACCCAGTGGGCAACCATTGGCTAAAAACTGGAAAACAGGAGGGTATCTGGAGCGCATGATTAAAGACCCATGGGGAAATGAATACCAATACCTCAATCCAGGCAATCATGGCATTATTGATATTTATTCCATGGGCAGAGACGGACAGCCTGGTGGTGAAGGGGATGATGCTGATATTGGTAACTGGTAGCTTTAGCTGGTTATTGTATGTTTAGTTCACCAAGTAAAGGTTTTACTTTAATTGAAATCTTAGTTGTTGTTGTGATTATTTCAATTTTGATGGCTTTAGGCGCACAGATGATTAGTTCTGGTTCTGTGGAAAGAAACTTACAACAACGGGGTAAAATTTTAAAATATTCAATTCAATATGCCTGTGATCAGGCGACTTTTCAAAATCGAGTTTATGGTGTAAAGTTTTATACTGATGCGTACGGTTTTAGTCAATTTGCCAACAATGAGTGGGTTGATGTTATTTCAGAACAGCTCACTACAAATCAATTAAATGATGGCATGGTTTTTACTTTAAGCATTGATGGTCAGCGTATTGTGTTGCCAGAAGAAGAATTGCAATTGCCACAGATTAGTTGTGATGCCACTGGAGAGTTGACTCCTTTTGAGTTGATTATTTCTGATGCAACAAAGAAGCACCATTACCAATTAAACACGACCGACTCTTGGCAAATAGAAGGTCAATGGCTAGATAAAGATGATGCTTAAATCACGCAAACAAACGGGGTTTACCTTGCTTGAAATTGTCGTTGCTCTTGCCATATTGACTATTGCATTGTCTGCTATTGTTACTGTTGGTTCAAATCGTGCCGAAACACTAATACAGTTGCGCGAAAAAAATAGAGCCTTAATTGTTGCCAATAATATTTTGCAGCGGTACACCTCTGAATCTCAACAGGTTGTTGTCGGATTGATAGATGGCGTGCAAGAAAATGGTAATACGGCATGGAAATGGCAACTTAATGTACAGCCCAGCAGTAATGAATACATTTACCGATTGGATGTTAAAGTCAGCAAAGATGCTGATTTTGATTATGCACAAGCCAGTTTAGTGGGGTTTAAATGGCATTAATCAAAAACAACTTCAAACAAAAAGGCATGACTTTATTAGAAGTCATCGTTGCAATGACTTTAATGGTGGTGGTTTCGGCGATTTCTTTTGCTAGTTTGAATGGTTTAATAAATGCCAAACACATAAGTGATGCGGTTGCAGATAAGTTGCGACAAGAGCAACTAACCTCCTTACAATTACACAAAGACATCTTAGGGTTTACAAATCGATCTGTTAAAGATGAGTTTGGCAATCGTAAACCAGCTCTTTTAGGGCGTTATTCTGATGTTGAGTTTAGTCGCAATGGTTATAGGAGTGGACTAAACAGCCAACAATCTGAACTACAACGGGTGCGCTGGTATAGTCAAGACCATACTTTATATAGAGAATCCATTAATACAATGGATTTAGGTAGTTTTTCCCACTGGCAAAAAAGGAAGTATTTGGATGAGGTTAAAGAATTTTCCATAAGCTACGTGAATGTTTCTGGTATCCAATCACGTCAATGGCCTGTTGCTAACAGCTTAGTTCCGCTCAAATCTATAAATATTCTTATCGTAATGGAAGATAATACTAAATTACGTTATGAAATGGGTGTATTCTATTGAAATCTATTAAAAAGCAAAAAGGTGTGGCGTTATTTGTAGCCTTGTTAGTGGTCACTATTGCGACCTTGCTTGCTACGGAAATGTGGTTTAGAAACTCTTTGGATATCGCCAGAGGGTTTAACAGCCGTTCGTCCTACCAATCCACACATTATGCCAATGGTATGTTGTTGTGGACTCGGGATATTATGCGCCAAGATTTTGAGCATGAACCCCACTTTGATTCACATGATGAAGTATGGAATCAACCCATTGCTGGTATTGAATTGCCCGATGCCATGTTGTCTGGCAAACTGACTGATTTTGATAGCAAGTTTAACCTCAATAATCTTGTCATTAAAGGGCAGGTTAATGTCTTGAGCGTAGACTATTTCAAAAGAGTATTACTCAACTTAGAAATGGATATTGGTTTAGCTGATAAAATCATTGATTGGTTGGATACCGATCAAACACCTATGCCACGGGGAGCAGAAGATACGGTGTATTTATCAATGAACCCTTCCTATCGCACCGCAGGGCAGCCATTTATGCATATATCTGAGCTTAAACTAATTGATGGAATAGACAAAACAACCTACCTAAGACTTATCGCTTATGTCACTGTTTTGCCAGTGCAGGGCGATGTGCCAACCAAAATGAATGTAAACACTATGCCAACATTACTGTTAAAATCATTGGATGTCACCATAAGCACAAAAGATGCTTTGATTTTATTTAGTGATGGTTCTGCAAGTAACAAAAGCTTGCAGGATTTTTATCGACAACCTGCGATACAATATTTAAACTTAGGCAATGTATCTAAACAATTGGATAAGTTAATAGCAACACAAAGCATCTGGTTTCAAGCGCGAGTTGATGTCAGAATGGATGAATCACTCTTTACTCAATACGCAATACTCTATCGCCCAAACTCTTTGGCAACTATAAAACAATTGTCTGATACGCCATTTATTCCTTTATCTAATTAAGAGAGGTATAATTCACACCATGAATGAAAATACAGCCATAAAAAATTACCAAGAGCTCAAGGGCGAATGTGCCCCAGTTTTTTATAAAGAAATAGAAAAATTCTTTGCCAAAGGCATGTTGGTATTTGTGACTAATGAATTAGACATTATTAATGTTGCACTGGCTATTCAGAATGATAAAACAGAGCAAATGGAACAATGGATAAAGGATAAACAAGTTATCCGAGTCCATGATGAACATGCAATCAGTTGGAGTGAAACAAACGAACCCTTAATGGCAATAACTGCAGTGCCATGGATTTTAGTGCAAGAAATCTCTGAGTAAAATTGACCCAAGTCAAATCAAAATAATTAAATAATTTTTACAATAGTGTTAATTAAATAAATAAGTTAAAGAGGTACACTATGTTAGGAGAAAAGCACGATTTACGCCATGAATTTCCAGAGTATGAAAAAGAAATTCATCACCTTAAAATGAGCAATGCTCACTTTCTTCGGTTTTTTAATGAATACGATGATGTAGATGATGAACTGCATCGCATAGCACAACGAATTGAAACGCCTTCAGATGATTATGTTGAAGAATTAAAAAAGAAACGCTTATTTTATAAAGACGAACTGTATTTTATGATTTTAAAATTCCGTAGGAAACAAAAAACAAAACTAATCAAAAAAGAAAAGAAACGGTTAAAGAAAAAATCAAAAAAATAGTAATGCCAAGGGCTTGAATTTAATAATCAAGCCCTTATTTAATAAAATCACACTGGCACAATTGTTAACATCAATTTTATGAAAAACTAACACTGTGTTTTGTATAATAGACCAATCATAAATTTAAGGTAAAACAAATGGATAATCAAACACTATTTCTTATTACAGCGACTCTTGTAGGTATTGCAATAGGCGTGTTAATTATGTATTTCTTATCAGGAAAAGGTTCAAGCTCTGCAAAGTCTGTGGCTCAAGTTGAGGAGAAGTTAACAAAATACCAAGAAGATGTGGTTTCACATTTTGAACAAACGGCAGATTTGGTTGATGAATTGACCCAGAGTTATAAAAAAGTATTTGATCACTTAGGTCAGTCAGCTCGTGAGCTGTTGACAGATGAGCAAGTCAAAGCGCAAATTGAAAAGCGCAAAGACCGTAAAGTAACACTTGGATTTTTAACAGATGATTCTGAAGTTATTGAAGAAGGCAGTTCAGTCGAGCAAGCACCAGATGAAAAAATTGAAGAAGTTCAAGAAGAAGTTAAAAGTGAAGTGCAAGAAGCAGAGCAAAAAATTGACGATAGTAAAGATGCTTTAGAGCAAGACGTGGAAGAGTTGATTGAAGAAATTGAAATTGAAATGAATAAGCCAATTGACAAATAGATAAGTCAAATTTATTCGTCGAATAAAGACCGCTAATGCGGTCTTTTTTTATGCTTGAGAAATGGAAAATATTTTAGTTTCAAATGAAATTAAATGTTATAATCTTTGGCAAAATTTCAGGGCGATTTCTCATTCTAAAGAAGTCACAACTACAAATAAACAATATAAGGGGACTCTTATGTTAGAAAAAATCAAACTATTCATTGACGGCAAAGCTGTGGTTAGTGAATCCAATCAATGGCTGGATGTCACCAATCCAGCTACCCAAGATGTTTTATACCAAGTACCAATGGCAACCCATGATGAAGTCGAACTCGCTGTTTCTTCGGCTAAAAAAGCTTTCGAAACATGGAAAGATGTGCCTGTACCGGTACGAGCGCGCATGGTTTTAAAATACCAACACTTGCTAAAAGAAAACCATGATGCCATTGCTGAGGCACTAGCTGAAGAAACAGGTAAGACTTTTGAAGATGCAAAAGGCGATGTGTGGCGCGGCATTGAAGTGGCAGAACATGCTGCCGGTGTTGCTTCCATGATGATGGGTGAATACGTAGAAAATGTCGCAAATGGCATCGATACTTATTCCATAATACAACCATTAGGTGTTTGTGTGGGTATTACACCCTTTAATTTCCCTGCAATGATTCCACTGTGGATGTTTCCATTAGCGGTTGTTTGTGGCAATACATTTGTATTAAAGCCATCCGAACAAGACCCTAAAACACCCAATATGTTGGCAGAACTGTTTTATGAAGCGGGTTTCCCTCGTGAAGTGTTACAAGTGGTACACGGTGGTAAAGATCAAGTTAACCAATTATTAAACCACGATGATGTGCAAGCTATTTCGTTTGTTGGTTCAGTTGGTGTAGGTGAGCACATCTACAAAACAGGAACAGATAACTTAAAACGCGTACAAGCCTTCACGGGTGCAAAAAATCACTTAGTTGTTATGCCTGATGCCAATAAAAATCAAACCATTAATGCACTTGTTGGTGCTGCCTGTGGTGCTGCTGGACAACGTTGCATGGGTATTTCAGTTTGTGTGCTTGTTGGCGATGCCAAGCAGTGGCAAGATGACATTAAAGCTGCGATGGAAAGACTCAAACCAAATTATTGGAAAAATCAATCATCGGCTTATGGTCCATTAATTAATCCTCAAGCCAAAACACGTGTAGAAGGATTAATCACCGAAGGTGTGGAATCTGGCGCTACCTTATTACTCGATGGACGCAATTGTCAGCCAGAGGGTTATGAAAATGGAAACTTCGTGGGTCCAACCTTATTTACCGATGTAACCACCGAGATGTCAATCTATGAAAATGAAATCTTCGGGCCTGTTTTGTGTTTAATGCATGCAGAAAGTATCGAAGATGCCATAAAAATGATTAATGATAATCCCTATGGAAACGGTACTTCAATTTTTACCAATTCAGGAGCTGCTGCACGTAAATTCCAACATGAAATTAAGGTAGGGCAGGTTGGCGTAAATATTCCAATACCAGTTCCATTACCATTTTTCTCATTCACAGGATGGAGAAAATCATTTTATGGTGACCAACACGCCTATGGTAAACAAGCGGTTAAATTTTACACAGAAACTAAAACCGTCACATCACGTTGGTTCGAAAGTGATATACCAGACGGACACCACGCACCGAATTTATCGATTAATTTAAGATAGTAAAAACACTAAGGAACGCAGAGATGCACAGAGAAGCGCAGAGAAAATATTTTATAAAAACTCTGCACACCTCTGCAAGAACTTCTCAAAATCCTGCGTTCCTTAATAATCTTAAACAAAGAACGAATTGTGATTTTAAAGTAACTGAATTAAGTAACATTAAAATCTTTAGATAAGCTCGAATAATTAGAGAATTTATCCATTATTTTAAAAAAGTAAAGACACTAAGGAACACATAGATGTACAGAGAACTGAAGAGAAACATAGAGGAATATTTTTATAAATCTCTGTGTTCCTCTGCGAGAACTCCGCGAATCTCTGCGTTCCTTAACCAACCATGGGGACAACATGAATTTTAATTTAACTGAAGATCAATTAGCTTTTAAACAAGCGGCTAAAGAATTTGCCTTAAGTGAGATGGCACCTAATGCTGCTCAATGGGATGCTGAAGCTATATTTCCTATTGATGTTATAAAAGCAACGGGTGAATTGGGCTTTTTGGGACTTTACTCACCAGAAAAATACGGTGGATTAGGCTTATCTCGTCTTGATTCTTCCATAATTTTTGAAGAAATGTCACAGCACTGCACATCAACCACAGCCTTTTTAACCATACATAATATGTGTGCTTGGATGGTCACCAGTTTTGCTGGCGCTGAACTAGCAGGACAATGGGGTGAGAAACTGACATCGGGTGAAGTACTTGCATCCTATTGTTTAACCGAACCAGGTTCAGGTTCGGATGCGGCTTCCATGAAAACCACTGCTGTTCTCGATGGTGATGAATACGTTATTAATGGCTCGAAGGCTTTTATCTCAGGAGCTGGTTCTACCGATGTGTTGGTTTTAATGGCTCGCACGGGTGAAGCAGGCCCAAAAGGCATTTCAAGTTTATTGGTGCCTGCAAATTTAGATGGTATCATTTATGGAAAAAAAGAAGAAAAATTGGGATGGAACTCTCAACCTACACGCCTGATTACCTTTGAGAATGT
>JAMOMK010000076.1 GCA_027067055.1 Lysobacterales bacterium | reverse complement strand
AGTCGGTTTGCGCCATATTCAGGGCAAAGGTGTGGTGAATTCCATTTCACTCAAGGAAGGTGAAGAAAACTTTATCAGACAGGCCAAAACCATCCAAAAATACGGCGCTGCCGTGATAGTCATGGCATTTGATGAAACAGGGCAAGCCGATACAAAACAACGAAAAATTGAAATTTGTCGACGCAGTTATGATGTTTTAGTCAATAAAGTCGGTTTTTTACCGGAAGACATTATTTTTGACCCCAATATTTTTGCAATTGGCACAGGATTATCTGAACATGCCAACTACGGCATTGATTTTATCGAAGCCACGCGTGTTATAAAACAAGAAATGCCTTTGTGCCATATATCCGGCGGTGTCTCCAATATCTCTTTTTCATTCCGTGGCAACAACCCACTGCGTGAAGCGATACATTCGGTATTTTTATACCACGCTATCAAGGCAGGTATGGATATGGGCATTGTCAATCCAGGCATGTTGACTTTATACGATGACATTGATGTAAAAGTCCGTGAGCACATTGAAGATTTACTCTTTAACCGCCGAGAAGATGCTACTGAACGTTTGATGGATATTGCCAGCGGTATAGAAGGTAAAAAACAAAAGCAAGCCGACAACAAATGGCGCAAACTACCGATTCAAGAACGTTTATCTTACGCTTTAGTCCATGGCATAACAGAATTTATTGACCTAGACACCGAAGATGCCTACAAGCACCTTAATGACCCTCTAGGGGTGATCGAAGGGCCATTAATGACTGGCATGAACCAAGTGGGTGATTTATTTGGTGATGGTAAAATGTTTTTACCACAAGTGGTTAAATCTGCCCGCGTAATGAAAAAAGCGGTCGCATGGTTGCTACCATTAATCGAAGAACAAAAAGGCAACACCAGTGACAACGGCACCATCATCATGGCAACGGTAAAAGGTGATGTGCATGATATTGGCAAAAATATAGTAGGTGTGGTTTTGGGTTGTAATAATTACAATATCATCGACTTAGGCGTTATGGTTCCTGCCAACAAAATTTTAGATGCAGCAGTTGAACACAATGCTGATATCATAGGCTTAAGCGGACTTATAACACCCTCATTGGATGAAATGTGTGATGTGGCTGCCGAAATGGAAAAACGCGGCATGACTACACCACTATTAATAGGCGGAGCAACCACATCTCGCACACACACCGCTCTTAAAATCGAACCCAACTACACAAGTGACACCATCTGGGTCAAAGATGCCTCACGTGCAGTCGGTGTTGCGCAAAATTTACTCGGATCAAAGGATCTAAAACAACCTTTTGTGGACAAAATAAAAGCAGAATACGCAGATATTCGCGAAAGAAGACTCAAACGCCCAAGTAAAAAAGTAAAGTTACCTATTAGCGATGCCCGTGCTGATAAATTTCAGATTGATTGGCAACAATCACCACCAATGGAGACACAATTCACAGGCGTTAAAATTTTAGAAAACTATCCACTTGCAACCATCGCTGAAACCATCGACTGGACACCCTTTTTCCAAACATGGGAACTGCACGGACGATACCCAGCAATTTTAACCGATGAAGTGGTTGGTGAAAGTGCCAGTGAATTATTCCAAGATGCACAAGCCATGTTAAAGAAAATCATAGACGAGAAATGGCTCACAGCCCGTGCTATCTTCGGCATATTTGATGCTAACAGCAATGGCGATGATGTAAATTTGAAACACGATGGCAAAGAATATACACTTCACAACCTACGCCAACAAAAAGAAAAAGCCGGCAACAACCTCTGTCTTAGTGATTTTATCGCCCCTAAAGAAACAGGTCAATCAGACCACATCGGCGCATTCGCCGTAACCACAGGCATCGGCATAGAAACCAAATTGCAAGAGTTTATGGATAACCACGATGATTACTCCTCTATCCTACTCAAAGCCTTAGCCGATCGATTAGCTGAAGCCTTTGCCGAACACCTACACAAATTAGTCCGCACCGACTATTGGGGTTATGCTAAAGATGAAAACCTAGACAACGACCAACTAATCAACGAAAAATACCAAGGAATAAGACCAGCCCCAGGCTATCCCGCCTGCCCTGATCATACCCAAAAAGAATTGTTATTTAAATTGCTCGATGTAGAAAACAAAATCGGTATCCAACTAACAGAA
>JAMOMK010000075.1 GCA_027067055.1 Lysobacterales bacterium | reverse complement strand
AGAGTTATAAGTTTTTTAAACGCTTATCTAACTTGCCACTTATTCCATTGGTGGGTGACGGCGAACAGTTGATTCAACCTATTTCGATTAATCACATGGTGGAGGTAATTGAGAAATGTATTGAGTCAAAAGACGCGAATCAAACAATTAATGTAGTCGGGGATAAACCCATCAGTTATAAAGTGTGGATGCAGCAATTACGCAGTAAAAAAGCTTCTGTTCAGTTTATTAATATCCCAATCAAATTAATGAAATTTATTGCATGGTTGTTAAGGCCTTTAGGCTTACAATTATTGTCCAAAGATAACTTAATTATGCTCGAACAAAATAATGTAGGTGATTATTTGCCTTTGAAAAACTTTATGGGAATTAAAAAAGGAGAAGAATTATGACTTATCTAATCTTAAAATACTTTCACATCATCAGCGCAATCTTGCTTTTTGGCACTGGATTAGGTTCAGCCTTTTACAAATGGATGGCTGATCGCAGTGATGATATAAACCATATCGCCATCACTAATAAAAATGTGGTCTTGGCTGATTGGTTATTCATTACGCCCACTGTTATATTCCAACCACTTTCGGGTATTTGGATGGCATCTCTTGTTGGTTTGCCATTGACCACACCGTGGATAATGTACTCGTTAATTCTTTATGTGATTGCTGGAGCGTGTTGGCTACCAGTGGTTTATTTGCAGATCAAGATGCAAAAGATTGCTAATCACGCATTAGAGAATAATAAAGAGTTACCTAAACAGTATTGGAAGTATGCTAAAGTATGGTTTGTATTAGGCATACCCGCTTTTATTGCTATGGTATTAGTTGTGCTGTTGATGACTTTAAAATCAACATTGTTCGTGTAGGATGGGCCCTGCCCATCGAAAAATCAAACACCGAAGCATATTACAGAGAAATAAATGAAAAAATCAATCATGCAAAATGCCTTAGGCAAACAATGGGATGAATTACCCGAAGCTTTAATAAATCATTATGGCAGCAATGAGCAAGGTGAAAACTATGCACAAGGTAAACTAGATATAGATTACCCTTGGTTTATGCAATTACCTTACACAATCATGCGTTTTATCGGTGCTTTGGTTAATCGACGAGGTCAAAATTTAAAAACTACCGTCTCCAAAACCATGAAAGGTAATAAGCAATACTGGCATCGGGTTATTACATTTCCCGATGGTAAAAAAATAATTTTTAATAGTGTTTTTGTTGCAGATAAAGATGGCTTTATTGAATACATCAATGCATTTTTGGGTTTAAAAATGACAGCTTTTGTTGAAGACAATAAACTTCGTTACGAAAGTCGAGGTTATGTATTAAAGCTGGGTAAAATCAAAATCCCCATTCCCGAATGGTTAGCATTAGGTCATGCCAGTATTATAGAATCCGAATACAAACAAGGTGACGGACAAACATTTTCCATGGATTTTCGTATTAAGCACTTTTTATTGGGCGAAGTGTTTTGTTATAAAGGAATATTTGTTACCAAAACAAGTAATATTAACCCTGTCAGATGACAGTCTTTTTATTTTATTCTAAGGTCTCAACAGAGGGCTGTATGAAGTTACCTTGCAAATAATCAATGTTAAGTTTCCATAAATTTGCCGCTAAACCCGCATTATCAACGCGAGAGACAACTACTTTATAACCTAGCACATGAGCCTTGTTAATTGTTTTAGAAAGATTGTCTGGATTGTCAGCATCAAGAAGAGCATCGCCCTTCTTAAATGGCCTTAATCGAATCCAGCTGACATTGAGTTTTCGCGCTATCTTCCATGATAAGTTTGAACAATCAAAATTAGATAAGCACACTTTAATATTGGCATGGTTTAACTCCCTGCCTACCTCGCCCAAAATACTCATGTGCTCTTGCGCATCTTCTTTATTAAACTGGAAAATAAGAGACTTTTCAGGCAAGTTCAAAGAAGTAATTGTTGCTAGTTTTTTATTTCGCATTTCCTTAGAAACAAATCCTGACATCACTTGGTTGAGCAATATTCTTGTAGATGTGCCTTGGTGTTCACTGCTACGAATTTTACGGATGGCATGCTCTAGTGTGAACCTATCAAGCAACCTTAACAGTCCAGATTTTTGAGCAGCTTCTAAATAGTCCTCTGTTCCTAGCTCCTTTCCAGAATCAGTTAAGATTTTCAACATAACTTGGTATATTTCTTGAGAGTCATCCTCTGTTGATACTATACCTTGGTAGTGCCATTTAAAGTTTCGAGTT
>JAMOMK010000074.1 GCA_027067055.1 Lysobacterales bacterium | reverse complement strand
GACTGAAGCAAAGCCAAAGACTGAAGCAAAGCCAAAGACTGAAGCAAAGCCAAAGACTGAAGCAAAGCCAAAGACTGAAGCAAAGCCAAAGACTGAAGCAAAGCCAAAGACTGAAGCAAAGCCAAAGACTGAAGCAAAGCCAAAGGTTGAAGCAAAGCCAAAGATTGAAGCAAAGCCAAAGATTGAAGCAAAGCCAAAAGCTGAAGCAAAGCCAAAGACTGAAGCTGAGCCAAAAGCTGAAGCTAAACCAAAGACTGAAGCAAAGCCAAAAAAGAAAATATCAGACCCAACTAGTGGAATAGATTTTGATATATAGAATTTAGGTTTTAAGAGAATTAATAAATTAAGTTAAAGGTATAATTGAAATTACACAGTTATGCCTTTTTTAATTTTTAGAATGAAATTTCCTTAAGCTCAGAATAAATAATAACAAAAATGAAGTCAGTTGCAACCATTCAGGAATGTGCCCATGACTCATTTCTAAGTGTTTGCTTAAGTCAATATGCCATAATCCAACTAAATAATTGACTATAAAGCCACTGATTAATGCAGTTGACATAATTCCAGCCAAATATAACAACATAGTGCGCTTGCCCATTTGTTTGGTTATGATGCCTAAGGTTGCCATATTAGTCGCAGGTCCTGCTAATAAAAACACAATCACTGCACCAGGGGAAATTCCTGCCAATAAAAATCCAGCAGCCAGTGGTGTGGATGCAGTGGCACAAACATACATCGGAATACCCACAAGCAACATCACCAACATCCCTAGCCAGCCAGAACCGTATTTAATTAAAGTATCACTCGGCACAAAAGTTTGAACAATGGCTGCAAATACCAAACCAATAACCAACCAAAAAACAATATTATCCAATAGCTCGGTGAAAGCATACTTAACGCCATTGATTGTTTTTGCAAATAAACTCACTTCATTTTTTGATTCTACATGAGAAGAGGAGCAACATGAAGTTTCTTCAGGTGGTGTTTGTTTTGATGCGCAGCAAGAGTCCTCAATCGCAGACTCTTCTTTTTCAATCGAACAACAAGAGCTGCTTTCGTGTTTATGTGGCTTTTCTAATGCTTTATCACCTTCTTCATAATCAAATAAACTAACCAAAGCACCTGTAGTTATAGCTGAGACCAAAGCAGTAATAGGACGAACAACAGCCATAAATGGTCCCATCATAGCATAGGTGATAAATACTGAATCCACACCAGTCTCAGGTGTTGAAACTAAAAAAGAAGTGGTCGCTGATTTTGAAGCACCTGCTTCTCGCAAACCCATTGCTGCCGGAATCACTCCGCAGGAACATAAAGGTAAAGGCGCACCAAGAATAGCTGCTTTGACAATAGAGCCAAACCCTTCACTGCTCAAATGCCGTTGTAAAAACTCAGTTGGAATGAGTGTTTTAAACAAGCCGCCAATGAATAAACCGATAACCAACCAAAAGGAAGCATCAAGCGCCAAGTAGTATAAATTGTATAAAAAGTCTTTCATGTTTAATTCCATCTCGTTAATTAATTCTCAAGGGCTTGCAAGATTGAACAATGCGCTGCTGTTTCATTACCACCACAACAAGAGGTATGGATTTTTTGCAAAGCGGATTTGATTTCGCTCAATTCATTGATCTTTTGATTAATTTCATCCAGTTTAACCTGAGTGAAGTTTTTAACTTCTTGGCAAGTGTGTTCATCCTTGGTTACTTGGATTGCTAACAACTCTTTAATCTCTTTTAAGGTAAAGCCCACAAGCTTGGCTTTTTTAATAAACTGTAAGCGTTGTATGGATTCGATCGGATAATCACGGTAGCCATTTTCAAGTCGATTAGGTTCATTCAATAAGCCTTGTGACTCATAATAGCGGAGGGTTTGAATGTCTATATCGACATTTTTTGCTAATTGACCAATTTTCATGAGTCCATTTTAAACCCTAAAGTATACTATAGAGTCAAATGTATAATTAAATTGTTTTGTAACTTATTGAGATTCAATACGTCTTAGAGTAAATCACATAGGAAAACACATGAAATCTTTAACTTTATTACTTATAACATTCACTTATTTACTCACTTCTTGTGCCACAAATATCAAACATAATGGTACAAGTATAAACAAAGCAGATGCCAAAGAAATTCTTTTACTTGGCACATTTCATTACAATAATCCAGGTGCTGATGCAGTAAAACATGATGTGCTTGATGTGATGACAGATGATGGCCAAAAGCAATTAGAGAAATTAGCTGATAAAATAGTTAAATATAATCCATCAAAAATATTTGTCGAGTGGAATTTAAGTGAGCAAGATAAACTGGATAAACTTTATCAAAAATACCTTAATGGCACTTATTTTGATGATGAAAAATTGAATGACTTCTATCGTAAAAATGAAATATTTCAATTAGGGTTTCGTATAGCAAAAAAACTAGGCCACAGCAAAATCTATGGCGTTGATTATTCAAATGTAGAAATGGATTTTGAAGCCATGATTAAATCCATAAGCGATGCGAAACAGCAAGATTTGCAAGAAAAGTTAAATTTAACACTTGAAGAAATGAGTAAAAATATGAGTGAAAAAATGGCAACGATGAGTTTAGAAGAACTTTATATTGATGGCAATAAACCAGAAGAAGTCGCTGCCAATATTGAGCTCTATAACGAAATATCAGTCAAAGCAGGTAGATTAGAAAACACAACTGGTGCAACAATGGTTTCGCAATGGTATAAACGTAATTTACTCATATGGTCAAGCATTCAAAAAATTGTCGATGAAAATGATAAAAAAATCATAGTACTTTTTGGCGGAGGTCACACCGCAATTTTAGACCAAATCGTTCGTTACAACCGCAATTGGAAAACTGCTGATTTAAGAAAAGTATTGAATGACAACTATGTGAATGTTGATTTTTAAAGTTTTTGGATTGCTTTACGAAAACTGTAAAATAAAATATACTATTAGTTTTTCACAACAATTGATTATCCATGAAAATAAAAGCAGCCGTAGCCTGGCAAGCAGGCAAACCTTTAGAAATAGAACAAATTGATATAGCAGGACCTAAAAAGGGTGAAGTATTAATCAAACTGGTGGCAACTGGTGTTTGCCATACCGATGCTTTTACTTTGTCTGGTGCTGATCCTGAAGGCATTTTTCCCTCTGTTTTAGGGCACGAAGGTGGAGCTATTGTGGTTGAAGTTGGACAAGGTGTGACTTCGGTCAAAGTTGATGACCACGTTATTCCACTTTATACACCTGAATGTGGTCAATGCAGCTTTTGTAAATCGGGAAAAACCAATTTATGCCAAGCCATCCGCGAAACTCAGGGCAAAGGCTTGATGCCAGATGGCACAAGTCGATTATCTATGAATGGAAAAACCATCTTTCATTATATGGGAACCTCCACTTTTGCCGAATACGCCATCGTTCCTGAAATTGCCCTAGCCGTTATCAATAAAGCAGCACCTTTAGATAAAGTTTGCTTGCTAGGTTGTGGCATCACAACAGGTGTTGGTGCTGTTTTGAATACTGCCAAAGCAGAGCCTGGTTCCACCATTGCAGTCTTTGGTCTTGGAGGCATTGGCTTAGGTGTTATCCAAGGCGCAACCATGGCAAAAGCCTCACGCATTATTGGAGTAGACATTAATCCTGATAAATTTGAATTCGCCAAACAAATGGGCTGTACCGATTTTGTTAACCCGAAAGATTTTGACAGACCCATTCAAGAAGTATTAGTCGATATGACCGATGGTGGTCTAGATTACACCTTTGAATGTGTAGGCAATGTTGACTTAATGCGTTCAGCACTAGAATGCTGCCACAAAGGGTGGGGCGAATCTATTATCATAGGAGTTGCTGGTGCTGGACAAGAAATTGCCACCCGTCCATTCCAACTAGTCACAGGACGCGTATGGAAAGGCACAGCCTTTGGTGGTGTAAAAGGGCGTTCACAATTACCTGGGTATGTGGATAAATACATGGCAGGTGAATTAAAAGTCGATGAATTTGTCAGCCACGAAATGGGCTTAGAAGACATAAATAAAGCCTTTGACCTAATGCACAAAGGCGATGGTATACGCACAGTTATTAAGTTTTAATTACTTCATTCTGGGGCATCGACTTTAGTCGATGAAAATAATGGGCTGAAGCCCATTCCCTTAGATAGTTTTTAACCGTTACCTAAGAATAGTTCTCAACCATTAGCCTGTTTTATAAATCTGCTAATGATTTCTTGCTTTTTCATTAAATAAAGTATATTTTAAGTAGTATATACAAAATAATATAACATATAGCCGTAGAATATGTAATTGAGCGTATGTTATGTATTATAAAAAAATCGAAAACTTAAGAAATGAAAAATTTAATTATATTACTACTATTATTAATCAGTCAACCAAGCCTTGCACAAGGCAATTCAAACACTTCAATTTTTCACAGATTAATAGTCTATAACTCTGATAATGAAATCATGCTTGTTAAAGTAAAGAATTCTGAAATGTGGTTGACTCCTGGTTTTTATCAAGATAGTATTCAATTTATTAAAGAGGGACTTCATGGCATTGCATCAACATATGGAATGAAAATATCAAACCCTGAATTAAAAGGAATATTTTCAATGAGACGTGAAATTGGTGAAACAAGAGAAATGCTAATTCGAAATATTTATCATTGTAAACACCTTGACGGTAAAGTACATTTTCCAGAAAATCAACCTTTCGAAATTGATGAAATAAAATGGCTCCCAATAGAGGAGGCACTTTCTATTATTCCTTTCGAATCAACAAGATTATTTATAAAACAGACTCATGACAACCCCAATGTAGTTTGGGGTGGTTCTATTAGTGCCATAAGGGAAAATAATAAATGGAGTTATAAAATAATGGAGGAATTTTATCCATTGTTTAGTTCAAAAAATCGAAAGTAAAAATGTAAACAAAAAAGAAGAAAAATTAAATACAAATCATAACAATGTGTATGACATCATAGTCGGCTATCGCCAGACTACGATGTCATACACTTAACGTTAAAAATAAGTCTTCACTGCAAATTCAAATTGTTGTATAAAAATATCTTTAAATGCCGTGAGGTTGTTTTGTTCATAAAACAACAACATGGCTTTTTTATAATCAATTGAATTAACTGTACGAAAAGATATTGGGCAATAATTGTGGCTGATTAAAACGGCATTACTGATGATTCTTGCGGTGCGTTTGTTGCCATCATTAAAGGCTTGGATATAGGAAATTAATAATAAAACCAATAATGCTTTTTCAAAAATATTTTCTTTGTTGTTTACCAGCTTGCACATCTGTTGCAGCGATTCTCTGATTTGAAATTCGTTGTCCAATGGGCGATAATTAGTGCCTGAAATACCCACACGTCGTTTGCGAATATTTCTTTGCACGCCTAACTCTTTAATTAAAATACTGTGAATATCTTCAATCCGTGCAATACTTAATGGAGTGATATAATTTGGATCGTTGATGATAAAATCCAAAGCTTGTTTATGGTTGAGCAGCATGATGGCATCATCTTTGCTTTTTCCTTCTGCGGTTTGTTTTTCTTTTAACAACCGTTCTGTTTCCAATAATGAATAGGTGTTTCCTTCAATTTGCGATGATTTCCAAGACAAATCGATAGCCAATCGCTCCATTTCTTTGTGGTATTCGTTTTGAGACAATCCATCAATATTTTTCTGAAATTGTTTTTGCAAGTCATCTAAATTTTGCAATTCATCTTTATTGAACAAACTAACACTAGACAACACATTAGAAATCAACTCAAAATTAAAATTTTCTTTAACCTGTCTTTCATCAATTTCATTATCAAAATAACTGTCAATATCTATCGGTAAGAACAAACATTGGGTAGGAGAAACATGATAGGTTGTTGCTCTTCCTTTTCCCGTTGCTTCAATCAAATTTTTATCTAATAGCGCCTTTATACGCCGTTTGAAAGTGGCATAACTTATTCCTATTGCTAAACTTTCATACAGGGTTTTGGAAGATTGATTGGGTTGTTTTGTTATCTGTTGTAAGATTTGATTGATCTCATTTGCTTTCATAACTCTATTTTGTAGCTCAATTTAATTTTACTAAAAGACCATAATAGCACATATATGAGCTTTAACTAGTTGCAAGATGAGCTTAAACAGCAATTAAGCTCAAATAATAAGATAATACAGCTCACAATTAAGATTTTTTGAGACAATATTTACAAAGAATCGAGCTTGATTTTCACTGCAAAAACCACTTTAAAACCGAAGCATGGTTTTTAACCGTTACCTAGGAATAGTTCTCAACCCGAGTCTGTTTTATAAATTTGCTAATAATCTCTTATTTTCTCATAAAATATGGCTTATTTTACGAAGTACATACAAAATAATATAACATATAGCCGTAGTATATACAATTGTGTGTGTATTACGATGTTATGAGCAATTATAAAAATGAATATTCCTGAAACAGTATGACAAAGAAGCAAACACTTAAAATAGTTATGCTTATTGCAACCATAACATCCTTGTTCTTCGTTCCTTGGTTTTTGGTAAAGGCTTGGATTTTACCGCTGCCTGATACCGTTCAAGAACAAGTAAATGAAGCCATTGGCAATGGATTTGATGGAATGATTGTTTATGTGGATGAAGCAGGCAAGCCACCAGCATTTTATACAGGCGGTTGGAAAGACCGAAAAAATAAAATACCTGCCGACCCACAAGCTTTATTCAAAATTGCCAGTATCAGCAAGTTATACCTTGCAGTTGCTATCACTAAATTGGTCAAAGATAAACGTCTGTCTTTGGATAAAACGCTGGCTGATTACTTTCCTGAACTTGTGGGAAGAATAGAACATGCAGAAAAAATCACCTTAAGAATGATGGTACAACATAGAAGTGGCATCCCTAATTATAGTGACCACGAGGGCTATTGGGAAAATCCACCAGAAAGCCGTAAAGAAACCCTTGAACTTGCACTAGATTTGCCCGCTAATTTTGAACCAAATGAAGATTATGGCTATTCCAACACTAATTATTTATTGATTGGGGAACTCATTGATAAAGTGGTCGGTTATAGCCATCAACAATACATCAAGGAAAAAATATTGATGCCTTTCGGACTTAATAATACTTTTTTTTCGCTTAATGAAGTGAATATAGATGATGTTATGAGTGGCTATCATCAAGGCTATCCTTACGATTTAAAAAAACAAGAACAAGGAATGTTGGCAACCATAGAGGATGTTGGTAAATTTTTGAGGGCATTAAATGATGGCTCGGTATTCGGCGAAGGTGAGCAAGAAATCTATTCATCAATTTATGTGTTCAAACATTCTGGATGGGTGACTGGATACCAAAGTTTTGCCGAATACCACAAAGATATTGATACCGTTGTCATACTGTTTAATAACACAACAGATCCGAAACTATCTATGTGGTATTTGGCAGAAGTTGAATATAATCGAATAGTAAAAATAATTAGAAATAAAAAAGCCCATGACAATCAATGAAATTTGGACAGGCGCATTTTGAGGTGGCAAAGCTGATTTTACCATCAAATATAGTTACTCTAAAACTCTACAAACAACTGAGTCTTTCACTCAAAACAAGGGTGGCATAATTCATAAAAATGTATTTGATTGGCTTTTGGAAAAATAAGCTAATTATGTTCGATGAGATAAAATATCCCACAATAAGCTAACTTGTACTCATTTTTGTATTTTTGGTACATGTTACTATGATGTGAGATAATATACACCCTGTTAAAACCTTGAAAAAAGTATCATAGATTACTTAGTGATAGACTGATTTTTAATTGGGGCATCGGCTTTAGCCGATGAAATAATGGACTAAAGTCCATTCCCCAGTATGAGGAAAACCATGAAAATAAAATTAAAAAACAAATACAAATTATTCGGTGGTTCACAAGAATTCTACCAACACGATTCACTGGTCAATAATGCACCCATGACCTTTGCAGTTTATTTGCCACCACAAATCACAGATAAAAAACTTCCGGTACTTTATTGGTTATCAGGTTTAACTTGCACCGAAGAAAATTTTGTTATCAAAGCTGGAGCTCAACGTGTTGCTGCAGAACTTGGTTTGGTTATCGTCACCATGGATACCAGTCCACGTAATCTAGGAATTGAAGGTGAAGATGACAGTTATGACTTTGGCAGTGGTGCAGGGTTTTACCTTAATGCTACTGAGCCTAAATGGTCAGCCAATTACAATATGTACGACTATATCACCGAAGAATTACCACAAATCATCGAATCGAATTTCAATGTCAGTAAGCAAAAAAGCATCTGCGGGCACTCAATGGGTGGACACGGTGCATTAATGATTGCTCTTAGAAATCCCGATAAATACCAAAGCGTTAGTGCCTTTTCACCCATCGTCGCTCCATCACAAACCCCTTGGGGGCAAAAGGCATTAAAAGGTTATTTAGGAGATGATAAACAAGCATGGAAAAAATACGATAGTTGTGAATTGGTCAAAACAGCCATAACAAAGCTGCCATTATTTATCGACCAAGGCACAGATGATGAATTTTTAAAAGAATACCTACAACTTGAACGCTTACAAAAAGTTTGTGAACAATACAATCACCCTTTAACACTGCGAATGCAAGAAGGCTACGACCATAGCTATTATTTTATTGCAAGTTTTATTGAAGAGCATTTGAGGTATCATAATGATTTTTTACTATTTTAAAGCAATAAGTAATTAAAAAATTTGACATTTAAACAAAAAAACTTAAGATACCCACAAATTAAATCAATATAGCTTTAATTTACACCAATAATTTTAGGAGGTAAACCATGAAACACTTACAAATGAGAATAAACACTTAAGCCTCCAGCACAAAAATATCTGGAAGGCTTGATGAAGAATCGTGCCTTTCAGGAATCTAAAAATTAAAGCCTGAAACGCACTTGTATTTCAGGCTTTTTTTATGCCTGAAGCAAAAGTAAAATTCGTAAAATGGGCCTTGCCCATCATAAAGTAATGAGTTTAATCAATGATGGGCGAGGCCCATCTTACTCATGCTTGGTCATTTACGAATTATTTAAAAAGGAAAGCAGATATGCCCATTTTAAAACAAATAAACAAGGCACGCGTGCCTATTAAGATTTACACCACTGACATCAATTCTAAGGCGATTGATCAGTTGGTTAATATTGCTAATTTACCGATTGTGCACCATCATGTGGCAGCCATGCCTGATGTGCATGTAGGGATTGGTGCAACCGTTGGTTCGGTGATTCCGACACTCAATGCGGTGATACCAGCCGCCGTTGGTGTGGATATTGGTTGCGGTATGAATGCCGTTCGCACCAGTTTGAAAGCTACGGATTTGCCTGATAATTTATACAGTATCAGGCGGAATATCGAGCGATTGATACCTGTAGGGTTTAACTGGCACAGCCGTGCGGTGGTGAAATCATCCACGGTCAAAGCACTTGATAAACCACTTGATGAAATTTTGTACAAACATCCAAGCATTGCCAAGATGTTTCGCACATTTCACCAAACCTGGCACCGACAGCTCGGTACATTGGGTGGTGGCAACCACTTCGTTGAAATCTGTTTGGATGAAAACGATGATGTGTGGATTATGCTGCACTCGGGTTCGCGCGGTGTTGGCAATGCCATTGGTCGTTATTTTATCAATCTTGCACAAAAAGATATGCAAAGGCATCAGATTCATTTACCTGATAAAAACTTAGCCTATCTTAATGAAGGCACGCAGTATTTTGATGACTATGTGCAAGCGGTCAATTGGGCGCAAGAATACGCGTGGATAAACCGCCGTGAGATGATGAAATTAGTGGTTAATGCATTACAAACTTCAAAATTGCCAAAATTCACCTTAACCAAAAAGGCCATAAATTGCCACCATAATTATATTTCTTATGAAACACATTATGGTGAAAAAGTTTACGTCACACGTAAAGGTGCAATCAGTGCAGAGCTCGATGAGTTGGGAATCATCCCAGGTTCCATGGGAGCCAAGTCGTTTATTGTCAAAGGCAAAGGTTCAAAATCTTCATTTTGTTCGTGTTCGCACGGTGCAGGAAGAGCAATGAGTCGAACCCAAGCCAAAAAGCAATTTAACGCCATTGATTTACAAAATCAAACCAGTGGTGTCGAATGCCGAAAAGATAAAGGCGTAGTGGATGAAATCCCTGGAGCTTACAAGGACATTGAAACGGTGATGAACAACCAACACGATTTGGTGTCTATAGAGCATACATTGAAACAAGTGGTGTGTGTGAAAGGGTGAAAATATCGTCATCCCCAAAAACATTGTCATCCCCAAAAGCATCGTCATTCCTGCGTAGGCAGGAATCTCAATAAGTATTATGGTGTTCTAAACAAAAAATACACTAAAATATTAGAGATACCTGCCTACGCAGGTATGACGGAGGTTTTGATACATAGGAGGAAAATATGAAAAAAATTAAAAACACAAGCATAAGAAATGTGGTAGCTCGATTACCAATTATGAAAAAAGGTGGCGTTCATGATAAAACGAACAAAGCCAAAAGATGCAAGCTTAAACAAAAGCTTCGAAAGCAAATAAGGACCAATAATTTTGGTCCTTATTTATTTGTGTGTTAATATCTGCTCAAAAATACTTTACGGAAATAATTATGAAGAAACTCATTTTCAATTTAATTTTGCTGGCATCATTTATATCATTAACCGCCTGTACACGATTTGGACCTGAGCAAACCCAAGCCTGGAGTCATATTGACAAAGGTGCTTTGATTTTAGATGTTAGAACTAAGCAAGAGTTTGATGATGGGCATCTAGCCCATTCAATTAATATTGAGTATGAAAATATTCCCCAAATTGTTAAAAGAATAGGGAAGAACAAGGAGCGTTCGGTTGTTTTGTATTGCCGTTCGGGACGTCGTGCTTCTGTAACTTTAGAAGAATTGAAAAAGTTGGGTTATACCAATGTTTTTAATGGTGGTGGATTAAGTGCTATGAAAGCGGCTAAAAAAGAATATGAGAAGCAAAAAACACAATAACTATGTACAAAAAAACACCTCTGTAAAAGAGGTGTTTTTTCTTCTCTAAAATTTAGATTAAATTTATTTCCAAGGATTAAAATTTATTTGACTTACTGGTGTTGGTGCCAGTACCCAAGAAACAGAGTCAATACCAATATAGTTAGAATTGTTTCCATAAAATCCAGCATCCTCAACATAGTAAACAAAAGCTACGCGACCATTACCGTTAATGTCAGCACTAAATTGTTTCCAATTTACTAAAGGGTAGCCTATGGTGTCATCGCTTGATTTGCTTAACTCTGGGTTGATAACTATTAGTGTCTCAGTAAAGTCGCCAAAACCATCAGTGCAATTACCTGTGTTAATCTCTCCTGTTGGGCTGTAAACCATGTATAAACGATCAGGAAAGACTGTAAAGTTATTATTAGCAATGCGAGAACGGGAGTAAAATGAAACAGATTCAAGGTTGCCTAAATCTGGCATGATTAAATAGTTACAAATTGTGCCAGGGGTGCCAGATTGTGAGCGAGTATTACGGTGATTAGCCGCAATATAAGAATCTGGCTCTCCGTCTTGGGCAGTGAAAATTGTCAGTGATGATGTGCCTTGGAACCAAGAAGAGTCACCCATTGGCGAGGATTGGTTTGATATAGTCCAACCAGGCAAATCTTCTGTATCAGTAAACCCTTGGTCTGTCGGAGCTACTTGAGCTGTTGTTATGAATGTGGCAAACAATAAAGTGATTAATGATTTTTGGATAACAGATTTTTTCATAGTAAAAATTTAATTCAATATATTAGTTGTTGAATTGTATAAGTTTGATCTTTTAATAGCAAGATTTTGGCACATCTGCTGTAGTAATTCGTAGGATCCCTGCCAAATCTTTGTGTGATTTAACATTTAAATAACAATTAGAGGTCAGTTTTTGTTTGACAACTTCGGATTGGTTATAGCCGTGTTCTAAAACAAGCTTTGCATTTGCACTCATGTAATCTTGAGCATGAATAATAATATGTTCTAAATCAGAATAGCCTTTGTTGGCAGCTACCAGTGCTGAGCGAGGTTCATATTGTAAGTTCTCAAGGTGTTTATCGTCATTGTCGATATAGGGAGGATTGGATAGAATAAAATCAAAAGTTTGTCCTTTTAGTTTATCAAACCAATTGCTTTGAAAGATTTTGGCATTGTTAAGTTGATAGTTGTTTTTGTTTTCTATCGCAGTCTTAACGCACTCAATACATTGATCAACGGCTACTATTTTTGCCTTTGGGCGTTCAAGTGCAAGGCTTAAGGCAATAGCTCCAGTACCTGTGCCTAAGTCTAAGATTGCCCCATCAAAATTGCTTTTTGTTTTATTTAAGACATATTCGACGATTAGTTCTGTTTCTGGGCGTGGAATCAAAGTGTGTTTATTCACTTTTAGGGTTAGCGACCAAAAATCTTTGACACCTGTTAAGTAGGCAAAAGGAATGCCTAGTTTCCTCTTTTCTAGCAGTTGATGGATTTTATTTAATTGGTGCTGACTCAGTTCTTTCTCATAAACAAATAATCCTGCGGTATTTGTGTTTAACACATAACAGGTGACAATTTCAATTTCTCTTTTGTTGAGTTGGTATTGTCTTTGTAGTTTTTGAATAAAAGAACGTAACGTCATTTAGGTGTTTGGGTATAAAAAAAGAGTATTATAACAATACTCTTTTTCAAAAAGGTTTGTTTTGGAGCATTATTTAACCAAATCCACCCGAATAAATAACGTCACTAATTGTTTTCTTTGTTGCTTTTGTCGGCAATTGAGGTTGGAGCTTGGTTGGAGTATCTTCGAAACTAGCCGTAAAAACACCTTTTTCTGATATTGCAAGTGGTGTGATTTGTGAAGGTTCAAATTGTGGGTAACTGATGTATACGATAGATGCCAATGCAGCCGTTGCTAAAACGGGTCTCAACCATGCAAATAAGCCTTCAAAGGCAGGCTGGCGTGTAGAGGCTATATCCGTAGCTACAGACTTAGACCAGTCTTGTAATTGGTTAATAACATGGTAACTCGCACTTAAGTGGCTGCTATCAGCAATTTTTTCAGCCACTGCAATTCGCGCATCTGATGCTTGCGAAAAATCATTTAAGCTATCAATACAAGAGTCAACCTCGGTCGTCTTGGATTGCTTAAATAGTTGTGATAATTGTTGTTCAGTTAATTTCATATTCAATACCTAATTCGTGCAGTTTATCTTTTAAATCACTCATCCCTCTTTTTGAGAGGTTGCCTGCTTTGTGAAAAGACCAGCCGGTCATTCCACCTATTTCTTTTACTGAAAATCCTTGTAACCGCAATTTGACCGCGACACGACGACTTTCTTTTAATGTTTCAATTACAACTAATACACGTTTAATCATTTCTTCGTTAGCATGATCTTCATCCGGCTTAGATGCTTCTGAAATTAGACTGGGAGCATAATACTCTTCATCATTTTCATCCGGAATCGTCATTTCACCTTTGAGTTTTTGATTTTTACGGGCTAAATCAATAATAACATTGGCTGTAATTCTGTATATGTAACTATAAGACGAGATCTTTTCATTTTCCGGGTCACTTTTTATTAAATTTAATAATTTAATACAGACTTCTTGTTCGATGTCATCTGCAGTGAGTCCTTTTATCTCGGGTCTTTGAAATGAAACAGCCTTTATTACCAATGCATGATTTCGAGCAAATATTTTTTGTATTTGTGCTTTACTTGGCATTATGCATTACCAATTTAACTGTCATTCCAAGACAGTGCATTCATCAGTACACCTTTGGTTTGAATTAATTTGTGAAAATGTGCGGCATCAAGAGCGGATCGTTTTTGTTGATTGGTTAGAGCCGCTGATGCTCCCAGTTTTATTGTTTGATACACCAGTGCTGCTATATTTCTATCATCAACCTTGTAACGTTTTTTATGAGCTCCGCATAAGAGCATTAATGCTGTATTTCCAAAGATGTCTTTGGCATTGATGTCTAAGCCATGATCAAGCAAAAAAGCAAAACAGGATTTTGCGCTATTAATATTGTTATTGTATTCAGCGGCTTGAGCAATAATATGCAATAAGGATTGTTGGTGTTTATTAATGATAAATATGTCAGCCTTATAACGGTAAAGAATACTTAACATGGCATCATTCCAACCAGCAGCTGCGATAGTGGCATAGGTGTAATCAGCAGGGCCTAGCCCGTTTGGGTTTGCCTTTTTGTCAAGCAATAAACCTGTAACTCTGCGGCAATTGCCGATGATACTCGATGATAAAGCCGTACTGCCATTGTCAGAACGGGCTTCAATATCAGCTTTTTGCTGCAGTAAAAAAGAAACAACTGCTCGGCGAGAATGACCGCAGGCACGAATTAAGGCAGTGCAACCCTTAGAGTCGGTGCAATTAATGTTTATGCCTTCGATTATCATGCGATTAAGGCCGCCTAAATTGCCTTGTTTTGCGGCATGAAACCAGGCTTGTTGGTTTGATTTTGCAGGTTCTTTTTGAAAAAACAAGGGCTTATTGGCTTTGCTGGGAGTTTCTACTGACTGGCTGGATAATTGAGGTGATGTGTCATTCGTCTTTTTCAGATTACTTGGCTTCTCATTGTTCAGGGTTTTTTCTTCATCTAAGAGTTGCCCGTTATCTTGTGGTGTGGCAACGACCGTGTCATCAATGGGTTCTTCTAGATCACTTTCATAGTTGTTGGTAAAAAAAGGTAATTCAATTTGGTTAATACTGTTTAAATGTTTTTCAATTTGGCGTGCGATTTTAGGGTGTTTCTGTTTTGCAATTAACCATGCCGAGCGATTGTTGTTATCTACTATTTCTGGATCAGCTTGAGCTTGCAATAATTGCATAACAATATCTTCAGATGGTGTTTTTTGTCTCAATGCTAAAATCAGGGCGGTTTCTTTTTGACTATTTGCGTGATTGACTTTTGGGTGGTGTTGCAGGATTAATTTAACTAAAGTTTTTTTATTTGATTGAACGGCTTCAATGAGTGCCGTATTGCCGTATATATCTTGTTGATTTATATCAGCATTTAATGTTAATAATAGTTGTGTTTTGTTGAGATGTCCAAGAAGGCATGCTGTCATCAAGCCAGTTCTATTGGCTGATGTTAATGCATTGATGCCGTCATCTATTTGCAAAGCGATTTCTAAGCAATCACACTCGTCTTTTGGGTATTGACAGGCAGAGATAAGTGGTGGATTTTTAGTTTTAAATTTCGATCCTTCGGATAGAAGTGTCTTGACTAATAAAGAATGCCCGTTTTTTAATGCAACACAAAGTAGACTTTGACCGCGCTCATCAATGACAGAACATGCTTCGGTATCACCAAGCGCACTGAGTAAATTTTGCGCCTTACCTTTTTTGCAATATTCAAATAGTTGATTAAATGTAGATCCTGTCACTGAGGTTTTCAAATTGATAAAACACCCTCTATAATAAAATTTTATCAGCTCAATGTCTATTTAATGCCATCATTCTAAGACTAAAATATAATTTCTATAATTTCTGTAAATAGTTAAAATAGGGGATTTTCGTGAATTATCCAATACAATTTTCAGTTGCTTAAGATTTGTTATTTCCTTCTTGTTGGCTGTTGTAATTAAATCACCACTGCGTAATCCTTGATTCCAGGCGTGACTCCCACGTTTTATTTCGTCAATCAAAATGCCTTGGTATTTGCTTTTTAACCGTGCGGGCAAATTGATAAAGTGAGCGCCCGATAATGATTTGTGTAATTCTTTGCCATCAAATTCTTTACGGTCAAACGCGTGTATTTTTGTTTTAGAAAATTTTGCTTGTTCATTGCGAATATAATTGATATCAATAGGGGTGTTTAATTCAAATAAACCTTCTTGGTTGTCAAAATCGTGTTGGTTCTTCACAATGACACCATTTAATTGAGTAATAATGTCACCAGCTTGCAACCCAGCTGAGTCTGCTGGAGAGTCTGGTTCTACATCTGTGATAATAACTCCGCTATTTTTATTGAGGTTAAAAGCACGTGCTAAGTTAGCAGTAATGTCTTGGACATCTACGCCTAAAGATCCACGCCTTACTTGTCCAAAATTAATCAGTTGCTTCATGATTCTATTGGCTAATGTGGAAGGTATAGCAAAGCCAATGCCGACATTACCGCCGCTGGGTGAATAAATGGCGGTATTAATTCCAATTAATTCACCCTTGAGATTAATTAGTGCCCCACCAGAATTTCCTGGATTTATGGATGCATCGGTCTGAATAAAATTTTGGTAGCCTAATCCTTGTATGCTTGTTCTCCCTAAGGCACTAACAATTCCTGATGTCACGGTCTGACCTAAGCCAAATGGGTTGCCAACTGCGACGACAAAATCACCAACACGTAACTTTTTAGAATCAGTTAGATTAACTTGTGTTAGGTTTTTAGCATTAATTTGTACAACCGCAACGTCTGTACCTTCGTCTGTACCTATAAGCTTGGCTGTAAAACTACGACCATCTTGTAATGAAATTTGTATATCGGTAGCACCATCAATAACATGATTGTTGGTGAGAATATAACCATTTTGGGCATCAACAATAACACCAGAACCCAGTGATTGAGTAACTCTTTCCTGTGGGACATTAGGCAAACCGTAATACCAATTATAAAAACTTTGGTTGCGTGAATTAATTTTTTGCCGTGTTGTCGAGTGAATATTAACCACTGCAGGAGTGACTTTTTCTAATATTGGAGCCAGTGATGGAACAGCAATACCATCTACAGCAGTGGGTAAGCCCGCATGAGAAATTGTGGTGAATAATGTTACGCAAAAAATAAGTATTTGTTTCATAGCACTAATGGACATATAAATAATTGTCAAGTTCAGTTAAAATAGGATTTTCCAAAAGGTTTTCAAGTCATTATGAATAAATTTATTGATAAATTGTACCAAGCACAAGCACAAAACAATTCACTAGTTTGTGTTGGTCTTGATCCCAATATGGGTAATATTAATGTTCTTGGATTGGACTTATTTAGTTGGTTAGTTAAAATTGTTGATGCTGTAGCTGATAATGTTTGTGCTTTTAAACCGCAAATAGCACACTTTGCGGCGCTTAGTGCCGAAAATGATTTGAAAAATATTATTGCCTATATTCATGAAAAACACCCTGATGTTCCTGTTATTTTGGATGCTAAGCGTGGAGATATTGGTTCGACCGCACAACAATATGCACGTGAGGCTTTTGAAATCTATAAAGCGGATGCAGTCACGGTTAATCCTTATCTCGGTCAAGATTCACTGCAACCTTTTTTGGATTATGCTGATAAAGGAGTGATTGTTTTATGCAAAACATCCAATGCAGGTTCTAATGAGTTTCAAAACTTACTATTGGAAAACGGTAAGACTCTATTTGAGCAAGTGGCAGAAAATGCAGCAACTAAATGGAATGTCAATAAAAACCTCTTGCTTGTTGTGGGTGCAACCTATCCTCAAGAACTTGAAAAAATTCGTTCAATAGTCGGCGGTATGCCTTTGTTAATTCCTGGAATTGGCGCTCAAGGTGGAGATGTGGAAGCAACCTTAAAGGCTGGGTTGAATGAAAACCCCAAACAATCAGGGTTAATCATTTCCTCGTCGCGAGGTATTATTTATGCAGGAAAATACCAAGATGACTTTGCAAAGAAGGCAAAACAGGCTTGTTTAGAGTTAAATCAGCAAATCAATGACTTTTGGTCTATATAACTTAACTCATTTTACTTATACAATTAACAAAAATCACAATAAATTAAATTATGTCAAATCAAGAATATCAACTACCACCAATGGGAACGTCAAAAGGTTCGAACAAAGCCAATAAAATCATTCCAGTTATGATTGTTTTGCTGGTTACTGCAGTTTTGACCTTTGTGATGATTCAAATGAAACCAAAAGAGCAGAAAAAAGAAAATACTAAGCTTGTTCCTGCGGTTGAGGTTATTCAAGTGAGTCCTGTTGATTATACCGTACCCATTAAATCCGATGGTTTGATTGTTCCAAAGACTAAGATTGATATTTCTGCAGAAACCAGTGGTAGGATTATTTATGTGTCAGATAATTTCAGTAATGGAGACTCATTTATTAAAGGCGATATTTTAGTTAAAATTGACCCCGTTGATTACGAATTAGCCATCACTCGCGCACAAGCCAATGTCGCAGCCCAGCAAGCAAATTTAGATTTACAACAAGCCAAAAGCGATTTAGCTAAAAGCGATTGGAAAAAATACGGTAAAAAAGGCAAACCCAATGCTTTGAATTTAAATTTGCCACAAGTTGCCAGTGCTAAAGCGGCATTATCTGGCGCACATGCTGATTTAAAACTTGCCAAAAGGAACTTACAAAAAACCACGGTTATTGCGCCATTTTCAGGTGTAATATTATCCAAAATGGTGGATTTAGGGCAGTTTGTCAATATGTCTACACCATTAGCAAGTGTAGCATCGACGCAAATTGCTGAAATTCGCATGAGTTTGTCGGACGAACAATTACACAACAGTGGTTTGGATAAATTTGATGGTTCTCAAAAAATCACAGTAAGCATAAGCAGTGAAGAGGTGCAAGGTGTGCAGTGGGTGGGTACAGTTGCACGTATCGAAGCTCAACGCGATGCCAAAACTTTATTCAATTATGCCATAATTGAAGTGGCACAACCTTTTACTCAACAAAGTACGGCTTTGCGGTTTAATACTTTTGTTAATGTGAATTTGGCAGGTAGAACACTGCATCAAGTTTACCCAATTGAACGTGGATACGTGACACTTGATAATAAAGTGAAAGTTTTTTCATCGAAATCCAAACTAATATATAAAGACATCAAAATTGAATATGCAGATGAACATTATAATTACATCAGTTCTGGAATTAACGCTAATGATAAAATCATAATCACTGGATTGTCACACATTAAAGCTGGCGATGAGCTTAAACTTACTCAATAATTATGGAAATGAATATGAATAATTGGCGTAAAGGCCTGATTTATTGGTTTTCGGTTAATCCTGTGGCTGCCAATTTATTAATGATCATAATTGTTTTGGTTGGTTTGATTTCTTTGTCTTCTATTCGTAAAGAGATGTTTCCGACCACTCAAATCAATATGGTTAATATTACCGTGGCATTTCCTGGTGCTTCGCCCTCAGAGGTGGAAGAGGGTGTCTGTTTAAAAGTGGAACAAGCACTAAACGGCATCAATGGAATTGACAAAGTCACTTGTACCGCTTCAGAAAATTTTGGCTCTACCTTAATTGAAGTGGATGATGCATACGATTTAGGTACAGTAACCAACGATATCAAGAATAAGATTGATGGCATTAACTCTTTTCCTGAACAGGTAGAAAAACCCATTATCAGTCAGCTGGATGTTGCCTTTCAAGCGATTTATGTTTCTGTTTTTGGTGATGTAGGTCCTAAAGCTTTGCGAGAATTTGCCTTTGATGTAAGAGATGATCTGATTGATATACCCGGAATTTCAGCGGTAAAGGTTGAAGGTGCTCGGGATTTAGAAGTCAGTATAGAAGTCTCAGAGAGTACTTTAAGAAAATACAATTTAACCTTTGATGAAATTGCTTTGGCGATTCGTAGCTCTTCCCTTGATTTGCCTGCTGGTGCTATTAAATCTAAAAAAGGAGATATTTTGGTTCGCGCCTTGGGTTTAAAAGATACTGCTGAAGACTTTGGTAATATTATTGTGCGCTCTTACCCTAATGGTGGGATTTTAAAGCTTAAAGATATTGCTACTGTGACTGATGGGTTTTCGGAATCTTCACGCTTTGCCAAATTTGATGGCGGCACAGCTTTATCCATTCGCATTAATGCCATTGGCGATGATGACATTATTGATGTGACTGACAAGGTGAAAAAATACGTTGAAGGTAAACAAAAAGACTTAAGTGAGAATTTAAATATTGCTCATTGGTCAGATATTTCACATTATGTACATGGTCGAATTGACTTAATGACAAAAAATTTATTTTTAGGGGCTTTGTTGGTCTTGATTATTCTAACCCTGTTTTTACGCCTTAAAGTTGCTTTTTGGGTGATGGTTGGTTTGCCGGTGGCATTTTTAGGAACTTTTTTGGTCATGGGTTACTTGGGTGTTACCATTAATATGTTGTCATTATTTGGTTTTATACTGGTACTTGGGATTGTGGTTGATGATGCCATCGTTATTGGTGAAAGTGCTTACAAAGAGATTCAAGACAAAGGACACACCATTGAAAATGTAGTTAAAGGCGCACAAAAAGTGGCGCTGCCAGCAACTTTTGGTGTGTTGACAACCATTGCCGCTTTTGTGCCTTTGTTGTTTGTCGGCACCATGTTTGGTAGTTTTTTTGAAGCCATTGCTTGGGTTGTTATCCTAAACTTATTATTCTCTCTAGTTGAGTCTAAGTTTATTTTGCCAGCGCATTTGTCACACATGAAACTTAGTGATATAGAAACCGAAAACCCAGGTTGGCTATTGCGTATACAACGTAAAGTTAATTCCTTTTTAGATAATTTTATCAAAAACAAATACCAACCACTTTTACATAAAGCTGTTCGCCGCCCATTTTTGGCTACTCTGGTGTTTATTTGTATCTTGGGTTTGTCAATTGTAATGCTTAATACAGGAGTGGTGCGATTTGTCATGAACCCACAATTTTCAGCCGATTATATTTATGGGCAAGTCAAAATGACTGAGGGGACATCTGATGTGATTACTGAGTCTGCTATTGCAAAACTTGAAGAAGCTTTAATTGCAATTGATAAAGAATTTTCTCAAAAAACAGGTAAAGAGAAGGGTGCGGTCGTTGAGCATATGTCAGTTGTTAAAGAGAATCAACTAGATGGACGTGTACTAGTTGAATTAGTAAAAGAAGACAGTCAAATCACCAGTGATGAATTAATGAAGTTGTGGCGAGAACGCGTTGGCATAATCAATGGCTCAGAAGTTTTGGCGTATCGCGCCTTGGGTGGGCCAGGTGATGGCCCTGAAATTGCTTTTAAATTATCCTCAGATAATGTCGAAGAA
The DNA here is from genome assembly GCA_027067055.1 of Lysobacterales bacterium. Taxonomy (GTDB): domain Bacteria; phylum Pseudomonadota; class Gammaproteobacteria; order Xanthomonadales; family Marinicellaceae; genus NORP309. Next base: position 17,306 of record JAMOMK010000074.1, on the reverse strand, counting down.
CTAAAAAAAGCATCTGCAGAACTCGCTGATAAAATTCGAGAATACCAAGGTGTTGAAGATATTCGCAACTCAATGAAAGATGGAAAGGACGAAGTGCAATTGACATTAAAACCACGTGGTCGAAATTTAGGGTTGTCTCAACGTGATTTAGCCAACCAAGTCAGACAAGCATTTTATGGGGATGAAATTCAACGTCTGCAACGTGAAATTGATGAAGTCAAGGTTATGCTCAAGTACCCATTGAAGGAACGAGAAACTTTAGCAACATTAGAAAACATGCGTATCCGTTTGAAAGATGGTACAGCTATTCCAATCAAATCTGTCGCAACAATTACAATGGGCAAAGCCAGCGACGTGATTACGCGAATTGATAAAAAACGATCAAGCACTGTCACAGGTGATGCTGACTTAAAATTAGTTAATCCCAATGCAATTATGGCTGAGATAAAACAAGAAGGTGGTTTTTTGGAAAAGCTTAAACAAAAGTATCCATCAATTAAATCATCGCCTGATGGGGTTGCTAAAGAAATGGCAGAACTAGGTGAAGGATTAAAAACAGGTTTTCTAGTTGCTCTTTTGTTTATTTATATGCTAATGGCAGTGCCATTAAAGTCTTATACTCAACCTCTGATTATTATGGCAGTTATTCCTTTTGGTATCACAGGTGCGATACTCGGGCACTGGATTACTGGGTATACCATGAGTATGATTTCATTGTTTGGCGTAATTGCTTTGGCAGGGGTGGTAGTCAATGACTCTTTGGTAATGGTGGATTTTATCAATAAATACCGACTAGCTGGTCATAGCATATTAGAGGCAGCTCTTGAAGCAGGGACACGCCGCTTTAGGGCAATCTTATTAACTTCTCTAACCACCTTCTTTGGGTTGGTCCCAATGTTGCTGGAGACATCTCTGCAGGCACAGGTAATAATACCAATGGCAATATCACTTGCCTTTGGTATTTTGTTTGCTACAGTAATTACACTAATCTTAATACCTGTTTGGTATGTAATACTCGATAAGTTGAAGAAGTGGCTTAAAAGCTTTATTTAATTCGCTTAACTTTGGCACCACGTCCAAAACCATCAACTTTTAATTGCCAACTACCCATGGATTTTGGTTTAATAGTGACAGCAGTATTAGTTTGTTTTGGTATATAGAAAGATGAGTTGTCTGACTGTTTCCAAACTTGTCCATTTTCAAGTTTGAAAATAGTGTTTTTGCCTTTCCATCCATTGAATTCGCCGATAATAGTGGATTTGATTGATTCACGTTCTGATTCTTCTCTTCTAAACCCCATAAACCTTTTCTTTTCTTTTTTAACTTCCTCTGCTATGACTTCTTTTTTGATTTCTGTTCGGACTTCTTGTTTTAGTTTTTGCCTAGCTTCTTTTTTGGGACCGGCTAACCAATTAAGTAATGCTTTTTTTTCGGAAGAAGAAAGCTTGTAAATTCCTGTGCTTAGAGCTGTTTCTTTATCCATTTTGCTAAAAACATCCTCTAAAGCATAAGACGAAAATGGTAAGATTAGTGATAAAATTATTAAATTACGCATATTTTTCTCATTTATTTTAATTAATTGACAATATTTTACCTAAACTAACAAAGTTTTAACACAGTAAAAATAAAAAGAAGCTAAAATGCGTCCAAACACAACAAAACAACACATAACAATGACAAGATTTATGAAAATGACATCTCTATTACCACAAAAGCTAGTTAGTCAGACAAAACGGTTAATAACTATTGCAAGTTTATCGCTTCTTACATTAAACGTATCTGCCTATGATATTTCTATAAACGGTTCAGAGTATCTAGGATTAACAGCAATTTTAGACGGTAGTGGTATGCCTACCACAAGTTTAATGGAATATGATTATGATATTACTCCTGCTACAGTGAGTTTTCATGTTGCTGACCCGCTTGTTTGTGCTAGTAAGGCAAACTCTACTACTCCTAATATTATTACTCAAGTACAAGATGGCAATGGTATTGAAGTCACAACAATGCAAAACAACATCATTACTACTGAATATGATTTAGATAATGATCAATTTAATATCACTACAGATAACACTATTGCCTGTGCAACTATTGCTGATGCAGCAAATAACACTACGGTTCTTCCTCATCCAGATGTGGTTTATCAAGATGGGTTTGAAAGTACAGCGTCACTTGCCAGCAATGATATTCAACTAGTTTTATTGAAAGTCATTGATTCTAATACTGTTCCTATGGTTACAGAACCATTTCCTGCCACGCCTATTTCGGTTTCAAATAACCAAGTAGTTGAGTATCAATATGTCATTAATAACAATTCACAATTAAGCACCCCTTTAACTGTTGATTTTGTTGAATTTTATAGTTTAATAGCAAGTGATGGTCCGATTTTTGATGATGTGCAGGACTGGACTTGTACAGTTCCAGTGGGTTCAAATGCTGCAACAACGTGCGGAGTGGTTTCTTTCGGAAGTGAAACGGTTAGACTGGATAATGCAGTAATTGCCTCTGGCGACAATTTAATTATTTATGCTAAAAGAGAGGCTCTTGTTGATGCGGCTGATATTGCTAACAACTTAAAACTAGATATGTTAGCCTCTGCATTTGTTGTTGATGCAGCTGTAACAGATGGTTATTTAGATAACAACACAACTTATCAACAGTTTGGTAGCTCATTAGTCACAGCAACACAGCTAGTAATGACAAGCCAACCAGCTTCTAGTGTAGTCTCTGGTGACTCACTAGGTTCAATAGTAGTAGAGTTTCAAGATGCTGGAGGGCTTGTTGATGCAAGTAATACAAGTAGTGTAACTATTGCCATTGGAAGCAACCCTGCCGCAGGAACCTTGTCAGGAACTATTACCAAGGCAGCAGTCAATGGTATAGCTACTTTTGCTGACTTAAGTATTGATTTGGTTGGAACAGGCTATACTCTAGTTGCTAATGGTGGTGGTTTTACAGCGCCAACATCCAATGCAATTGATATAACGCCTGCGGTTGCATCGCAATTAGCAATAAGCACTCAACCTGCAGATACTGTGGCAGGTGGAACAATAAATACCATTGTTGTTGAGCTTCAAGATTTGAATGGTAACCTAGTACCAAGTTCGGGTAGTCAAATTCAGGCTTCAATTACACCCTTTACTGGTGGCGGAGCTTTAACCGGAACCAATACTGTGACAGTAAGTAGTGGTGTTGCTACCTTTAATGCATTAAGTATTAATGCCACAGGTACAGCTTACCAGTTAAGATTTAATTCTAATCTTGGTGGTGTGCCCTTTACAGATTCTGATCCGTTTAATATTACTGCCGTACCAGTTGCAGCTAATTCTGAATACGGCGTGAGTGCTAGTTCTGAAACTGCAGGAACTAATGTAACGTATAGTGCGATTATTAAGGATGCTACAGGAACACCAGTAGGCTCAGGCATATTGGTCAGTTTTGCAATGACAAATACTGGGGCTAATACGGCAGATGTTAACTGTACAACAGATGCTACGGGATCATGTAGTGTAGATACAAGTAGTACCTTAGTTGGCTCAACAAGTGTGACAGCAAATATTAGTGGTAGCAATATACCAACAGTATCAGCAGGATTAAGTTCTTCAACGACTTGGGTTGCTGGAGCACCTGATGCATCAGCTTCAAACTTTTGGTCTGATACTTCAACAGCAAACACCAGTACTAATGTTAATTTGATAGCGGAAGTTAAAGATCAATATGGAAATCCTGTGTCAGGAGTACCAATTACGTTTGAACTATCTGATGCATCAGGGGCAAATACGCCAAATTTTGTTGGCTGTGGTAGTACAACAGATGTTGCAGGACTTTGTAGTGCTGTTGTCACAAGTACTAGTACGGGAACAACAACTGTCACAGGAGCAGGAAGTGGTTTTCCTCCATTCTCAATTACTAACCCAACACCTCCAGGTGGTTTTGGAAGAGTGATTACGTGGCAGTAAATTTTTGAAACAATGTCAAGACAAACAAAAAGCCTTTGAAATTTCAAAGGCTTTTTTTATGATTTAATTATTGTTTGTTTTATCAAATAACTTAAATTTCTGCTTTCGCTTAGGCTTGGCTGGAATGACAGGAGTGTGAGTAGTTAATGTATTTTAAAGTTTAAACCTCAGCATTATGAAAAACATTCTGTACATCTTCTAAGTCCTCAAGCATTTCGTTAAACTTCTCAAAGTTAGCTAAATCATCTTCATCCGTAATCTTAACCGTGCTTTGTGGAATAAATTGAATTTCATCCACTTCAAATTTTATCTCGCCTAAGGCCTCAGTTAATGCATTCTTGGTTTTAAAGTATTCTGTGTGAGGGGAAAAAACAGAAATCTTGCCATCTTCACATTCGACATCTGATACATCAACATCGGCATCCATTAAAATCTCTAAAATATCTTCATCATCCTTACCATCAGCAGAGAAAACAAAAATAGCATCATGGTCAAACATATGAGAAACACAACCTTGTGTGCCAATAGTGCAATGGGTCTTAGTAAAAGCGAGGCGCACATCACCAAAAGTACGGTTAGGGTTGTCTGTTAGGCAATCAACAATAACCATACACTTTCCAGGGCCATAACCCTCATAACGAGCAACAGCAAAATCTTCTCCAGCTCCACCTTTGGCCTTATCAATGGCTTTAGCAATAACGTGTGCTGGAACTTGGTCACGTTTGGCACGTTCGATTAAGCCACGAAGGGCAACATTTCCCTCAGGGTCAAGACCACCAGATTTGGCACAAACATAAATTCCGCGAGAATGTTTTGAATAAATTCGTGCATTCATATCGGAGGTTTTTGCCATGGATTCTTTTCTGTTTTGGTATGCTCTTCCCATAATGTCTTTCTCAAATCTGTAAAAAGGGTAATTTTACTCACAACTTGCCATGCTGTGAACTAAAAGAAAGTGAAAATGCCGTACAATAGTGTTTTTTTAGTAGTTTTGACATGAATCACACCATTAGTGTTGCGCCAATGCTTGATTGGACCGACAAACATTGCCGTTATTTACACCGATTGATTTCTGCCGATACTGTTTTGTATTCAGAGATGATAACGACTCCTGCCATCTTACAAGGTGACACGCAGAAATATATTAGTTATAACCAACAAGAACATCCCGTGGTGTTACAATTGGGAGGCTCGAACGCTACAGATTTGTCGAAGAGTTGTGTAATAGCCCAAGAATACGGTTACGATGAAGTGAACCTCAATGTTGGTTGTCCCAGTGATAGAGTGCAAAAGGGGCGGTTTGGTGCTTGTTTAATGAATGAGCCTCAGTTGGTTGTCGATTGTATGAAATCCATGCAGAAAGCTGTTGATATTCCTATTACAATTAAATGCAGAATCGGAGTGGATGATAATGATAGCTTTGAAAACTTACACTCTTTTATCCAGCAAGTGGCAGATTCTGGTGTAAAAACAATCATTATTCATGCTCGCAAAGCTTTACTAAAAGGTTTAAGCCCAAAACAAAACCGCAACATTCCACCTTTGAATTATGATTATGTATACAAAATAAAAACTTTATTTCCAGAACTCACCATTGTGATTAATGGTGGTATTAATACAGTTGAAGAAGCACAACAACATTTACAACAAGTTGATGGTGTGATGTTAGGTCGAGCGATTTGGAATAATCCGTGGCTATTGCATGATTTACAAAACAAAATACTTGCCTCTTCTAGTAATACTCGAGACCAAATTTTACAACACTATATAAAATATTGCCAAATTCAAATGCAAAAAGATGTTAAACTACATTGGTTATTGCCACCAGTCTTGAATTTATATCATGGTATAGCAGGTAATAAAAAGTGGAAATCTTATCTTGTTACTCAAGCACCAAAACGAGTTAAGGATATTACAGTCTTTGATGAAGCAAGAGAATTAATAGAATTATGAATGATTTTAAAGTTATAAAATGTAAAAAATGTGATGCTGGATTAGTTGAAATGTCTGGTCAAAAATTGACCCATTGTGTTCAATGTGGGCATCAGTTTGGCCAGATGACTAAAAATTCTCAACAACGTAGACCACGAACAATTAATGGGAACTCACCACAAATTATACAACAAACAGAAGCTGCAAGTGTGTCGCCCAATGCAGCAATTCAAGGGCAAAACAAACCAGATATGCAAACCCTTTTGCGTAAATTAAAAGCACTAAAGAATTCAGCTCAAGGCACACAGGTACAGACAAAAACAAAGAGCGAAACAGCCAAAGTTTTACCCAAGAAAAAGAAAGGATTTCCTTTAGGTACAATAATTTTTTGGATTATTTTATTTAATGTTTTGCGCAATATATTTAAGATGTAACGATGAATGATATGAATATAAGCAAATGCCCAAGTTGTGGTGCAGCCAATATGCAAGAGCTTGGTGAAAACCGAATCAACTGTATTCAATGTGGAGCTAATCTTTTATTTATTGTTAATAAAAGAAGTGGTTTGAAAAAAACCTTAAGTACAGCATTTTTTTTGGTGCTATTGTCAAGTGCAGGATTCTATTATGTATCCACAAAGACTGAAGAAGTTCTTCAAGAAATAACCAAGTCATCAGAGAAGCCTGTTGCACCAAATGTGCCTATTAAAAAATCACTTAATGCTATACCAAAACTAAAGAATAACACAATGACCATTACCAGTGATCAGTTTAAAGAGTCACAAGATAAACAAAAGAGTGCGAAATTAGAGATTATAAGTTCGGTATCAGCAAAAAAGGATAAGGGTGGACAGTTCTGGATTGCCACTATAGAAAACCAGAGCAACAAAAGTATTACAAGGCCACGAGTTGTATTGAAGCTCTTTAATAACAGCAATGAAAAAATAGAAAGTTATTCGGCTTGGTCAAAACTAGAAGCATTACCTGCAGGGGCAACTACAACCGTATTAATCGATTTGCCCAAAGTTCCTAAAGAAGAATTTCACAGTGAGATGAGTGCACAATCAAGTCCAGCAAGTTTATACGATAAAGCCCAGCAGTTTTTAGTTGTTCAAGATTTTACTGTTTCTATTATAGATGAAGCGAAAACACAGTTTGAATTAACAGGTACTGTTGCTAACCCTTTTGATTATCAAGTGGACTTTGTCGAAATAATCGCTTTAGCAAAAGATAAACAAGGAAAAACAGTGGGTTACGCAAAAGCCTACGCATCGACAACCAATATAAAAGCCAAGCAAACTTCAGTATTTACCCTAAAAGCGGATAAATATGTAACACAAACTCCCTATTCATGGACGCTTAGTGCAGTAGCAAGAAAGCATTAGATTTACAAAATAGAATGTCATGTAGGCATAAGGCATTGCCTTGTCGCTACGGTGTTTTATTTTGAATTAAGACAAATATTAATATGATAACTCGTGCAAATCTCTATACTGCTCCAATGCCTCAGGATTGGCTAAAGCATCGGTGTTGGTCACTGGTCGGCCGTGAACAACATTTTTAACGGCTAATTCAACTATTTTGCCGCTTAACGTTTTGGGTATGGCGGTGACTTGAATGACTTTTGCTGGTACATGACGTGGTGTGGTGTTTGAGCGAATAGTTGTTTTGATTTTTTTGATCAATGCTTCATCCAATTTCAACTCATTTTGCAAGATAACAAACAAAACCACTCGCACATCGTTGTCCCAATCTTGTCCGATGGCAATAGACTCAATCACTTCTTCCATATTATCTGTTTGGCGGTAAATTTCCGCCGTTCCTATTCGAACACCGCCAGGGTTTAAGGTGGCATCACTACGCCCGTAAATGATTAAACCGCCATGCTGTGTTATTTTGGCTAAATCACCATGGCACCAAATATTGTCAAACTTCTCAAAATAGGCAGATTTATATTTTTTATTGCCTTCATCATTCCAAAATTTAACGGGCATTGCTGGAAAGGCATTCATACACGAGAGTTCGCCTGTTTCATCAAATAATCGATTGCCTTCATCATCCAATATGGCGACATCTAATCCCAAGCCAAGGCATTGCAATTCGCCTTTGTAAACAGGCAGGGCAGGGTTACCAAGAGCAAAGCAAGAGCAAATATCAGTGCCGCCAGAAATAGAGGAAAGACACACATCATTTTTCCACTGCGAATAAACAAAATCATAATTTTCAGGCATTAGCGGTGAGCCAGTGGAAAATATTGTGGTAAGTTGTGAAAATTCACGTTGTTGGTTGGGAATGACACCTGCTTTTTCTATGGCAGATATCCACTTGGCTGAAGTGCCAAAGTGGGTGATTTTATTGTCATTAACAATATCAAGTAAACGATTGCCATCAGGATAAAACGGTGAGCCATCGTATAAAAACAGACTCGCTCCCGTAGTGAGGGTCGAAACCATCCAATTCCACATCATCCAACCGCAAGTGGTAAAATAAAACAAAGTATCATCTGCATTGACATTACTGTGTAAAACCAGTTCTTTTTTGTGTTGTAATAAAATTCCACCATGACCATGCACAATACACTTGGGTTTACCTGTAGTGCCAGATGAATAAAGAATATAAAGTGGATGTTTGAAATCTACAGGTTCGATATGAACTTCTCTGTTGTTATTGTCAAGAGCGCTATCCCATGAGATGAAACGAGCATCGTCATTCCAGCGTAGGCTGGAATCTCCTTGAGTTGATACATTTTCTTTTAGGGGATTCCTGCCTTCGCAGGAATGACGGTTTTTTTCTTGTGATTGAGGTTGGTTATCCGTAAAATTTATCACTACAACCTTTTCAATGGAATCTATCTTGTCGTTAATGATTTTGGCTTTTTCCAAACAATCATGGGTTTTACCGTTGTAATAATACCCATCGGTGACAAACATGAGTTTTGCTTCGACTTGCCCAAAACGATCAACCACTCCTTCAAAACCAAAATCAGGGGAAGTGGATGTCCAAATAGCACCAAGAGAGGCGGTGGCAAGCATGGCAACAACAGTTTCAATAATATTGGGTAAAAACCCAGCAACCACATCATTTTTCTGTATGCCTTGGTTTTTTAAGAACTGCTGTAATTTAGCAACTTGTTGGTAAAGTTCGTTATAAGAAATTGAGACTTTCACACCTTTTTCACTTTCAAAAGTGATGGCAGTCTTGTCACTGCGGTGTTTGAGGATATTTTGAGCATAATTGAGAGTGCCATCGACAAACCAACTCGTATCGATTTTATGTTCTCCATATTCAACTACTTGGGTTGAGTTCTGGATGAAGTCTACTCCACAAAATTCCACAATCGACTGCCAAAACTTTGTTGTTTTATCTACTGAAAATTGATGTAACTGTTGATAATCTTTGATTCTGAGCTTGTTTGATTCATTGATGTAATTTTGGAAATTAATCATGTTGAGAGATTCAGGTTTATTTGGTGTCCAAATTGCTTGTGAATTATTTTCTGGCATTAGTATTTGATGGAATAGAATGTCAGATATTTTAACAAATTCTAAAGGGTAAAGTCAGTTGATTGCGTTATAATCTAAATTTTTAAGTCATTATCATATGCAATTTTATCTGCCAACAATGGATGGAAAGGATGAATTTCCACCCATCGAAGAAGCTTTAAGTGAACCCAGTGGTTTACTGGCATTTGGTGGTAATCTAAATCCAGAAACATTAACCAAGGCTTACAGTCATGGTATTTTCCCTTGGTATTCAGAACAAGAGCCAATCTTATGGTGGTCGCCTAATCCACGTATGGTGCTTTTCCCTGATAAATTTCATGCCTCCCGAAGCTTTAAGCGTGCTTTAAAAAAGACTCAATATACGGTTCATTTTGATCGAAATTTTTCGAGTGTCATTAATCAATGTGCCAAAATACGAAAAGATGGTTTAGGTACATGGATAACACAGGAGATGAAACAAGCTTATCAAAAGCTACATGAAATGGGTGTAGCCCACTGCCTTGAAATTGATATTGATGGACAATTAGCCGGAGGTATTTACGGCATCGCTTTGGAGAATATATTTTACGGCGAATCCATGTTTAGTGTTCAAACCAATGGATCAAAATTTGCCTTATATGAATTGTGTTCTCATTTAATCAAGAACAAGTTTAAAATTCTGGATTGTCAAGCTCACAGCGATCACCTAGAGACAATGGGGGCAGAATTGATTTCAATTCGAGAATTTAAGCAATATTTACCCAAAAACCTAGATATAGGTCAAATATGCCAATAATTGCAGAATTCATTAATGTAATGTTCATGTATATCTGCTAATATACGCATCAATTTAAAAACACGTAGGAAGTATGGCAAAAGAAGATGTAATTGAGTTAGAAGGAAGAGTCACAGAGACTTTACCTAACACAATGTTTAGAGTAGAACTAGAAAATGGTCACGTAGTAACGGCACACATATCTGGTCGCATGCGCAAGCACTATATTCGTATATTGACAGGTGATACTGTTACTGTTGAATTAACACCTTACGACTTATCTAAGGGTCGTATCACTTTTAGAAAAAAATAATACCTGATATTGCATCATAAATAAACCTAGTTGATACATTACTTATTGTAGCAACTAGGTTCTAGTACTTAGCTAACTGAGCTTTTATCAGTTTCTAGTAACGGTGTATTAGATTTAATCGCAAAAGACAGTTTGTCATTGATGACATCAATAACAACCAGTCCACCTTGGGTTAGTTTTCCAAATAATATCTCATCAATCAATGGTTTCTTAATGTAGTGTTCTATTGCTCGGTGCATTGGTCTAGCGCCCATTGACTTATCATAGCCTTTATCAACCAACCACTGTTTGGCATTGTTACTGAGTTTGAAGCGTAAAGACTTATCTGACATTTGAGCTTCTAGCTCAATAATAATTTTGTCAACAATTTTGAGTACATGCATTTGCGCTAGATGGTTAAATTGTATGGTTGCATCTAATCTGTTTCTAAATTCTGGTGAAAATAAACGTTTAATGGCTTGTTCTGAATCACTTGAGTTGTCTTGTTCGGTAAAGCCCATGGAATCACGCGATTGTTCTGCGGCTCCAGCATTGGTAGTCATGATCAGCAAGACGTTTCTAAAGTCCGTTTCCCTGCCGTTAGAATCGGTTAGAGTACCTCTATCCATGACTTGCAATAAGACATTAAAAATATCAGGGTGGGCTTTCTCAATTTCATCCAATAATACGATACTGTGTGGATTTTGGTGAACTTTATCAGTCAATAAACCACCTTCTTCATGGCCCACATAACCAGGAGGCGAGCCAATTAGGCGAGCGACACTGTGAGACTCCATGTATTCAGACATGTCAAAACGCAGTAATTTTAAACCCAGTAAATTCGACAATTGTTTGACCACTTCAGTTTTACCGACCCCCGTTGGTCCTGCAAATAATAAATTGGCAATAGGTTGATCTACTTTTGCCATACCGGCTCGTGACATTTTGATAGCAGTAGATAAGGTATTAATGGCTTCATCTTGTCCAAAGATAACCATTTTGAGATTGCGTTCAATTGATTGCAATCGTTGAATATCATCGCCGTTTAAATCATTGACAGGAATTTTTGCCATAGAAGCAACAACTCGACGAATGTCACTTTCGTTAATTGAGGTTTCTTGCAACCCCTTGATGCGTTGCCACGAACCTGCTTCATCTATAGCATCAATGGCTTTATCAGGTAAAAATTTGTCGTTTAAATAACGCGAAGTTATTTTTACCGCTTCCTTGATGGATTCGTTACTGTATTTGACTCCATGATGGGACTCAAATTGAGATTTTAGTCCTTGTAAGATTTCTATTGTTTCACTTACTGTTGGTTCATTAATGTCTACTTTTTGAAAACGACGTGCCAGTGCACGGTCCTTGTCAAAAACACTGCGTGCTTCTTGCGCTGTGGTTGCACCAATGCAACGCAGTTCACCATTACTTAATGCAGGCTTGAGCATATTGGAGGCGTCCATAGTTCCACCAGAGACTGCTCCAGCACCAATGATGGTGTGAATTTCGTCAATAAAAAGAATAGAGTGTTCTATATTCTGCACATGTTGAATCACTTTCTTCATGCGTTTTTCAAAATCACCACGGTATTTAGTACCTGCCAACATACTGCCTAAATCCAATGAAAAAACAATGGCATCTTGGATTAATTCAGGAACTTCTTTATCGACAATGCGTTTAGCAAGACCGGCGGCAACCGCAGTTTTACCAACACCAGGTTCACCCACTAGTAATGGATTGTTTTTGCGACGACGAAGTAAAATTTGGATAACGCGCTCTAACTCTTGGTGTCTGCCGATAAGTGGGTCGATTTTGCCAGCTTGGGCCTTTTCATTGAGGTTGATTAAATAACTTTCAACTCCATCGGATTGGTCTTCGCTTTCTTCATCGCTGGAATTGTCGTAACCATCCATCGGCGAAAAGTCACCGTGAGCAATTGTACTAACAATATCAAATCGTTCGATGCCTTGTTTAGCAAATAGAAAAATAATATGACACTCATGCTCTTCAAAAAAGGAAACCAAAACGCGCTCGCCAGTAACAATATCCACTTCTGCTGATTGGCTAGAAAAAATTGCCCGTTGCATAACACGTTGAAATGCCGTGGTAGGTTGCGGATTAAATTCTACATCTTCAGGCAAGACTTCGATGTATTGTTCGATGTGTTGTTCTAGCTCGATTTTTAATAACTCAATATCGCAATCTATTTCTTCGAGAACTTTAATGACATTAGAATTTTTCAACAACCCTAACATTAAATGTTCCATCGTCAAGTATTCGTGACGATTAAAAATAGCTTGTTGGTAGATATTGCCTATATTTTGATCTAGTTCTTTATCTAACATTACGCTTGCTCCATGATACACAAAAGAGGGTGTTGATTTTCTTTGGCGTAGTGATTGACTTGTAATATTTTAGTTTCGGCAATTTCATGAGTAAATATCCCGCAAAGTCCTTTTCCGCGTGTGTGTACATGCATCATCACCTGAGTTGCTCTCTCTTCATCCATTCTAAAAAAACGCACTAATACATCAATGACAAAATCCATTGGTGTGAAATCATCATTAATTATTAGAACCTTGTACATATTAGGTTCTTTTATTTCTTCCTGTGTTTCTTCAAAAACAAGGCTTTGGTTATCCCAAGATAAATCTTTGTCAGACATATAATTTAGTGCTTAAATGTAATTGTTTTAATTTTGAGTTGTTTTCATGTTTTTTCAAGATTTTTCTAAAAAAATTTCAATGTAATTTACTTTTATATATTACATTTCTCTAATATTCATCCAAATAGTTTACAAAGATTCGCTTTTAGGCTAACCTTTAACGCTATCTTAACTTAATATTAATCAAGGAGTTTAACAATATGACATTTTTGAATAAAAAGTCACTAATAACTGTTGCTATAACAACAGCACTAACAATGGCAGGATCTGCATCTGCAACCAATGGTTATTTTGCTCATGCTTACTCACCGTCTGAAGCAGGACTAGCTGGAGCAGGTGTTGCAAAAGCAAAAAATGTAGATTCTTTAGCTGGTTCTACAAATCCAGCTAATATGGTTTTTGCTGGTGATCGCATGGATATTGGAATTGCTTTGTTTAGCCCGCAACGTGAATACGAAGTCACAGGCAATCCTGCTTTGCCAAATGGTTACAACCCTTTTACACCAAATACATTTATTCCAAGTTGTAATCCTGGACAAACTGGGTTTTCCCAAACTAATCCATGCCAACTACCATTTTCAATAGGTTCAGGCAATGTTGAATCTGAAAATACTTTATTCCCAGTACCAAGTTTTGGTTGGAACAAAATGTTATCTGACCGTTCATCTGTTGGTATTATGGTTTATGGAAATGGCGGCATGAATACAGAATACCAAGGCGGATCTGCCAATGTTTTTAACCCTAATACACAAACAATAGTAACAGCTCCAGGTACATTTGGTAATGGCACATTAGGAATTGACTTAATGCAATTGTTTTTTGCTCCAACTTATTCAATGAAAGTGGGTGAAAACTCATCAATTGGTGTTAGCTTAATTGGTGTTTTTCAACGTTTCGAAGCCAAGGGTTTAGGGTCTTTTGCTGGTGTAACTAATTCACCAGAAAATTTGACTAATAATGGTTACTCTACTTCTTATGGTGGAGGATTAAAGATTGGTTTTAATAGCCAGATTTCAGATGGTATTCGTTTTGGAGCATCTTACCAGTCAGAAATGAGTATGGGTGAATTTGATGAATACAAAGGTTTATTTGCAGAAGGTGGTGACTTTGATATTCCTGAAACATGGACATTCGGTATTTCTGCTGATGTTGGCGAAAAAGGCACGTTTGTTGCTGATATTCAACGCATCAATTATTCTGATGTTAAGTCAATTGGCAATGACATTACACCATTAACAGGTGGTCAATGTTTTGATGCCTTAAATGCATTCTTGATTACTGGTTCTTTAGCAGCATCAGGTCCTGGTTGTGGTGGTGGAAGCAACGGTTTCGGTTTTGGTTACAATGACATGACTATTGTTAAAACAGGTTATGAGTGGTCGCAAAGTGATGATTTAATCCTAAGAGTTGGTTACAGCATTACCGACCAACCAATTGAGTCATCAGATGTTATCTTTAATATCTTAGCTCCAGCAGTAATCAAATCACATATTACAGCAGGCTTCACCAAGCAGTTAGCAAGTGGCAATGAAATGACTATGTCCTTCATGTACGGCGCAGGTGAAAAAGTAACAGGTCCAAACCCATTTGATTCAAGTCAGACTATTTCAATTGACATGAATCAATACCAAGTTGGTTTTACTTATTCAAGAAAATAAGTTTAGTCAAAAAGTAAGTTAAAAAAAAGCCTCAAGAGATTTTCTTGAGGCTTTTTTGTTCGCTATAGAAATGCAAATATTAGAAGACTCTAATCTATAAATGATTTATAAAAAAATCTTGACTCTTTTTTTTACATGGCTAATATAAAAGTGCAACTTGTTGATGGATATTGCAAAAATTTGACAAAAACGGAGTAATCCCTCCATGAAAAATGACCGATTTGACCAATGATTCTTAACATCTGTTGCATTTATATTTTTAAAAAATGGAGAAATAAATGAAACAAAATAAAATCTTAAGTGCTTTAGGCTTGGCTAGAACAGAACAGAACAGAACAGAACAGAACAGAACAGAACAGAACAGAACTCTTAGACAACTCACCAAACGCATAGTTCAAGTCTCAGCTTTTACAGTATCTTGTTTGGTATCTTTACCAGTATTTGCTCAAAATGGATGTGATTGGAATTGGTCATCTGGGACTTTGAGTTGCCCTATTGATTTTGGAAGTGCTTGTCAATGGCTTTGTGGTGATGATTCTTCCGGTGATGATGATGGTAGTAATGATCCTATCGAATTGTGTGAATATCCGGGAATGCCTTCTTCTATTCAAGCTAGAACAGTTAATAAGAATGGTTCTATTAGTGCGTTTGGAAGTAATGAAGCTTGTTATGTGATCAGAGGGTGTTCTGATAAAGCTCCTGGTAATAGGATTGACCAAGCAGCTTTAATTTTTAAATCACTATATCACTGGCATAAAGCAAGAAGTTTTGGTTGGTTTGGAGCTTCCCATCGTATTTGGTTGGATAATCATAAACATGGAGATACTTTCACTCACACCTGGCCAGATAGAAGTGTTGGGAAGTATTTAATATCTGCCCCGCAGCTTTCTGTGCCATTTCTAGTTGAAACTTCTTGTTTATAATGCTTATATTTAAAAAAATTATTGTTCTTTCAATACTTATGATGATTTTGTATTTCATAGTAGAATATAAGAGTAACCCGATTGAGATAAATAAAAGTATATTGGTAAAAAAGTCTCACTATAATCAAGAATTTAATGAAAGTATAACTAAAGATAAGCCCAAAGTGGAAGTTGGTAGTTCTCCTCAATTATTATATAATTCATTTTCAAATATGAAAAAAAACAATTTTCTAAATGTTTGTTCTGATGTTAATGATATGCCAAAAAATTTGCAGTTATCCGAAAAGCAAAATATGGCAATTAATTTTATTTTAGAAACATGTGATCTTGCTTATCAAGAGCAAAGTGTTTTATCTGATGAAAAAAAGAAAATACAGCAAAAAGAACTTGAAAACCAGAAATCTAATGCATTAGTTTACAGCTCAACTAAATATTCTTTAAAGCTTTTAAAAAAAGCAAAAGATGATATTAAAAGCTCTGATGAATTTAGTGACCTAAAATATAATGCATTGAAATATTTATTGAAAAATGACAGTAATTTAGTTTCTCAGATAACTTTTAAGTTAGGTAGTAAGGATAAAACGTTGATATATAACTATGCCGATACTATAAATGATTTATATTGGTGTAATTATGGGAATACTAGTAAGTGTGAAAGAAATAGCATTTTTATGCTTACATTATGTATCTCATTCAATGAATATTGTGAAATGAATTTTTATGACTATTTAAATATAAGGTACACCTCTAATCAGGTTTATGAATTTCAAAATATAGTTAATATATTAAGGAATATATTATCACAATAAGTTTTGTTAAAACCTCATTAGTATGACTTTTAAAAAGCATAACACGCATTTAGTTGGCGACTTATTTAATTCTAGTATTAAAGATTGCTATATTTTTGTACCCATTAAGGTTTCTAATGAAATACTTGAAGCCTTAAGAATAAATGAAAATGTCAAATTAAAGCCACTGACTTTTGATAGTGGCTTTTTGAGCTTGTATTTACTTAAGTTTTTAGCAGGGGATAAAAATACCGCTAGCGGTTTTGCCGATTGTGCCATTGATGAATTGTATCTGTGGGATGTTGCGCGGGGTGGTTCTAACCGTTTTGTCAAAAATGTGTGTTCAGCAGTGAGTCGATTTAATCAAGCTCTTGATGAGTTAAACAAAAGTAAAAAATTGACTCTTGATGAACTAACTAAAATCAATACCAGTTTACGACCCAAAAAACGTAACTACGGTGTGCGAACAAGTGGAATGCGGGCAGGTAATCCAAAAACCAACCCCAATGCTTTTTATTGCATTCCACCAGAATTGGTTGTGGATTATATGCAAGATTATTTAGCTTTTTACAATAATGATGACAAATCTATTAATAAAGCTTTATATGCATTGTTGCAGTTTATCTTTATTCACCCCTTTCGTGATGGCAATGGTCGATTGTCACGTTTGTTATTAATCAATATTGTGCAAAAACACTATGGGTTTGTCTTTGCGTCTTTATTGGCGATTTATCTTAAAAATATAGATAAAAAGGAATTCCATAATTGTATGAAGTATTACCGTGAAGGTGATATTCAACCTTTAAAGGGCTTTCATGAAAAAGCCGTTA
>JAMOMK010000073.1 GCA_027067055.1 Lysobacterales bacterium | reverse complement strand
GCTCTGGGATTGTCCGTGTGGTAGGCAAGCATATGTCCGCCGATCAACACGTATTGCAGGTCTAGACTTTCAAATAATTCAATGATTTCTAAAGGATTAATAACTCCATTAATAGATTGTTTTGATAGCTCATAAGAATTTAGTAAATTTTTAATGCTCTGTTTCATAGATTAATATATCGAATGGTATCAATACCAACTTGACGAATTTCAGCTAATGAATTGTTAGATTGCTCAATTGATTTTTGGATGATTTCTCTTGCTTTATGTTTAGCAGCTGCAAGAGTTTTAAAACCGCCCTCATAACCTTTAGGCACTTCCCGAACAATAGGTTTAGATGAATCGATGCTGATAACAATATAATCATTATCACCTTCTTTATTGGGGTTAGACACTGTTGTAACTGGGTAGGATTGCTTGATTAAGTCTTCTTGAATTTGAGCTTTGATTTTATTAAGTAAATCAACGGTACCTGTATTTTTCACCAACTCTATACCATTTTTAGTTAACCTAACCTCAACTTGACTGCCATTATCCGCATTTAAATGCTCCAACATGGATGCTGAAAGTCGGATTCCGTGGCTATTACCCCATTTGTTAATTTTTGTTTTCATGATATGGATATATACAAAGTATATACATTATAACACAGGGTGGCTATATAACAAGAGTATGAAAACTAAAAACCACGGCTAATTTTTATCTCTTCCCAAGCTGCTTGGATGTTTTGGGTTTTGGTTTTGGCAATTTCTATCATTTCAGGTGGCAAGCCTTTAGCGATGAGTTTATCTGGGTGATTTTGACTCATGAGCTTTTTGTAGGCACGTCGGATAATCACTTTGCTATCAGATGATGAAACACCCAAGGTTTGGTAGGGGCTAGTTGTGGCTTTGCGTTGCCATTGTTGTGAATTGTTTTGTTGTGATTGTTGGTGTTGATTACCATTATTGACATTAAAGCCACGCATGCGTAACAATGTAATAAAAATATTTTGTGGAAAACGTATCGACTGACACAGTGATATTAAGAAATTCAACTCGGCTTGATTGATGTTATTTTCAGCTATTGCCACTTCAATCATCACATCCATAAACATTTGCTTAACTGCATAAGAACCCCGCGATTCCTTCATCAAGTTATGCAAATAGGGATCAATATTGCTTCCTGGTTTTTTACCAATATTAAATAATTCGATGGCTCGATTGCGTTGTTTGGTATCTAAACGCATTTGTTGCATGACAGATTCGCATTTGCGAATCTCATCTTTAGTCACAACACCGTCGGCTTTTGCCAGTTTGCCTAAGGAGGCAAATAAAGCTTCAAAATAGCTTTTTTGGATACGTTGTTTACGAGAAACTCGTCCAAACATGTTTTCCATCACCCAATTTTCAGCTTGATAACCCAAGTAGGCAAACAAGAACAATCCTAAATAACCACCGAACTTAAACCCGATGATTGAACCGATTAATGAACCAAAACTTATCATATTGTTATGCAAATGCCTCTAAAATGTTAGAATGCCAGTCTTTAAAAGTTTAAAGTTGAGCATTTTACTCCAATCATGATTAATTTACCGCTAATTCATAAAGGAAAAGTCCGAGATGTTTATCAAATAGACGAAAATTGTTTATTAATGGTTGCCAGCGACCGTTTAAGTGCTTTTGACGTGGTTTTACCCGATGTCATTCCACAAAAAGGCCAGTTGCTGACTCAAATTTCCAACTTTTGGTTTGCTCAATCTAAAGACATTATTGCAAATCACCTCACTGGTACACCAGTGCAAGAAGTCATTACTGATGCAGATGATGATTTAAAAATGCGTGCTGTGGTGGTGAAAAAACTTAAAGCCTTACCCGTTGAGGCTATTGTGCGTGGTTATATCATTGGTTCGGGTTGGAAGGACTACCAACAAACAGGGCAAGTTTGTGGTATTGATTTACCCAAAGATTTACAACAAGCACAAAAGTTAGCTCAACCCATATTCACACCATCATCCAAAGCTGCCGTTGGTGACCACGATGAAAACATTTCATTTGAAAAAATGATTGAACTGGTCGGTGAAGATTTAGCCAATCAAGTCAAAGACGTTTCACTCAAACTCTATAACATGGCAGCCAAACACGCCGATAAAAACGGCATCATTATTGCAGATACAAAATTTGAATTTGGCTTGGATGAGAATAATAACTTAGTCTTAATGGATGAAATCTTAACCCCAGATTCTTCACGATTCTGGAACAAAGAAAAGTACCAAATCGGCACAAGCCCAGAAAG
>JAMOMK010000072.1 GCA_027067055.1 Lysobacterales bacterium | reverse complement strand
ATCCAAATAATACTGTGCTTCGGTGGAATGACCTAGTTGCAACAGCACTTGTTTGATTAAATTTTGTTTAGCTTGCATGGATAATTCCTTGGTAGATGGTGTAGATTTTTTCAAGTTGAGAAACCTCAACCCATTCATCAATGGTGTGTGCTTGTTTGATATCGCCAGGGCCTAAAATAATGACAGCAAAGCCCGCTTGTGAAAACAAGGCTGCTTCGGTCCAAAAATCAACAGGATTGGCGACTTCAACTGCATGTTTTGAACAAAATTCAAGACTGGCTTTATCATTTTGCCCATCAGCAGGCAAAGGTGGTGCCATCATGCCTGCTTGCCATTGGGCTTGGTTGTCAAATGATTTCATTTCTTCAAAAACTTGTTTAGATGACATGCCAGCAGGCACACGTGCACTAAAATCAAGATTGACCTTTTCGGCTATCATATTATTTTTTTCGCCGCCTTTAATCACACCAACATTAAAACAAATACCTGCTGGATTGTCTTCACTGACAAAACTATTAGCATAATTCAATGCTTGGCTTAACCATTTATTGGCTTTGTGTATTGCGTTTTCTTCTAAAGCAATCGCCATGGAGGAATGTCCGCACACACCACTAAACTCAATATATGTCGAGAGGTAACCTCGATGAGAAACCACCGCTTTGGCATTGGTGGGTTCGGCAATAATGATTTGCTTGTATTGTGTTAAATCATTGTTATCAATAAAACTCTGCACACAGCAACCATTTGCCCCCTCTTCATCTGAGGTAAACACCACAGCCATATCATCGACTGATTCTGCTAATACCATTAATATGGCAGCAGCTCCTTTAATATCACAACTGCCACGTCCATAAGCCTTATCATTATCAATTGTCAACTTAAACGGGTCATGATTCCATTGCTTAATAGTGCTTGCTGTCACTGGCACAGTATCGAGATGTACATTAAATAGTTCGGTGGGTTGACCTTTTTTTGCATAAAAAATCACATGCCCATCACCTAAGTCGGTTATTTTCACCTTAAAACCATAGCTTGAAAAGTGCTTTTTCAGTTGTATATACAACTCATCATCTTGGTAAATCTTCCTCGGAGGATTCTGGGTATCTTGTTGGATTAAGAAATCCAAATTGTTTAGTATTTTTTTTATCATTTGTTTTTGGTTCTCATATTTATTTTTGGCTTATGTTATCGTGGAATTAATAATACTTTTTGTAAGACTTGCCCAAATATTGATAGGCAGACATTAATACATTGTCTTCTAGTCCATCATCAGGATTGTACTTCTCATAATAACCGAGTTCATCTCTAATTTTTTGCGATGAAATATAAAGGTCTTGTTTATATCCTTTGTCTTCATTTAAGCCAGCTTCCGTCTTTATTTCGCCCTTCCAACCACAAATTTTTGCAATTCTTTCTATCCATTCTACTTCTGTATAGGTTTTTTCTTCCGCTATGTTATAGATATGTTGACCAGCATTATGATGCTTAATGGTTAAAAAAATTCCAAAGGAACAATTTTTGTGCAAAGCACGAGAGAATTTCCAATTAATTTTGTAAGAAGAAACACTTATCTCTTTTTGTTTTTGCAGCATTGGAATTAAATAAGGGTCTATTCTAGTTGTATCAGGAAAGCCATAAACTGCAGGCAACCTCAATATAATGACATTTGACAAGTTATCTAAATAAATTCTTTCTACCGCTAGTTTATTGTATTTTTTCCCTTCTGGGCCTAGTTTTTTTCTTAAATTATCAGTTTCAGAAATTGGGCAGGTTTGGTAGTCAATCTCTTCAGTTTGATGTAACTTAGCATAAGCAGAATAGATATCAGCACTAGATATTGCAACCAGTGGTATGTTTTTATCTTTGATTAAATCAGCTAAAATTATCGCTTGTGCCTTGGTGAAAGGTATCATATCTACGATTATATCTGGGGTAAAATCATTGATGACTCCATCAAGGTCTGAGGTATTATTCCTATCACCTTGGAATGAAGTTTCTGTCAAAAAACTTTTACCTCTTCTTGTGAAAGTAGCAACAAGATAGTCTTCACTTAACAGTTCTTTAATTAAGTGTGGACCGATTAATGAAGTTCCACCAATGAGAAGTATTTTCATAATTTGTTTTCCAACATATGCATTATTAACCTAATAAGGGTTTCTTTTTGTTTTGGGTCAGATTCTGCCACCAATAATGTCAAGGCTGCTAATCCAGTATCATTAACAATGGGTTCATTTTTTGAATTTAATAAACGATTATTGCGACTTAAAAAGTCAACAAACAAAAATGCACCGCTGCGTTTATTACCATCAGAAAAAGGGTGATTTTTAACTACAA
>JAMOMK010000071.1 GCA_027067055.1 Lysobacterales bacterium | reverse complement strand
TCGAGTTTAAAGCACTAAATACAGTGCTTTAGAAGAAAAATTGAGAATTTTATGAGAAATCAAATTTTTAAAAACGTATTTACAGTTACTTTCAAGAAAAGTAGGTAGTTATGCAAAGGTCTCTAAAAATAACTAATGCGTAATTTCTTCAACATCTGGTTCTAAGCTGAAAATATGAAGTATAGTTTTATTGGGGTTATTGGTTTATAGGTATTTTGTAAAATTTAGCTCCATCAAACTCTGAGTTATCTCTGATTATTGATGCAATAGACATTAACAATTTGCGCATAATGGCGCATATAGCCTGTATTTTCTTTAAACCGTTATCATTTATCATGTGTTGGTAGTAAGCCTCCACATTTGGATTTCTAAAGCTCATTTGCAATGCGGTCATATACAGCGCCTCTCGAATGTATTTATTGCCGATTTTACTCAGTCTTGGTTTTTTATTAACACCCAAATCCCGCCAATAAGTTTAATGGCTGTTTTTTCTGCTATTCCACTGATACCTATCAACAGTTGATATATTTGTTTTGCCTTTTCACAATTTGAAATAATTTCTAAAGCTCCAATGATAAGATTGTTAATTTGCTGCTCAATAAATTCAACATTAGCCTTCAAATCATTAATAACAATCTTGGGTGTGAATTCAGTCACTCCAAAGGCGTGCAGTCGATTTTTTAACTTCGCTTTATCTTTTCTAATTGAGAGAGCCTTCTACCGCATGAACGAATTGAAAACATTTCAATATCAGGTGTTTGCCAAATTACAAAATCCATATTCAGGGCAAAATGAGCCAAGACATAAGCATCTTGAGCATCAGTTTTTGCTCTTTGATTTAATGCCTTTGCATAGTTATTAGATATTCTTGGGTTAACTACCATTAAATCAACTGATTTGATTTTATCAATGGCTAATGATATATCAAGGTGATAGTTGCCTGTTGCTTCAATACAAACATGTGTTACTTTTTTCTTTTTAAGGGTTTTAATTAATGCTTTGTGACCTTTCGAGTCATTTGTATAGGTTTTTGCTTCTGAAAAACTTTTATCATTTCCAATGACAACATCTAATGTTTTATAACCCACATCAATACCACAGACACATTTTTTCATTAAATTTCTCCACATAATAATTTTTTTAAGTATAATTATTATCAGGTTTCCCGATCCTGAGATATTGTCTATCGACCTTGTAGATTCAAGCTCACTAGTTTAACTAAAGGCTTCGGATACTCCACGATATTAACAAAGAAGACGGGAGACCTATCTACGGACAAGCTCACTTACATGGCTTCAAGGTGCGACGGTCTTCCCGATAATAGTGCTTATCTTAATATATTCACATTAATTATTTTTATGAATATGCTCCAAATAAGCAATATGGATTAATATACAAAGGTGTGGCCTCGCCCACCTAGCAAAGATTCAGTAACGTCGATAATTAGAAAGTAATACCAATACCACCAACTAAAACATCCCCGTTTCCAATTGAGCCGCTTCGCTCATCATGTTTTTATCCCAAGGTGGATCGAAGACCATATTGCATTCCACTTCACCTATATTGGGGATTAGTTGGATTTTGGTTTTGGCATCGGTGACGATTACATCGCCCATTCCACAGCCTGGTGCAGTGAGTGTCATGTCGATTTTGGCATCGTATTTACCATTATTTTCACTGACATCACATTCGTAGACCAAACCCAATTCGACTATGCTGACAGGGATTTCGGGATCAAATACGTTTTTCAACTGATTCCAAACCGCTTCTTTCATGTCATCAAGGTTGGCATTTTCCTTTAGCACGGGCATGGGCGAGGGTTCTTTGCCTAATGCATCGGCATTATGCCCCAAAATCATAAACATGCTGCCATCAATAAATACGGTAAAACTGCCGCCCAATGATTGAGTGATATAACCTACCGTTCCTGCAGGGAGGTTCATTGAGTGACCCGAAGGAACAATAATGGAGTCGACATCGCGTTCGAGTTTAAATGGTTCGCTGTTTAAATTGTACATAATTTTAAGAAAAATATTGGGTCGTGAATTGTAACTTATTCTTCACTGTATTTGTTAGGGTTTTCCACCCAACTCGCAGCATCTGTCTGACCAAGAGAAGAAAAGCCTTCGATAACACCTTGTCGATTTTCTTGGGGGTGGTTTTGGCTCATCTTGGTATTGCCCTTGATGTCAGCGATAGTGATTTCTACACCAACAATGGCTTTGAGCATCTTATCAATATAGTCAACGGGTGCATCAGATAATTGCCAGGACTCATTCACACGCTTTTCATGAGTTTCACTTAAGTTTTTTAAGTGCTCTTTAAGCCATGATTTGTCCTGATGAAAAGAAATGGAACCTGAGACATGAACGGCAACATAATTCCATGTTGGCACAGTTTTTGGGTCTGTCTTTTTACTGGGATACCAACTCGGCGAAACATAAGCATTTGGTCCATGAAAAAGGGCAAGCACAGCAACTGATTCATCCAAGTCTTGCCAAATTGAATTTGCCCTGGCCACATGACCTTGCAAAACATACTGACCTTCACGCTCAACAACCAACATCGGAATATGGTTGCCGACCAAGCCTTGTGATGACATCGAAACAAGTGATGCCATTGGATAAGCTTGAATAAACTTAAGTATCTGTTGTTTATCTGTCTGTTTAAAATAACTGGGTTGAAACATGGTGTTTTTTATAAAAAGTTGTAGCAATTGTATATTAAAATATTCAATAATGCTAACCTTGTATTGATGTAAATATTAAGGGGATAGAAGTAATGGCAAAACCATTTTTAAAATGGGCAGGTGGTAAAACTCAGTTGCTAGACTCTATTGAGCAAAATATTCCAACCGAGTTTGAACATCAAGAGTTTACATATGTGGAAGCCTTTGCTGGATCTTCTGCAGTATTTTTTTGGATGCTAAAAAAATACCCAACCTTAAAAAAAGCAATATTAAATGACATTAATATAGATTTGATTAATTGCTACAAAACAATAAAGACCAATGTGGATGAATTAATTCAAATTTTATCAACTTGGCAAAATGAGTATTATCAATTTGAAGATAGTTTGGATGAAAAAAAAGAATACTATTATGCCAAAAGACAACTTTTTAATGCACATAACAGTAATCAAACAACTCAAAGTGCTTTATTTATCTTTTTAAATCGCACCTGCTTCAATGGTTTGTACCGTGTGAATAAGAAAAATGAATTTAATGTACCTATTGGTAGCTATAAAAAACCCCAAATTTGTAACCAAGAAAACCTGTTAAATGTTTCAAAAATTCTACAAAATGTAGAGTTGCTTTCGGGTGATTATCAACAAACATTGGAGCATGTTCATGGGAAAGCCTTTTTCTATCTTGACCCACCATATAAACCATTAAGTGAGACCTCAAGTTTTACCTCTTATGCCAAAGGTGATTTTAATGATGCAGAACAAATTCGCTTAAAAGAATTTGTACATAAACTGGATCAATTAGGGCATAAATGGATTTTAAGCAATAGTGATGTCAAAAACACCAATCCTGAAAATAATTTTTTTGACGATCTCTACCAAGCATTCAATATAACTCGTGTGTTTGCAAAACGCAGCATAAATTCCAATGCCAATAAAAGGGGTCAATTGACTGAATTGTTAATTACAAATTAAGTTCTGATAATGGCAAATCTTCTATGAAGTATTTACATCCAACACTTTCAATGTAATTAAAAACATCTCTATATTGAGGTTTGTCAAACCAATTATTTAGTACATAGTAATATTCAACTTTGATATTTAGAGGGTTGAATAACTTTACATATTGTTTCTTTTTAAAATCACAAGTCTGTAATTTTTCATCAACTGAACCAGAGCCCGCTTGATATTTTTTTTCAATTATGAACATTGTATCATTAACCAATAATGCACCATCTGGTAATAGCTTTTTACTCAATATTTCCTTGAAGTTAATACCTTTTGGTTCTAGGAAGTCTTTGTATAACGAATGTTTTTCATAATAGTAGGCTACAATCTTATTGTTTTTTATAACTTGATTCGTATTTTTAATCGTATAATCTGGGTGTTCATTAATGGCTTGCAATAAATCTGTTCTTCCCTCAAACCTTAGCCCATTAAAATTAGTGGCAGAACCACCCCCAACTCTATTTGGTTTTCGTATTTTATGTTTTTTCATTTTCAAATAACCCTTTCAACTCAAACCCAAAAAAATCAGCAAATTTTTTAATATTTAAAAGTGATGGGTTCCTTTCTCCTCTTTCAATCATGCCGATATAAGTTCGATGAAAGCCTGTTTTTTCAGCCAATTGCTCTTGACTGAGTTTGTGCTTGTGTCTTAGTTGACGAATTCTTTGTCCAAATTCGATTAATATTTGTTCTTTCATTGCTTTATGATACTTTTTGTATACAATAACACTACATACAATAAGTATCATTTATTGATTGGTGAAAGTTATGAAGGTGAAAAATTTAACGGTAAATATAAATATGCAGACAAACGAAGAGGATTATGAGCAAACCATAAATCCCTTTGAGGCAAGAGAAATGCTAATTGATGTATTACGATGTGCATCACAAGACAAACATATAATTGGGCAAAAAGTTATTATACCTGATGATTGTGAAAAATACGGATTTGTTGAGGGAAACTTTGATGTTAGTGTTATGATACATTTTTTAGCTGATATGCTTGAATAGTGAAACCTTACTTTAAATCAAATGACAAAGCCTTTAATTTATTACATGGTGATTGTTTAAAGTTACTTAATCAATTTGATTTCAAATTTGATATGATTTTTGCTGATCCTCCTTATTTTTTATCTAATGATGGTTTATCCATCCAAAGTGGTAAAATTGTTTCGGTTAATAAAGGCAAATGGGATAAGTCTAAAGGCTTTGAGTTTATTAATGATTTTAATAGAAAGTGGCTTAAACTTGCTAGAGAGAAATTAAAAGATGATGGCACTATTTGGATCAGTGGTACTATGCACAATATCTTTAGTGTTGGGCAAATTTTAACCGAATTAGATTTTAAGATTTTAAACATTATTACTTGGCAAAAAAGCAATCCACCACCAAACTTTTCTTGTCGCTTTTTTACGCACTCAACTGAGCAAATAATTTGGGCAAGAAAATCTAAAAAAGTACCGCACTACTATAATTATGAGCTAATGAAGCAGTTGAATGACAACAAGCAAATGAAAGATGTTTGGAAGTTACCAGCAATTGCCCCGTGGGAAAAGAGTTGTACTAAGCATCCAACACAAAAGCCATTGTCAGTATTAACTCGAATCATTTTAGCATCGACTAAACCCAATGCTTGGATATTAGATCCCTTTTCAGGCAGTTCAACAACGGGAATTGCTGCCAATTTGTTAAATCGTAGATACGTTGGTATTGATACAGAAAAAGAATACCTTGATATTGCTATTGCCCGAAAAAAAGAAATTGAAAATACTGAAATTGCTGATTTGTACCGATCTAAAATAAGAGGATTTCAACATAAGGATAATTTACGGAAATATTTAATCGAAGAAACACCTGCTGGATATCTCGTTAATGATTTTCTCTAGTTAAAAAGGTTTACCCATTTTCAATACTTTGCTATGATGCACACATTCCAAGGGGAGGCAATTGCCTGAGACGTAACAATTGAGTTATGGACCCTTAGGAGCTTGTATCAAATACTGGCTTCTTGGAACCTGATCCGGTTAATACCGGCGTAGGAATGGAACAATCAACTCTATTACACGTCCGTAGCCGGATTTTTAACTAAAACTAAACTTAGGTAAAAATCCATGAAAAAAACAATTCTTTTGACAGGTCTTTTTTTATCCCTGAACTTAATCGCCGATGATTCGGTCGAAAAACTCGATAAAACTATTGTCGTTTCTGACTTACGAGACAATCAACTCGCCATTGAATCAAACGAAAGCATGAGCATTATTGATGCTGAAACTTTAGAAAAAGCAGGTACACAACATTTTGAAGACGTGATGGCTATGGTTCCCAATTTAAATTGGTCATCTGCCACTAACCGCCCTCGATATTTTCAAATTCGCGGTATTGGCGAACGCTCACAATACGAAGGTGCGCCCAATCCTTCGGTGGGCTTTGTAGTCGATGATATTGATTTTTCGGCACTGGGTGGTGTTGCGACCTTGTTTGATGTCGAACAAATCGAGGTGCTACGTGGTCCACAAGGCACGCGTTATGGTGCTAATGGTTTAGCAGGACTTATTTATGTCAAAAGCAAAGACCCCGAGTTTGAAAACTCGTATAAAATATCAGGGCTTGTTGGTAATGATGGTGATTTGGGAATGGGTTTTCGAGCCACAGGTGCTTTAAGTGACAACTCTGCTTACCGCATTGCTGTTCATCAATACAGTGCCGATGGTTTTCGTTATAACGATTTTCTCAACCGTGATGATACTAATAAACGCGATGAGTTTATTGCCCGAGGCAAACTGTTTTGGCAAGCCAGTGATGAACTGGATTTCAATTTCACCTTTCTAAAAGCCAATATAGACAATGGTTTTGATACTTTTAATCCTGAAAATACATTTATTACCCACACCGATTTACCAGGAAAAGATTTACAAGACTCCACAGGTCTTGCGCTTAAAGCCAACTGGCAAGGCAATAATTTTGATGTCATGAGTATCACCAGTTACATGAATGCGGATATTGATTATGCTTTTGATGGCGATTGGGGCAATGACGATTATTGGGGCGAATTTGCACCCTATGATTTTACCTCTAGCAGTCTTCGTGAACGCACGCATATTTCACAAGAATTTCGTTTTATTGGCAAGTCGTGGTTAGCGGGTGTTTATGTGCTCGATATGTCCGAAGACAATAAAATTAATGAATTTTACAATGGAGAAGTTTATAAAAACTTAAACAGTCAGTTTGATGCGACATCAGTTGCACTATTTGCTCAATTAGATACACAAATTTCTGATACAAACACCTTAACTTCGGGCATTCGTTTTGAACGCCGCAATGCCAGTTACTCCGATAGCAACGGAATTGATGTTTCGCCCAGTGATAATATGTGGGGCGGACAATTATCTTTAAACCATAAAATTAATACCAACCTTAACTCCTATGTGACCTTAGCTCGTGGTTATAAAGCCGGTGGATTTAATCTTTCCACTAGCGTACCTGATGAATTGCGCGAATACCAACCTGAATCTTTATGGTCGCTTGAATCAGGTCTTAAGGGCTTCTTTTTGGATTATCAACTGCAATGGAATATTTCAGCTTTTTATTCCAAACGCCAAGACATGCAAATCAGCACTTCGCGCCAAACTGATCCAAATGACCCTCTTACCTTTGTGTTTTTCACAGGTAATGCCGCAACAGGCAGTAATTACGGCATCGAGACTGACTTTAATTATATGCTTAATGATAACTTTGATATTTATGGTTCTTTGGGTTTGCTCAAGGCACAGTTTGATGATTTTGTTACCACCGAAGGTAGCTTTAACGGTCGAGACCAAGCGCATGCACCACGATATAACTTTTCTTTAGGTGTTCAATACCACACGCTTAATGGTTTTTTTGCACGCCTTGATGCTAATGGCAAAGACAGCTTTTACTTCTCTGATTCTAATAATCAACAATCCAAATCTTATCAATTATATAACTTAAAAGTCGGTTATGAAAAAGACAATTGGAGCGTTTCATTGTGGGGCAACAACATATTCAACAAACAATACGCCACCAGAGGCTTTTTCTTTGGCTTAGAGCCACCTAATTATGAAGATAAACTTTATACACAACTTGGTTCACCACGACATATTGGTGTGAGTTTTGATATTGATTTTTAAAAAGATTTGTATAGAAATAGAGCCTATTAAGGACTCTATTTTTATACATGAGTACTTTTCTTAAATACTATCTACCCAATCTTCCATAACTTGTTGTGCAATAGGGTTGGGTGCTAGCATAAAGTTAATGATAAACTTGTCTTTGAGTTCAGTGATGCCAATTGAACGAGGTCGAACAGCAACAGGATCAGCAGACGGTAGTTCCCAGCCAAAACACATGATAATATGTTGTGCGTCTTTAATATCATCACTTATATCACCATTAACTTTTTTAGTATGGATGTAATGGTCAAATCGAGCAATAACTTCTGCTTTATCGTGTTCTTTAATTTTTTCTTCAAAATAACCCAAATACTCGGCCACGCTTTTATATGGGCTGTCGACTTTTAATATTTCACGGTAAAAAATAGGATAGGTATCTTTAAAATGCTTTTTTTGCATGGACTTTATTCCTCTGGTTTAATGTTTTGTGGTTCATTGGTTTCTAAATAGGCTACTTCTTCTTCGGTTAAATACACGTCATCAAATCCAGTAATCATTGGTTTAATGTGTTCTTTTATTGAGCCACCTGTTGACAGTAAATAAACGTGGACAATGATAAAAACAGATATAGCAAAAGCACTTATGGTGTGTATAACGGCAATCCATTCAAGGGGTAGGCTTGAGGAATCCCAAAAACCATAAGTAAGATAAGCTAAACCGGTTATCCATATGGCAGGGAAGATCATGATTTTCAAAATTAGGTAAGATATTGCCTGAAGAGGATTATGCTTGCGTGTGTAGGTTTTTTTATACGGATGACGTTCTCCTTTGAAAATACCAAAAGCATAATATTTTGCCACTTTGAGTAGGCCCTTTCTAGTGGGCAAATATTGCTTCCAAGCCCCAGTTGTAAATAACCAAAAGATGGCAAATGCCCAAATCAATAATAAGCTTAATGCGGCATAAGTATGAACCGTTACGGCCATCTCAAAGTCAATCAATTCATAAAAACCATGAATTCGAAAACCGGTAAAGAGTAAAACCATAATCAAGGACATTTGTGACCAATGCCACAAGCGTTCGAATCGAGTGAATATATGTACTGAACGTTTAATCATGTGCCTTTCTCCTCTTATTCATAAAAAACCTTAGCAATCCGTGACCAATCACGCCAGCAAGGGTTGCAAAAATAGCAAGCAAACCAATTATGTCCATCCACTTATACTCGCCACTTCCTGGCATATAAACACCTTTAATGCCTTTTAACCTTCCCTCTTTTGAGTGACAACTGTCGCACTTTAGTGCCCCTTCTTCAGGAGCAACCATGTGATTTATCGGCCAGTAAGAATAGGTGTCAATAAAACCAAATTCGCCACTGTATGGAATATCAAATTGCTTCATGCCATGTTCAA
The DNA here is from genome assembly GCA_027067055.1 of Lysobacterales bacterium. GTDB lineage: Bacteria > Pseudomonadota > Gammaproteobacteria > Xanthomonadales > Marinicellaceae > NORP309. The sequence goes on along the minus strand of JAMOMK010000071.1, from coordinate 101,429 downwards.
TAGCTCGCCCAAAATCGTAATTTCCCCAAAAAGAATCGGAGTCATCGCCCCAAAGGTGCATATAAACCAATGTATTGTTACCCTTATCATAAGGTTGGATGGTATGCATACGTTTAAAAGGAGTGATGCGAGAGTCTTCACCAGCAACTGTGCCTTCAACACTGTTTATAATGACTGGTTTGGTCGGGTCAAATTTTGTATCAATGGTTGTGTAGTGAGATTTGCCATTTGACCATAAATAGACAGGCTTGACATTCTCATCGTATTTGAAATCGCCTTTAATCGATTTGTAAGTGTAACGGTGTTCGCCATTGCTTTGTGTGTAGTTAGAGTCTTTATAACCTTCCCCATCTCTGGTTTTTCCAGCTGTTCGCCAATCCCAGTCAATTTTTGTTGCCACACCGCCTTTAGCAAACTCTGGAATATGACAGGTTTCGCAAGCCACTTTTTGGGTGTGGTCGTTGAGCTTTAATCCAACTAAAGATAAGGGATGAGGTTGTGCTCCGTGGCAGCTGGCACAACTGGCAGTTTCATTGCGCATCCCAGGCTTACTTTTGTGTTTGTCCTTAACGGGTACACCTTGGTAACGAGAGCCTGACCATTGGTGTTTTTCACCTACATGGCATTGAGTACAAGAGAAATCATTGCCTTCAACTGCCATGTGAACATCAACATCTTTTGTTGGTGCAATTAATGCAGAAGATAAATCTCCATGCTTAACATTGTCACCGCCTCCACCAAAGAAGTGACACGAACCGCAATTTTCTCGGGCAGGCATTGCAACGCTTTGTGCTGACTTTGACCAATTTATTGGGTCTTTATCAGCAAACATTGTCGTACAAGCCGCAGAACCACTGGTTGTTGGTGTTTTATAATACTTGCCTGTAGACTCATGACAAACCAGACAGTCCATATTTTCTTGCTTGGTAAAGTCGTATTCACTATCGGTCATGTTATAGCCGGCATGGCATTGAGCACACATGCCTTCATTGCCACGAGCATTGGTGCAAAAATTATTAATTAAAACACTTTTCCCAAGCTGTTGTTTGGTATCTGGATCTGTGTATTTCCATGTCCAGTGCTTATTTTTCATAAAGGCATGACCAGCCTTATTGTGACAGCCAAGACAGGCTTTGGTAACAGCAGGACCATCTTCAAAAGGGCCTTTAAGTTCGTCAAATTCTGAGTGGTCAACCATAGCATCACTTTCAACAGCGGCTTCAATTAATGATGTGGCATTGTTTTTCTTCAAAACTGAATACTCATCAATGCCTTTTACTGAATGTTGTTCGCTGCTGTTATTTGCAAGGGCAAAGCCACTTTGTATTAAAAAAAGCAATGCAAAATATAGCTTGTAACTCAATGTAGTTTGTTTTTTTCTATCACTATTTATTTCTAACATGATACAAATCTCTTTAAATTCACTTATATTAGATATATCTAATATAATATTGGCAAGCACTATTTAGTGCTTTTGCTGCTTCTTTTGACATAAATCATAGTTTTCTTGCCTTTAGTGCTGATTATATTTCTAAACCAATGTGTACAAAAAGAAATTATCTCGTATGGGAATAATTATTTAATCTGGTATTGATAAAGGGTAGAATTAAATAAATACTAACTACTATTAAAAATTTATGAATGAAGCACTAGAGAAAATAAGCGCAGCGTTTATGGCGCAATCACCACTTGAGGTTGTTGCAGTGGTATGCGCTGTTTTGTACCTGATTTTAGTGGTGCGGGAAAATATCTGGTGTTGGTTTTTTGCTTTTGTCAGTACCGCTCTTTTTATCTATCTCTTTCATGAAGGTGCTTTGTTTTCAGAATCTTTATTGAATGTCTATTACTTGGTTATGGCGGTTTATGGTTGGCGACAATGGGTCAATAAAGTCGATAAAGAAGAGGTCAAAATTCACTTTTGGACAAACAAAATGCATTTATACATTGCCATTGGTGCATTGATTTTGACTCCAATTATTGGTTATTTTATGGCATCAATTGGTGCATCTTTTCCTTACCTTGATGCATTTGTAGCCATTTTATCGGTAGTTGCCACGGTGATGGTCACGAAAAAAGTGTTTGAAAATTGGTATTATTGGTTGTTGATTGACACGCTTTCTATTTACATATTTTGGCAAAAGCACTACTATTTTGTGGCGGCGTTGTATGTGGCATATATAGTATTAATCTTCATTGGAATTAAGGCTTGGAAAAAGACGATGGCATTACAGAAAGAAGCAATGAGTTAATGGATTCTTTTGTATCAGGCTTTACATTAGGTTTGTCTTTGATTTTAGCCATTGGTGCGCAAAATGCCTTTGTGCTAAAACAAGGTTTGAAGAAACAACACGTGTTTTTAGTATGCAGTATTTGCGCTGCTTCAGATGCTTTTTTAATATTTTTAGGTGTTTCAGGATTTGGTGTTATCGTTGAACAATACCCTTCTATTGAAAAAATTTCACGTTTTGCTGGTGCAATTTTCTTGTTTGTTTACGGCTTAAAAAGCTTTTATTCAGCCTACCACAATTCACATACTCTAAATCCCGAAGGTGAAGCGCAAACTAGCAGAGCAAAGATTGCCTTAATGTGTTTAGCTTTTACTTGGTTAAACCCACATGTCTATCTAGATACGGTTGTGCTATTGGGTTCAGTTTCTACCCAATTTGACAATGCTCGTGCCTTTGGTTTTGGTGCTATCACTTCGTCTTTTGTGTTCTTTTTTAGCTTAGGGTATTCGGCACAAATTTTAATCCCAATTTTTAAAAAACCAATGGCATGGAAATTTTTAGAAGCCTTTGTTGGTGTATTGATGCTAGGTTTGGCGGTTAGTTTGCTTGTTTGATATATACTTGTAAAAAATTAATTAAGATTTACCCTGTTTTTGAGGTAATAGTAAAATTATGAAAACTTTACAAAAATTCTCTGATGAGTATTTGCAGCGTTGTAAAAAATTAAGTATTGAGGAAAGACTGGATTTTATAGAAAATTACAAGCTTGCAATCTCTGATGAGCCGTCACCATTAAGAAGTATTAGAATTAAAATTCCTGACTACCTACTCATCGCTTTCAAACAAAGAGCTAACCTAGAAGGTGTAACTTATGAAACTAAGATTAAAGAATTAATGAAACAATGGATTAACTAAAGCACGTAAATATTTTTACTTAAAAGGTTGAGTTTTTAAGAAGCACCCTCTATGATTTAATACATGAAAGAGGATATTCAAAAAGAAATAGATGCTGGTTGCGTTTGGAAAGCAAAAGAACTTTTACGTTTCGAAATTGGACAAAAAGAATATGATAAACAACTGTTTGAGGATTACGCACACGTTTTGTCTTTAATGAAAGATGATGTCAATGCTGGAATCTATTACTTTTTATCAGGAAAAAGAACCAAACAATACCAATCTAAAATTGACTTATTTTTTAAAGTTAAAGCAAAGAAAAAGCTAGGAAGTCTCACAAGTCAGTTTCCCCAGAGTGCCAAGTATGAAACAATTGATGAATTTGACGAACCTATGAAGTCTGAATTAAAATCCTTAGGGCTTATTAACTCACCATCTGGTGGTGCAAATTATACAAATAATAGACAACTTATCACTAAACAAAGTGCTTTTGACTGGGGCATTGTTATTATTTACTTTTTAATCGCTAGTTTGTTTGTCGGCGCAGGAACTATTTTATATTGGGTGTTTCAACTAATTGTAAATTTAGGTTCATAATTTATTGCCCGCGCAAAAACAAGCGATCCAATTGTTTCATATCCATTTGAACCCATGTGGGTCTGCCGTGGTTGCATTGATCGGCACGTTCGGTTTTTTCCATTTCGCGCAGTAAGGCATTCATTTCTACGATAGTCATTTGGCGGTTAGCTCGCACCGAACCATGGCAAGCCATTGAGGAGAGCAGTTCATTCATGCTGGCTTCTATTTTTGTACTTGAACCTAACATAACAATTTCGGATAAGACGTCTTTGATGAGGCTTTCTATGTCGGTTTTAGCAAGTAGGGTTGGTACTTTACGGACTATAACTGATTCTTTTGAGCCGACTTGAATACCAATACCTAATTTTTCAAACCACGCTTTGTGTTGTTCCACGGCATGAGTTTCACGTTCACTCACGGTTATAGCAAGCGGAACTAATAAGGTTTGTGAACGAATGCCTTGGTTTTCGATATTGGCTTTAAAATACTCGTAAGTGATACGCTCGTGTGCGGCGTGCATATCCACCACAATCATGCCTTGGGCATTTTCAGCAATAATAAAAACACCATGAATTTGGGCTTTTGCATAACCAAGAGGAGGCATTTCCTCTTGGTCTTGTGCTGTGTTTACACTATCTTGAAACGAGGGCAATCCTTGGCTCGCCTGTGCGATGGATTGTAAGTAGTTATTGGGTGCTTCGGCAACGTAAGTTGTGCCACTTGGTCTTCCAAATTGCAAAGATGATTGCATTTTGGAATAGTCCACAGGCGCAATATTGGCAGTATTTAACCCAAGTTCACCACTGGCTTGTAAATCTGAGCCGGGTTTTGTTTGCGACAAGGCGTGATTTAGAGAACCAAAAATAAAACCATGCACTTGTTGGGATTCGCGAAAGCGCACTTCGTGTTTTGTCGGGTGAACATTGACATCAACCCATGTTGGATCGAGTTCAAAATACAAAACAAAAGCAGGAAATCGACCATGAAACAACACATCTTGGTAAGCTTGCCGAACTGCATGTCCAATGAGTTTATCTTTAATCATGCGTCCATTGATGTAAAAAAACTGCCTATCGGCCGAAGCACGATTCCATGAAGGTTTAGCAACCCAACCATAAAGGCGCATGCCGTGGCGTTGTTCATCAATAAAAAAAGCATTCTCAAAAAAATCTTTGCCACACAATTGCACAATACGCATTTTCTTATTGGCTTCTTGGTCGCCACCCTGAGAACTACGTACAGTTTTACCGTTATGAATCAAGGAAAATCCCACATCAAACCGGGATAAAGAAACCCGCTTTATCAATTCATCAATCCGTAAAAACTCCGTACGATCGGTTTTTAAAAAACGTCGACGTGCGGGTGTGTTATAAAATAAATCGCGCACTTCGATTGTTGTCCCTTGTGGATGTTGCGCTGGTTTAACAGCTTCGCAAGCACCACCCAAGCAGTTTAGTTGAAACGCATAATCGCTATCGGCAGTTTTAGAAATTAAACTAAAGCGACTAATCGAAACAATACTCGGCAAAGCTTCGCCACGAAAACCCAAAGAGTTTAGGCTTTCTAAATCTTCTAAAGAATTGATTTTACTGGTGGCATGACGTTCTATTGCCAGGGTCATGTCCTCTTTGCCCAAACCGATGCCATTATCGGTGATGCGAATCAATTTCTTACCACCATTTTCAATCTCAATAGTAATGCGCGTGGCTTTGGCATCGAGTGCATTTTCTACCAACTCCTTAACCACCGAAGCAGGGCGCTCAATCACCTCACCTGCGGCAATTTGGTCAACCAAGAGACTCGGTAGCTTGTGTATTTTTTGATTCATAGAGCTATTATATGCTATCATTAAAAATATGATAACCATTTACCAAGCCAATTCATCAATTGATGCCAAACTCATCCAAGATCAATTAAGTTTTGCTAATATTCCTAGCCATATCATGGGCGACTTATTGCAAGGAGGAGTCGGTGAACTGCAACCACAAGGTTTGGTTAAAGTCATGGTTGATGAAGAAGATTTTGAGCAGGCAAAGGAAGTGATTATTGAATGGGAAAAGAACATTCCTAAAAAAGAAAAAGTAATCAAGCAGTCCAGCAAGTCTTCTTATTCTTCACTAATATTAATAGCTGCTATTGTTTTAATTATGTTGGGTTTTTATTATATTTCAAATTAACAATGTAAATTTGGTTTCACCAAACAATTGTTCTTAACCTGTAAGGTGCGGCTTGCCCAAATAGCACTTACTTAAAGGGTAGGTGATTGAAATGTATAGAAATATTCAACCAACCTTAAAGCAGGTTTTTTAAATAAAAAGAACTTATACGGGTAGTTGGCTTTAGTCAACCACCCGAAGACTCCTTGGTCACCTTTGACTCGCTCCCACGCTCTGCAAACCTCTGTTTTCTTTTCAGTTCCAAACAAAACCACGATACCCATTGAAATTGCCACGTCGTTCCTTCTCTCAATGACCCCGTTTTTTTGATTATCGAGTTTTCTGATACTCTGCCGATGGGCGCGGCCCATCCTACACGGGATTTGTTGTTAAAAACGTGTTGTTACAATACTTTTAGTTGGATTGAATCCACGCGTTTTCCGACTCTTTTCAGGTAAAAATAGAGGGTTGTGATTATTCCGATAAAAGCGAGCAACCATAAACTTGCACTTAATGGATTGCGTGAAAAGTGGCTTAGTTGGTAGAAGTTGGTGGCAACTAAGTATGCCAGCCCTGTGCTCCATGTGCCTGAGAAGATTGCCCATTTGACTCCTGCTTCGCGTGCGATGGCAGCAGTTGCGGCAACACAGGGGAAGTAGAGTAGAATAAACAGTAAATAAGCAAAGGCGGCATATTTATCGGCAAAGCGATCACGGATAATGCCAAATAGTGAATCATTCACACCTTGGTCTTGTGATTTTATGGATGCAAACCCAAGCGGGTCGAGGATTAAGTTCTTCAATCCAATGGCATTGTCTTTGATGGAAACAACCGCATTTATTAAGCCTTGTTTGATGCTTTCAGGTTGTTGGTTACTATTGTTTTCTTTGTCTAATGACGTGTAAATTGCATCGAGTGTGCCAACGACCACTTCTTTGGCAAGAATGCCAGTTAATATACCGACGATTGCTGGCCAGTTTCTTTCGTCAATTCCCATCGGTTCAAAAATTGGCACAACGGCTTTTGCCGTCACTGACAGCATTGAGTTTTCTGAGTCTTGGTTGCCAAAAGAAAAATCCTTACCAATCGAGTTAAAAACCTGAATCAACATCACCATAATGATGATGATTTTACCTGCGTCCACTAAGAAATTTTTTAAACGTGACCATGTGCCAATAAGAAGATTTTTAAATGTGGGTAATCGCCACGGTGGCAGTTCGATTAAGAAAGGTTCGGCTTTACCTGGCAGGATGGTTTTTTGTAGCATCAAGCCAGTGAGTACAGCGATTAAAATTCCAGTAAAGTACAATGCAAAAACAATCAATGCCGCATAGTTGCTAAAAAAAGCAGCGACAAACAATGCATAAACGGATAAGCGTGCGCCACAAGACATAAAGGGTGCCATCATTATTGTTACTAGTCGTTCACGGCGCGATGGTAGGGCTCTTGTTGCCATAATAGCTGGAACATTACAGCCGAAACTGACTATTAAGGGCACAAAAGCTTGCCCTGATAGGCCAATTTTTTGCATGACTCCATTCATCACAAAGGCGGCACGCGCCATATAACCCGAATCTTCTAACCACGTTAAGACCAAATACAAAAAACCGATAACAGGAATAAATGTGGCAACGGTTTGTATGCCCCCGCCGATACCATCAGCTAAAATAACAGTCAACCAAGAGGGAAAACCAAGACTGTCAAACAGTTGGTGCCCACCATTAATCAATACCGCACCTGTGGCTAAGTCAAAAAAATCAATAAAAACTGCCGAGACATTGATGGCAAAGAAGAACATGATGTACATAGCAAAGAAAAACGATAACATGCCCCAAACAGGGTGAGTGGTTAGTGTGTCTAGCTTGCTGACTTTTGTTGGTTGGCTTTTGGGTTGAATCAATACATCAGAGCTTATGCCTTTTGCTTTATTAAGCGTGTATTCAAAATCAGGCTCTTTAATTTCGTTAAGCTGAATGGTTGTCCTTAGTTGTGTGGTTTCACAGATTTTATTTTTTAATGCATCAATCCCAATACCTGTGGATGCCACCATTGTAATAACAGGAGAGTTTAGTTGTTGTGCTAATTTTGTCGTATCAATTGATAGGTTTAGCTGCTGTGCCTCATCCCACATATTTAAAACAGTGATAATTGGGGCGTTAATTTCTAGTAGTTCTAAACTCAAAAATAAACCACGTTCCAGTGATGTGGCATTGATCACATTAATGATTAAATCAGGATTTTGTTGTGCTAAAAACTCTTGAACATGCGATTCGTCTTGTCCTTGTGACTCAATAGAAAGACCATAAATTCCGGGTAAATCAACGAGATTATAATCAAGTTCATTGAAATTTACGGAGCAATAAGATGAATCAACTGTAACACCTGACCAGTTACCTGTTTTTTTATTTAGGCCAGTTAGTTGGTTGAAAAGAGTGGTTTTGCCGCAATTCGGGTTGCCAATAAGAGCAACAAGGGGTTTTTCTGTTGCCATAATCGTAACTTATGCCAGTGTGACTAGAATTGAATCGAGTAAGTCAGATCCTAGTGCAATATTCCCAAAAGGTGTTTTAATGACAGCACCGTGTTTGTACAATGCCACCAGTTCAATTAACACACCAGTATTCAAACCTAAAATTGCCAGTCTTCTTGAGAGTGACTTGAGTGACTTAAGGTTTTCAACTTTGTATTGTTTGCCTGTTTGTGCTTTAGTTAATGGTAACAAGGTTTCGCTCTAAATAATAATCATTCTCATTATCAATTAAATATTTTATAAAATCAAGTGCTTTTATCTTTTTGTAGAATAATCTTGATAATGGTCATAATATCGTTATGATTCCTTATCTATTTATCATTTATTATTGTCATGAAAACTCTTCGATATATTGTTTTAGCTCTTTTCTTTTTAATTTTAGTTGCGGTTGTTGTTGGTTTCTTTTTGCCATCAAAAGTTCATCTTGAACGCAGTGTCCAAATCAATCGAGATAAAGCGACAATTTTCAAGGTAATTAATGCTTTTGAAAATTTCAACAAATGGTCTCCGTGGTACGACTTGGATGTCAATGCAGAATATATTGTTTCAGGACCACAATCAGGAGTGGGTTCAAAACTTGAATGGCATGGAAATTCTAGTGTTGGAGATGGGACAAATGAAATTATAGAATCCGTAGAAAACGACCATACTAAAACAAAAATGTTTTTTGGCAAAGATGATGCGCCTGCTTATTCTATTATTTCACTTGAACAAAAAGGCGATAAGACCAAAGTGACATGGGCGTTTGAAAATGATTTTGGCATGAATGTGTTTTATCGTTATTTTGGTCTTGTTATTGAAGACATGATTGCACCGGATTATGAAAAAGGATTAAACAAACTAAAGATTTACGTTGAATCGTTACCAAAAAACGACTTTTCATCTCTGTCTATAGTGAACACTCCTGAGCAAGCAATCTATACTTTTGAGTCTTCAGCAACAGTTGGAAAGGATGACATCTCAAAAATTGTCGGGGAAGCTTATCAGAAAATTATTGGTTTTCTTGTGGTAAATAAAATGAGCATGAGTGGCACTCCCAAATTAATCAATCTTAGTTTTGATAAAAATAATTTTAAGTTTTTAGCCGCTATTCCTGTTGTTAACAATGAAAAAGAAGATGTAAAACAGGCAATTAATCCCGCCCAAATGTATGCAGGCAAAGCAGTTAAGTTAATACATAAAGGCTCTTATAAAAACTTTAAAGAATCATACGAAGTATTAAATGAGTACCTTGCTTATAATAAACTAGAGAAAAATGGTAATTCATGGGAGGACTATGTCACAGACCCTGCAAAAGTTTCAGAACCTGACTTAATTACTCACATTTATCAACCAATAAAGTAATGTTTGTATCCAAATCAGAACAACTAATGTTTCAACCCTTTACAGCATTAATTGACTCTTTGGCGCCAAAATTTAATGAGAAAAAAGAAAAACATTTGCCCTGTGCCAATCAGTTAAACCTTTTCATAAGTGCCACAAATTTAAACAATAAGCCTCTGCAGTTTATTCGTCAAGATGAGTCCCTGCCTTTTAAAAATCTTGGTTATGAACAACGCATTTATTTACATGGATTAATTGCTACACGCGATCATAATTGGCATGACTTTTTTAATGCTTTGGCGTGGTTAAGTTTTCCAAAAATCAAAACCACTTTAAATGCTATTCACTATAAAGAACAATCTCAACAAAAAAGCTCCTTACGCTCTGTGCGACGTGATTTATTAACTTTGTTTGATGAGTGTGGAGTCATTATTCAAGCAGACGACTACATTCATCAATTGATTAAAGAACATAGATGGCATGAGTTATTTATCACACATAAAACCTCATGGGGAAATGGTGATATAGAGGTGACAACCTTTGGGCATGCCATGTATGAAAAATACATGTTTCCTTATATTGGCATGACCGCAAAAGCATTGTTGTTACCTAAAATTAATGATGCGTGCGATGATTTCATCTCATCTAAAGTTGTTATTGATGAGCTGTTGGTTAACAAGGGTGAATTGTTTCCATTACCTGTTTTAGGAATTCCTGGCTGGTATAAAAACCAAGATGAAAAGTTTTATGCCAACCAGAAATATTTTAGAAGTTAAAGTTAAATTTAAAGCGGGTACTTGTTCCTGACACGCATCAATCTAGCATTGCTTTTAAGGCTGCTAAATGACTGAGTTTTTTCTTTTTCTTATCTGCTTCTGACACCTTTTGTTCGATGCCATAACCACTGATATACTTCTGTGGCAACTCATCTAAAAATCGACTGGGGCCTGTATCACATTCGTCTTCTTGTCCAAAACGACTTTTGCGTTTTTTGATATAGGAGATATTTAAGTTTCGCATAGCTCGGGTCATACCTACATACATTAAACGACGTTCTTCCTCGACAGTTTCTTCTTCAATCGAGTTGCGGTGCGGTAAGATGCCTTCTTCCACTCCAACCATATAAACGTGGGTAAACTCCAAGCCTTTGGCTGCATGTAAGGTCATCATTTGTACGGCGTCATCATTGCTCTTTTCTTCCATATTGGTTTGCAATGTAATTTGTGCAGCAACATCTATTAAGCCCATGTTTTTCTTTTCGGTAAATGCGCGTATCCATTTTTGAAAATCAAACACTAGCTTTGTGCGGTTGCGTTTGCTGATTTTATCTTTTGATGTTTGCGCTATCCATGCAATATAGTCAATATCATGGACTAAAGTATCAATTATTTTATCTGCATTGTTGTCCGCCAAAACTTGGTGCTGTAATTTAGTCATATTGATTTGAAATTCTTTAAGTTTTTGTGCGGTTCTTGTTGGCAGTATTGACAAAACCTCATCATTGCCTGCGGCTTTAAAATAACTGATGTGTTTTGATTCTGCTACTTGTGCTAGTTTTGCCAACGAACTTGAGCCGATGCCTCGACGTGGAACATTAACAATGCGCAAAAATGCAGAGTTGTCTTTTGGGTTACACAATAAACGAATATAAGCCATCAAGTCTTTGATTTCGTTAAAATCAAAAAAAGAACGTCCACCACTCATCACGTAAGGAATATCTTTGGTGCGAAAAACTTGTTCGACTAACTTGGCTTGATGATTAGAGCGGTATAAAACAGCGTAATCACTGTAAGTTTTTTTCTTTAAAATGCGTTGGTAGTTAATTTCGGCACACAGTTGTTGTGCCTCAGCCTCTGGTGAATCAAATTTCATAATTTTAATTAAATCACCAGAACCCAAGTCGCTCCACAGCTTTTTTTCAAACTCATGAGGGTTGTTCTTTATGACATCGTGAGCGGCTCCCAAAATTGTTTGGGTGGAACGGTAGTTTTGTTCGAGTTTCACCACTTTTAGTTCAGGGAAGTCTTGTTTTAGAATCGCTAAATTTTCTGCTTGTGCTCCACGCCACCCATAAATGGATTGATCGTCATCGCCCACGCAAATAATGTTACGGTGTTTACCTACAAGCATTTTTAACAACCTATATTGTGAACCATTGGTGTCTTGGTATTCATCCACTAAGACAAACTTCATTTTTTCTTGCCAACGAGATAAGACTTCGTTATTTGTTTCTAATAAGTTGAGTGTTTGTAAGATTAAATCATCAAAATCTAAGGCATTGAAATCGACCAATCGTTGTTGGTATTGCTCATAAACCACTTGAGCCGATCGAAACTGCGTGTCTAATTCATCGGCTCTTTTTCCTTCGTTTTTCCAGGCAGATATTTGCCATTGCACTTGGTTTATTTGTTCGCGTTTAGATCCTTTTGGTAGCAAGTCTTTAACAATGTTGTGTGTTTCTGATGAATCAAAAATACTAAAGCCATACCGGTAAGGCGTGTGTTTTATCTCTTCACGAATAATGCGCATTCCCAGTGAATGGAAGGTGGAAATATTAAGGCGTTCACGCTTTCCATCTACTTCGGGCAAACTAACCATTTTTGCCGCACGCTCCGCCATTTCTTTGGCAGCTTTATTGGTAAACGTAATGGCAAATATAGTGTGGTGAGAGGCTTTTTTACTTTTAATTAAATAGGCTATTTTTTCAGTAATAACACGCGTTTTGCCACAACCAGCTCCAGCTAATACTAATAAAGCACCATCGCAATAGTTTACTGCAGATTGTTGTTGTGGGTTGAGCATGTGTATATCTATATAATCAAAGCGGTGGATTATAACAGTAGGTAAGCCCATTGAGAACTTTATTATAAAACCTCAAAGCCTCTGGTTTATTAATTAAATCTCGATGCAAATAATAGCGGTGTGCCAAATGTGAGTCTGTTAAATCAATATACTGTACATTGTCCGCTTTTTTAAAATCATTGCCAAAAAGACTGGTCAGACCTTTGCCCAACCTTTTTCCAATTAGTTTTATGCCTAATTTTCCCAGCAGTTTGTCTTCTTTATTTATTGTAATATAAACAGATTCTGAAAAATTAATTTTTTCCACCCATTTTTTATGGCTCTTTGCCGAAGAAGCTGGAGCGCTTATAACAAGGGTGTCAAAAAGAAGACCTAAGCGCCCGTCATAATCTTGCATCGATTGTTCTAAAACTATACTTCCCATGCTGTTTGTTAATAAAGTAAACTTAATTCCATTGGTTTTGTTTTCTTGTTTGTATTGGTCAAATGCGAGTAAAACTTTGATAAAGTCCTGTGCAGAATTTCGGGCTTTTTGCGTTGGAAAAGCAAACCGACCCTCCCAAGAAGGCCAATGAAACATGATTACTTTTGCCGAATAATCCTTTTCCAAGTCTACTAACAAGTGTTTATTAAAAGCTTTTTCGGGGTGCTTTCCTCGTCCATGTACAAAAAGAATTAAGTTATCGTACTGTTGTGAAGTGTTGATTTCTTTAATGGTTTTATCAATAACTTTATAAACTTCAGGAAGTGATTGAACCTTGTCACTCAAGGTAACTATCGCATTAGTTTGTTGATTGGGTTTGTGGCAAGAAAACAAAAGCACAAATAAGAAAAGCATTGCTGGTTTTATTTTTTTTGCCATTGTATTTTTACTGCTGTTATTTTGGTTTTCTCTAAGCGCTCCTCAGGAATCACCTTAAATCCATTTTTAATATAAAAATTTAAAGGTGAGTGGTAGTTGCTGCCGTCTGCTTTTTTGTAATTATCATGATCAACAACCCATGCATTAATTTCATCACTTTGTGCTTTAATCCTATCTAATAGTTTTGAACCATAACCTTGAAATTGTATTGATTTATCTAAAATTATGGCAATCCAGTCTTTTTTATCACGAATCATTTTTGCCAACCACCCTTTTACATCACCGTCTTCATCTATAACCAGCGTATGTTGTGGGTTCTTAAGACTAATCAAATAATCCTCAAATGACTGCATACTTTTATAAGCTAAAGTTTCAGGGTATTGGTCATGCCACATCTCCAGCAGTTGAGTTTTATCGTTTTGGGTGAGTGTTTTAGTCTTTAAGAATTTCAAATTTTCTAGTCAGTTTGTCTTGTTTTTAGTTTAACACAAGAATTTCGAAATAAATTACTGAAGAGGCTTAATTTTGAGAATAAAAAAGCCCACAAATAGTGGGCCTTTCTACAAATCAATTTTTTAAGAGTGCCTTTAACGTTTAAAGAAGCCACCTAATAGGCCAGAACCTTTTTTCAAGATATCACTTAAGTCAACATCACCATCACCATCTGCATCTAGCAAACCTTCAATCATACCTAACTGTTTTGGTTGACGTTTTTGTATGGTTTGGTGCTCTTGATTAAGCAGGTCTTGTAAACCGCTAACACCCATGTTGTTTTGGGCTTTAGCTTTGCCTAATGCTCCCATAACCATTGGTGCAAGCATGGACATTAAGTCTCCCGCTCCTTTGCCGCCAATTCCTGTTGCTCGACCCAGCTGTTGTGCCATATTGTTTTGCTTTCCACCAAAAACATGACCTAAAATCTTGCCACCTTCTTGCATCATTGAAGCATTTCCACCACTTCCACCGCCAAGCAAACTACCTAAACCACCTAACATTCCACCATCAGAGTGTTTGTTTAATGCGTTAGCTAGAGACTCTGCTCCTTGTCTTGATCCTGCGTTGCGTTTTATCGCTGCTAAAATCATTGGAACCGCCGCCGCAGTTGCACGTTGTACGCCCTCACTATTGCCCCCAAGTTTAGAAGCCATTTGTTGCATCACGTTACCACCCAATTGTTGGGTTATCATATCCATAATTCCGCTCATAAGATTTTCCTCATTTGTTTAAAAAACACTATCCTAACATAATTTTCACACCTTTTTAAGGTCGATTTGTAAACAAAGTTTAATTCCAAAGAGCTTATAGGTTCTTTATTCAGTATTTATTCAGTAAAATGCTCCTACTTTAAATTTAACGGGTTTTTGTGGAAAATTTTATTATTATTATTTGTTTAATTGTTTTAGGCTTTGCGCTTAAAAGCACCAATAAATTTCCTGAAAACACAGCTCAAGTGCTTAATCTTTTTGTTATTTACGTTTCTTTACCAGCCCTGGTCTTAGTTAATGTACCAAAGCTTGAGTTTTCATCAAACTTATTGGTCACTGCTATTACGCCCTGGGTGATGCTCGTCGTCTCGGCTGCTATTGTGTTATTCTTTGCCAAACTATTTAAATGGGACAGGGAAACTGTAGGGGCTTTGTTGCTGATTGCACCTCTTGGCAATACTTCTTTTTTAGGTATTCCGATGGTTGAAGCCTTCTTTGGCAAGGAGGCTGTTGGTTATGCTGTTATGTATGATCAGTTTGGTTCGTTTTTTGCATTGGCTATTTATGGTTCTATTGTGTTGGCTATCTACTCTGAAGACTCTGAAAAAATAAGTGCATCGGGTATAATTAAAAAAATTGTTTCCTTTCCTCCTTTCATCAGCTTTGTTATCGCTTTATGTCTTTTCAAGGTTGACTTACCCCAAAGCTATTTTAATGTCTTATCGCCTATTGCCAAAACATTGATTCCTGTTGTTATGGTTGCCGTAGGTTTTCAATTGGTTTTACGTGTTGAATTCAGTAAAATTCGTTCCTTTGTTGTTGGTTTATCGGTCAAAATGATTGTTGCGCCACTTGTTGCTTTTTTCGCTTTTATGGCACTGGGGTGGAATGATGAAATCTATAAAGTGACTGTTTTTGAAGCGGCAATGCCACCGATGATTTCGGCAGGAGCTTTAGCCATTATGGCCAACCTTTCTCCGCGTTTAGTTTCTGCTATGATTGCTTATGGCATTTTGTTTTCTTTTATTACCTTGCCTTTGTGGGCTTATGTTTTAAAACTTTAAAAATAGCTAGGGATATACTTATCTGCCAAAAGCATAATTAGCATTCCGTAAACCCCAGCTAAGACATCATCAATCATGACGCCAAAACCACCAGAAACCCTTTTATCCAGCCAGCCAATTGGAAAGGGTTTTATAATGTCAAAAAACCGAAAAGCAATGAAGCCAAGTACCAAATTTTGCCACGAAAAAGGAATCAAAAACATGGTTATCCAAAAACCGACAAACTCATCCCAAACAATGCCACCATAATCATGAACGCCCAGGCGACCACCTGTGACGTTGCACAGTTTTACCCCAACAACAAAACCAATAAAAACCAACCATGCATACATCGGCCATGAGAATTCTTTCAAAACCAAATAAAATGGAATGGCAGCTAAAGTACCAAATGTACCTGGGGCAAAAGGAGCTAATCCCGAGCCAAAACCAAAAGCAAAAAAACCTGCTGTGGTTTTAAGTGCCACTTCTTTTGGTGGTGTGATAAACTTTTTATCCGACATAATTTTCTCTAAGTCCTAAGGCTATAATGATTTTAACATTGCAACAAAAGCTAACTCAATGTCTTTTTGTGTTGTACGCCAATTGACAAAAGCCGCTCGAATGGCTTTTCTTCCAGCAAAAACTGTCGGTGACATAAACACAATTCTTGTTTTATTCAAACGACTTAAAAACTCTCCCGAATCTTTGTTTTCATCACTGAGAGTAAAACACACCGTATTTAAGTGAATAGGTGCTAATACCTTAAAAGCCTCATGGTTGTTAATTAATTTTGCAAAGCTATTGGTCAGTTCCACATTGCGTTCAACTATTTCTCGGTATCCTTCTTTACCATATGCTTTGAGTGTAAACCAAGCAGGTAGTGCCCGCAGTCTGCGTGAGTTTTCAGGTAAAAAGTTAAGGTAATTAAAATTTTTCAACGGGTCACCCAAATAAGGTGCATTCGAGTTTTGGAATGTGGCAACTTGCAATAATTTGTGTTTTTCTTTAATAAAATAAATCGCACTTTCATAAGGAACATTCAACCACTTGTGGCAATCAATAGTGATACTATCAGCATCTTGCCACCCTTCTAATAAACCATTAAGCTTAGGTGAGCAAGCAGCAAAGCCACCAAAGGCCGCATCTATATGCCACCAAAAGTTGTGTTTTTCGCGTAATTTGGCTATTGCTTTAAAGTCATCAAAGTCAACCGTGTTAACCGTACCCGCACTTGAGATAAGTATAAATTCTTTGGCATCAATCATTTGGATTTGTGTTTCTAAGTTATTGATGTCTATTGCTTCACGGCTTCCATCTAAGGTGTTGACCAAAACCAAGTTGTCGCTACCCACGCCCAGCATCGACAATGATTTAATCGCAGATGAGTGTGGTGTGGCACTAAAAAAACTTAAGCCCGTACGCATGCCTTCTTTAGCAATATCAAAACCTTTTTGTTTACCTAGCCATTGTCGTGCTACTGCCAAACAGGTAAAATTTGACATGGTTGCGCCCGTAACAAAACCACCGAGAAAATCTTTTGGTAAATCAAATAAATCCAACAACATGGCTATTGTTTCAAATTCAATTTGCGCAGAAATGTCACCATCTCCTTTAATTGATTGTGTGTTTTGATCATAAACACTGGCAAGCCAATCACCAACTAGTGCTGCTGGTGTTGCGCCACCCGTGACAAACCCCCAATAACGAGGACCTGTTGATGCCACCAATATTTTATCGTATTTTTGAATAAAATCATGCAAACTTTGTTTTGTTCCAACACCTTGTTCTGCAAGCTTTTCGATTTCTTTTAGTGCTGTTTGTTGGCTCGTAGTAAAGCGGTTATCAATGTTTTCAATAAAGTCAAGTGCTTGTTTTGTTGCATTTTTTAACAAATCAGCGATTTGATTTTTATCTTTTTCTAAGGTCTTATTCATTGTTTAAGGTATAATGCTATTATTTATCACTCATTTAATACTATGACTATAAGAGAAACAACACCTTTACAAAAGAAAATTCACCATTTTAGTCTAATTAAACATTTGTACCGCTGCCTGTCTATGGTCATAGTTCTTTTATTTGTGTTTTCAAACAATTTATCTGCTCAAAATGTTTCTGATGGTTTTGAAAGTGAAAAACCTACAACCCAAGAGCTTGCTAATAATACAGATGAAAAAAATGATGTAAAGAAAGAGATCACAACATCAAGCCAAGAACAAGTCATAGCACCAATGCTTGAAAAACCAGTAGAAAAAAAAGAAATTGCAGTTGTTGAACAGTCCCCAGAGCAAACTCTTGAACAAATTCCTGAACAAACACCCCCAGTAGAAAACCAAAAGCTTGCTGAACTCGAGCAAAAAATAACAAAACAACAAGACTTGATTGAGCAACTAAGCTTACGAGTTGATGCTTTGAATACTCAAAACCAAGAGGTTAATACTAAACTTGCTGGTTTACAAACAAGCCTTGGAAAACAGAGCCAACAACCCGCTCAACTGCAAAAAACCAATAATCACCCTAAAATCAAGGCACAACTCATTCAACTCGCCATCCAAACCTCACAACTAAAGCCAGAAGTTGGACCCGTCGAAAAAACCAAACAAGAGCCAAAAAAAGAAGGGGCTTGGTATGAAAAATTGGTGGTTGTTAAAAAGATAGAAAAAACACTAGAAACCAAACAAAGTATGACACCTTTATATGCTATTTTAAAACAGTTTGATTTGTTAGAACTTGCACTAGAAACAAACAACCAAGAACAATGGCAATCAACCATAAGCAGCTTGACAACAACACTATCCAATCAATACCCTGTCCATGCGCAAGACATTGTTCAACAACTCAAAGCATTACAAACACAAACCATAACTGATTCGACACAAACAGACAACGCACCTGTTGATGAAAAGTTTGGGATAAAATAACCCATGAAAAAAATACTTAATATTGTTTTTATTCTTTCCTTAGCATTGGCAACGGCTTTTGTCACTCCTTGGTTGATGAAACACCCTGGCACTATTTCCATCGAATTTGCTGGTTATTTGATTGAACTCAAAGTATTAACTGCTGCTTTTTTGATTTTGGCATTGATTATTACTCTTTGGTTGGTGGTTTTTATTATTCGTTTACCGCAAAAAACCAAACGCAAGTTTACATCCAACCGCTCACGAAAGTCCTTTGCCAAAGGCTTATTGGCTTTATCTGAAGGCAAGTGGAAGTTAGCTGAAAAACTTCTTATTCGTTCAGCAAAAAACAGCCCAACGCCAGAACTCAGCTATATGGCTGCTGCTCGTGCTGCTGTTGCTCAAAACAAAATAGAACAAGCTTTTAACTATTTAGATGAAGCAGAAATCAACACCGACAACCCATTAACCGTAGACTTAACACGTTGTGAACTGTGGGTCAAAACAGGAGAGAATGAAAAAGCCATCAATTTGCTCCAACGCGTCCTGCAAAGCTATCCAAACAACCCAAGGGCACTGCACCTAATGACTCAAGCCAGTCAAAATGCAGGGCAATGGCAACAGCTGCGCGATGTTTTACCCAAGGTGCAAAAACTTGCGGTTCTTCCAGAGGATCAAACCATTCAACTTACCCACCACTCCATTTCACAACAGTTGAGCTTTGCAGAAAACCAAGAGCAATTGCAAGCCACATGGAATTCATTAAGCAAACAACAAAAACAAGATTTAGGTTATATTCATGCCTATGCCGAAAACGGTTTAAAACTTGGTATGTATGATGAAGTAGCCGCGATGAGTGAAAAGATATTGGCCAAAAACCTTTCCACACCTTTACTTAAAGTGTGGGGTCAATTAAATGTGACTAATGAGAATAAAATTAAAGTGGCAGAGAAGTGGTTGAAAAAGAACCCAGATAATGCCGAATTGTTAAAGATTCTTGGCAAGCTTTGTTTAGACCACAAACTATGGGGCAAAGCACAATTGTTTTTGCAAAAAAGCCTCGAAAAAAAGCCAGAACCAAAAACCTATAAATTAATGGCACAATATTTTGAAGCCGTTGGTGAAACAGACAACGCCTTAGAAGCCTATAAACAAGCCACGGGTAGTAGCAATCAAATCGCCTTGGTTGATAACAAAACAATAGATCACGACGGATGAATAACGAACAATTTAAACAAGTCATTGCCTTTTTTCAAGGCTTACAAGACCGTATTTGCACCCGTTTAGAAGCCATAGAAACCACTCATCGGTTTCAACAAGATACCTGGCAACACGTTAATGGTGGTGGTGGGCGAACACGTGTTTTACGAGGTGAGGTTTTTGAATCTGCTGGGGTAAATTTCTCCCATGTTTTGGGCGATAAAATGCCAGGTTCTGCAACGGCTAAGCGACCTGAGTTAGCTGGTGCTGGCTTTGAAGCCAGCGGTGTTTCACTGGTTATTCATCCCGACAATCCTTTTATTCCAACATCTCACGCCAATGTTCGTGTATTTCGCACCACTGGCAAAAAGGTGAGTAAATGGTGGTTCGGTGGCGGTTTTGATTTAACGCCTTATTACCCTTTTGATGAAGATGTTATCCATTGGCACAAAACAGCCAAAGCAGCCTGCGATCCATTTGGACAAGGGGTTTACCCAAAATTCAAAGCATGGTGTGACGAATACTTTTACCTCAAACACCGCAAAGAAACACGCGGTGTTGGCGGTTTGTTTTTTGATGACCTAAACCAATGGGGATTTGAAAAATCTTTTGCCTTTATTCAAGCCATAGGCAATGCCTTTGTCGAGGCCTATATTCCCATCGTGCAAAAACGCATGAGTAAGCCTTTTGAACAAAAACACAAAGACTTTCAAAAATACCGACGAGGGCGCTACGTGGAATTTAATTTAGTCTACGATCGCGGTACCTTATTCGGACTGCAATCAGGCGGACGCACCGAGTCCATACTAATGTCAATGCCACCAGAGGTTTCTTTTCGATACAACTACCAACCCGAAGAAGGTTCACAAGAAGCAAAGTTGTATGAATATTTAAAACCCAAAGAATGGGTTTAAATAATTGTAGCAGAAAATATGTAGTACGCTTGGGGTTTCTAAGATACGTTGATGATACACCAAAGTAGTGGCTTCCCTTATGGGAGCCTTTTTTGATTTGACTCGTTACTTTTATTGAAAAAGGAGTCCACAAGGGACTCCACTACAGCATATATTAGCTTTTATATAACTTCCTTTGTTTTTCATTTAAGTATACAATTTCATCTCACTTATAATTTTAGGTCATTCAATGTCGCGTTTATTAAATAAAAAAGTATTAGTCACGGGTGCAGCTCAAGGGATTGGGCTTGCGATTGCGCAACTGTTTATTAAAAATGGTGCGACTGTTTATTTGTCTGATATTAATGATGACTTGGGTCAAAAGGAATCTGATTTGCTAGGTGATAACGCCCACTATTTGCACCTTGATGTTTCTCAAGAAAAGGATTGGGTTGATGCAAAGGAAAAAATTAAAACACTCGATATTGTTGTCAATAATGCGGGAATTACTGGATTTTTTGAGTCTTCTGGCCCTCACGACCCTGAAAACTTGGATATGGATAGTTGGCATACCGTACACCAAACCAACCTAGATGGTGTGGCATTGGGTTGTAAATACGGTATTGCCATGATGAAAAAATCGAATGCTGCCAGTATAGTCAATATTTCATCGCGTTCGGGTATTGTGGGTATTCCTACTGCTACGGCTTATGCTTCCAGCAAAGCTGCCGTTCGTAACCACACTAAGTCCGTTGCTCTTTATTGTGCCGAACAAGGCTACACTATTCGCTGTAACTCTATTCATCCCGGAGCCATCCTAACTCCAATGTGGGATGCTATGCTGGGTGAAGGTGATGCGCGAATTGAAGCCATCAAACAAGTGGCTACCGATGTGCCGCTCAAAACCATGGGTGAACCTATAGATGTCGCTTATGCTGCTCTATTTTTAGCGTCCGATGAGTCCAAATACATCACAGGCATTGAGCTTAATATTGATGGTGGAATTTTGGCAGGTAGTACAGCGACTCCGAAATAGCGAACTTTTTTAAGCCATATTGCTTCTGACATAATGTATAAAAAATGCCATAGCAATAAAGAAGCCAGTGTTAAGCAAATGAAAATAGCGAACGCCTGCTATTAAGACACTGATGCGTGGTTTTTTGGGATTGATGTAGGCTTTGACTGTTTTACCTGTTTCAAACTTTCGCAACAAAACTAACGCTGCTTTTAATAGTTGATTAGACCAATAACCAAATGCGATTCGAGTGGATCGGTAGTTATGCCCTTTGTACTGGTAGGAGTAGTGAACATTGACAATATACGATGAACTTTCGTTAGACTGTTGCTGCTCTTCAATGTCCGAATTGAGTATCGTTACTTCCACCTGTGGCCACTTTTTAGCTAAGGCATTAACGTATAAATCAAAAAGAGTTTTTATTAAACCGTCGTAAGCAATCAAATAAAAAACGAGCAATATTATTGGATCTAAGGATTTATTCATTTACTGTGTGTTTTTACTTAAGGCTATCTGTTTTTTTGTTATTAACAACAGACCAACATACATCAACAACCCATTGAGCAACAACAACTCAAAACCAAACTTATAGCCATCCAATAGTTGCTCTGAATTACGATCAATCACATAGGTTATTAATGGTGAAGTAATAGCAATGAATGGCACAAATTTATCTTTTATTTTACTTTTTGTAAATAAGCCAAATGCAAACATGCCAAGAATTGGACCATAGGTAAAACTTGCCACATGAAATAAGTTTTCTATAGCAGAGGCCTCCATAAAGTAACGAAACATAACAATGGTTGCAAATAACAACAATGTAAAACCTACATGTATAAGCATCCTTTGTTTTTTAGGTGTGTTAACTTTGCCCAACAAGTCAACACAAAAAGAGGTTGTCAATGAGGTTAATGCCGAATCAGCACTAGAATAGGCAGCTGCTAACAAGCCGATTAAAAATATAACCCCGAGATAGGCGGGCAAATGGTTTAATGCCAAACCAGGAAAGACTTTATCGGTTACTACTTTCCCTGTTTCAGCATCAAGAGGTAAACTGATGCCTTGTTTGGCAGAGTATACATAAAGCAAAACGCCTAACGCCAATATCATTACATTTACAATAACAAGTATTATAAACAACCACTTCATGTTTTTTTGTGACTCTTTAACATTTTTACAACTGAGGTTTTTTTGCATCATGTCTTGGTCTAAGCCTGTCATAACAATTGCCATAAAAACTCCTCCAAAAAACAATTTATAGAAGTTTAGCTGGTCAGACCACCCTCCTTCAAAGAAAAACACCTGTGAATAATCGCTATTTTTAATTGTGTTAATCGTTGTTGAAAAATCCATTCCAAGTTGCGATGTCACTGTAAAAAAAGCAACAATAATTGCTACTATCATAAAAAAAGTTTGTAGTGTATCCGTCCAAATTATGGTTTTTATTCCTGCTTTGACAGTATAACTCCAAATCAGTAACAAACTGATTAATACTGTTAACCAAAAAGGAATTCCAAAATACACAAAGATAAAATCATGCAAAACCATCGTCATTAAATACATGCGAAATGATGCGCCTATGATTCGCGAAATAATAAAAAACATTGAGCCTGTTTTTTGTGAAAAGTATCCAAATCTTTGATTAAGGTAACCATAAATTGAGATGAGGTTTCGCCGATAATAAAGAGGTATTAGAATATAAATAATGAACAGGTATCCAAAGGTATACCCCATTATCATTTGGATGTAGGAAAAGGAGGTGTTATAAATAGAGCCGGGTAAAGATAAAAAGGTTACTCCCGACAAGGTTGCTCCAACCATGCCAAAAGCAACCATAAACCAAGGAGACTTTTTAGATCCGTTAAAAAAATCGAGATTATTTGCTCCTTTGGATGTTTTAAATGAAATAAAGGTCAAAACAGTAAAATATCCAACAACAACCATAACCAACATTGTTGGCGTGAGGTTAAGTTGGTTCATGCTAAAAACTCTATTATCGCTTCAAAAACCTCTTCTGCATTATCCATATGTAGGTGGTGGTGTCCTTTAATTTTTATGGTTTGATCTGCATTGAGTTTTTCAATACGCTGCTTGAAACTTGGGTACTGTAACGCATACGATAATGGCTCGGCAATGATAAGTTGCGTTGGGGGCTTTTTGCTAGTTAAAATATCTTGCACAACCTCTTCAGTAAATCGAATTAAACTACCCATGCGTAAACGCTTATCTGTGCGAAATCTAAAACCTTTTTTGGTTTTTTTAATTCCTCTTTTAACCATCGGCCTTAATATATCTGCGTCCATTGGTGTCGCCTTTTGACGAATTTTTAAAGCCTGTTCAACAGTGGGGTAAAAGTGTCTATGTTTTGTTGTATGTAGCTTCCACTGTTTTAAAGACTCTCTTAAGTTTTTTGCTGCACTGCCTTTTTCATAAGTAGGAACTGGACCCAAGTTTTCAATAAGTACTTGTTTATGAATGTTTTCTGGATAGGCAGCACTATACATCATGGACATTGCTGCGCCCATTGAGTGTCCAAGCAATATACAGTTGTGCCAGTTTAATTGCTCTATTACATCATGGACATCTATAACAAAATCGCCAAAGTGAGCAAAGTGCCCCTCTGCTCGGTGTGTTGATTTACCGTGTCCTGCAAAATCTATAGCTATTACTTCATAACCCTCGTTAGCAAGCAATGGTGCAAGCTGTGTAAATGAGGCGGCATTGTCTAACCACCCATGTAAGGCAAGTATTTTTTTTGGGTTTCCCTTTCCCCAACACAGTCCTTTGATTTTTCCAAACCGTATAGGAATAGTAATTTTTTTCATAGTAGGGTCATAATTAAAACGGCTAGGGCTATTCTATACCAAAGAAAAGCACTTATTGGGATTTGCTCTATCAGTTTTAAAAATAATTTAATAGATAATAACGACGTGACAAAACTAGCAGTAAAAACGACCAAAACACCCATAAGGTTGTAGTCACTAGGCTCTTTTATTAGCTTTAAAAACCCATAAGATGTTGTCATCAAGAGTGCAGGAATCGCCATTAAAAAAGAAAATTTAGCTGCTTTTGTGCGATTAAAGCCCATGCCCATAGCCACACTCATGGTGACTCCTGAGCGAGATGCCCCCGGTATCAAAGCACATACTTGAGCAAAGCCTATGACTATAGCTTGTTTTAGGCTTATCTCTTTGGGCTTTGATTGCTCGGGTTTTTTCTTTTGTATTATGTCTGACACATATAATAAAATGCCAAAGGCTATGCTCGAAATGGCAAAGATGGTTGTGTTTGAGCGTAGGTTGTTTTCGATAAAGTCTTTAAATACATAACCGAAAACCGCCAATGGAATGCTTGCTAAGGCTAGTTTATTGAACAAGCTCCAGTTTTTACCTGTAAACAATTTAACCAACTCATCCTTAAAGTACCACAAAACAGCCAATAACGAACCACCGTGAGCAGCAATATCCATCACCAAGCCCTGATCTTGCCAGTTCATCATTTTTGATACCAATATCAAGTGAGCCGATGATGAAATGGGCAAATATTCGGTTAGCCCCTGGATAATTGCCAAGACTAGCCACTGAATAAAGTTTGGTTCTGTCATAATACTTAATTATTTAAAAAACCTTTATAGTTTATCCAGTGCCTTTTGGGGAAGTGTGATAGCTCCCAAAAACGTGGTTTTGATGCCTTTTTTACACTTATTTTTTTATTAAATATTTTTTCTAATTTAATTGTATTTATTAGGTTGTTATCTGTATTCAAAATTTCTATTTGCAAACTAAGTCTTTCCAATTGTTCTTTTGCTTTTTTCCATGACTTTAAATCAACACTATCATCCCCAAACACCTTTTGATGTAACTCTATGTCTTCTTGTTCTCTGTCCAAAACTATTAAAGTTGCATTTGGAAAAACCCTTTGAATAGCGTAAACGGTTTGTAAGTTAAAGGGTAGAGCTTCCACTATGTTGCTGATTTCGCTACCTATTGCTCTTATTTTACGATAGTATTTTTTTCTTTTCATCGATAGCAAGTCATTACCCCAAGTATTGGTTTCTCTAATTGGTGTTGGCTGACTAAAACAGTCGTTTCTATTATCGTTTATTAGTCTATCTTTAAGTATTGTTATGTTGTTTTTTTCAAGCAGGTTTATAACTTGTTTAATCAGAACACTGTTGCTCCCCATTATAAACACAGGTGCTTCATCCGTTCTTTTTTCTTCTTTTTCTTTTTCAATTATCTTTTCATCATCTACACTTAAACTATTTGGTTTTTTGTACTTTATTTTATTGTTGCCTTTCTTAAAGCTCTTTTGCGCCTTTTCATATTTTATTAAGTCATCAAAAATTAGTCCTTTTAACAAATAAAGCCCCTGTTTCGCCCTTGGGCTTAATTCAAGATCAAGTCCTGAATCTATAACTTGCAATGCCTCTTTACTCTTTTCTTTTTTTAAAAGCTCAGTAATTAATAACAACCTTATTCTTTGGTCTTTTTTGTGCAAATTTAAAGCTTGTTTTAATTTATTAATGTTCCCTTTTTTTCGGTTGCAGCGACAATACCCTTCAACAGACTCTAAGTAATTTATATCTTTTTCACCAATCCTGTTATAAAACTTTGTCGCTTTGTTTTTTTCTCCTAGCTCTTCATATAGTTTAGCCACACGAAAAATTGAAAATTTATTTCCTATTTTTATCAGTTTCTTATAAAATTTTATTGCTGGCTTTTTATTCCCTTGTCTTGCCATTGCTTCAACCAAGGTTGACTTCCATAGAATTGGTACACTTCCTTGTCCTATTGCGGCTTTTAAATGGTGTATTGCTTCTTCTGTTTTTCCTTGCCTGTACCTTAACAGTCCAACTGCAGCCATTCCTTGTCGTGTGTGTTGATAATAATAAGCATATTTTTCAATTATTTTTTCTGCTGATCCAATTGCTCCTTTTTGTAGAAAACAGATTCCAAGGGATAACTTTGCTAAATCATGTGTTTCATTTTTTTCTATTATTGCTTCATACAGTTTTTCGGCTAATTCATATTCTCCTAATTCAATAAAAGCCATTCCTAATGCCATTCTTGCTTCTAGGTTGTTCGAGTACGTTTTACAAAGCTCTGTTAGTTTGTTTATGCCTTTTTCTATCTGGCCCTTGTTAAGCATTATTTTACACAGGTGTGTTTCCGCTAAACATTGGTTATTATCTATTTTTTTTGCTTTGTTAAATATTTCCTTTGCCTTAGAGACTTTTCCCTGGCTACAATATATTTCTCCTAAAACTATATAAGCTCCATATTGGTTTGGGTTTTTGATAATTGTTTTTTTTAATGTTGATATAGCTTTTTTTGTTTTGCTAGCTTTTGATAATAGAACACCCTTTAATTCTAAATAGTTTGGGTTTTTAATTTCTTTATTTTTTATACTTTCTGCTAGCTCAAGTGCTTCCTTTAAATTGTTGTTCTCTGCATGTATAAAAATTTTTTTAAATAACTTGTCTATATCTTTCTCTGTATTCATTTTTTATTCTCTAACTGTTGTTTATTATATATTCTTCAACCCAACTATGCAGATTCCAGCCAGTTATAAAGCCGCAATGTCCACCATGTTCTGTTATATTTAACTTTATGTTAGTTTGTTTTTTCAACTCTTTAAAGTCTTCGTAGGGTATTACCGGGTCATCTTTTGCCATAAGAATATGTGTTTGTATTTGTATGTTTTGCAAAATTTGTGTATTTATTTCATAACCTCGAAAGTATTCGTCAGTTGTATTATAGTCTGTATTCTTAATAATCAACAATTCTGTTAACTTATCTAGAGACTTAATATTTTGGTATTGGGTGTTATCAAAATTTTCTGGGTGTGTTTTGTATTTCTTTACTAATGATTTTTGCCATTTTTTTAAAAAATATCTTGAATACATGCGGCTTTTTTCTATTGCTAACATACTGTTTTTAGGGTTTAATGGTGGAGATATTGCAAAGACCTTTGTTAAACTAATACCATACTCTTGTGCTTTTGAAGCAACTCTGATGGCAAAGTTTCCACCTAAGGAGAACCCACATATATAATTTTCTTTACAGGGGTGAAGTTCGGTTATTTTTTTTATGGCTTCACAAACCTCCTCAAGCCGACAAGAATGAAACAGTTCTTTATTTAAATGATGTGTGTCTCCATGATCTCTAAAGTTTAATCTAAATATTGTTGCCTTTTTGTTTTTATACAGTTTATTAGCTAACAACTGTATATATGTTGATTGCGCTGACCCTTCCCAGCCATGAAGGAGTATGTATAGTTTTTTTGAGTTTTCTCTTTTTGTAATATACCCTTCTAATACTGAACTTTTTAAATTTAACTGTACTTTTTTACTATGTTTTTTTACATTATTTGATTTAAATATGCGCAATAATCTTATTTTAGAACTCGCTAAAAAAGATTGTAAGTGTTTATTTTTAGGCTTTATGTTTGGTTTACATGTAGGCATTTTTTAATAATTCATTTTCAACTTGTTTATGGCTAATTATCGCCGCTTGCCTTGCTGATATGTCAGTGGTATCAATAACTTCACAAAAAGTTAATTCTGCGGTACTTGTTGGTAAACTTAATATCCTGAAAACATTGCTCAAAAAATTTTCTTTATCTTTAAAAGCAATTTCTCTGTTTCTTGATCCATCCCTATTTATATACTTTATTGCAATGGCCTGTATGGGCTTCTTTTCTTCTACTGCCGCATGCATCAACTGACGATGAAAGCGCCCCAAATATTCACCATTTGTTGCCTTCCCCTCTGGAAACACTGCAATAGAACGGTTGTTATTTAATCTTTGTTTTATTGACTCTAATACTTTTTGTCTTGACTCTTGTTTTCCTCGTTTAATAAACAATGACTCACCACACTTAGCAACAAGTCCCAAAAACGGCCAGTTTTCTATCTCTGCTTTTGCAACATACCCAACCAATTTATAACAATGAATAACCGGAATATCTACCCAACTAATATGGTTTGCTACTATTAATACTGGATTTTTTTGAATGCTTCCTTTGCAGTTTAGTTTCAATCCACAAACAAAACACAAAAGTTTTGACCAATAATTCACCACCTTTTTATTAAAATTTCTGTTGTTTTTCTTCTGTGCGATTGTTATTAAAAATAATACCAGCGGTAAGACAATTACTACTGATAAAATAAAAAGTATCGAGCGAAATAAAAAACGAATAAGCGGCATTAGATTGTGTCTATAACTGCTACTGTCAATCGTGCGGTAGAAACCTGTTTAAAGTTTTGATTATAAATATCTATTTGCCACACTTGTGTTTTTCTTCCAATGTGAACAGCCTTAGATATGGCTGTTAAATAACCTTCTCTAACTGCTCTTAGGTGGTTAATGTTTAATTCTAAACCCACTGTTGCTTGTTTTTTGTGATCAACACAAAGCCACCCAGCAATACTTGCTACTGTTTCTGCCAGTGTTGCTGTTGCCCCACCATGAACAATACCAAAAGGCTGTTTATGTTTTGCTTTAACGGGCATTTCGGCTGATAACCAGTTCTTACCTCTGCCTGTAATAATAATTTCTAACTCATCTGTTAAACCAGCGGTTCTGTTTTGGTTTAATGTATATAGTGGAGCTTCTTGTTTCCAAATGTTTTTCATTAGTGGTACTTTTTATTGTTGTGAATAATCCAGCCATCCGCATGACTACTCGTACTCCTGTGGGTCCAATGTACTACACCTCCTTTTTCATTCCATTCGTATTCTCCTCTCACCTTTAAAAAATCCCCTTTTTTTACAGGGACTCGTGGAGCTATATCTATGTTGTGAGCCAGTAACAAAGTGTTTTTACCACTCTTTAAAATCAACCTTTGGTGCCTATCTCCTTGATTATCATCAGATAAAATATTGATGACCGTAACATCTAAAGTAATAATCACATTGGATTGACGCTTTTTTATTAAAGTTTCTAGTTGTTTGTTACTTGCACTCTTATATTGAGTTTCTTTTTTATAAGTAACAGTGCTTTTATTTTCCTGAACATAATTATTAGCAAAATAAGCACTGATAATCAATGCTATTATGCTTATAATTTTATTACTCTTTTTTTTCATTCGGTTAGTCGTTTAAATATGGTATGCCAAAACCCCACCAACAAGATTACTTACATCCGTAAATCCTTTTTTGTGGAAAAAATCGCACGCTCCCTGAGAGGTGGCTCCTGATGTACAAATAAAAACAAGCGGTGTCTCTTTTGGTAGTGTTTCTATTAGTTGCATATTTGCTTTATCTAAACGTTTTGCCCCAGGAATTGTTTGAGCCAAAAATTGAGGTTCTGAACGAACATCATAAATGTGCTGGTACTTCCCTTCATCAATTCCTGTTTTTAAATCAGCACATGATAATTGATTGACTGGTTTGGGTTGGTTTGGGTTGTTAATAACAAGTCCCGCCCCTTGTAAGTCTTCGACCCAGTCAATTGAAATTCCTTCTGCTCGTTTGGCTGTGCCAACATCCATGTATATTTTAATGTCTCCAACTTCTGAGACAATCTCATAACTTTTGGGCTCTTCAATTGAAAACCGAGTGTTAAATTGACTATCTACAGAAAGTTTAAGAACGTTATTTCCCATGTTTTCTGTTCCAACCTTGATGTTTTCTTGAGCCTTATTCGAAATAGTTATTTTTGCAGGAGTTCTTTCTGGTTGCTGTAAACCCAACATCGTTTGCAATTCTCCAGTATTGAACATTTCAGTAACAATATCATTACCTCCAACCAACTCGCCATCAATATACAACTGTGGAATAGTTGGCCAGTTTCCATATTCTTTAATTCCTTCTCTTATCTCTTGGTTTTCAAGTACATTGCTTGAGGCAAACTCATTGCCTACTAGTTGTTTTAATATCCCTACCGTATTGCTTGAAAAACCACATTGTGGATTATCAGGCGTTCCTTTCATAAATAGCACACACTTATTGTTATTTACCAGGTTCTCAATAGTTTGTTTCGTTTGTTCATTCATTTTAATATTTTAGACATCCAAATTTGTTGCATGTAATGCGTTTTGTTCAATAAACTCTCTACGAGGCTCAACCACATCGCCCATAAGCGTAGAAAACACTTCATCAGCACCTATTGCATCTTCTATGGTCACCTGAAGCAAGCGTCGTGTTTCAGGATCCATCGTTGTCTCCCATAACTGTTCAGGGTTCATTTCGCCCAAACCTTTGAACCGGCTAATTGCCAATCCTTTCTTAGCCATTGTAAACAACTGCTTTATTCCATCATCTAAGCCTTTGATTTCAAATGTTTTTTCTCCTTTTCTTATATAAGAATCAGATGTAATCATATCATTTGTTTGTTCATTTAAATCAGCTATTGCTTTATAATCTGTAGATTCAAAAAAAGAATTATTTAGCACTGTTTTGTTAACTAACCCATTGGCGTTTTGAATAAAATCAACGCCATCAAAACTGGTTGATTTCCTAACTTCCCAAGAGACTCCTGCTTTTACGTCTTTATTTAATTCCTTTTGTGCTTTTTCATACCATTGTTGTAATGCCTTATCCTCTGCTAATGTTTCACGTGAAACAACGGGTAAGTTTAACAATAAATTCAAAACCTTATTGCTGTGGATAATTGAAAGTTTTTTAATAACGTCCTGAACGGCTAAATGTTGCTTGATTAGTTTTTCTAAACCCAAACCAACTAGCGGCGGTGCATCTTTTTGATAAAACAATTCTGTTTTCTCAAGTGCACGTGCTAACAGATAATTATTCATCTCCTCATCATCCTTTAAGTATTGTTCTTGCTTTCCGTGTTTAACTTTGTATAAAGGTGGTTGACCAATATAAATATGACCTCTTTCAATCAATTCAGGTGTTTGTCTGAAAAAGAATGTTAACAACAATGTTCGAATATGTGACCCATCGACATCGGCATCAGTCATAATAATTACCTTGTGGTAGCGTAATTTATCTGCATCAAAGTCGTCTTTGCCTATACCGCAACCCAGTGCTGTTATTAAAGTTCCCACTTCTGCCGATTGTAACATTTTATCAAAGCGCGCTTTTTCTACATTTAATATTTTACCTTTCAATGGTAATATTGCTTGAGACTTTCTATTTCTTCCTTGTTTTGCTGATCCACCCGCAGAATCACCCTCCACTAGGAATATTTCAGATAATGCAGGGTCTTTTTCCTGACAATCAGCAAGCTTTCCAGGAAGTCCAGCAATATCCAACGCCCCTTTACGACGAGTCATTTCTCGTGCTTTTCGTGCAGCTTCTCTGGCACGTGATGCATCAAGAACTTTTTCTGTTACAATTTTTGCTTCTTGTGGATTCTCTAAAAAGAACTCACTAAGCTTTTCACCAACCCCTCCTTCAACAATCGCTCTTATCTCTGATGAAACTAGTTTATCTTTTGTTTGCGATGAAAATTTAGGGTCAGGGGTTTTTACAGAAATAACAGCAATCAACCCTTCTCGACAATCATCTCCTGAAGCAGCAGATAAACCTTTTTTTGTATTATTGCGAGCAAGATAGTTATTAACCGTTCGTGTTAGTGCCCCTCTAAAACCAGCTAAATGAGCACCGCCATCTTTCTGTGGAATGTTGTTGGTGAAACAATAAACATTTTCTTGATAAGAATCAGACCATTGCATTGCCACTTCAACCGTTGTGCCTTCATTATCATCAGAAATAAAGTGGATAATTGAAGCATGTATTGGTGTTTTCCTTCGGCCTATATGTTCGACAAAAGAAGAAATCCCTCCTTCATAGGCAAACACTTCATTTTGCCCATCTCGCTCATCAGTTAATTCAATTCGGACACCCGAATTCAAAAATGACAACTCTCTTAGTCTTTTTGCTAGTATTTTATAATGGAACAATACATCTGAAAATGTTTCCACAGAAGGATAAAACTGCAAAACTGTTCCCTTCCCACCTGTATCACCAATTTCTTTTAATGGTGCAACAGGCACTCCCATAGCATATTCTTGCTTATACTCCCTGCCATTTCGCCTGATGGTTAAAATCAATTTTGTTGACAATGCATTTACTACCGAGACACCTACGCCATGCAAACCACCAGAGACTTTATAAGAGTTGTCATCAAATTTACCACCAGCATGAAGGACTGTCATAATTACTTCTGCTGCTGAGACTCCTTCTTCCTCATGAATATCCACAGGTATACCACGACCATTGTCTGACACACTTACAGAGCCATCAGAATGTATTTTTACTTGTATATCATCGCAATGACCGGCTAATGCCTCATCAATGGCATTATCAACCACTTCAAACACCATGTGGTGCAAGCCAGTTCCATCATCGGTATCACCAATATACATTCCCGGTCTTTTACGAACAGCGTCTAGGCCTTTTAAGACCTTAATATTGGAGGAATCATAAGTTTCGGACATATCGAAATTCTCACTAAAAATCAATCGGTTATTATAACAGAAATACGCGCTTACACAAAGCCATTAAACTAGACATAAGTTAATCCCACATACTTTAATCTAGATGGTGAACAATAAGAAGTGCATTAATCTAACAATATACAGAGGTATATGCATATACCTCTATAGTGTTAATGTTTTACGTGAAACATTTGAGCATTCGTAAATATTTTTTTGATTTTATTAGATAAAACTGTTGTAATAAAAAGCTGAAGATTTGATTGTATAAAAAACTCGCTAACCTTAGAAAGCTTGTTATCATCAAGCTCTGCATCAAGGTCATCTAGACAAACAATTGGTTTTACGCCATGGTTCTGCAAAAGCTGTATATATGCCATATAAAATGACAATGATAAAACCTTCTTTTGTCCGCGTGATAAAACTTGTGATGCGGGGTTGTTTAAAACATGGATTTTAATGTCCATTTTGTGTGGACCATGTTGTAATTGTCCATACAATAAATTCCTTTTGCGATCTTTAGTTAACTGCTCTTTAAGTGTTAATACTTCAGACCACCCTTTGTAATACTCTAACTCCAAATTACAAATATCACTTTGCATGTGTTTAGTTAATGACAGTATTATTGGCTGTATTTGTTTATAAAACAACTCCCTAACTTCATTGAGCTGTTCTGAAAACTCTATGAAACTCTTCTCCCATAAATCAATTTCATTAGTGTTTGCTTTGCTTTTATATAATGAATTGAGTTGTTTGGAGCATTTTTGAACTTTTTTCCACAAAATCAAATAATCATGTTTCACGTGAAACACTAACCAATCTAAGAAATTTCTCCTGTTTATTGGGCCTAAATCCACCAGTCGATAAACTTCAGGGTCAATGCTAACAACTGGAACCAAA
Organism: Lysobacterales bacterium; assembly: GCA_027067055.1. GTDB lineage: Bacteria > Pseudomonadota > Gammaproteobacteria > Xanthomonadales > Marinicellaceae > NORP309. The sequence goes on along the minus strand of JAMOMK010000071.1, from coordinate 67,496 downwards.
TTAGATATTTGAGATTGTTTAGTTATAGTACTATTATTAAAACGAGCTTTCCATAAACCACTTTTTGACTTGTTTATTGAAATAGTATTTTTAAAGTCATCATTAACCAGCTCAACAAAGACATTTAAATAATTAAAATCAACATTAATTAAACTTTTAAAGCTACATTTTCGAAATGATTTACCAGTAGATAAATAATGAATAGACTCTAGAATGCTTGTTTTCCCTGTACCATTATCTCCATGAAAGATATTGATGTTTTCAGTGAAATTAAACTCTTTTTCTTGAAGTATTCTAAAGTTAGTGATTTTTAACTTATTAATAAACACATTAAATCAAGTCTTATAACTATATGCGGATAGGCATAACAACGAGTCGGCAGCTATTATCTTGTGGGTGTTTTATAAGGCAACTACTCAGTGCATCTTTAAAATTAAACATTATTTCATCCCCTTCAATAGCATTAAGTGCATCGATTAGATAGGTGACATTAAAACCTGTTCTTATTTCTTCAATATCTGAAGCTATTTCAATGATTTCTTCTGCTTGTTCTTGTTCTGGATTATGACCTACAATTTTTAAAGTATTGTGAGTAATATTAAACTTAACGCCTTTATATTGTTCATTAGATAATATAGCAACGCGCTGAAGTGCTGATTTTAATAAAAGCTTATTGGTTGTAAGGGTTTTTTCCATGTTCAAAGGAATCACTGTTTGATAGTCAGGGAAATTACCATCAATAAGCTTAGATGTTAAGCTAGTGTTTTCACAAATAAAGTTCACATGATTTTTTCCAACATTAATTTGTATTAAGTCATCTTTGTCGCGAATTAGTTTTTGCAGTTCTAATATACCTTTACGAGGTATCAATATTTGCTTATTGACATTATCACTGTTATCAAAAGCAGTCTCAGATAAAGAAAGACGGTGACCGTCTGCTGCCACACAAATGATTTTATTATCATTAATTTCAAACAGCAAACCATTTAAAAAATACCTAACATCTTGGACAGCCATACAAAAGGAAGTTTGAGCAAGCAGTTTCTTCAACTTAGAAACCTCCAAACTTAAGGTATCATAAGTTTCAATATTTTCAATTAAAGGGTATTCCTTAGCAGGAAGTGTAGCTAGCGAAAATTTACTTTTCCCTGCTTGAATAACACACTTATTTTTTTCTTCATGAAAGTTCAAAACAGAACCATCGCTTAAAGCACGACAAATATCAAAAAACTTTCTTGCAGGTACAGTAATCTCTCCCTCTTCTATTATTTCAGCATTACATGAAGCAATCATTTCAACTTCAGAATCACTAGCAGTAATAGAAAGAACACCATTTTTAGCCTTTAAATAGAAATTACCTAATATAGCTAGTGTTTGTTTCTTTTCAACAACACCATTAATTTCTGAAAGAGGGTGTAATAAAGTTTCTCGTTGTATATTAAATATCATATATATAAATAAATAGTAGTAATAGTTAAAGTAAAAAGACTGTATATATACCCTAAGGTATTGATTATAAACAATATAATTGCTTGTAAATAGTTGTTAGTAATTTGTGAATAACTTTTATAAAAAAAATAAAACTCGTTTTACTAACAAGTTACTAACAGCTTGTTTTAAGCAGTTAGTAAGTTTATAAGCTTTTGCTTATCCTCTAAAAATTCAGGAATTTCATCAAATAACTGTATGATTTTCTTATGTGCGTATAATACAGTAGTATGGTCTCTTCCACCAAATGCTTCACCAATTTCAGGCAAACTTTTATCAGTAAGCTCTTTAGCTAAAAACATTGCCATTTGCCTAGGTCTTGCCAAAGAGCGCGTTCTTTTTTTAGATAACAAATCAGAAGTTCTAATATTGTAATAGTTTGCTGTTTGTTTTTGTATGTTTTCAATAGTAACATGTCGGTGATGAACATTGAAGAGTTCTTTTAGAGTTTTTTTGGTAAAATCAAGGGTGATATCTACATGCATAAAGCTGGCATTTGCCCACAATGTATTAAGTGCCCCTTCAAGCTCTCTAACATTTGATTTGATTTTTTTTGCAATATAATAAGCAACATCGTCATTGAGTATATAACCGCTTTGAATAGCCTTTTTTTGTAGAATAGCAACTCGAGTCTCAAAGTCAGGGGGATCAATACAAACACTTAAACCCCACCCTAATCGAGATTTTAATCGAGATTCTAAACCATTAACTTCTTTTGGAAACTTATCACAAGTAATAATAACACGTTGTTTTAACTCAAGTAATGAGTTGAAAGTGTGAAAAAACTCTTCTTGAGTTCGATTTTTCCCAGCAAAAAACTGAATGTCATCAATAAGTAAGGCGGTAACAGAACGGTATTGACTTTTAAATTCTGAAATAGTATTGGTTCTCAATGCATTAATCATACCATTAACGAATTGTTCAGAATGCACATAACAAACAACAGCATTTTTATCGTTATCTAATATTTTATTGCCAATGGCATGTAAAAGATGGGTTTTCCCCAAGCCTGTACTACCATACATTAATAAAGGGTTAAACTGAGATAGGAACTCTTGAGAAACTTGCAAAGCGGCAGCTTTTGCCATTGAGTTTGAACTGCCTTCAACAAAACTATCAAATGTGAAGCGCGGATCAATATTAGAGGGTAAGTTATTGATTAGCTCATTAGGCTTGGTTGCATTATTGCTAATTGTTGTCTGGTTTGTTGCTAATGGTAATGAAACAACTAGACTGTAGTCAATTTGACTAATGTCTTTTAAAGCTAATTTAATTAAGGACAAAAAGTCTTTATTAACTTTGTCAACAACGATATCATTAGGAGCGATTATTGTGATGTTTTCACTGGATTCTATTACCTGTAAAGGCTTAAGCCACATATTAATATCAGAGGTATCAATATCCGACTCCAATCGTTTTAAACACTTGCTCCAAATCATGCGTATAATGTAATAACTATCAAAAAAAGAGGGATATTATACGCAAAGCATTAAATAATGAGCTAATTAGTGCTTGAAAATAACAAAATAGTTGAAAAAAACATTCAAAATGAGTATCCTAGCCAACCTTTTTTAATCCAATACATTAAGTAAAGGATTTTAATAACATTTGAATTCAAAATAAACAGTAACAAGGTGTAACATGAAAAGAACTTTTCAACCAAGTAATTTAAAACGTGCAAGAACTCATGGGTTTAGAGCGCGCATGAAAACTAAAGGCGGTAGAGCTGTAATAAACGCAAGACGCGCAAAAGGCAGACACCAACTAACAGTTAAACATTAAGAAATTAAGTTAGACACGTTGGCTGGCTTACCAAAACAAGCAAGGTTGTTAAATAAAATAGCCTATAATGCGGTATTTAATAAGTCAGTCAAAGTCTCTGATGCTAATTTTCTTGTATTAATCCATAAAACTAAAAACCCTTATTCTCGCTTGGGTTTGGTGATTTCCAAAAAAGTTGATAAGCGCGCGGTCGTACGCAACCGTATCAAACGAATCATTCGGGAGTCGTTTAGAAACCATGAATTTTCAGTTGATTGTGACTTTGTTCTCTTGGCGCGACCTGTGGCTTCGAAAAAATCCAATAAAGACCTCTTTAGTTCAATTAATAATTTATGGAATCAAGCGGAATCCAGAATTAACAAAATTAGGAAAAGTAAATGAACAACCCAAAAAACTTGCTGCTTATCGCACTATTCTTTTTAGGCTTTCTTTTATATTCGCAATGGCAATTGGATTACGGTCCAAAAACTGAGGCAGAACAAACACCAGAACAAAACTCATTGGCAACAAAATTAGATGAATCCAATGACAACCGTTCAAACACAGAGACCTCTGGAGATATTCCTCAAGTAGCCTCTAGCCCACAAGAGCCTGCGAAAACGCTGTCACAACAAAGTGTTAAACAAAGGCAGTCGGGTCAAATTATAACAGTAACAACCAATGTACTAAAATTAGAAATAGACACCTTGGGAGGTTCTGTTGTTTATGCTGAACTATTAAAGTACCCAGTAAAAAAACATTCAAAAGATAATATTATTCTACTAAACAGAAAGACCGGCACAAACTACTATGCGCAATCAGGACTGTTGAGCGCACAACAAAGTTTTGTTCATACCGACATTTATAATGCTGAAAAAATCAACTATGAAGTCACTTCTGGTGAAGTAGATATTCCACTAACCATTGAAAAAAATGGTGTGAGAGTCACGAAAACATACCATGTATCAGCAGATGACTATTTAATTACCTTAACCGATACCATCAACAACCAAAGTGCGATAAATTGGCAAGGGCAGCAGTACAAGCAATTACAAAGAACCAACCCATGGCTAAATAAAGAACCTTCTTTTAATGACCCTAGTAGAATCTCATTTAAAGGAGCGGCTTACTTTGAACCTGAAGAAGGCTTAACCCAACTAAAGTTTGCTGATTTTGAAGAAGATAAAATAAATGTTACTGTAAATACTAAAGCATGGATATCAATGGTACAGCATTATTTCTTCTCAAGCTTTATTTTGCTAGATGAAAAGTCTGATATTATTAGTAAATATTTACCAAACTCAGAAACGCCTTATTTAATAAGAGCAACATCGGGTTTTACAACAGTAGCATCGGGTGCTACATCAGATATAAAAACACAACTATATATTGGTCCTAAAATACAGGAAAAACTACCTAAAATCGCAAAAGGTTTAGATTTAACAGTAGATTACGGCATGTTTACAGCAATATCCAAGCCTTTGTTTTGGGTGTTAAACCACATACATAACATCGTTCAAAACTGGGGTTTTTCAATTATTCTTTTAACCGTTTTGATTAAGTTGTTGTTCTTTAAACTTACTGAAAAACAATATAACTCGATGGCACGTATGCGTAAATTACAGCCACGTATCAAAACATTAAAAGAAAGACATAAAGACAACAAGCAGAAATTCAACGAAGAAATGATGGGTTTATACAAAAAGGAAAAAGTGAACCCAATGGGAGGTTGTTTACCTATGTTGATTCAGATTCCTGTGTTTATTTCATTGTATTGGGTACTACAAGAATCAGTAGAGTTACGCCAAGCACCATTTATGTTGTGGCTACAAGATTTGAGTTCACCAGATCCATTTTATATTCTGCCAGCAATAAATGCTGCGGCCATGTACTTCACGCAAAAACTATCACCAACGCCAGGCATGGATCCAATGCAGGCGAAGATAATGAAGTTTATGCCATTAGGCTTTTCAATTATGTTTGCTTTCTTCCCATCAGGATTGGTTCTTTATTGGGCAGTAAACAGTTCATTATCCTTGTTACAGCAATGGATAATTACTAAGAGAATTGACGCGGCAGGCTAAATAAAAATGAAACAACACGATACCATCGCCGCCATAGCAACCGCTCCGGGTGTGGGCGGCGTCGGTATTATTCGAATCTCAGGGGATAAAGCACTTGAGATTTGTACAATAATTAGCAACAAAACTCCAAAACCTCGTCAGGCACACTACGCACGATTTATTCATCAAAAGCAATTGATTGACGAAGGCATAATCCTCTACTTTCCAAATCCACACTCTTTTACGGGTGAAGATGTTATCGAACTACAAGGACATGGTGGACCTGTAGTGATGAATGTGTTATTGCAGGCAGTTATAGCGTGCGGAGCTAGACAAGCACAAGCTGGAGAGTTTTCGCAACGCGCCTTTCTTAATGATAAAATTGATTTAGTTCAGGCAGAAGCCATTGCAGACTTAATTTCATCCAGTACCGAACAAGCCGCAAAAGCTGCACAACGTTCGTTGCAAGGCGATTTTTCAAACAAGGTGGCACAAATACTCAAACAACTTATCAGTTTGCGGGTATGGATAGAGGCCGCGATTGATTTTCCTGAAGAAGAAATAGACTTTTTAGCAGACAAAGTTCAGCAACAAAAAATGCAAGGTTTGCACCAAAGCTTAAAAGATTTATTGGCTCAAGCACAACAAGGAGAGTTACTAAACAAAGGCGTCATGATAGGAATTGTTGGACAACCCAATGTAGGTAAATCTTCGTTGTTAAATCTTTTTACCCGTAATGAAACGGCTATTGTGTCAGATATTGCTGGCACCACTCGCGATGTGGTCAAAGAAAATATCAATATTCACGGTATTCCTGTATTAATCATTGATACAGCAGGCATTCATATCACCGAAGACAAGGTGGAACAAGAAGGGATTAAAAGAGCCAAACAAATACTGCAACAAGCCGATATCATTCTACAAGTAATTGATAGTTCACAAGATACAGAAAAACAAAAACAAAACCTCGCTGATTTACCCTTTAGTAAACGTAAAATCACCGTTTACAATAAAGCAGACTTGATAAATAAGCAGCAAAAACTGGACGATAATGAAATCATTTTATCGGCAAAAACAGAACAAGGGTTTGATGAATTAGAAAACAAAATACTGCAGATGATTAACTCACAAGGCGATATCGAAAGCAGTTTTTCAGCTCGCTCTCGTCATATAACTCAACTGCAAAAAACCTTAGAAAACGTAGCTATAGCCGAACACAACTTTCTCAACAACCAAGCAGGCGAGCTGGTTGCCGAAGACCTATGCCAAGCTCAAGAACACCTTAGTCAAATAACTGGAGACTTCACCAGTGATGACCTGCTTGGAGAAATTTTCTCTTCATTTTGTATTGGTAAGTAATACTATAAAACTTTTTGCTTATTATAAGGCCAAAACTGTCTCCGAGTTTATTAGACCATTACATTCCAAAATTAAAGAAAGAACCTTGGTGGGGGGAGTGTGGACAGGAAGATGTAGGGGGGAATACCCCGCAGTAAACTACGAGGTATTGATATGCAAGTTTTTAAAACTGGTGGCATTGTAACTCAACATTGACTTGAGCTGCATAAGCATTGCTTTGAGCCATGTTTACTTGAGCACTTGTACTGTTTGGGTTTGAAAGCACGCTAGTTAAATTTGATAATGCGCTTAAATATGAGTTTTGGGCACTACCACAGCTTGCATAAACATTAATGCTAAAAAATAAAGCTGTTGAAATAATAAATGTTTTTAATTTCATAAAATTCTCCGAAGTTTAAATTATAGTAATATTGATTAAAAATAATCAACATCTCTTATTCTAGATAAAACAAAAAAAAGAAGGTATCAAAATAAAGACTATTAATATTAAAATTAAGCCCAAACTCATGATTTATTATGAATAAAACCTATTTAAGTAACGAATTTTAAATTGTTTTAATGCAATATTATCAACTCGTTGCGATTGCCGCACCTTTGTGAGAGAAAAAACAAAGTAAAAACTTAACCACCTTTTCGACGAAAATAAATAACCAGCCCAGACAAAGACAAAAAGATGAGTGCAACAGCCGCCAAATCATTAAGGATTGATGGTGAGGTTATTCCTGCATGAATATCAAAAACCACCTGAGAAACAGACAAATATGAGGTGCTAACTTCTTTAATGGCTTGGGCTATTAGGTTTTTATCTTGAGAGGGAGTCAACCATCTTATTTCTTTTGCTTGTAAAGGTGAAGGCTCAAGTTCATCAAAGTATTGAATAATTTCTCCTTGTTGATTAAACCATGTCTGCCCTAAGCGCGTTTCAACAATCCATTTGTGTTCTCTAAAAGCGACCTTTTGAATGGGTTCGGGAAAGAGAGTTTTCTGCTGGTTTATCAATAACTCTTTATCGATTTGAATTAAAAAGCCGTTACCTGTTTTAAGAGCAATCACGTGTTGCCCAACGCCATAAAGTTTTAATAATGTTTGATTTGTAATAAAGGATTTATCCAGATGCCAATCAGAGCGGTGCTGCAACAGTAAACCTGTGCTGGCTAAAAGCAACAACCACAAAGCAGCAAAAAAACCGATGTGACGGTGGGCTTTTCGTAATAGTCTTTTTATTTTCATGGAATTAAGGAGTTTAAATACAAAGCTAAAGAGACTTGTTTGTTAAGGGCATTAACCGATAAGGTTGCGCCGCTGATGCTGTCAATTTCTTTAGCAAGGTGGTTACTGTTTCTGGTTTTATCTGAATATTGGCTGATAAATCGACTGGATTGCACTTGTCCTCCTCGCGATTCACGATAAGCAATGACTTCAACAGATTTAATTGTGTGGTCTGTAATAATAATCCCCGTTGTAATATTTCGTTCTTTGCCAACTTCATCCAAAACCCATACGGTTTTATTGTCTTTCTGCCAATAACGGTAACTGAGTTTTATTTGGCTTGGGTTGAAAGCTGTTTTGATATAATTTTGTTTTTCTTTATCGAGCCAAATGCGTTGCACTTTAGGTATTTGGGTAAACTGTTTTGATAAAAAATCCTTAATATCATTTGCGTGAGCATGCTGGCAAAAGAAAATGATGGGCAGAGTCCAAGCTAAAAAAGAGGTGCGCATTAGAATGAATACCCCATACCGAGATGAAAACCATCATCGTCTTTTGCACCCGATTGGTCTTGGTAGTCGGCTTTAAAAACCACTTGCGGCGTGAGCCAATAATTATAACCAAAATCAAATTGGGATATTTCGGTATTGTTGTCATCACCTGCATTATTATCCCACTGAGAATAACGGCTGAAAACACCGTATTGGTTATTACTGCCAAAACGATAAGAAGGCTCAAGATAAAAACCCGATTGTTGCTCACGGCCAGCAGCAATTGCCCTTACTTTTTTATTTAAACCCCATCGAGCGTATAAAGCTTTTAGGCTAAAATTATTGATGTTGTAATGAACATTGGTTTCAAATAAGGTGGCATCAACGCCTAAAACTCCTTGAGTTATGTCTTGTTGATACATCATTGAGGCATTAATTTGCAAATGATTATTTGGACTAAACCGCAACCGAGAGGTGATTGCCCCTTTATTTGCCTTTGCCTTGGCTGTTCCTTGTCGTCCTTTGCGAATTAAAAACACATCAGAACCCGCAAGCGCTACATTTAATCCTTCACTAATAAAAATATCGTAAGCAAACATTTCATTGAGCCGTTGAGATAAACCCAGCCCTGCAGCCCACCAAGTAGTTGGAATAATGTTTTTTTCAACATTGTTTCGTTCCACACCATAAAATGTAGTTGGTTCGTGGGTTTGGTTAATAATACCGATCGGCAGCAAAGAAATCCCTGTAGTGACAGTGGTTTTATCATTGACTCGGTGTTCAATAAAAGCCTGTTCTAATTCCACCTCCCCTGGTAAACCGTCACCACTTAAGGCATGTTCTACCTCGAGTTCTGAATAAAACCGTGTTTTATCAGTAAAATCATAGCCATTAAATAAAACAAAACGGTGCGCATCGATACTGTTACCCTTATCTGTATTACCGTAATGCACTTCACCATAACCACCAAACTTATATTTGGATTGAGACTGGTTAGTTGATCCATCTATATTATCACTGATAATTTCAATCGCTTGAGACTGTTGTTCAACGACTTGTGAATTGCCCTGTATTTGAGCTTGTAGTTTTTCAATAGTCGCTTGCTGTTGCTGTATTAATTGCCACATTTGTTCAAGACTTGGTGTGTCTTGTGCGGCCAAAGAAAAGGGTGTTATAAACAAAAGTAATTGAATAAGTCTTTTTATGCACATGAGAATGATTCTTGTTAAGATTAAAGTCGCATATTATTCTATTTGAGAATGATTCTCAACAACTAACGTGAATTTATTTTGAATATATCGTATAATTAAGTTTTATTAAATGAGATACCAGCATGATAGGCTACATAACCATAGGCACAAATGATATTGAAAAATCAGGAAAATATTACGATGAACTCTTTAGTATCATTGGCGCAGGACGCATAATGGCAGATGACCATATAATTTTATGGGGAAAAACCCCAGGCGATGCCATGTTTTCAGTGGTGACTCCACATGATGGTGAAACCGCCACGGCAGGCAATGGCACCATGCCAGCGATAGTCGTTGATGGCTTAGCAACCATCAAAAAACTTCATGCCAAAGCTTTATCACTCGGTGCAACTGACGAAGGTGAACCCGGTGTTCGTGGCGATGGACAGTTCTACTTTGGTTACGTCCGCGATCCAGATGGTAATAAAATGGCATTTTATAGTATGCAAGAATGATTTTCTTATAATCTGGTGTGTGTGCTTTAGCTCACACTTATTGACTAAACAGGAAACAAGACGTGGAATATGGTATAAATTTAAAAATAAAGGCACAAAGTAAAAATAAAAAAACAATTAATGACTTTATAGAGTGTTTAATAAAAGGAGAGCTAAGCTCTGTTACTAAGGTATTAAAAGGGTTGGATAAAGCGCAAGAAAAGTATCAACAAATTTTTTCTAACCAATATTATGGAAACTACATTGAATACATAAAAGACTGTCCAATTATAAAGGGAAAAGAAATGACCCTAGAAATTACAACAGGTGGACTTGGACCAGAGTTTACTGTTGCGTTGGTAGGTTTTCTTGGAAACTACTGTGATAAAGTTTCTGCAGAGGTTACACATGATGAGGACTATGGACATATACCAGTAATAGTCACCTACTCTAATGGAAAGGTTTATGAAGATGGCAAAGAAACACCAGTTAAAACCTTCGAAGAGGAAGAAGAGGAAATTAACTTATGGATAGAAGAGCCGATATTAGATGCAGAAGCATTAAAAACCATACATTGCTTAGCAAAAACGGCATTAAAAAAGCATGGATTTGCCGAATTAGCACGAATTTATGTTGATTTATTTGTCCCTATTGTTTTTTTAGCTAAAACACACGACTTACTTACGGACATACTGGTAGAAGATGATAAACAAGAATACTTAGAATATATTCAAGGAGTAGTAGAGTTGGATGTTCAAAAAAGCAACCACCCAGCGATAATACTTTTCAAAAATAAGATGTTTGAGAATTTGCGAGAAATAGCACAAAGTCACTACTTGGGTTCAATTTTTCAAGAGTACAAAAAAACTTTATTGGTTTTCTATACGATTAGTGATTTACACACAGAAGACAGAGAAGAGAGTTTCGAAGAGTTCTTTGCAGAGGTTGTGGACGAAGACGACTTCGAGCTTGCTTATGAAATGATGTCTTTATTAGAGTTTGGATTGTAGTGATTGTTAAGCCTCAAATTTGCCCTCTTCCTTGAGGGACTTCGGAGTATTTGAGTTAGTGTTTTAAAAATAAAAACACTTACACTGGTGAGGTATATACATAACTAATAACGATGGGAATGTAGCCTTTTAGCTATATTTTATATATTAATAATAGTTAAAATAAAGCTTTATCGGCTATTTTTTCCTCTAAAAATCAAAATATAGAATGACTATAGATTCAATTTTTAGAGAAAAAACTAGCTCAATGTTCATCTCCATCCCATTCGTCTTTAGTCATGCACATATCTCAGGTGAGGGTTTACCAGTGTAAGTATAATGTTGCGTAAAGGTTTACGCCTTCGCCTGGGAGGCGGTATGCGCGTGGGTTTGTTGGATCAAACCCGACATCAGCATTGAGGTTATTACGATTATAACCATTAAGGTGGTTGTAGTATTTCTTGTCAAAAATATTATTAACGCCAAAGGCTATATTGGCTTTGTCATTAAAGCTATAGGTTCCTGCTAAGTTGGTGATACCATAACCAGGAGTGGCTTGCTCCTGGTTGGTTACAGAGACATCATCTTGCGCTTGATAAGCAACTAGCTCACCACTGAAGTTCCAGTTACTCATGCCATAAGTCAATTCAAAACGTGTGTTGAGTGGAGCTATGCGGTAAAGGCTGTCGTCAATATCGCGACGCTCACCTTTAACATAGCTAGTAACATTGTTGATAGCCATGTTGTCGGTTATTTGATAACTAAACTCTAAATCCGCACCATATAACTTGGCATCAACATTATTGAATTTTAGCACTTTTGGGTTTGGTGTTGGCGTACCTTGGATATAGTCGTCGACTTGATGATAAAAAACATGCGGGGCAAAACGCAACCCTTCACTTTCATAAACCATGCCAAATTCAAATTGAGTTGCTTTTTCTGGTTTTAAGTCTAAATTACCTAAATACTTAAAACCATCTGCCATGCCTGCAGTTGCCTCAAGTGGCAACCATAAGTAACGCTCTTGATAGCTTGGTGAGCGTGTTTTATAACCTAAGCCGTACTCAAATGATAAGCTGTCGTTTAGTTTTTGGGTTAAGTTAAAAGACAAATCAACATTGTTGTCAGTAATGTTTCTATTTGATGCATTAAAGCTATTGCGCGACATGCGGTGCATTTGACCCATTGGCGTATCCATCATTGCCATTGTTGTGGAAACATCTGCTGCATCCATATCAACTTGGGTATAACGAATACCGCTGGATAAATTCAAATTATCACTTAAGTTTGATTGTAGCTCGGCAAAAAAGCTATTGCGGTCTTTTCGGGTGTCAAAATTAGAAATATGAAGCATAGCATTATCAGGGCTAGTGATGTCTGCTTGGTGGCTAGTGGCATCACCTTCTAGTCCAAAAGAAAGCTGACCCATAGAAATCATTGTATCTAAAACAAAGGCAAATGAATTGCTGTTGACTTGTGTTAGTGAGTCTCTGCGGCCTTGTGCGTTTCTAAATAAGTAATTACTCATTAAATGGTCAGTATTTTGGTGAGAAAATTCAGATGTTAATTTCCAATCATCTGCAAAACGGTAGGTGTGTTCAATATTTGCCATGCCACCTTCGGCATAAACAATATCCATAGGCAATGATGGCGTGCCTGTCTTGCCAGTATCATTATAGTTATACTTAAATGCAAAGGTTTGTTTTTCGCCTACGTAATTATAACCTAAAAGATAAAAATCTCTATCATACTCAGTGTTGAAATTTGTACCATTTTTAAAGTCAAAACTATCGCCATTTTCAGATTCTGCACCAAAGTAAAAGCTATGAACTGCTGATTGTGCAGACAACAAAACAGACGCTTTTTTGCCTGAGTTTACGGATGTAAAGCCTAAAGATGCCTCGCCACCAAACTCAAACTCCTCGGAAGTGCCTTTGATATTTTTTGGAATAACAAAAATACTGCCACCGATAGTTTCGATACCTGTACTCACAGGAGCAATACCACGCTTTAGAATAACAGCATCCACCATGCTTGCTGGCACATGACTCATGGCAGCATCCATCGAGTTAGAACAAGACTCTTGCATATTTGAACCATTGATTTGCACATTAACGCGAGCACCAGAGAGACCTCTATATTGTGCCAAGCCTGTTAATGGACCATTACGATTAACATTTGCACCTGCCATTTTTTTCAAAACATCAGGAGTATCAATAATACTTTGTGCTTTTTCTGGTAAAAGTTGTACAGTCATTTCACGACTTTGTTGTTGTTCTACAACCTCAACATTATCGAGTTTTTCAACATCTCTATCATCAGCTAAAACAGCTTGATTTATAGTTAAAGCGGACAAGATACTTAAAGCTAGTTTGTTTTTTTTCATATTGTTTTTGTATAGAGTATTGTAAAACTCTTTTATGTTATTAATTTGCGAACACTATAATGTCTTACATGAGTTAAGTAAATGCGACAAATTGTCGCACTAATAACACCACGGATGCTAAATGGTTTAAAATAGGCATCATGCAAAAAAATTCACAACAAAACACCTTCTTCTGGCTTAGAAATTTTTTGATTCTCGGACAAGTCCTTTTGTGGGTGATGGCTAGTACAATTTGGAATATTGATTACCCATCAAAAGTTTTGGTTTTAACAGGGTTTTATTTCGCCATGAACGTGTTTTCATGGATGTTTCGATCTGATTTTACCGATAGACAGATTTTTATTAACTTACTTATTGATGTGACCGAACTGTCTTTCTTTTTCTATTTAACGGGCGGTGCAAGCAATCCATTTACGTGGTTTCTCATTGTCCCCATAATATTCTCCGCCACTGTTTTGGCACAAAAATACACTTGGATAATTACCGGTTATTCCATTCTCTCTTACACCCTATTAATTAAATTTTTCAAACCTGTTGCTATGTCAATGGAAGATATGGCAGGCATGAACCACAACATGGATCATTCCACTAGTTTTGGACAGCACTTGGTTGGTATGTGGCTTGGTTTTATCGTCTTGTCAGTTTTGATTTCATGGGTTATTAGTGGTTTAATGAAGAATATTCGACGCAAAGAAAACTTGTTACTGCAAGCCAGTGCCAAACAAGCTGAAAATGAAAAGATTTTAGCACTGGCAACGCTTGCAACAGGGTCGGCTCATGAGCTAGGTACGCCACTTGCCACCATCAACATAATCATCAAAGAGCTATTGGGAGATGACTCCATAGAGAAGCACCATAAAATGCTCAACATTATGGAATCACAAATTTACAGGTGTAAAGAATCTCTGACACAAATCACGGCCTCTACTGGTACAACCCAGGCAGTTAACGGTTTGGTGGTGACTGTTAATGAGTTTTTGGGGCGAGTACAATCACGCTTAATTGATCCCGACTCACAAAAAATACAACTAAACACCAACCATAAAAACGATGACAGCTTACATATTGATAAAACATTGGTGCAAGCGTTGGTTAATATCATCAACAATGCACTGGAGTCACAAGCGAGTGAAGTGATTATAAGTACAGAAGTTAAAGAGCAAAAAGTAACACTGTTAATTACCGATAATGGCGAAGGTTTAAGTCGCGGATTTGGCAGCAAAGCCACCTCAGAAAAAGAGTTTGGCATGGGCTTAGGTTTATTCTTGGCCAAGACTACCATCGAACGATTTTTAGGAACTATAGAAATACTCAAAACCGATAAAAAAGGCACCCAATTGCAAATACAATTACCTTTGACTCAAGTAGGCAGAACATGAATAAAAAGATCCTAATAGTCGATGATGACGAAATATTTTGCCAAGTTTTATCCTCGGCTCTCGAAAATCGAGGTTTTAAAACCAAACAAGCCTACGACTTTAAACAAAGCCAAAACATTATTCAGCAATGGCAGGCTGAATATGCTGTAGTGGATTTGCGTATCGGCAATGACTCGGGTTTAAAAGTGTGTCAAATGCTGCTAAAAGAACAAGCAAATATTCATATTGTAATTTTGACTGGTTTTGCCAGCATTGCCACCGCAGTAGAGGCAATCAAACTGGGCGTTATCCAGTACCTGACCAAACCCACTGATGTTGACACTATTTTAAAAGCCTTGGTGCAAGATTATGCCGATATAGAAGTTGAAATCCCAAGTAAACCCTTGCCTGTAAAGCGGCTAGAATGGGAACACCTGCAAAAAGTCTTAGCTGAAAATAACGGCAATATCACAAAAGCCGCTGAACAACTCGGCATGCACCGCCGAACCCTACAACGTAAGTTACAAAAAAAACCCGTGCGAGAAAACGATGTTTAAGTCTTTGTTAGTGCTTTTGGTGTGTTTCCTATCGGCATGCCAACAACAAGAAAAAGTTGAAGATAAACTTATTCAAAAACAATATTTTATCTTTGGCACAATCATCGAGGTATTGGTTTGGCATCATGATGAAACTTTAGTTAACCAAGCTTTTAGCGAAGTAGAAAAAGCCCTGAATGGAATGCACAGCCAATGGCACGCATGGAAAGCAGGACGACTAAATGAAATAAACAAAGCCATGCGCGCGGGAAAATCTTTTGCCATCACTGACGAAGAAGCAAAGTTTATTAACACCACAAAACAACTATCTAAACAATCACAAGGCAATTTTAATCCCGCTATCGGTGAGCTTATTCACTTATGGGGTTTTCACACCGACAACTACCCTATCGCCACGCCACCACCAAGAGGCGCAGAAATTAATGACTTTTTAGCTCACCTACCAACCATGCAAGACATCACTATCTCAAAAAATCAAATCAGTTCAAACAATCAGCGTATCTGGTTGGATTACGGAGGTGTCGCTAAGGGTTACGCCATCGATAAAGCCATTAATATCCTCAAAAAACACGGCATCGAAAACGCCATTGTTAATGCTGGTGGCGACCTGCGAAGTATCGGTAGCAAAGGCGATAAAAACTGGCATGTCGCCATCCGCAAACCTAATTCTGAAGACATACTCGCCGTTATCACCGTCCAAGGTGACGAATCGGTATTCACCTCAGGCAATTACGAGCGCTACAAAGAGTTCAACGGCAAAAGATACGCCCACATCATTGACCCCAAAACAGGCAAAGGCGTTGACCAAATTGTCTCCGCCACCATCGTAGCCAAAAATGGCACCAAAGCCGATGCCGCAGCCACCGCCATGATTGTGGCAGGTAAATCCAACTGGCACAAAATAGCCAAAACCATGCAACTTGACCAAGTGCTGTTGATAGATGCTGATGGTAACTGTTTTGCCAGTGAAAAGATAATGCCGAGACTAGAGAAAATTGAAATGGTTTGTGAGGTTTTGAAATAAAACACCATATATGCCAGCATGTTTTAGCTTAAGTAGTGCTTGACCGAAAACACATAACACATTGATATTGTTTGGCTCTTCACCGCTTAGGTGAGTAAAAATATTGCCTGATTGGCTGCCTCCTGTAACAAAAAAGTGATCTGCCGTGTGATAGAAAACAACCAATAAAGCGGCAAAGGCTCTTAAAAACTGAATATTTATTTGTTTTTTATTTTCCAATGGGCTGATTAGTTGAGGTAATGAAGATGAATAGTTTATCATGAAAGATTACAGGCTTATAACTGATTTTAACAATGTATAAAAAAGATAGTAATAAAGTTTCGAAACTTAACCCAGAGCAATACCGTGTGACTCAAGAAAACGGTACTGAACGTCCTGGAACGGGTGAATATTTACACAACGACGCAGTTGGAATTTACGTGGATATTGTTTCGGGTGAACCGTTATTTGCATCCAGTAGTAAGTTTGATTCAGGCTGCGGTTGGCCAAGTTTTAGCAAGTCAATTGTCACAGATTTTGTCAATGAAATTAAAGATTCATCACTTGGTATGATTCGTACCGAAGTGCGTTCAAGTAATGGCGACAGCCATCTTGGACATGTGTTTGAAGATGGCCCTAAAGAATCAGGGGGTTTGCGATATTGTATTAATTCGGCTTCTTTGCGTTTTATAGCACTTGAAAATATGGCAGATGAAGGTTACGGTGACTACATTAATCAAGTAGAGGAGAATGAATAATGGCACAAGAAAAAGCACTACTAGCTGGCGGTTGTTTTTGGGGCATGCAAGGTTTGATTCGACAACTTGACGGCGTTCAATCTACGCGTGTGGGTTACACTGGTGGTGATGTTCCTAATGCCACTTACCAAAATCACGGCACACATGCTGAAGCCTTAGAAATTGTGTTTGATAATGAGGTTATTAGTTTTCGAGATATTTTAGCCTACTTTTTTCAAATCCATGACCCATCAACCGATAATCGACAGGGCAATGATGTCGGAGCCTCGTATCGCTCTGAAATATTTTACACCTCACACGAGCAAAAAGACATGGCACTCAAAACCATTGCTGATGTTAATAATTCAGGATTGTGGCCAGCTCCTGCGGTGACCAAGGTAACACAAGCCAGTGATTTTTGGCAAGCAGAAATTGAACACCAAGATTATCTGGAACGCATCCCCAATGGTTATACCTGCCACTTTCCACGCCCTGATTGGGTGTTGCCAAAGTCTTAAAAAATGGTTTTAGATTTTTATGTCCATAGATAAATATGGATTTATACATGTTATGCGTAATTACTTCAAAATTTGGGTTGGAGAAAAATCTACTTTCCAAATGTCCAGTTCATAAAGATTACCTTGTTTATCCACGTTTAATGTTGTTGAAACAGGCGTGCCATCATTGTCGTTAAACATATATTCTGCAATTTCTTCACCAAACTCTCTACTATCATAGTCTTTACCAATAGCTAAGCTCCCCATTCCCCCATCATTCATTGGATTAACTAGTAGTTGGGTAACATCTATTTGCAAATTGGCTGTATCAAGAAGCTTAGTTATTATTTCTATTTCAACTGAATTTAATTTTCGCATTAGAGGTATTGTTGAATTCATGGTTATGTATTTGACTCTACAATTAATTGTATATTCTGTACACCAGGTATTGAAGGTTTATTTGACCAAGCATTTAATTCTATTCGGATGTTTTCTAACAGTATCCAGTCCCTACCAATTTTTTGTGCGAGCGATAAAGAATTAATTACTGTCTCTGACCATTGGTCTGAATTATTTGAAGTTAAAAACGAACATGTAAAACCACCCTTATGATATGGCTCAATAGTCAAATTAGTGAATTTTACAGAAAGTATATTTATAACTCTATTGAAAACTACCTCAGTATTTTTTAAAGACTTTGCATCAATAAATAATTTCCAGTACATATTCATAATTCAAAGGTTTAATATTAGTAAGGCATTTAATTCTAACATTTACCACAAAGTAATTAAACATCTGTTTTCTTTGTTGGTGCGAAAATAAAAACCCATCACTTTAAAACTTATTCTACCAATCCAAGTGTAACTTATTTATAATTCATCCCCTTTGAATTATAAATGGAAACTATGAATCACGCTCAAATCATCGCGCAAGCCATTAATGCCCAACCACAACAAGTCACCGCCGCTATTGGATTATTGGATGACGGTGATACGGTACCTTTTATCTCGCGTTACCGCAAAGAAGTCACGGGTGGATTAGACGACACGCAATTGCGTTTGTTAGATGAAAAATTGACTTACTTACGTGAGTTGGATGACCGACGTTTAACCGTGATTGATGCTATTAAGGAGCAGGGTAAGCTTACTGATGAATTGAAATCAGCTATTATGGGTGCTGAAACGAAAACCCGTTTAGAAGATTTGTATTTACCGTTTAAGAAAAAACGCCAAACCAAAGCGCAAATTGCCCGTAAAAATGGCTTAGAGCCATTGCTTGAGGAGTTAATCAAAAACCCAAGTGCAAATATTAACGAACTAGCACAAAAGTTTATTACGGACGAGGTCAAAACAACCGATGATGCGTTAGATGGCGCCAGACAAATTGCTCTAGAAGATATTGCCGAAGATGCTGATTTAATCCAACAACTGCGTGATTGGTTGTGGGATAACGCCTTAATTTCTTCAAGCTTAGTTAAGTCAAAAGAATCAGAAGCGGCTAAATTTAAAGATTATTTTGATTTTGCTGAGAAAATCAACAAAATCCCATCACACCGCATGTTGGCAATCTTACGCGGTCGCAATGAAGGGTTTTTGAGTTTAAAAATTGATGTAAACCTCGAAGATGGACAACAACACCCTGCCATTGGACGAATCATAAATCGCTTTGGTTGGGATGTGGATAATTCTGCTTGGTTATTGCGCACCGTACAACTGGCTTGGATTGCCAAATTACATGTGCGCTTATCTTTGCAATTAACCAATCAAGCACGCGAAGGAGCTGATGGTGAAGCGATAAAAGTTTTTACCCGCAACATGAAAGATATCCTGTTGGCAGCTCCTGCTGGCGGTAAAGCGACATTGGGGCTTGATCCTGGCTTTCGCACAGGGGTTAAAGTGGTTGTCGTTGATAAAACAGGTAAATTAACAGATACAGCGGTTATCTACCCACATGCACCACAAAAACAATGGGATAAATCCAAGCACGTGTTGGCAGCTTTATGCATGAAACACGCTATTGAACTTATCAGTATCGGCAATGGCACAGCATCGCGTGAAACCGATCAATTAGCTGCTGAATTGTTGTCTGATTTTAAAGACATCAAAGCGCAAAAAATTATGGTCTCCGAAGCGGGAGCTTCGATTTATTCAGCCTCTGAGGAAGCAGCCAAGGAATTCCCTGATTTAGATGTCACTTATCGTGGTTCTGTTTCTATCGCTAGACGCTTGCAAGATCCATTGGCAGAGTTGGTTAAAATTGAACCTAAAGCCATTGGTGTTGGGCAATACCAACACGATGTAAATCAAGTGCAATTAAACAAGGCATTGGGCGATACCGTAGAGGATTGCGTAAACTCAGTAGGTGTGGATGTCAATATGGCATCTCCTGCATTGCTGAAATATGTGGCAGGGATTTCCGAATCAGTGGCGCAAGAAATTATTAATTACCGCGATGAAAATGGTCGTTTTGACAACCGCAAACAATTACTCAAAGTAAAACGCTTGGGAGATAAAATGTTTACTCAATGCGCAGGTTTTTTACGTATTCGTAACGGCAAACAACCACTTGATGCCTCAGCCGTACATCCTGAGGCTTACCCCTTGGTTGAACAAATCGTCAAATCATTGGATTGCAAAATCCAAGATGTGATTGGTAAATCTGATAAGCTTTCGGGCATCAATGCAAGAGATTTTGCCAACGAACAATACGGAATAGAAACTGTCAAAGATGTTATCGCCGAGCTAAAAAAACCAGGTCGTGACCCACGTGGTGAATTTAAAACAGCCACTTTTGATGATTCGGTACATAAAATATCAGACCTTAAAGAAGGCATGAAACTCGAAGGCGTCGTAACAAATGTAACAGCGTTTGGTGCATTTGTTGACATAGGCGTGCACCAAGATGGCTTAGTGCATATTTCACAACTGGCTGATGTGTATGTTAAAGACCCAAGTGACGTGGTCAAAGCAGGGCAGATTATCAATGTAACCGTTATGGAAGTGGATGTTGCTCGTAAGCGTATCGCTTTATCGGCTAAAACGGGAGCAAGACCAGAGCGTAAAAGTAAAGTTGATGACAATAGACCTCAAGCTAAGAAGAGTTATTCGAAAAAAAGTTACAACAAACCAAGAAGCAATAACAATCAACCAAACAACCCTTTTGGTTCGTTAGCGGATGCGTTTAAGAAAGCAAAAAAGAAATAACCGTACGGGCTGTTCCTTGTGCCAACCCGCAAGATAATCAAAAAACAACGCAAAACAATAGTTTAGAAACCTCTTTTGTATATTTCATACACATTAGAGGTATATGCATAACTATTTAATTTCCCCAAGCGCTATTTGAATATAAACAGCTACCAATTCTCTCCCAAAATTTCAAAATAGGCTTGTGGGTGTAAGCAGGCAGGACAGAGTTTTGGTGCATCTTCTGCTTCATGTAAATAACCACAATTCAAGCAACGCCAAACCACCTTGCCATTGCGCTTAAAAACCTTACCATCTTCTAAGTTTTTTGCTAAATCATTAAAGCGTTTTTCGTGCTGTTTTTCAGCGACTGATATGGCTTCAAATGCTGCTGCAATTTGATCAAAACCTTCTTCTCGTGCTGTTTTGGCAAAACTAGGATACATATCCGACCATTCATAACTTTCACCTGTAGCGGCGGCTTTCAAATTTGTTAACGTATCACTAATTGTACCAGCTGGAAAGCTTTCGGTAATCTCGACTTCTCCGCCTTCTAAAAATTTAAAAAAACGTTTTGCATGTTCTTTTTCTTGGTTGGCAGTTTCTTCAAAAATTTGAGAAATCTGCACCAAGCCTTCTTTTTTGGCCGCACTTGCAAAGTAGGTATAGCGCATTCTAGCTTGTGATTCACCGGCAAATGATTTCATTAGATTTTTTTCAGTTTGTGAACCTTTTATACTTTTATTCATTTTACTTTCCTAATTTATTTATGGTGGTAAGTTTATTATACAAGCTATTTTGTATAAAAACTTCTAGAAACTACTTCTTTTTTATTATTTGATAAAGCATTAACTCATTTTCATCATGAGGCAACCTGACCTTTTTTTTATAAACTAAACCCAGCTTTTCCAACAACCTCTGTGAAGCTTTATTTGTTGGTAAAGTGATAGCATTGATGGTAGTAATGTTGAACTGAGAAAAGCCAACTTCCAGCAGTTTTTGACTGCTTTCAAAAGCATAGCCCTGTCCTTTGAATTTGGGTAAAAAGGCAAAACCAATATCAACACCTTCAAGCCCGGCTCTATCGTATAAACCACAAGCTCCTACTTTGCTACCATCTGATTTTAGAATAACCGTGTAGTTTCCATAACCTAGTTTCTCTATTTGAGGTCTTATTTTATCTTGAATATAGTTATTAGCATCTTCTGATGAATAAACATGCCTATCACCAATATACTTTATCCACTTTGGGGTATTAACAAGCTTGAAAATAAAACCAACATCTTCCAGATTGGTTGGTTTTAACAATAAACGACTGGTCTCTATGGTCTTATTTTTAATCATGGAATTATTGAGATTAATCAAGTTTCTATTATATCAGTATCTTAGAAGACTTGAAAAATCAATTAAAAACATCATGTTATTGATTAATTTAACAGGAGAAAAATTATGATTAAGAAACATGGTTTAAATCTTGGTATTACTCGGGTAGATAATTACATATTTGTCGAATTAAAAGCTATTGGTAGGTTATCGCACGAGGACTACCAAACGCTAACACCGATGTTGGAATCTGCCATTGCTGGCATTGAACAACCCAAAATCAATATGTTAATTGATGCCACCCAATTTGAGGGGTGGGAATTAAGAGCGCTATGGGATGATTTTAAATTAGGCCTAAAACATGGCAGAGAGTTTCAAAAACTGGCTATAGTTGGCAATAAAAAATGGATGCCTTTTGCTACTAAATTAGGGTCATGGTTTATTGCAGGAGAAGCCAAACATTTTGATGAACTTACCGATGCCATTGTTTGGTTAAACAAAAAATAACTCATGCCAAATTTCGACACCATTGCACAGCAACACTGGTTTGGACTAATCCTTGTTGCTGTGTTTGGTTTTATCACTGGGTTGGAATTACGCGAATATTTGCAGCAACGTGCACTTGAATTAAAAATTGATAATGATAAGAAACTCACCTTTGGTACCAGTCGCACTTACACTTTTGTTGCCATTATTGGCTACCTTCTTTACATCTTGGATGAATCAAAAACACTTTATTTAAGCGGTTTAATCCTTATTGGCTTATTCCTTGCCTTATTTTATTATAAAAAATTAGAGACCAACCATTCTCATACCATGCAACCTTTGATGACTTTGTTGGTTTATACTTATGGCGCAATTGTGGTTTCATTACCGTTATGGATGCTAGTATTGGTTTTTGTCATTGTCATATTTACCCTCAACGCTAAACCGCTAGAAACCAAGCTTGCCAAACTTATTGAACCCAATGAAATATTTACCTTAGCCAAATTCCTATTACTAATGGGTGTTATCTTACCACTTATGCCTCATGATCAAATATCTGAAACCATTCCTACTTCACCCTATAAAATTTGGTTAACCGTGGTTATTATCTCAGCAATTTCTTATTTAGGCTATTTGCTGAAACGCTATATTTTTACCAAACAAGGCTACTTTTTAATGGGCATAATCGGTGGCGTTTATTCCAGTACTGCCACCACAATTGTTTTGGCGAAAAAAGCCAAAAGCCTCAAATCCTACGACCACAACTTGAATGCTGGCATTGTTTCAGCAACTGGCATGCTGTATATTCGCTTATTCGTTTTGACCACTATTTTTAATCCAAGCATTATTAAGCACATCGGTTTGCCTTTGTCACTTATGGCTGTTCTAACGTTTGCTGCAGCCTTTTGGGTTAAACGCCATGCCAAGAAAACCACTATTCCACGAGCCATTGAAACAGACAAGAGTAATCCTTTAGAAATACAAGTAGCATTGATTTTTGCCACATTATTTGTGGTCATGACTGTCATCACCCAGTACGTGGTTAGTCACTATGGTCATGTGGGCTTGAATTTTCTATCATTTATTGTTGGCTTTACTGACATCGATCCATTTGTTTTGTCCGTTTTAACTGGTCACTTTAAAGACATCACCGCCAATCAAATATCCTCAGCCATTCTCATCGCTGCAGCAAGTGATAATTTGCTTAAAGCCACTTATGCATACTTTTTTAGTGGACGAAAAAATACAAAACCAGCCATTATCTCTTTGTTAGTTTTATCCGCAATTACATTGATTCTAGGGTTGCTATTGTAGAAGGAAACAATTGTTATTATACTTTGATAGATATTTTAGAATGATATGATTCAAACGTTCTATTTTACAAATTATCTTTTAGCCCTATAATAGGAACTCAACTACACTAACTAGAGGTTATTATTATGAACAACGAAAATACAGTAGCAACATTTCCACAATTAAATGCTCCGGCTCCTTTTTTTAAAGCCGAAACAACACACGGACCAAGGTCTTTAGATGATTATAAAGGGCAGTGGTTAGTCCTTTTTTCACACCCTGCCGACTTCACGCCTGTCTGCACGACTGAATTTATAGCTTTTGCAAAACGCCATGGAGATTTTGCAGATATTAACACACAGTTATTGGGTTTATCAATTGACAGTGTCTTTTCACACATGGCATGGGTGGATAATATCAAGAAGAATTTTGAAGTTGATATACCATTCCCAATTATTGAAGATTTAAGCATGACGGTAGCAAAAAGCTACGGCATGATTCACCCTGGGGCTGCCGATACTTCGGCCGTTAGAGCCACTTTCATTATTGATGATAAAGGGGTTTTACGTGCAATGGTTTATTATCCAATGAGCAATGGGCGTTCGATTGATGAGATTCTAAGGTTAGTGAAGGCGCTACAAACATCTGATAAACATGGCGTTGCAACTCCTGAAAATTGGCAGCCAGGCGATAAAGTTATCGTTCCTCCACCAAAAACAATGGCCGATGCAAAAAAACGCGCACAAGAGGGTTATGAATGCACTGATTGGTATTTTTGTAAAAAATCACTGTAAGTAAGTACTCTTCACAATACGTAACAAGGCGACAGTTTCAGACTGTCGTCTTAACTGAGTCAATCAGACACCTTAAATCCTTACCAAGTCTTTTCACCTTAACACCCTTAAGCCTAATACTATTTTGCATTTTATCAATTTCAAGTTCAAAAAGAGGACGAGCAAGCGACCCCATAATCACAGGAGCTGTGTAAATAATGAGTTGATTAACTAAGCTTTGATTTATAAAACTTCCTGCCAATCTAGCGCCTGTCTCAACCAGTAACTCATTTATCTGCTGTGTACCTAACCAAACCAAGACAGCATTTAAATCAATCACCCCATCTATTGTTGGCATGGGAACGACTTCCACACCTTGTGATTCCAGTTGTTTAATTTTTTCAAAATTGAGGCTAGCTGTCATAACAACTTTTCGCCCTAGTCCCTGTAAAATTCTTGCATCCAGATTAATGCGTAAATGTGTATCCAACACCATTCGCATGGGTTGGTAATTATCAAAATCATTGGGAAGCTTACGGTATTTTTTTGGCAGTTCATCAACACGAACTGTTAAACGACAATCATCATGTAAAACGGTTTCAATTCCCGTCAAAATTGCTTGGCTTCTTGCTCTCCAGTACTGACTATCTTGACGGACTTTACTTTCCGTGGTTCGATAAGTTTTACCACTTGCTATGGCTGATCGCCCATCTAAGGATTGTTCCATTTTTAAACGCACAAAAGGCAGGCCTGTTTTCATGCGATGAAAAAATCCAACATTAAGTTCTTCACCTTTTGCCTTCTCTTTTGACATTTTCACCTTAATGCCTGCAGCTTTGAGTTTTGCTATGCCCTTTCCTGCCACCAAAGAGTTGGGGTCTTTGTTACATATAACGACTTTTTTTACTTTCGCTTTAATTAAGGCATCAGCACAAGGAGGATTTTTTCCAAAATGACTGCACGGTTCCAAGGTAACAAATGCCGTTGCTCCTTCGGCAAAATCATCCGCATTTTCTATAGCAAAAACCTCAGCATGTGGCTCTCCCACTCTTTTGTGGTAACCTTTGCCAACAATGTGACCACGAGAAACTAATACACAACCAACACGAGGGTTTCCTGTTGTTGTGAATAAACCTTTTTGTGCAAGACTTAGTGCTTTTTTCATGTAACTGGATTTATGATTCATCTTTTAATGTATTCTCTATGATATTTGACAAACACTCAATATGAGCCTTGGAATCGTTTAAAGCAGGGATATAACTGTATTTCTCTCCACCAGCAGTAAGGAAATATTCTTTATTTTCATGTTCAATCTCTTCCAAAGTTTCCAAACAATCTGCTGCAAATCCTGGACAAATAACTTGTACGTCTTTAATACCTAGTGCCGGCAATGATTTTAAAGTTACATCTAAATAAGGTTTTATCCACTCAAGTTTACCAAATATTGACTGATAACAAACCAAGCACTCATCAGGATTTAACCCCAATGCTTCGATTAATAAATCGGCTGTTCTTTGGCATTGTTGAGGGTAAGCATCACCATTTTCCACGTATATTTTTGGAATGCCATGAAAAGAAATGACTAACTTCTGCGGTTTTCCATAAATTTTTTGGTGTATTAAAACACTCGTTTTTAACGCCTGAATATAAAGGGGATTATCATGGTAATTCTTAACTAACTTCACCTTTGGTCCATTGAATTCGGTCTTTTCTATGGAATGAATTTCATCAAATGTTGATTCGGTTGTTGTACGTGAGTACTGGGGGTAAAGCGGAAAGACAATAATTTCATCCACCCCTTTTTGCATTAATTCTTTAACACCATTTTCAATTGATGGAGAACCGTAACGCATAGCTAGAGCAAACGCTAAGGAATCACCCTGAAATTTTTCTCTTAGCGCAACCAACTGCTTGTAACTAATGTCAACTAACGGTGCACCTTTACCAAATTTATTCCAAATAGACAGGTACAATTTGGCTGATTTTTTCGGTCTTGTATTGAGGATAATAACATTTAAAATCAACCACCAAGCCAAACGCCCAACAACAGGCTGAATAACACGTTTATCACTCAAAAATTGTTTTAGGTATTTGCGTAGAGCTTGCTTGGTTGGCGCATCAGGCGAACCGAGATTTGTGATTAATACACCAATTTTATTTTGTGTCGACATTTCTTTATGCTAAGTGATATTTATTTAATTTTTGCGCAATTGTAGTGTGCGATACACCTAGTTGTGCGGCTAATTTTCGTGTTGACGGATATTTTTGATACCAATGCTGTAAAAAGTGCTTTTCAAACTCCGCTACCGCTTGTGGCAAGCTGCAATCCTCTAAGCTGCTTTGAATATGAACATGACCATCAATTTCAATGTGGTAATCTTCTATAATTTGACCATCCGATAACAAGCAGGCCTTATAAACAACATCTTTGAGTTGGGTTATATTTCCTGGCCAATAGTATGATTTTAACTTATTAATGGCAGCAAAAGATAATTCTTGTAACACTTTACCACCCTGCTCCTTGAACTCTAACAAAAAGCCAGTAATCAAGGGTTCAATATCGTCTTTTCTGTCTCGCAAAGGGGGTATGGATAATTGCGTAACATCTAGAGCATAAAATAAGGCATCGCTAATTTGGTTATTCTCTACATATTTATTTAATGCTTGTGGACTTGAGACGATTAACTTGACATTAGACTTGCGCATTTCTTTTCCACCGATTCGTTTGAAGTCATTGGATTGAATAAATTGCAATAATTTAATTTGACAAGCCCGGGATAAATCTTGAACATCATTAATATAAACCGTTCCCCCATCAGTAATTTCCAATATACCAGCCCGTCCATGCCGAGGGTGCGCCAAACCAAATAAATCTTCCATCATTTGCGCTTGTTTGCTGGTACTGCAATTAATACTAGAAAACAACTTATTCTTTCTTTCACTAGCAAAATGAATTGCCTTGGCTATGGTTTTTTTGCCGACTCCAGCCTCTCCACTAATAACCAAAGGGACATGTGGGCTGCATAGATGTTTGGCACGATTAATTATCTCTATCATCTGCTTATCAACAGCAACAAGGGCATCAAAACCCTTCATGTCTACACTCTGAATAATATGTGAGCGAGTGGTTATCGATTCAGGTTTGTGAAAGATTAAAACTGCACCAATAGACTGTTGATTATTTTGACTAATACCGCGCACTTCGACCAGCATCGCACCAGCAATAGTATTAATGTTAATGGGTAGCGTATTTTTGGCAGCACTATCGATTTTATTAGCCCAATTTTGTTCAACAAAAATTTCCTTAATCAATTTAAGCCTTTTATCTGCCTTAAAACTGTCTTGGGCTTGTTTATTTTGGTAACTAATTTCCCCTTTATTATTGATACCAAAAACAGGGTCAGAGACAGCATTTAATATGGTGTTTAGAAACAAATTCCGTTCATTTACAGGCATTACAGCAATACTTTCAACCCACTTAACTCCCTTAATTTGCATTAATTTAGTGGCAATTTCTCGCTCAATTGTCTTTTCTAACTCTTGAGTTGCCAAGTGCATAAGCCCTGTTTCAACTTCAACTCGTTGAATATCAATATCATAAGTCGCCAATAAAGACAGTATCTCTTTTGATAGACCTGTAATGTTTTCTGTAGTTATTTTAATCTTCATAACTCTCATTGTAACGAAAGTGTTACAGTAAAAAAAGCAATAAAGTTAATGCCTTATAAAATAACACCATTTATTGTAAGATTTAAATTACAGTTTATCACTGGCATTTGTCTTTCTAACTTATACAATAAACACCATGAAAAATCCAAATGCTAAATTCCAAACACGCGCCATACACTTTGGCTACGATGCCAAAGAGTTTCACGGCTCACTTAACCCTCCTTTGTACATGACATCAACATTTGCCTTTGATAACGTACAACAAGGCTCAGATGCTTTTGAGGGTGAAAACTCTCATTACATCTATTCCCGACTTGGCACACCATCACAGGCCCTGCTCGAACAAAGAATGGCAAGCCTAGAAGGTGGAGAAGCAGCATTAGCAACCGCATCAGGAATGGGCGCAATCACTTCAACCTTATGGTCACTTGTGCAACCTGGTGATGAAGTCATTGCCGATATTACTCTTTATGGTTGCACCTTTAGTTTTTTAGAACACGGATTGAAAAAATTTGGTGTTCAGATAACTTATTGTGATTTAACCAAGGCAGAAAATTTATCTAAGGCGATTTCAGACAAGACCAAAGTAGTTTTTGCAGAAACACCTGCCAATCCTAATATGCGCTTAATCAACATTAAGGCTCTAGCAGAAATCACTAAAAACACCGAAGCTAAACTTGTCATCGACAACACTTATTGCACACCTTATTTACAAAGACCTTTAGAGCATGGTGCTGATTTAGTTGTTCATTCGGCCACTAAATACCTAGGTGGACACGGAGATTTAATTGCCGGATTTGTCATAGGCGATGCCGAAACTCTCGAAACCGTTCGCTATTTCGGTTTAAAAGACATGACGGGCGCAGTGATATCAGCCATGGATATTAGTCTAATCTTACGTGGATTAAAAACTCTACACGTCCGCATGGACAGGCACTGTGAAAATGCTAAAAAGATTGCAACATACCTCCATAACCATGAAAAAATCAGCACAGTGTATTTTCCAGGCCTCCCAGACTTTGAATACCATGACCTTGCCAAATCACAAATGGACCAATTTGGGGGCATGATTGCCTTTGAAGTCAAGGGCGATAGACAAACTGGTGCACAGCTCATCAACCAACTCGAAATGATACTCTGTGCCGTCAGCTTAGGCGACACCGAAACTCTCATCCAACACCCCGCGTCCATGACTCATTCGACCTATAGCGAAGAAGAGCTAGAAGCACATTTAATTAGCCCAACTTTAATCCGTTTATCCGTAGGACTCGAAGATGTGGGTGATATTATTGCAGATTTAGAACAATCTTTAGCAAAACTATAGAGTCTTGAAAATAAAAAAGCGATAATAGCAAAACTTAGATTCAACGCGCCTATAGTTCAACTGGATAGAATTCAGCCCTCCGAAGGCTGAGGTTGCAGGTTCGAGTCCTGCTAGGCGCGCCATTTCATTCATATAAACGCTAAAATTCACATAAACCCCTTCGTTTCATTAACGATAATTCATTTTATATTAACGAGTTACAAAAATTATATATTGTAATACATGAAGTGTTGTGCGAAACTATATGACGATGTTTAAAATTGCCATTTATACGAGGAGATACTTTATGACTAAAAATAATTCGATTGTGTTTTTTACTTTTATCATGCTCGCCATTTCAAATGGCCTCATGGCTCAAATAGAAACCGTTAGTACAACGACAGCACCAGCTGGCTGGTTGCCTGCCAATGTAAGGGCTGATAGCACAGTTGCTGTGACAACAGCACAACCACGGGCTGGTCAAGTAAGTTCGTTAGGCGATAGCTCTATAGAATTTAACACTCAATTTGTTACCGCTGGTCAAGATAAAGCAGATTATCAACTGATTTGGCAAACATCTCCAACTAGCATAAATTTTCCAAACAGAACCTTAAATAATTTAACCCAATTATCTTATGAGTATTACCGCGATAGCTCTTCGGCTGTTGCCCCTATTTTACATCCACCTGTAAGATTAGCATGGCTACATGATTCTGGCACACCAGCAGATCCAACAGATGATACTTACGGGTTTTTTATTTATGAAGCTGTCTACCAACCAGGTTTTGGCGGTACAATTGTAACGGACAGCTGGATAAGTGAAGATGTTTTCTCCTCTGAAATTTGGCTTTTTTGTTCCGATTGCGACCCCAGTGCCACAGTTGCCAGTGGCGTGGTACAAAACTTTAACTTAACCTTTACTGATTGGCTCTCAGGGCCGCAAGTGGGAGCAGGCGGAGACCCTACTCCACCAGATTTCAGTAATGGTATACTATATATTGTTGGCATCAACACAGGTGTTGGCTCAGGTTGGGGCGCTGATTCATTGATGTATGTTGATAATGTCAGAATTGCTTTTGGTGCAACTGACGATTTGGTTTTTAATTTTGAAGACGATGATTCTGCCTTTGCACTCCCTCCTCCTGTGGCAGTTCCTGACATTAACAACTATGGGTATTTGGTGCTCTTTTTATTGTTCATCGCTCTAACCTTTAAGTGGCATAAAAAACAGCAGTTTACTGTTAAATAATTTGCTTTAATTGGAGGGTTTGCCACAGTATTGATGATAAAACCAATATTTCAAATACTGTTAAAGAATACTGTACTATTCTTACATAACCTCCTCCCCAACCCTTTTATAATGCAATTTTGAGGCTTGTATGACTACTTTTGTTGGTTTTTTCTAATTTTCTTCATTTTAATTTCATCTCTTAAGTTTATTACCATTATAATCTTGTCAAATTTATAACAAGAGGGTTAAATGAAATATACCACCAATTTTTTAAAATGTGCAGGCTTAAGTTTATTGCTGGCATCTTCTGCTTCTTTCGCTGATAAGATAAAAGCACAAGCTCAATCACCTACCACCATAAAACTAGCCCTTGCTGATAGCAATAAATTGATATTGGCAACGGGGATATTTGACCCAAGTATTCAAGAGTTAGATTTTGCTGGCACTAACATTAACAGTACTAGTTCTAACAGGTATGGCATTGTTCAATTTTATGACAAGAAAACAGACTTTAAATGGTTAGATAAAAATGGATTTGTCGTTATATCAAATTTACCTAACAATGCCTTTCTTGTTAATTGGTCAAACCAAAATAAAAATAAATTAAGTGACAATCCATCCATCCGTTGGTTTGGCGCTTTTCAATCGGGCTATAAAGTTTCTCCCGGTTTATGGACATCAAATCGCTCTTCTCAAAGTAACTACTCTTTGTCCCTTCGTACTTTTAAGGATGTCAAAGGTTTCAAGTTGAATGCATTAGTTAAAAAATATTTTACAAATGTTAAAGTGATTAAGACCAATATTCCAAATGGTTATCATCAATATGCTATAGAAGTTGATAGCAATGAAGTTGACTTTGTAATTAATAAGCTTGCAAAGTTTGAAGAAGTTCAATGGGTAACTCAATATTCAGCTCAACACTTTTTTAATAATGAAGCTGTTTCGGCAACTCAAGCCACAAGCGTCCCTGTGACGACTCCAATTTTTGATCAGGGTCTTTATGGAACAGGGCAAATTATTGGTGTAACTGATTCTGGTTTGGATAGAAATGAAGATTGGTTTGTGCACTTAGATAAAGGGAGTGGTGTGGTCACAGCCATAACAGATGCCGAAGCAACAAACCCACCTATTATGGGAACTATGCATCCCAACAATAAGGTGATTGCATATTGGACTATGCCTGGTGCACTGGATTACGACATAGGCTCTTTCCACGGAACCCATGTTTCGGGCTCTGTTGTGGGCGATAGAGAGTCAAATATTGGTGGTGGTGCAGGTGGTAACGTTTCTAATCCTTCATCAAGTGGTTATGATGACGATGACGGTATGGCTCCCAATGCACAGATACTTTTCCAAGACATTGGCGGAGGCCTTAGTGGTGGTCAAGTCTCTCTATCTGGCGCAGGATCTTCTCCAATGTGGAAACAAGCCAATGAAGCTGGTGCTAAAATCCATTCCAATAGTTATGGTTCTGATGATGGAGGAACTTACAGTGGTTCATCTTTAAGAGCAGATGAATCTCTACATGAACTAGAAGATATGATTATTTTATTTGCAGCCGGAAATTCTGGACCTTCGGCAAACACCGTTGGCTCTCCTGCTACTGCTAAAAATGTGACATCAATTGGAAACCTGCAACATGGTAATAGTACAACAATGCGAGCGTCTTCAAGTCGAGGCCCAACGGATGATGGAAGGTTAAAACCTGATGTTTCTGCAACAGGCACCTTTATTCAGTCAGCTGCCGGAGATACAAATAACAGCAGTACAATTGAAGTACCAATAAGATCCACAAAAACAGGAACATCAATGGCTACACCGATAACAGCAGGTTCTACGGCATTATTACGCCAGTACTTTACCGATGGATTTTATCCTTCTGGAACCAAAATAGCACTAGATTCACATACGCCAAGCGGACCATTAATGAAAGCATTGTTGCTCAATGGAACAAAAACAGATGGAGGCTTTTTTACTAATGATATAGGCTGGGGTCGTGTGTGGCTTGAGAATTCTTTATATTTTGCAGGTGAAGCACGAAGATTTCGATTTTGGGAAGTGCCTAACAACTTTGGTTTAACAACAGGTCAACAGTTTTCTGTTGATATTGGCGTTCAACCAGGTGAAGAATTTAGAGCAACCTTAGTATGGTATGATTTGGCTGGGCCGATAGGATCTGCTGTAACACTGGTAAATAACCTTGATTTGTCTGTTAACATTGGTGCAAATACATTTCTTGCCAATAACTTCACAACCAACAATTCGGTAACTGGTGGATCAGCGGATGTTGTCAATACGGTTGAACAGGTAAGGTTTGCAACACCGACAGCTGGCACTTACACTATTATGGTCGATGCCAGCAACATTCCTGGGAACGGAACATTTAACTCAGATAAACAAGGCTTTGCTCTTGTAGTATCCGGTAATTTAGCCTCAGGTGGTGCTGTTCCACCTAGCCCAACAGACCCAAGCGCATTAACCGCAACCAGTAATGGCTTGAGTGGCATTGATTTAGCTTGGAGCGATGTTTCTGCTGATTATGATAATTATGAAATATACCGTTTACAAGGCACATGTGCAGCATCAGATCAAACAACCATGCGCTTTGTTGGACAATCAAATAGCAATGCTTTTACTGATACTTCCACAGTGGGTGGTTACCAATACAGTTATAAGGTTAGGGCGTTTTCTGATGACTTGATTAGCGCTTACACCAACTGTATTGACGTTGTTTCAGAACAAGTGTGCTTGCTACCACCGACATTTAATAATGACACAGTAAAAGTAGCCAATAATCTCAATGACTTCTGTCAAATAGGACTAACTTGGGATGCTGCAACCAGCAGTTGTCCTGCCGCAACTAATGTGAAATATAATATTTATCGTTCAACAGCACATAATTTCACCCCAAATGCCGGAAACTTATTGGCAACAACAGGAGCTAACGCGACAAACTTCAGTGACACGACAACAGTATCTGGTCAACCCTACTATTACATAGTTAAAGCTGAGGACACAACAACAGCAGGAGCAGGGCCAAACAGTGGCAATGAATCTGTTGAGATAAAAGAAGTGGCATCAACTTCCCTTGGTACCACAACAATAGAAGGAACAATAGTTGATGATGTCGATAACTTAACGCTAATGGATTTGAACTCTATTTGGTCACGAAGTACTGATCAAGCATCCAATGGTCTATTGAGTTACCGCTCTGCATTAGAAGGCAGTACAAATTACACATCTAATACCTGTGCACGTATGCATTCAACAACCTTTTCTATACCTGCAACACCAGCTTCTCCACCAAGTATTAGCTATCAATCGCGTTATAACATTGAAGCGGACTGGGATGGAGTTGTCGTTGAAATCTCCACTAATGGTGGTGCAAGCTGGACCGATTTACCACCTGTGGGTGGTTATCCAGGCGACTTTAATATGACAGGCGCTCCACCCATCAATATTTGTGGTTATGCAGCCTCTCACGGTGCATTTAATGGTAATACTGCTGGGGCATTCCAACTAGTTACTCATGATTTAACTGCCTATCAAGGGCAAACTGTTAAAATCAGATGGAGCTTATCAACCGATCCAGGTTCAGAAGAAGAAGGTTTTTATGTCGATGAACTCAGTTATAATAATATAGAAGTACCACAAGCGTGTTCTTTGTACAGCACTGAATATATCTTTGTTAATAGTTTTGAGAATTAATCGTTAAAGCTCATTTATTGTATGACTTAAAAGGGAATCAAAAACATTGATTCCCTTTTTTCATTGACTTTATTTCGACTTGATTCGTTCTAAAATCTTAGTTCGCGCATCCAGCAAAATCGAATCTTTATCTAAGTTTTTGACAATGTCTTTTGCCACTTGTTTGGGACCTTTTTCACCCCATGACTTACCTTTGATAAAATACTGTTCGGCAATTTTACCCACCAGATAAGTTGCATAATACGCCAAGGCCCCTTGTGCACCCGCAGTTACGGTGGTTGATAAACCTGCGCTGACGGTTTTTAGGGCGGATGATAATAAATTGATTCCCCACACGGCACCCATCAAGGCAACCAGTTGTGCCATGATGGTCATGGTCAATTTACTGGCTTCTTTGCCGACAATCGGCAAGCCATAGACTTGTGATAATTTACGAATCATAGCCACATCCAATCCCGCAGCAATCAGTAAATCAGCAACAGGAACTGGGTTGAACGCCACACCAACTCCTTTGGCGATAGAGTACATGGTGACTACTTTTTCAGCAGCATTGGCGCGCAACTTGGTAATTTTTGTGGCAATTTTTTGGCTGATTTCTCCAGCAAATATACTGGCATTAAGAGCTGTTAGGGTTTTTCCATCGTGTTCTAGTATTTTCCAAATACGCTCTTTGACTTGAGATACATCGATTTTTACGTTAATTCTTTCACGTGTTTCTTTGTCGTTTTCATCCACCTTTATCAACACTTGTGGCAACGGTGCAGCACTGGCAATAATAATATTTTTAGGATAAATAATTTCGGCAGTTTTTTCGGTTAAAGATTTTTTTAAATCAAGCAATTCTTCATCGGTGTATAAATCGGCTTTATTCAAAACCAACAGTATTTGCGTATTGGGTTGAGCGATAGCATGCAGTTGTTTCAGTTGCGAAGCGGTTAAATCGCCATCAACCACAAAAAGGATAATATCGGCGATTTCCGCGGCATTATGGGCCAATTGTTGGCGGTGTTCGCCTGAGACTTCGTCTGTTCCAGGGGTGTCAATAACCACCATGTTTTGATCTTGGTATTTTGACCAATCCGAATTTTGTTGACCTTTGGTTTCACCATGCAATGGCGAGGTGCTAAAGGCTTGTTTGCCAAGCAAAGCATTTAATAAGGATGACTTGCCCGAGGAGACCTTGCCAAAAACAACGATATGCACTTGTTGGTTTTCAAGTTTTTCAATGAGTTGAGCGACTTGTTGGTATTCGTCTTGCAATTGCGAGCGCACGACAGCCGGAATATGTTCATCATGCAGTAAATCATTGAGCGAATCCAATGTTTTATCGATTGCACTATCTGGATTTTTTGACTTTTTAGCTTTTTCAGACTTATCATTTTTAAGTGATTTTGAGCGCCATTTTTGCCAAATCTTTTGCAAGGGTTGTAGCAGGTCCAAGTAAGTTTTCCTCAAATTTTTGTTGTGTCGCTTGCGCATCAAGCGTACCTAAAGTTGTTACTGATTCTAACACAGCATGACCCAAAGCATTAAAAATCATACCATAAGCCACCGCATGAGTGACACCACCAACGGCTGTCCCCACTCCTGGAAATGCCTTGAGAGCATTACCTGCAACGGCAAGTACTAATGAGACCGATGTTTTTAATTTGCCACCAGCCATTTTTATCACGGCATCAATTTCCATCTGCTTGGGCGATATTTCATATAAAGTGCAAATGCTCTGCACCATCTTAGTTCCCAATGTGCCCTGAATAACAATATCAGATCCTGGAGCCACAGATGCCATCGCGCCAAACACTGCCTTTTTGGTGTAACTGGATATAATAGTTTCAGCCGATTGGCGATTAAATTCTGCCTTGGCATTGTTCAATTTTTGTTGTGCTAACATCAAGATAGAAGCATCGCGAAAACGATTAAGAACCTCTGGATTATTGGCTACCACTTTTTCAATCGAATCGAGTAAGGGTTGAATATTGGCATCACGCACCTGTACTTTCTTGTGTTGTTTGCCTTTGGCATCTTGGTAGACAATGGTTTCTTGACCACCAGTGGAAATCAACGCCACAGGAAATTTCTTTTCGGTCTTATTCTTCAATGCCTCAACAATCAAGACTTGTTCATCTTCGCGGTATCTGTCGGATTTGTTTAAAGCAATAACCATCGGTTTTTTGGTTTTCCTTAATTTTGCAATCACCCGCATTTCAGTTTGAGTTAAATCCGAATCGGTTAAAAACACCACCACATGGGCGCGTAAAGTTTCATCAATGGCTTGTTTTTCGATTTTCTCATCAAAATCATCAGCATCGTCTAAACCTGGCAAATCAATAATTGCTAGGTTTTTATACTGGTAAGTGCTAATGGTTTTGGTTGTACCTGACAACACATCGGTTTGGATATTTTGTTCAGGCAATAAAGCCTTGATAAAACTACTCTTACCCGAAGAAACCGTACCATAAAGTGCAATATAAAAAATCCCATGCCCACGGCGCTTATCCAGTTCAACTAACTCCGCTTGCGCCTGTTGCACATCCACACCACGCTGTTGCTGTTGCACCAGAGAGTCACGCAAAGAGGACTCATCAATCGGTTCGAGCTTTTTGATAATTGGTTTAGGCTTTATTAAAATAAAATACAAATAAACCCCAAAAACCGCCACCAACATAATCACCACACCATAAACAACCGACACCCAAAGCGGTGCCTCCTGCAAATAATACCAAATACTCAACAACTTTTCCGTCAACATCAACACCACAAACAAAGCGACAATGATGATAAAGACCACAAAAACAGTCAGAATAGATTTTGAATTAAGTTTCAAATGCATGGATTATAGGTTTAAAACAGTATTATGTGGGTTTTTACAGTGAATTTAAAGAGGTAAATGAAATTGAGGTTTTTAAAAGCGTAACGCGAAGACCGCACGCAGGTGCTTCACTACATTGGTAGAGAGTTATTTTATATTCGGCAATCTCATTGGGTATCGTGGCTTTGTTTAAAATAAGGGACTCAGGGGTGACAACTATCCTGACATAGTGGGAATGTGAGTAGGAGTAATCCATATTTCATTTGGGTGATCATGAAAGCCAAGAACAGCCTCTTTATTGGAGAGAATTTCAAAATCCCTACAATTTCGTATTCCTTTCTGCGCCAATAAACCTTGTTCGGAGAAATCAGTAATCACTTTACGATTATATTTTACAACAGGTGATTCTATTGAATTGATAAAGTGAAGAATAATTTTTCTATACTTTTTAGGTGTTACAGAAATGCTGTCGTTACTTTTTTTTGTGTTGTTTAAACTCTTTTCTCTTTTTTTCAATCTTGCGTGCCAAATGTTGCAGGATCTGCAAACGCTTACTATTAATTCTACTTTCAACATGTTTTTTCTTTGGTCGGTAGAGTACAAAATACCAATAAGGGATAACAATTAAAAAGCCTAATAGATACCCCGTTGAAAACATAAACTTTAAACCTTTATCCGTCCAGCAATCAACGAGTCAACAACTGCAGGTTCTGCCAATGTGGATGTGTCGCCTAATTCATCAGTATCGCCAGTAGCAATCTTACGTAAAATTCGACGCATGATTTTACCTGAGCGGGTCTTGGGTAATACTTGAGTAAACTGGATGGCATCGGGTTTGGCAATGGCTCCGATTATTTCGCGCACTTTTTGAATTAATTCGGCTCGTAATTCTTGGTTGGGTTCGCTGCCTGATATTAAGGTGACATAAGCATAAATGCCTTGACCTTTAATCTCATGTGGAAAACCAACAACGGCTGCTTCGGCGACCAAATCGTGTTCAACTAAGGCGCTTTCAACCTCGGCAGTTCCCATGCGGTGACCTGAGACATTTATTACATCATCAACTCGCCCAGTTATCCAATAATAGCCATCCTCGTCTCTCATGGCACCATCACCAGTAAAATAATAGCCTGAATATTGCGAATAATAAGTCTCGATAAATCGTTCATGGTTGCCGTATAAACTACGGGCTTGCCCGGGCCATGAATCCTTTATAACTAAATAACCCGACTGGTTGTTGCCTTGTAATTCATTTCCATCATTGTCAAGTAATGCTAATTGTACGCCAAAAAATGGTGAACTGGCAGCTCCTGGCTTTAAGTCTGTTACACCAGGAAGAGGTGTTATCATGATACCACCTGTTTCGGTTTGCCACCAGGTATCAACAATTGGGCAGCGTGATTCACCAACAACTTGGTAATACCATTCCCATGCTTCAGGATTAATCGGTTCGCCTACTGAACCTAAAATCCGTAAGTATTTGCGTGAAGTTTTTAATACCGGTTCATCGCCTTCACGCATTAATGCACGAATGGCAGTTGGTGCGGTATAACAAATATTGACTTGGTGTTTATCACACACTTGCCAAATTCTAGAGGCGTCGGGATAGTTAGGAATGCCTTCAAACATAAGAGTTGTTGCACCATTGACAAGTGGCCCATAAACAACATAAGAATGCCCTGTTATCCAACCAACATCGGCAGTACACCAATAAACATCGCCTTGGCGGTAATCAAAAACATATTCATGTGTTATGCCGGCATACAACAAATATCCTGCACTTGTGTGTAAAACGCCTTTTGGTTTGCCTGTTGAGCCAGATGTATAAAGAATAAACAATGGGTCTTCGGCATTCATTGGTTCACAAGGACAGTCTTTTGCCATGGTTTGTTTGAGCGTTAAATAGTCCACATCAATGGCATCGTTCCAAGGCGTGTCGGTTTGAGTGTATTTAATGACGATGGATTTTTTAACTTCAACAGTACACAATTCAATTGCTTTATCGACCGTTGCTTTTAGTGGTATTTTTTTGCCTCCACGCAGGCCTTCATCAGCCGTGATGATGAAATGCGAATCGCAATCATCCATGCGTCCAGCTAAAGCTTCGGCTGAAAATCCACCAAAAACTACCGAATGAATTGCTCCAATGCGGCTACAAGCCAGCATTGCATAAGCTGCCTCTGGAATCATTGGCATATATAAGGACACTCTGTCACCTTTTGTTACACCTAATGATTTAAGCGTGTTGGCAAATTGACAGACTTCGTCGTGTAGTTGTTGGTAAGTGATGTTTTGTGATTGATTGGGGTCATCGCCTTCCCAAATAATTGCTGTTTGCTTGGCTTTATCTTTTAAATGTCGGTCGATACAATTATATGAAACATTAAGAATGCCATCTTCAAACCATTTTATAATGACCGCTTTGTCGTTCCAATTGGATTCTTTTACTTTTGTGAATGGCTTAACCCAATCGAGTCGTTCATTGGCTTGCTTTTGCCAAAAAGCTTCGTTGTTTTCAATAGAGTCTTGGAACATGCTTTTGTAAGAGCTTGAGTTTATTTTACACGACTGTGAAAGCTCTTGTGTAACGGAGTAAGTTTTATGTGCCATTAATTTTCTCTCATTGGTTTGGGTTATTATAAAATATTTATTAGTATTGTCAATGTAACTACTCATACCAGTCATTCCTGCGAAGGCAGGAATCTATAGGGTAATTTGTATCATTAATTACCACCCTTTACACTAATATTTATGAGATTACCGCCTTCGCGACAATGACGGAGGGTGTGAGTAGTTACTTGTCAATGATATAAACATTGAACAATTTCTAAAATAATTTAGAAAAACGAATATTTTCAGTCATTTTATGTTGACAAGTACGCCAAAATCATTAATATTTAGCGAATATTCTAAAATAATTTAGAAAAATTGAGATTATAAATAATATGGTAGACATGAAAGAAAAGCTTACTCAACTATTATTGCGGATTTTTAAACCGTTAGTTCGCATTTTGTTGCGTCATGGAGTTTCATATAAAGCGAGTGCGGAAGTACTAAAGTGGTGTTATGTTGATGTGGCACACAAAGAGTTTGGAATAAACAACAAAAAAGCAAACAAATCACGAGTTGCAGTGATTACTGGATTGACATGGATTGATGTAAAAAACTTAATAGACAATGATGTCGCCTTAATGGATGTGAAGCCAGAAGAGTTTCATCGTGCTTCTCGCGTTCTAAGTGGCTGGATTAGTGATAAAGACTATCAAGAAAATGGAAAGCCAAAAAATTTGCCTATTTATGCAAAAAACAGTCGTGAAGGTGTCTCGTTTGAAAGCTTGGTAGATAAATATTCAGGAGGTGCAACTATTCGTGCCATTCTTGATGATTTATTAGAGCACAAGGCTATTGAAAAAGTGAATACTGATAATGTTAGCCTTATTCGTTCACATTATATTTCTTCTAGTAGCAAATCTGAAAAATTTGCCATTGACATTATGGCAGAAAGCGTCAGTGATGTTATCAATACAATAAACCACAATATTCAAGCTAACGAAGATGATTTGTACATGCAACGCATCGTTCAACAGATTGATTTGCCAGCAAAGCACTTACCTTTAGTCAAAACCTTTATACGTGAACGCTCACAAAAACTAGTTGATGAGGTAGACAGTTTTATTACAGTTTTATCACAGCAAGATAGAAACAATAAAGATGAAAAAATAGATAGATTAGGGTTGGGTCTTTACTATTTTCAAGAATCAAAAGAATCAGAGAACAGAATTAACTCACAATACTCAGAGAGAAAAATATGAAAAAGAATAAATTTATACAATTTTTGTGTACAGTTTTATTTACGTTAAGTATTTATGCATCTTCGCATGCGGCAAATACAATCGTAATTGATAATTTACGCAATTTAAATATTAAAAATAATACAGTATTAAAAATAGATGGTCATACGGTTCCAAAAATACAAGGAGCCGAACAATACGGTACTGGCTTTTTATCACAAACACTACCTGGCTTTAAGGCAAATGTTAACTATTCTGCTGGGGCAAACCAAAATGCTGGTGAGCTAAGTGAGATTAATTTAATTAACTCTGTTATTGGACCTGTTACGGCAAATAGCACAGGCTCTCTTCAGATTTTGTTGGTTGACTTGGTTGTTGATGCTGATACGATAATTGTAGGTGCTGCAAATATTGAAGACATTATAGTGGGTTCAATTGTAGCTGTAAGTGGGGTTGAATCCGACACAGGAGTTATTAGCGCAACACGTATAGAGGTTTTGCATAATGGTTCATCTTATTGGTTAATCACAGGAGACGTTCTTAACCTTAATGAGTTAGGTTTTAATATTGGAACACAACACTTAAATTTCACCAGCACCCAAGGTAATGTCGTTTGTGATGCTGGCACTTTTGAAAATGGAGAAAAAGTCATTGCAGAGGTACTGCCAGTTGCTGATTATACTACAGGAGATGCGGTCGATGCAGCAACCGTGACTTGTTATGATGACTTTACATTTCCGAGTGATCCTCCAGCTCCTGTATTTATCAATGGCTTAATTGAGTCAGTTAATGCTGGTCAAACTAATATTGTAGTAGGCGGTACTTCTGTTACTATAAATGAAGATACGGAAATATTTTCAAATACAGGCAACACTACTTTAGAAGAAGGAATGAATGTTAGTGTTAATGGCTATGAAGACCCTGATACCAATGAAACAATTGCTTACTACGTATATATAAATGATGAGCCAGCAATGCCTCCGCACCAACCTTTTATTATTAATGGCGCAGTAACTAATGTAACTGCGACTGATTTTGAACTTGATGGAATGGTTGTTTCTTATAATGCAGATACTTTGTTTGTAGCAGGCACTGTTGCAAACCTTATAGATGGTGCATGGGTTGAAGCCATAGTACAAAGCGGTGCTCAGACAACAGATGCTTTAATGGCTATGCAAATAAGCTTTGTACTAGAGTTGCCTCCAAATCAAAATGTTGTTAGTGTTTCAGGTGCAATAAGCAACCTAAGTATAGACCACTTAAACTTTACTATTGGCAACGAAGCAATTGAATTGTCAAGTACAACAATGTTTGTTGGTACAACTCTTGATGAATTAAGCGAAGGGCAAGAAGTCACTGTCCAGGGCGATAGAAACCCAGTTAGTCAAGCCTTAATGGCAAGTTTATTATCAAACGGCATTGTTGATCCTATTCCACATGTCTATGTTTCTGGTACTATTACAGAAGTAAATGCAGATCAAACACAAATAACACTAGATGATGGTTCAATTGTAAATGCTACTGCCGAAACGGTTTATTTTGAAGGAACACAAGCAGACTTAATAGTAGGTACTTATGTTGATATCAATGGCGTAATAAATGATGCCAATGAAGTTGATGCTATGGCTGTTTTCTTTTCGCAAATAAGCCCGCCTTTGAATGTTTTCTTTTCAGATTTCATTAATGAAATATCAGCAGATAAAACACAGATGATTGTAGGGGATATAGTTGTCAACCTATTATGGGATACTCAAATAGTTGGTGGAACTATCGATAGTTTAATGATTGGAGTTCAAGTTCAGGTAGAGGGTCTTGTTAACCCCCAAACAAATGAGGTCGATGCATCAAGTGTTGTTTTACCCGTTAAACTTGTATCTGCTCAAGCACCAATTCTTGCCACTGATATTACACTAAGTGATGCAGACGCATCTAACGGTAAGGTTACAGTTATGGGAATTGAAGTTAATCAAAATGAGTTGACCGTAGACCCAAGTGGTTTATTTATCAATGGCTTGGCTGGAAATGACGGTGTTATGTTTTCTGGTTACGAAGACAGTGATGGTAATATATGGGCATCGCTTGTTTATCCTTTTACAATACAAACAACTCCAAATGGAAGAACAACTTTCTATATTAGCGCTAATGTTACGAACGTAACAAGTGGCCAATTAGAAGTGATGGGAGTCAATATTGGTAACTTAAATAATGCCGCATTTTATAATACAAGCATGGAGTTGA
Source organism: Lysobacterales bacterium (assembly GCA_027067055.1). Taxonomy (GTDB): domain Bacteria; phylum Pseudomonadota; class Gammaproteobacteria; order Xanthomonadales; family Marinicellaceae; genus NORP309. Next base: position 24,105 of record JAMOMK010000071.1, on the reverse strand, counting down.
TTACTGCTGCCGAATTTCTAAATGCATTATCCAATGGTGGCGCAGTTACTGTTGCCGATGCAGAAACCTATGATAGAGCAACTAATACACTAAATGCTGGTTCTTTGTTTCTTTTAGAGCAAACTCAACAGCCACCAACTCAGCAAAAAACTAGCACGATGCAGAAAGCTGCAAACACCAATGTTAGTGGTCTAGGGGTAATTACTGAGTTTATTGAGGAGGGCTTGATATTTAAATCGGACTTTGAGTAAGAAAAACTAAGCAAAACTAAAGGGCAGCACCTCTCTTTCTTTACTGTTTCATCGCTACCCTCAAGTAAAAAGCGAATCTTTATGGTTCGCTTTTTTTATTTATAACGATAAAGCCTCCCTTTTTTCTTTACCTTTGATGACCTGTTAAAAGGAGGTTTACCACGCCAATACTGTATCAATAAATAACCACTTAATGGTCCTGCAAGATAGGCAAGGTGGCTTAAAAAACCTCCGCGAGATGACAAGATACTTAAAAACATTATGCCAGCATATATCATTACCAAGTATTTTGCCTTGACCGGAATTGGTGGCAACAAAAGATATATTTCACGCTCTGGCCACATCATGCCATAAGCCAATAACAAAGCAAAAACCAAGCCGGACATTCCTACCGCAAACAAGCTACCCAACAAGAGATGAGCAAGTGCTGTTGCCAAAATAGTGACAACGACAAAAGTAGCAAAGCGTCTTGTCCCCCAATATTCTTCGATTTGATAGCCAAACATCCAGATAGCTAAAACATTAAACAACAACTGCATAAAGTCGTACTGTAAAAAAGCATAAGCAACCAGTTGAATGGGGTTAAAGCCAAGTCCAAACTTCTTTAAAACAAAGAAAGATAAGTCAACAAATTGCCCTAGCAAAAAGAAGCCCATCAAAGCAATAACTAGGTAACGCGTAATTATTGGTAAACGCATAAAATAATAACGCACATGCTTGTAAGATTTTTCGATGCTATTTTGTATTTGGTTTTTATTCATTGTGATGATAATCAATTAAGGTTGCAGGGTAAATAATGCCATCTGCTTTAATTTCAAGCTTTATCAAAGCACATTCGGCAGGTTTCATTTGTAAATTATGACCACAAAAATAATTAACCATTTGGCTCAATGTTGGATTATGTCCAACAAGTATGAGACACTTTTCAGGTGATTGTTCTATTTTAGAAAGCCACGAACTAACTGAAGTAGCATAAAGTTCTTGGTATGCATCGATACGAATGTTTTTAACAGTTTTTGCTATTATTTGCGCGGTTTCTTTGGTTCTTTTTGCTGCAGAACTAATACACAACAGAGGTGTTAGCTTGTGAGTAAGGCACTGAGCGTTGATAAATTGTGCTGTTGCTTCAACCATTCTAACGCCCTTATCCTTGAGCGCTCTATCAAAATCAGTAGGAGCAGAAAACTTAGCATGACCGTGTCGAACAATGAAGATGGTAATTGTTTGACTCATAGCATTAATCGTATTTGCTGGCGATAAAGTTCAATCACTTCTTCATTGGCAAGCTCGTCCTCTGAATCAATGATAATACGGCTAATTGTTTTAATCTTAGGTGCATTTTTATCTTTTTGTTCTGAAAAGGCCGCGACACCAATATGAGAATTAAAGCGCTGCATAACAAAAAAATATTGTTGCTGTTGTTCACCAAAAAATATTTTTGCATTGATAGGTGTTTTGGAAAAAGTCTGGATTTCATTATAGACATTAATACTAGAATCAGCATAATCGGTTAATTCTGTAGCTACATTAGCGGTATCAATATCACATGCAAGAAAAGCCAACTGCTTATCAGCCTCTTCAAAATAATCAATAGTTTTGAGTAAAACAGCCACTAAGTTGCCATTGTAAATATTACCATTGTTGTCTTCACCTTGGCTAAATGTGCTGCCATGAATCATTAATTTGAGCAGTTCCTTATGCTCGTTTTGAAACAATCCTTTGCTATCAATCAAAGCCATTAAGCGTTCAATTTCTAAATAACTGGCTTGCTCATTATTTCCTATAATATTTTTATTTAATTTATTGTCTTCTGATTGGCGTAAATCATGGCTGCACATAAAAAGAGATAATACGGACCACCCGTAGTCGGGTATGTTTTCTGTTTCAGGTAATTCTGATATTGCCATCAGGCGAAAAAGCAAATCCTCTATGTGTTTTTCACTGTGGTATAAACGAGGATTTTCACTTAATGATCCATTTCGCAGAGCCATTCGAGCGTAACAAACAATAAAGGCATCTGAAATAATTGAATGCATGGATGGGTTAATGAGTATGTTCTCATGCCACAGGGCCCAGGCATGAAAAAGGTTTTTAAATTCTGGCAGTTTATTATTTAAGAATCTCCATGCCTGATTAACATTTGCCATTTGTTCTTCAACATTATCAGGTGGAAACGTCATTATTAACTAGCCATTATAAAATTTATTGATAACCATTTTAACTCGCGATGGAAATTATGCAAGAGAAACAAAATTTTAGAATTTTTCAAAAGGACTTAGAGTAGAAGATAAGTTTTGGGCTAAACAGCTTGTAAAGATTTAGCCCAAAACTATCAGTGAGAAAAATTTAGGTAGAGTTTCCTTAACCAAATATGGCTCTTAAGATAAAGAAGAAGACTATTGAAAGGATTGCGCCAGCAGGGATTGTGATAATCCATGAAGCAAATATGCCTCTTACTACGCTCAAGTTAATTGCACTAATCCCTTTTGCCATACCGACACCAAGAACAGCGCCAACCAGTGTGTGAGTTGTTGATATAGGCATACCAGTTGATGATGCCACAACAATTGTCATTGAAGCGCCAAGCTCTGCAGCAAAGCCACGTGAAGGTGTAAGGTGTGTGATTTTCGTGCCAACTGTAGCGATAACCTTACGCCCGTAAGTAGCAAGACCTATTACAATACCAATACCACCAACAAGTAATATCCATGGATTCAATGCGGCTTTACTACCGATGATTCCGCTTTGAGCAGTAGAAACAACCGCAGCAAGAGGACCAACAGCATTGGCAACATCATTTGAACCATGAGCAAAGGCAAGTCCACTGGCTGTAATAACCATCAAAACGGCAAAAACTTTTTCAACCGTATGAAATGTAAAATCTTTTTCTTTGGCTTTGTCTGGTTGAATCTTTGAAATGAATATTGCGCCAATAACAGCGACAACCACTCCAATTATTGCGGCATAGATATATGACTCACTTGAAGAGATTTGTATATCAGAAACGTGCTTCAGCCCTTTTTTAATTGTCACTAACGTCATGAAAAATGCAGTTAAGAAGATGTAAAATGGCACATAGCGCTTAGCCATTTTTAGTGGATTATCAGTACGTAAAATTAGCACATGAACACTTTGGAAAATTACGAAAGCAAGAACGCCGGATGTTAAGGGTGAAATAACCCAGCTCATTACTATTGACCCAACTTTATCCCAATGCACTGCGTCCATCCCAATTCCGACGGCTGCAAAACCTACAACAGCACCAACAATTGAATGGGTGGTGGATACAGGCCAGCCTTTTCTTGAGGCAATAAGCAGCCAGATTCCTGCGGCTAATAAAGATGCAAGCATTCCAAAAATTAATAATTCAGGAGACTTTATAAATGTTTCAGGGTCAACAATACCCTTACGAATCGTAGAGGTTACTTCACCACCAGCTAAAATAGCGCCACTGAACTCAAATATAGCGGCAATGATAATCGCTGTTTTGATGGTGATGGCTTTAGAACCAACCGATGTTGCCATAGCATTTGCTACGTCATTTGCACCAATTCCCCAAGCCATAAATAAACCGAATACACCGGCTAAAATAATATATGTAGTTTGATATTCCACCAAAAATTCTCCTTATTTAGCCAACAATAGTTCTAGACGACGACCGACACGTTCTGCCATGTCAGCAATACCACCCACCATATCGATGAGTTTATAAAGAAACATCACGTCAACAGGAGGCATCTCTTTTTCTATTTTAAACAACTTACTTTGCATAGCATGTTGCTTTAAATCCGTTTCAGTTTCAATTTTATCTAAGTTATCAATCAACTCTTGAACTAATTTAACCTCAGCGCCACGAAAGCCAGTTTCGTATAATTCATCAAGTTCATTAACTGATTTTTTGGCAAATTTTGCTGCATCTACACAGAGTTTAACGAACACAAAAAACTCATCGTACATACTTTGAGGTATCTGTAATTTTCTTTGCGCAATCATACCCGAGATGCTTTTGGTAATATTGGCGATTTTGTCTTGCACAAGAACTAACTCTAACAAATCCTGTCTAGGCACGGGCATAAACAAACTCTTAGGTAGGTTTGAACGAATTTGCACCTTGATTTTATCCGCATCATGCTCTAAATTTCTGATGCGCTCATTAACTTTCGTCACCTTATCCCAATCATTTAAGTTAGCTGCTTCAAAGATAGAAGGAAGCAATTCGGCACACTCATAAGCCACACTGATGTGGTCTTGAATTGGATGAACTGGAGATTTCCCCAGCATCTCTGAAATTATATTTACCATAACAACTCTTTTAGTTATAAAAATTACATTTTAACTAAAGTAGGGTATTTGGCATTTGATACCGATAATAACTTACTTAAAAAAGCAGTTATGTGACAAAAATGAAACTTTTGTCATATAACTGTCATATTAAACAAACCATTTAGCAGGCAAATTAGGTGGTTGATAAGACTTTAAATAATCCATTGCCTCTTGCGGCGTATCACAGACATGGTAAATTTGACGGTATTCTTCTTTAGCAAACCCCTCACTATAAATGTGCTCAAACATCTCAAGCAATTTATTGTAATAACCACGGACATTTAAAAAGATAATGGGTTTATCATGGTAGCCTAATTGTTTTAAGGTTAACACCTCAAACATTTCCTCAAAAGTGCCAAAACCACCAGCCAAACCAATAAAAGCATCGGCACGTTCATCCATTATTGCTTTTCGTTCACGCATACCATCGGTAATAATCAATTCATCATCGATATCATTAACGACATTATCAATATTTAAGGCTTTGGGGATTACTCCTAATGTTGTGCCACCATGTTTTTTGACATGCTTTGCCACTTCTCCCATAAGTCCAACAATACCGCCACCATAAACCAGTTGCACAGCATTTTCTGCCATCAATTGGCCTAGTTCTTGTGCACTTTTAAAATAATCTTGATGAATAATATCACTGGAAGAACAATAAACAGCTAATGATTTCATAATTTGCCTTTGGAAAATAAAAAAGCTATTATAAACAAAGCCCAAACTCTTGTAATAAATCTGTATGAAATTACCACAAATAGAAACCGCAAACACGCACATCCAACTACTCACTTTTGAACAATCGCATTTGCTCTGTGACTATTATCAACGCAATAAAACCCATCTTCACGCATGGGAACCGCATCGAACTGATGAGTTTTATACGCCTGAGTTTTGGCAAAATCAGGTAGAAGTTTCAATCAACATGTTTGACAAAAAGCAAGCGGTTCGATTAGTGGTGCTCGATAAAGAGCAAACCCAAGTTATTGCTACCTGTAATTTTTCAAATATTGTATTCGGATGTTTTCAAGCTTGTCACCTTGGTTATTCGATTGACAAGAACTATGAAGGCAAAGGCATTATGGTTGAAGTTTTGCAAGCGGGCATTCAATACATGCAAAACGAATTTAACTTGCATCGAATTATGGCAAACCACTTGCCAAACAATCACCGCAGTGCCAAATTACTCCAAAGGCTCGGGTTTGAAAAAGAAGGTTATGCCAAAGACTACTTAAAAATTAACGGTCGTTGGCAAGACCATGTACTTAATGCACTAACCCTAACATTTCATGGGATAAGCCAAAAACAGGGTAATTATCTTTAAAAACAATTATTTAAATCTGTACCGTTATGGTTGCATTTAGTAATGAGTGGATTTGAAGAAATATTAGGGCTAATCTTGAAACATAGCCGCTAAATTCTGCATCGAAATATTGCCACCACTCATCACCAACACAACTTTCTTGCCTTTGAGTTGCTCTTTTATTTGCAAGGCAGCAGCCAGGGTTGATGCAGAGGCTTCTTCTATTAGATTGTGTGTGGTTTCGATTAAGGTCTTGGTGGCTTTGATAATTTCTGCATCATCAACCAATAAAAAATCATCAACACAATCGTGCATAATTTTCTGGGTATTGCTAAAAGGTACACGCGTTGCCATGCCCTCGGCAATGGTCTGCATTTGTGCTTCAATCATTTCTTGCTTCTTCCAACTCAACTGTTGAGAAGGTGCTTGAGCCGATTGAACGCCTATGATTTTAATCTTTGGATTGATTGTTTTAGCAACAATGGACGTCCCACAAATACCACTACCCGCACCAACAGGCACAATAATCACATCGACATCAGGTAAATCATTCATAATTTCTAAACCATAAGATGCGACACCCTCGATTAATACCTCATCAGTAGGGCCAACAAAAACACCGCCTTTGTCGATACTAGCTTGCAAAGCTCCATCGCGAGCCACATCAAAATCATCACCGAAATAAATCACTTCAGCACCAAGAGAACGCATCGCATCAACTTTGCCTGGATTTGCGCCATTTGGTACAAAAATTGTGGCATCAACCCCAAATGCCCGTGCGGCAAAAGCAATGGATTGCCCGTGATTGCCAGTTGAGGCGGTATAAGCTCCAGCTTTTTTCTGTTCATCGGTCATCTTCGATAAGCAATTAATCCCACCACGTACCTTAAAGGCACAAGTCGGATTATGATTTTCGTGCTTCAACCATACATCAGCCCCCACCAAATCACTCAAGATTTTATAATCCCGCAAAGGCGATGCTTGCATGTGCTGATAAATAGTGCGAGAAGCTTTGATAATACTTGGTAGGGTTGGTGTTTTGTTCATAAAAATAATTAAGGTATGAGTAATGGAAGAATAGTATCCATTTGGTAGAAAAAAAACAACTATTAGGATAAAAAAGTAAGTGGTACAAATATAGAATAAATATATAAAATAGTGTATAATTCAATCATTGATATGGGATTAACAATGAAAGCAATAAGTTTTAGAGGAGATTCATTAAACGATTTAAAAAGCTTTAATGATGATGTAAAGCAACAAATAGGCTACAACTTACACCGTATTCAGATAGGCAAAAAACCATTAAATTATAAGTTAATGAAAACAGTTGGAATCGGCGTTAGAGAAATTCGCGTAAAGGATAAAGACGGTATTTACAGGGCAATTTATGTAGCCTCATTTAAGGAAGCCATTTATGTACTTCATTGTTTCCAAAAGAAGGAACAAAAAACTAGGAAGAAAGATATAGATTTAGCTAGAGCTAGACTCAATGAATTAATATTGGAAAGAAAAAATGTTAAATAAAACATATAAAAGTGTGTGGGATGCTTTAGAAGAAGACCCGATTATTCGTAATAATTTAATGGTGCGTTCAAAACTTCTGGACGTTATAAGTGAAGCTATTGAGGCACTTGGAGAAACTCAAAGCGTAATAGCCAAACAACTTAACATTACTCAACCCAGAGTCTCTGCAATTATGAAAGGTAAAATTCATAAGTTTAGCGTTGACAATTTAATGGCAATTGCTTTCAAATTAGGGCTTAACATCTCGATAGACGTGGAAAGAGATGACGATGAAATCGCGGCTTGAAGGCTGTCCTCAATACCAGAGTTATTGGAATCTACTCAGTCCAAAGGTCAACTTTAAAAATACTTTTGGTTTTCGTTGCGCCCTCGTATCGCTGTGCGCTATTTTTTGCAGACGAGCCGTCCGCGCTCCCATTTTATAGAGTATCTAATAACTGGGAAAATAGCGGTCATAAAACTTGATAAAATACTTTTTGACCCTAGATAATAAACCTATTTGAAAAACACCAACTGCATGAAATCATCCGTTCTCCTTATATTATTAGTCGCCTTTTCATTTTCTGTTGCCAAAGAACCAACAAAAACGCCAATAACTGAAAAAAGCAAAACCACTTTTTTGCGTATAAAGAAAGAGGACAACACGCCTATTGCTTTGCAATTAGCCAATGTGCGTTATGTGCCTGAAAACGGTATTCCATCGGATTTACATGTTGATTTAATCAGTGCGGTACATGTGGCGGATAAATCTTATTATGAGAATTTAAACAAACTATTCAAAACTTATGATGTGGTGTTGTACGAATTGGTCGCACCTGAAGGTACGCGAGTGGGCGATAAAGCTGCCAGTGAAGGCAAAGGTTTGTTATCTATGATTCAAACAGGCATGAAAGAGGTGTTGGGTTTGACCTTCCAATTGGACGAAGTCGATTATTCCCCCAAAAACTTTGTCCATGCTGATATATCTGCCGAAGATTTCAGTAAAAGCATGGATGAAAAAGGTGAGTCATTCTTTTCTATGTTTTTACGCATGTGGTTGGTGGGAATGCAACAACAAGCCACCAATCCCGATGCTATGAATGACATGGACTTACTGTTTGCCTACTTTTCTGATGATCGCGAAAAACAGATGAAAATAGTGGCTGCCCAACAGTTTATGTCAATGGATGTGGTAATGGATGCGATGGAAGGCGATAAAGGTTCTACTATTGTGACTGCTCGCAATTTAAAAGCTCTTAAGGTTTTGCGCCGTGAAATCGAAAAAGGCAATAAAACCTTCGCTATCTTTTATGGTGCTGCCCACATGCCTGAGATGGAAAAGGTCTTGATGAAAGAATTTAAACTCAAAAAATCCCAAGTCAACTGGGTTGATGCCTGGGATTTGCGTTAAGTGTTATGTTAAGCTTAAGCTTTATAGCAATTTATTAGCATGGTTCTAAGAGCTGTACCCCACTATTCAGACAGGTGCTTAATAGAATCTTCATCTTGTTTAAGCAGCCAGTTTTTGACTGAATTCATCATACATCAAATCAGGTGTTGTATCCAAAGTTTGATGTTTTCTTTGTGAATAAATAGACTACCAATCGCTCAAAGAAACACCTTGGAGTAATCCTCCATTTCGCAGTTCTTGATTGCCCGAAAAACTAGAAAGACTAAAACCAACATCAATAAATAAATGCTTATATTTGCGAATTTTTTAACGCAGAGTGGTGGTTTTTGCAACTTTTTAACATGTTCCACGAGTTATGCAAAGGTCTCGTTTAATATGTTTTTGTAATTTTTCGCTAACATTTTATGCTCCTAAAAATTCATACTATTCTTCAAAACCATCTCCAAAAAGCAGGTCTGTGTTAAATACATAAGCCGCCCCGGCTTCATCGGCAGAATTATTATTTTCGTTGCCGTTAATTCCTGTTGCATTACTGTCTTCTTGAGAAACCCCAACCAAAATTGTATCGTTAGAAATTGCAATTGAAGAACCAAAAACATCTAATGTTTCTGAATTTGAAGCTTTGATATACGCCTGCTGACTCCAAACTGAAGAAGCTCGGGTAAATGTGTAAACTGCACCTGAATTGGGACTGGAGTCATCAAATTGGTTGCCGTTGACACCCGTTGCATTACTTTTTTCTCCCACTGCACCAACAACAATTGTATTGCGATCAATGGCAACTGTCTCACCAAAAAAATCCCCTCCTCCAGTGTTGGATGCTTTCATATAGGCTTCTTGGCTCCATAAATTATTCACAATATCTTTGGTGAAAACATAAGCAGCTCCAGATCCATAATCACAGCAGAGTGTCTCATTACCATTAATTCCTGTAGCACTATTATCTTCACCTGATGCGCCAACAACTGTGGTCAAATTTGAAATGGCTACAGACAAACCAAACCTGTCATTATTATTAGAATTTGAAGCCTTGAGATAAGCTTGCTGTAACCAGCTACCAGAGGCATTGCTAAATACATAGGCCGCCCCTGACCCAGGTTTTAGATTATTATTTTGATCCCCATTCACTCCTGTTGCATTACTAGACTCATGTTCAGCACCCACAACAAAAAGGTCTTCAGTAATATCAACCGCTCTACCAAACCTATCTAATGCTTCTGAATTTGAAGCTTTGATATAGCCTTTATTAACCCACAGATCAGGGTTAAACCTCTGATAAATATAGGCAGCTCCTGAGTTCATAGCTGAATTATCAGCTTGGTTGCCATTACTACCAGTTGCATTACTGTCTTCTAATGGCGCACCAATAATAATTGTATCTTCATTAATTGCAACAGATATTCCAAAGTTGTCATCCGCATCTGTATTGGTTGATTTGATATAGGCTTGTTGCTGCCAAATACTATTGCTCCTAACAAAAACATAAGCCGCTCCTGAGTTATGTTTAGAATTATCACTTTGATCTCCATTAACTTCTCTGGCATTACTGTCCTCGAATGGGGCTCCAATCACAAGGGTGTTTCCATATATGGCCACAGAGAGACCAAACCAGTCATTTTCATCAACATTAGAGGCCACCAATCGGGCTTGTTGACTCCAAACTCCTTGCCTTCGAACAAAAACATAGACCGCTCCTGCCCTGGCAGCAAGTGGCTCATCTTCAAAACGAGCACCCACTACCATGGTATGTCCTGATATTGCAACCGAATATCCAAACCTAAATCCAGCTTGGGTATTTGATGACTTAACATAGGCTTGTTGAGATAGATTTACTGTTGAGGTTTGTACTTGTTGCGATACTTTTATTTGAGATAGAATGGCTTGCCATTCTATCTGCGAAACACCTTGAGGCAATTCACCACCTGAGTTTGGGATGTTAACTTTACTTGTTTGTGCATGCAAATTTTTTGCCAATGAAGCCTGACAACAAATCAATACAATAACAACAAGTTTTACTAATCTACTGCCCAGAAATAGAATATTTTTAAGTTTCATGCTTTATACCTCCAACCCAACAACTGCACTAATATAGCCAACAACAATAAACCAAATACATTCATCACTGGTATCACAGGCACCAAGACAGTAGCACTTAGATTAACATTATCGGGGCTTGAACTGGCATTACTAATCACTTGCATCTGAGCAGTAAAACTGCCTATTTCATCACCTCTAAATTCAATGTTTAGACTGCATGTTTCAGATGGAATCAGGACTAATGGATTATTGTTACATGTTCCACCGACAACATAAAAAGGTGGTGCAGGGTCAACAAAAGATGGCAATGTCACTGTTCCTGTTCCTGTATTTGTTATGTTAAGTGTTTGGGTTTGGTTTGTTCTAAAGTCAACTACCCCAAAATCAACGGTATCAGGACTAAGGGTTAATTGCACAGTAAGGCAAGTAATTTCTACATCGGTAATATTGGCCATAGAAATATTGCCATTGCCATTGCTTATACTGCATATCAATTCAGGCGAAGTTGGTTGTGCTTCAATGGTAACCTCATATGCTGAACCATCTAACAATTCAGTATCAAAGGTAAAGATACCATTGTTAACAACAAGTAAATCATCACTTCCATTATTTTGCAGTAGCAAACTATCTCCAGAGATAAGCCCTGATAAACTTCCGCCAATACTATAAAGAGGGTCATTAGTACAAACAATAATAATTGAAATAATATCTGCCCCTAATAACATTCCTTGTCCATTATTAATTTGGCATGTTTGACTAGGTGTGGTTGGTTGAGTTAATGCAGTCACATTATAGTTGCTTCCATCATCAATTGCTGTAGAAAATATAAAATCTCCATTGCTACTAACAAGTAAATCATCACTTCCATTATTTTGTAAAATGACATCGTTGTCAGGAGCCAACCCAACAATGGTTCCACCAATTGTATAGGAGTTTGTCGTGCACACAACCATTACATTAATGATGTTAGCACCGGCAATAGTACCAGATTCATTGCTAAGGGTACAGACCTGATTGGGAGTTGTTGGTTGAGTTAATGCGGTCACATTATAGTTGCTTCCATCATCAATTGCTGTAGAAAATATAAAATCTCCATTGCTACTAACAAGTAAATCATCACTTCCATTATTTTGTAAAATGACATCGTTGCCAGAAGCCAACCCAACAATGGTTCCACCAATTGTATAGGTATTTGTCGTGCACACAACCATTACATTAATGATATTAGCACCGGCAATAGTGCCCGATTCATTGCTAAGAGCGCAGACCTGATTGGGAGTTGTTGGTTGTTGTGAGACGGTTATTAAATAGTCTGATGCATCTGCCAATAATAGACCAAAAGTAAAGTTTCCATCTGCTGAAATGATTAAATCATCACCAAAATTGTTTTGTAAAGTCACACTGTTTCCGGATGCTAAACCCGAAACACTACCACCCACACTAAAGTTAAGTCCACTAGATTGTGTATAGACATAAACTGCACCTGCTTGAATGATGTCTTCGTTACTTTCATCACCATTAATTCCAGTTGCATTACTGTCTTCCCACGGCGCACCAATTACAAGGGTTTGACCTGACATGGCTACAGAAGTACCGAACCAATCTCCATCGCCAGTTTGTTGCGTATTTGAGGCTTTAATATAAGCTTCAGGCACCCAATTATTGCCTTGGCGAACAAATGAATAGGCAGCACCTGAGGCCCTGATAGAATTGTCTGAGCCATCTCCATCAATTCCTATTGCATTACTTTCTTCCCATCGTGCTCCAACCACAATACTATCGCCATCAATTGACACAGAAGTTCCAAACTGGTCACCAAATAAATTATTGGTATCTGGATTGGATGCTTTAAGATAGGCTTGTTGACTCCAGATACCTGTATTTCGTACAAACACATATACTGCTCCTGATGCATTGGCAGAGTTGTTACTTTGATCTCCATTGACACCTGTGGCAACACTGTCTTCTCTTATTGCGCCAATGACTATTGTATCGCCATCAATTGATACAGATGAACCAAACTGATCGTCTGCTTCACTATTTGAGGATTTAAGATAGGCTTGTTGATTCCAAGACCCTGCGGTATTTACAAAAATATAGGCAGAACCAGAATTGACCGCTAAATTATTATTCTGATCTCCATTAACGCCTGTTGCATTGCTACTATCAAATGGTGCTCCAATCACTACCGTATCACCAAAAATAGCAACCTTGTCCCCAAAATGATCCAAATTTGTAAATCCAATATTATCTGTTGATTTGAGATAAGCTTGTTGTGACCATGTATTAACAGATCGACTAAAAATATAGGTTGCACCTGATCCAAATTCCGTATTACTTTCATTGCTAGCACCAATGACTATTGTATCAACTGATATAGCCACAGCACTGCCAAACCTATCATTTGCATTGGTATTTGATGCCTTTAAGTACGCTTGTTGACTCCACACTCCTGCATTGCGAACAAAAACATAAGCAGAGCCAGCTGAATCTGCTGAATTATCAAATTCATCACCATTAACGCCTGTTGCATTACTAGACTCACCAATGGCTCCAACGACAATAGTATCACCAGAGATAGCCACTGTATGCCCAAAAAAGTCATTGGCTCCAGTATTTGAAGCTTTAAGATAAGCCTGCTGATTCCAGACTCCAGAATCCCGAGTAAAGACATAGACCGCACCTGAACGCATAGCGGAATTATCGATTTGATTTCCATTAACTCCTGTAGCACTACTAGACTCATCAGGTGCACCTACGACTAGCGTGTCGCCATATAGAGCAACAGAGAAACCAAAAGTGTCACCGCCTGTGTTTGAGGCTTTCACATAGGTCTGTTGGGTAACATTTGTTACTGATTTTTGATTTTGTTGATATTGTTTAATTTGCGTTTGAATGGCTTGCCATTCTGCCTGTAATACTCCTTGAGGCAATCCACCATTGTGCAACTGTAGATTCCCTGCAAAAACAGAAAAACTAATCATGAGCATCAGTAAATAAACGCTTGATATACTTTTGTACTTTTTAGCTAACATCATATTCTCCTATCATTAATTTTCTATTCAAAATCATCAGCAAATATTGAATCATCTATATACACATACACGGCGCCCGAACCACCTGCTAAATTATCATCGATTGGATTGATGCCTGTTGCACTACCAGATTCACCTTGTGCACCTATGATAATTGAGTCCCCTGAGATGGCAACATCATAACCAAAAAGATCACCGCTATCTGTATTGAATGCTTTGAGATAGGATTCTTGCTGCCATTGAGTTCCATCAAATTTAAATAAATAACCTGCACCTGAAAGCAATGCGTTATTATTCGATTGATCTCCATCCACACCATTAGAAGCGCTACTTTCAACATAAGCTCCTACTACAATTTGATTACCCGAAATATCGACACTTAAACCAAATTCATCACCGGCATCGGTATTCGATGCTTTTAAATATGCATCAAAACCCCAAGTAACACCTATGCGTGAATACACATAAGCACTGCCTGCATTTAACGCAGAATTATCGTTACCCGGTGCATTTACTCCTGTTTCATTACTGCTCTCAAAGTTAGCTCCAACCACTAAAATATCATCGTCTATGGCTAGCGAAAATCCAAATTGATCATCACTATCCGTATTATGAGCTTTGATATATGCTTGCTGAGACCACTCATCAAAAGCATCACGAACAAATACATAAGTAGCTCCAGATTTACTTGCAGTGTTATCAGTTTCATCACCATTAATATTTATTGCACTGCTGTCTTCATCAATAGCTCCTACTGCCACTGTATCGTTTGAAATGCTCACAGCTGTACCAAACGAGTCACTGGCTTGGGCGTTGGATGCTTTTAAATACGCTTGTTGACTCCAGACAGAACCTGATCTGGTAAAAATATAACTAGCTCCCGACCTAACTGACGAATTATCAGAGTCATCACCATTAATTTCTGTCGCATTGCTTGATTCTTTTGGTGAACCCACAACAATGGTATTATTACTAATAGCTACAGACTCACCAAACTCATCACCCAAGTCGGTATTGGAGGCTTTTAGATACGCTTGTTGACTCCAGATAGTACCAACACGATGAAACACATAAGCAGCTCCTGAATTAGCAGCAGAATTATTACTTTCATCAGCATTAACACCAACACCTGCACTGTCTTCAAACCTAGCTCCAACCACAATCGTATCACCAGAAATATCTACAGACACACCAAACTGATCCCCGAATTGTGCATTGGATGCCTTTATATAGGCTTGTTGCGACCAGAGACCATTTTCCCGAACAAACACATAAACAGCTCCCGAACCAAAGGCAAGATTATTATCGCCATCATTATTTATCCCCGTTGAATTACTGTCTTCGCTAGAGGCTCCAACTATCAAAGTATTTCCAGACAATGCGACCGAAAATCCAAACCGATCACCGCCACCAGTATTTGAAGCCTTAATATAGGCTTCTTGTATTATTGCTTTAGCAGTTATTGATGAAATTTGATTAATAAATTCAGCAACAGAATTCGGTTGTTTGGCTTGTATCGATTGATTAACAAATGGTATTGACAGTAAAGCAATATAAACCACAAATTTTTTCCTGATATTTTTCATATGTTCGGACTCGTAATTAATTTTGATTAATTGTAAAGAAAACTGATTTTTCAAATCTGAAATATTTCTTATTTGTTTCTTATAAAGTTCTTATTTGGGTAGTGTTAACAAAAAAAGTACTGAGATATTTATATAGGTGAAATAACTTAAAACTGTTTAACTAAGACCGCCAAAAGTGAGAAAACTTTTAAGAACAAAAACTTAAAGCTTTCCTCTTGAGAAGAGTTGGAGTATTTTAAAGTTAATAATATATACACCACAAAGAATTCTAAGTTTCACAACCATACAACTGGATGGTCTACAATCAAGCCTAACTTAAGTCCATCCAGCAATCTATTTCTATTCAATTGTAGTTAATAGATAAGAATCATCATTCTGCCGTTTACTGCTGTCCCAACACCATTGTATCTTTTACAATATAAAGCATCAAAAACATTAGTACAAGAAACCCCTCGACTGTCTACTCCTGGGCCCGAACCTGAGGAAGATACTTGATAATATCTATCATTTAGACTAAAGGGAAAAACTAGTTTACATCTCCCTGTACTAATATAATCAATTGTTACAGCTCCAATGCCATTATCGACACCATTGTAGAACTTATGAATAGTTGGAGTAGGATCACAAAATGCATCAACCATATATTTTATTATCCCATTGGTATTAAGTCCTTGCCTGACATTTCCTTGGACTTGCAACCCTGAAAGCGGAGGGTTAGGCGTAAAGGGACCAATTGCAACTCCTCCATTTTGAGCCACTCTAAAATCTAAACCTATCCCGGTCGTGCTGTTTTGAATACGAAAGGGATCAACTCCTGATTCACCTTTAATTTCTAGAGTGCTTGTTATAGCTGATGCTCCAGTACCAATACCTACCTTACCAGCAGAATACGAAATATCTGATCCATTAACATCCCATGGCATTGGAATATTTAAAGCTCCCCCCACCCAATTACTGCCATCAAACTGTAAAAAATCATTGGTGTTGGCACCATTGGGCGCCAAAAATTCAGTCTGTACTGCATAGGGTACGGCATTTAAACGTTGCCTGGGTGACAAGGTGATATAGGTTGGATTACCTGTTTTCCTAACCTGAATATTTAGCCATATTTCATCACCTGTATAAATGGCATCTCCAAAGTCAACTTGTGGAATGTTAAATATGCCTTCAGAAACTGTTACTGCATTAAAAGTTTGAGACACCCCTAAGTTACCATTGCCAACTTTTGTACTATAGGCTTCGATAATGATATCATAGTTGCCATTGGCAAGATTATTGTTGTCTAATAATTGACCCTGATAGGAAAAACTGCTACCTACTGGCGCAGCACACGCATTATTTATTGATAAAATAACTGTCATTAAAATTACTAATATTATATTTTTTTTCATGGTTTATCCCCTTTGTTTTTTGATATTGAGTTATAAATTTTCGAAACTGTTTGTAAAAATTATATCGGTTGAACTAGTTGTGCTGTTGGTTTGCCAGAACCCTCCTTTTATTACAAAAGAGTCACTAGTTAACTGATTGCTAGCATCGACTTGACCGATACTTGAATGCATGACAATAGAACCAGCCATCATTGTCGTTCCACCGCTATTTACAGTGTGTTTCTTTATTTCAAACTGACCATAAGTAGCAGTCACTGTCATCACAGTAATTACCAGCAATATAAAGTTATAAATATTGCTTTTTTTAAATTGATATATCATCTAATTTTCTCCTGATTCATATCGTGATTTGGAAATTTAAGTATATGAAAAATAAAATTCTAAACCCTGAATAAATTATTATTATTTTATTAGAAAGTTCTTAAAAAGTTCTTATGGTGGACTTAAAGGGTAGTAATATAGAAAATACAGCTTGATTGAAATTTAAAAGAGTTTTCAATAATTGATTTTATCTTAATGCTTTTTACGGTATTATTTGCAATCATTTTTAGAAGTTTGGCTATTTGCACTATGTTATATCAATTAGATAATTTTTCTTATGACAGCACCAATGGAGTTGTTTTTAAAAAAGCCGTAGAAATAGAGTTGTCTAATATTCAAAACAAACTCCTTAATTATTTAATTCAAAATCCCAACACAGTCCTTTCAAAACAAACATTAATGGATGATGTATGGGGAAGAGTTGTCTCTGATAATTCCGTTGATCAAATTATTCTGGCACTGCGTAATATTCTAGAGCAAAAGCCCACAAAGCCAGAAATTATAATTACACACTTTGGTAAAGGTGTAAGTTTTGAGTCAACAATTCATATTACTGATAAAAAAACAAACCCTTTTATCAAATACGGAGCATTCGGTTTTTCATTGATATTAATACTCTTTTTGAGTAACCATTTTTTTAGTAAACCGGTTAAACCAATAAAAGAAAGCCCTATAGATAACAGTGCCAAATTAAACCAATTGTTTTTAATTCTACCCACAAAATTCAAAGATTTATCTATAAACCAAGTGCAACAAATTGGCATGAATGAAGTGCTTAAATCAAGTATCAATAATAGTGACTCTCATGATAAAATTGTATTTGACGAAATCAGTGAAAATGCTCAACAAGCCATAGAAAAGCATTGGCAACAAAACAAAGAACTAACTGTCATCAGTACTAATGTCATTAGAAATGGAGAAATCTATGAGGCGGTTATTAACTTAACCAAAGGCGCAAAACCACTGCAAAAGACCATACTAAAAGCGGACTCAATAAGCCACTTACTTCAGAAGCAAATTTCCTATATCTCATCTTATAACCAAGCTTCTACAAGCATTGATAATGCTAAAGGCAACAACTACTCACTAACTAAAAAATACATTGAAGCAATTGGCAATAAGCAATCAGGAGACTTAGATACTGCAAAAGCATTATTAATTGAAATATTAAGCCGACAAGAAAATCACCACCAAGCAAGACTATCATTAGCTGAAACATTAATAGATAAAAAAGAATATGACCAAGCAGAGTCCCAATTAAACACACTCAAAGCAACATCTGCTTACCCATCTATGGCTACAGAAATTGAAATAGATTTAGCAAAAATAAACTATGCCAATAAGGAATACTCTTTTCTAATAAACACTTTAAAAAAATTTTCTGCTAGCCAGCTATCCATTGATGCCGTTAAAAAATCAGAAATACAGCTGTATATTGCCAAAGCCTATCATAAACTTGGCGATATTAAGAATGCACTAAAGTTTTATCAACAAGCTTTAATAGGTATTGATAAACTGACTAATCCTAGTACCTACGCAGAAAGTTATTACGGGCAAGCAAAAGCCTTACAGGCCCAATCTAATAACCAAAATGTTTTGGAACTATTTGAGCAGTCCTTGCAATTTGCTCAATCTGCAGGTGATATACATCAACAAGTACTGGCACTAAACGAATTGTCGAATATGGCATTATCAAGTTATGACTGGGATAAGGCAATTAGCCTAAAAAAACAAGCTTTACAAATTATGGAGTTAGACAACGATAAAGAAGAAATTGCTAATGGATTGGGGTCATTGGTGGCAATTTTAAATATTCGTGGTAACTTTAGTGAAGCCAAACAAGTCAATATGCGCATTAAAAATATTGCTGAGGAGCTCGACTCTGATGACTTAAGATTGCATTATTTGCATTATGATGCCGTATTGGCAATGAATTTCTTTGATTGGAAGCTTGCACGTCAAAAAATTGACTTACAACTGCAAATTGCTAAAAACACAAAAAATATTCCCATGCAACTAGACAATGCCTTCTTAGAAATGGAATTGTTGTTGCTTTTAAAAGACACTAAAAACTTTGAAGCCACCTGGAATGAGCGAGCAAAATTAATCAAAGAATATGGTTTTAATCGTTACCAAATTTATATGGACATCTATTTGATTCGTTATTACAATTTAGTGAATCGAAATAAAGATGCTATTGTGTTAATTGAACAAACATCGAATAAAGCACGCTCTATTGGTGATATTAGTGCACTGACAGATGCACAAAATCAATTAGCAGAAATATACTTAAAAACTGATGCGCAAAAAGCCCTCGAAGTATTGAACAACCTAGAACAATACAGCCCTCAAGCCAACCCCTACTTAGAAATTAAGGCCAGAGTATTAAATAAACTAGGCAAACACATAGAAGCCTTAAATGTCCTAAACCAAGCAAAACTAGTCTATAACGAAAGTTGGACAGCACAAAACCAAGCCTTACTTGATACTATCCAATATTCCATACAATAGCAGTTATTGAGTAAGAACTATAATTCTACTCTCGCTACCATTACCAATTCCATTACGTCAATTATGGAGCTGCCCATATACCTGAGATGAACAAGGTTTTAACCAAAGAGTTCAAACTAACAAGCCCCAAATCAACTGGATTGATGCTTGGGATTTTCTTTACGTTTTAAAACTCATTAAACTACTTTAAAATTCCCATGAAAACCAAGTGGAATATGAAAGGGAAGCCATGCACGAGCTAAGGGCCCAGATTTGATATTTTCGGCATCAAATAGAGACACGCAAGTTTGTTGTTTTTTCCAATTGAGGGCAGTGCCGATTAAATAACCGCTTTTTTGTTCGGGTTTTTCGACTAGAACATGCTCTTCAACGAGATAATCCTCGCCGTAAACGTATTGGTCAATTTTGCCAGATTCGATACTCATTGAACGTATAGAATCTGCCCATTGTGCATCTTTTGTATCGCCTATGGTAAAGACTTTTTCATTTCTTTTGCCTGTCAATGAAGGGTATATGCGTGGAAATTCGGCAGAACCTGCAAAGGCCTCTTGTTTGGTTTTGCCATCAGGGTAAATAGTAAATATTACCGTCTGGCTGATGGTATCTTTCATCAAATAAGTATCACCTTGCATAATATTTTCCATGCGGTGTAAGACTTCTAAGTTGGGATAACGGCAGCCATCAAATCGAATAGTGCCATCTTTTTCTTCCCATGCATTGCCAAAGTGAAACAAGAAACAAGCAGGGAATTCGTGAGTGGCTTTTAAACTAAAGTCACTTTTATCAACGACCAAAACACGCATAGAACGATTTTCATCAAACTGTTGTTGTGCAGCAAAGCCTTTCCCTTTGGGGTTGACCTTTAATGAGGGCAGAACAAGCAATATGTGTTTATCGGTGATAAGAAAATCATGTAACATGGCATGGTAATCAGTTTTAACGATACCAAATTTTTGCATTCCACCTTTAGAATTTAATTTATAGATAATGACTTGACCCGAGGCATAATCTAAACCAAAGTTCCAAATAGTGCCATCAGCATCTATTTTCGGATGTGCTGAAAAAGGCGCGCCTTTGAGTTGTGCATTTAGGGTGATTGTTCCTTTTGTCTCTAAAGTTTCAGGATGCATTCCATAGGCAGATCCGGCTTCCCATAACGCCCAAATTTCATTGCCAACAGGCAAAACATTTGTATTAGCCATATTGATGCTATCTGCTGAACTCACTGACTCTGTGTTTTTTAGACCCAAACCAGAAAAGTCATACAAAAATCGCTCTGCTTTTTGTTCTTTTTTGTATTTATGAGTTTGCACAAACTTATTTATAAATGAGACTTTTCCGTTTTCAAATTTAAAAGCATGAATCATGCCATCACCATCAAACAAATGCTTTTGTCTAACGCCATCTCTTTCGAGTAAAGCAGGACCGTTGCGATAAAATGTGCCGCTAAAGTCTTTTGGAAATTCACCTTCGATAACAAGTGATTCGGCTTGCCTTTCTTGTGTATAATTCTGATGCCCAATAAGTCTTGGGTCACTCTTTATTGCAGCATCGTACTTTTGTTTCCATGTTTTATTATTATTTGCCAACAATGCAGTTGGCAAGTGAGAAGCAGTGATTCCCAAAACTGCTAAAGACTGGATAAATTCTCTTCGGTTCATTGTAATCCCCCTTAATAAATCATTTTAACTTTAGTATCGGCAGATTCTGCACCCTTACTTATAACAACAACCATGTCTTTGTATTTTGGCGGTCCAAAGTTACCAACCGCTTGGTTTGAAAAGCCATATCCTTCTGTGGGCATTCCAAAAACATTGGTGTCTAAGTCATTATTGTCATTAATATCATGAAACAAACGAACGGCATATTCACCTGCTGACAAATTTTGAAATAAGAAATTATTTTCACCTTTTTTCGCGGGCACTATTATACTTGATTCAGGCTTGCCAGTTTTATATTTATCTTCGCCTTTAAATACTTGTGCTAAAATTTTCCCATCATTAGAGTTGACGTTATCTATCGTGACATTAAGATTAGCTGCGTAAGTATTTAGGCTGATTAGACCTAATGCTATAGTTGTATTAATTAAATTTTTAATATTCATAATTTTTTCCTAAGTGTTATTTGAATTGCTTAATTGATTTCACAGGACAAATTGTATAAACTTTAATTTTTAATACGAGCCTGATTTCGTGGACTGTTGTGATTACTTCGCCAACACCCACGGTTTTATTAGGCGGTACAACACACGAGTCGTGAAATGAACCTAAAAAAACGTTACCAAATCAAACTCCCCAGCCTTTTGACCTTGGCTTTTATTGCTTCCTTGGGTTTGGTAATTGGTTACCTTGGTCCTTTTGGTAGTTTTGCACTGCCACTTGTGAATCGAATTTCCTATTGGATGATTTCTTTGTTTTTAGGTTATTTTATTTACTACCATTCAATCAAATTAACTCAATGGTTTTTTACAGAAAAGAAAGTCCATAAGCTGGTTAAGTTTATCGTGCCCTCATTGGTGGCGGCTTTGTTATTAACTTTTTGCTTACAGGTTTTTATTTCACTATTTTTCAATACGCAGGGAAGTACTATCAATCAATTCTTAGCTTTTTTCCCACAAGTTTTTTTAGTGGGTTTAATTGTCACTTTCATCTCTTCTCAATTTCACAAAAACATTGAATCAGAAAATACCAAAAAAACAAGTCCTGAACCTAAAATAAAAGCGGGGAAAAACTTTCTTGATCGTTTGCCTCATCAGTTGGGCGATGAACTACACTGTTTTGTTATGGAAGATCATTACCTTAATGTCACCACCGCAAAAGGCGAACACATGTTGCTTATGCGCATGAAAGATGCCTTAGTCGAGTTATCTGATTATGATGGCTTACAAGTCCACCGCTCATGGTGGATCGCACGAGATGCAGTAGAACGAGTAAAAAAGAATGGGCGCAATGTCATCTTAGTTTTAGAAAACGGCAAAGAAGTACCTGTTTCAAGAACTTACGTAAATAAGATTAAAGAAGTTGGGTTGTTGTAGGGTGAGAAGGTATCTGTTCTCTAAAACTGAACTCGTAATGGTCTAATTATTAAGATTCATTAGCTGTTGTTTAGGAAATCCACCCCAGCCCTCCTTTGCAAAGGAGGGAGTTGATCGAGTTTCAAATATAACTCTTTGCTCCCCCTTTGCAAAGGGGGATTGAGGGGGATTTTTCTCAAAGCCTGCTACAATCAATAATTTTTAGTTATTGCCTAGCTCCTAGTGTTTTGATTGAGGAATTATCTGCCAAGTTTAAGTTTTAAAACACTTTTGCCACTGTTTGAAAACACTATCATCACCAAAATCTTGTTTGTAAGCCACTTGTGGGAAGTTTTTTTGCCAAGCAATAATCATCTTTTCTATTTGCTGATAATCATTGGCATCAATCAGTGGATTGTTTGGATGTAAAATTTCTCGTGCTGCGCCTATATCATGTGCCAATACTGGCGTGCCTAGCGCGTTGGCTTCAGCATAGATTAAGCCAAAAGTTTCGGCAAAGGAATCTTGTGGGTAAAAAACACACAAGGATTCGGCAACATGTTGCATCATTTGTTGTTGTGGCAAACTGCCTAAAACGATTATATCTTTATTCAATTCAATGCTTTTATCGTCTTTGTAACCAGGATTTGCGATATAAAGTCGTAAATCGGGGAGTTTTTTATTAATGGCATTAAAGCTAGCTACTACTTGCTTCAATCCCTTGTTTGGCGATGAAAAGAACAATAATTTATTGGAGTCTCGTTTAATGGTGGGTTTTTCAGGCTTTGTAATTGGGTTGTAACAATATGTCACTGTGGTCTTTTTTGAAATCAGTGAAAACAGAGAACCGAGAAATGATTTGTTCAAAATTTGTGCGGTATGTTTTACATGTGTTTTGGAGTTGCAAATAATAGTTGTATCTGTTTTGGATAAACCCGCTCTTTTAAATACGTATTCGGTGTTTTTATAGGTGTGCAACCACAGGAATAATTTTGCCTTTGGGAATTGTTTTTTCAATCCTTTTAACAAGGGGTATTTGCGCAGTACAACAATAAAATCAGGGTCAAGTTTGTGCATGTGAGCTTTGGGAATAAAGCTCAAACTTTTATTTTCACGGTGTTCATCTTTGCGAAATTTTTGTGCTACAAATACATTATAAGCTTTGCACAGAATCAATGCAGTTTTCACCACACTAGATTCTGTCCCACCTATGGCTTGTTTTTCCAGTGTAGATACTTGGTAATCTTTAGGGTAAGTATTGTCTAAAAATAGGATGCTTGCTTTATTCATTTTACTATTTTATCACGCTGAATTAAAATGAAGCAATTATTTTTTTAGAGATACAACAATGGCTAACAATTTTACTTTGCAACTGATTTCTCGCAAAGAGCTTAATGGTAATACTGTACATTTT
>JAMOMK010000070.1 GCA_027067055.1 Lysobacterales bacterium | reverse complement strand
GCAATAAATCCAGATTCTGCAACAAGAGCAGTTTTGCATAATAAAGTTAACCAACTAAAGATAGATTGATAATAAGTATTAATTTATCTCAATTTCTATTGAGTAACACTTATTAACTTAGCCCCATGATGGTAGCCATTATTTATGTATACTTTTAAGCATAAAAAAAACCCTGCACAATGTGCAAGGGTTTAGTGTTTAAATGTAAGCGTCAACCAAACCACACCCTATAAGTTTTGAACAAAAAGCTGCACAATCCTCAGTTTTAATAATGAGGTAAACCATGTTGTCAATAAGCAATCAAAAGATATATCTTTACCGCGACTATGTTGATTTTAGAAAGCAAATAAATGGCTTAACACAAGTAGTTATAAATCAAATGAAGCTTAATGCAATGGATGGAAGTCTGTTTGTTTTTTGTTGTAAACGAAAAGACAAATTAAAAGTCGTCTATTGGCACAATACTGGTTTTTGTATGTGGCAAATACGTCTTGAAAAAGATAAATTCAAATGGCCAATTAAGCATGCAGATAAAATCTTAAACTGGAATAAAGAACAATTTAATTGGCTGTTAAAGGGTATTGATGTATCTAAATTAAACCCACATAAAGCATTAAAATATGATGGAATTTAACCCATAAATTTGAGGTCATTGTGTGAATAATTTGGTATAATATAGTCTATGCAAAGTGTTCAAAAACTATAAAAAGAAAACAATCTACTTAAGAAAAAACTTGAGCAAAAAGACTCTCAGCTTGAACAAAAGAACCAATACATAAAAACACTTGAATCAACATTAATTGATTTTAAGAAAAATCGTTTTGGCTCCAAGTCTGAAAAAACTGATAGTAACCAGCTGCCTTTATATCGATTGAGTTCGATGTTCAAACGCATTGAGGTAAACATATCTCGCCAAATAATGGCTAATTGGATGATAGCCTGTGCCAAGGCTATACAACCGTTGGTTAATTTAATTCGTGACCAGCTTTATGATCAACCCTGCATTCATATTGATGACTAAATTCTTCGGGAAAGAATTTGAACAGCTTTAGCTGGCTGCGTAGCAGGGAAATACAGGGATGTATTTCATAAACGAGCATTCAGGTTTTGAAAGAAACTGGTAGAAAAGCCTCAAGCAAAAGCTATATGTGGGTACAGCTAGCTGGTAACAATGTCTTATTTGATTATTATCCGACACGTGGGAACTGTGAGGTTGAAAAACTACTGGCTAATTACGATGGAGCCGTGATGAGTGATGGTTATCCTGGCTATGATGCAATTGCGACTAAATTCAATTTTATTCATCTGGCTTGTTGGGTTCACGCCCGACGGTACTTTATTAAAGTCTTAGATAATGGCGAAAACCTGAACGCACAAAAAATGATAAAATTTATTGGTCAACTTTATGCCATAGAAAAACAAATCAAAACATTCAAACCCGATAAAATTTATCAACACAGGCAAGAGTACAGTAAACCAATACTTGATAAAATAAGGCAATTCTTAGATGAAATACTGCATAAAACCACACCAAGTGGAGCTATGGGTAAAGCTCTTAAGTATTTGAGCAATCAGTGGCACAAGTTAGTTAAATATATCGATGATGGCAACTATCCTATTGACAACAATGCCGCTGAAAATGCCATACGCCCCTTTGTTATTGGTCGCAAAAACTGGTTGTTTGCCAATACCCCAAAGGGCGCACACGCCAGTGCAAATCTGTATTCGATTATTGAAACAGCCAAAGCTCATGACATTAATCCACAGGAATACTTGAGTTATATCTTCAAAAAACTGCCGCTAGTGGAAACTGTTGAAGACTATGAAAAGCTCCTACCGTGGAATTTTAAAGAGAGGTAAATGTCAACTATGTAGTTGGCTTAACGCTTACGTTTAAATTCTCACCGATGTCCTACTCTCACATGGAGTAACACTATCCAGACTAGCATCTTGATGGTAGCCATTGTTTTGTGGGTATAAAAAAACCCCGTCAGATTTCTCTAACGGGGTTTAGTATATAAATTCTGGCGATGTCCTACTCTCACATGGGGAACCCACACTACCATCGGCGATGCTGCGTTTCACTTCTGAGTTCGAAATGGAATCAGGTGGTACCACAGCTCTATTGTCACCAGAAAACTGGTTGCAATATAATGTTTTCACATTGTATTGACTGATGTTCATTTAGAATATTAGTGCTATTGTTTCCAATAGTCTTATCATTTGTCACATTTTCCTACAATTAAGTTTAGTTCAATGACTTCTTATATGTCAGATAATAATAACCATAAATTTTAGTTAGTTTGACATACAATCCAAGTGTTAAAACACTTTGGGTTATATGATCAAGCCTCACGGACAATTAGTATCAGTTAGCTTCATGTATTACTACACTTCCACACCTGACCTATCAACGTCGTAGTCTCCAACGGTCCTTTAGTTATCTTAA
>JAMOMK010000069.1 GCA_027067055.1 Lysobacterales bacterium | reverse complement strand
TCACCAACAGTACCTGGCGTTGGGATATTTTTCAAACCCAGTAATTTTGTTAGGCTTATTTTGTGGATTAACACTCAATAATATTAACAGCTAAACCTCCGCGAGAGGTTTCTTTGTATTTGGATTGCATGTCTTGACCAGTGATTTTCATGGTTTTGATAACCTTGTCAAGCGATACCCAGTGAGAACCATCACCACGAGAAGCCATACGAAAAGCATTTATGGCTTTAACGGCCCCCATGGCATTGCGTTCGATACACGGAATTTGTACTAATCCTCCGATAGGATCGCAGGTTAGACCTAAATTATGTTCCATGGCAATTTCTGCTGCATTTTCTATGTGTTCTGGGGATTCGTTGCAGGCAGCACCAAGACCTGCTGCAGCCATTGAGCAAGCCACACCCACTTCACCTTGGCAACCAACCTCTGCACCAGATATTGAGGCATTTTCTTTATACAACATACCAACCGCACCAGCGGTAAGAATAAAGTCTCGGATACCTTGGATATTGGCTTGAGAGCAAAAATGGTAATAGTAATGCAATACCGCCGGGATGATACCAGCGGCTCCATTGGTTGGTGCAGTGACAACACGCCCACCAGCGGCATTTTCCTCACTTACTGCTAGTGCGTAGAGATTAACCCAATCAAGTATGGTCAAAGGGTCTCGTAAAGCAGCTTGTGGTTTGTCGCGCAATTCATTGAATAACTCTGGGGCACGTCGTTTGACATTTAATCCACCTGGTAAAACACCTGGAGAATTCAATCCACGTTCAACACAGGCCTTGAAAACATGCCATAAATTATCGAGTTGTTGATTAATTTCTTCAATACTTGCCCATGTTTTTTCTTTTTCATACATGATTTGAGCAATGGTTTTATCGTTCTCTTTGCATAATTTAAGTAATTCCTCGCCAGAAGAAAAGGAATAGGGTAGAACGGTGGAATCCTCGATGATTTCTTGTTGTGCCAGTTTATTATGCGAAATAATAAAACCACCACCGACAGAATAAAAATCCTTGCTTAATAAAATAGTGCCACCGTTATCCATCGCAACAAAACGCATGCCGTTGGAATGCAATGGTAACATCTTGCGTTTATGAAATTTGAGGTGTTTTTTGTAGTTGAATTTGATGCAGTGACTTGCAGTGAGTGAAATTGATTTTTCTTTTTCAACCCCTGCAAGTATTTTGTCAATATCATCGGGATCAATTTTATCTGGTTGATAACCGCTTAACCCTAATATAATGGCTTTGTCCGTTCCATGACCTTTACCGGTGTGTCCAAGTGAACCAAATAATTCTGTGGTGATGGTGCTTGTTTGATTAATCACTTCTCGGTGTTGTAATTGCTGACAAAACAAAAAAGCGGCACGCATTGGTCCAACCGTATGCGAACTCGAAGGTCCAATCCCAACTTTAAATAAATCAAACACACTGACTGCCATTAGCTCTTCTCAATTATTGATAAAAAATTTTAAACAGATTTTAAATTCATTGATTCCATAAGTATAGAATATTTTGTAAGTTCACAAAAACAACTGCCAGTAAACTAAGTCAATTACATTTGGACCAATGGAAGTAGAGAAGACAATACCATTTTTATAAAAAGCAAGGTCTTCTGAATAACTTGGTGACACCCATGCTGTAAAAGACTTGGCTTAAGCTATTAATACTTTCTTCAATTACCTTATAGTGACGAACTGTAGCCAGATGCCCCAAAATTTTTGTTCCAGGTCATCCGTCAGTCCTTTCTTTCTTGATAAGAAATGGACTTAATGAAGATTCGATAGCTTTATAATTATCATTAAAGTCTAGCTCATCTTGCCAAACAAGGTTGAATATCTTAAATTCATTCAATGCTTTTAATCTCGGTTCTTTAAAGTTTATAATTCAATCATCCTAGTTTTATAATCTGCTTGTCATGCCATTTACTTAAAACAATTAAGGCAGCAATCGACCCAAATAATGCCCAACCCATATCGGATTGGGTGTCCCAAATGTAGCCTTGTGTGCCTAGGAAGGCAGTGGCATCTTCGCCAGATAAAATGGCAACTAACCATTCGATTAATTCATAAAATGCACTAAAGGCCAAACAAACACTGACGACTAAATAACGCCTCCACCAGGCTCCATTGACAATTTTTTTACGAATGAACAATTCTCTGGCAATAATAGCAGGCACAAAACCTTGGGTAAAATGCCCAACCTTATCGTAATTGTTTCGACTGAGTTCAAATGTTTCTTTAATCCAGTCAAACAAAGGCACTTCAGCATAGGTATAATGTCCACCGACCATCAAAATAACCGAATGAAATAAGATTAACCAATACAATAAAGGCGTTAGTGGAAAAGTTTTATAAGTCCACGTCATTAACGCAAAGCCAATGATTGCAGGAAAAACTTCCAAAAACCAAGTGAATTGATCTTTAGGATTAACTCCCGACCAAATGAGTGCAGAAAAAAATAAGATGAGCCAGATTGTTTTATTCATATAAAATTGATTAGAGATGATTGCCATTAAAGTATAAAGATAAAAGACTTTTTTTGGAAGAGCTAGATATTAATACTTTTAAATCAATTTTTATAAATTCCGCCATATACAACGAAAGCAATGTGAGTGGTGAAAAGTTTTTTTCTTAATTATAGAGACCTTTGCACAACTCGTGGAACGAGTTAAAAAGTTGTAAAAAACTCCACTCTGCGTTAAAAAAATCGCAAATAGCGGGCTATTTGACTCATTTTTTGCCTTGATTGAAGTATTTTTCATTCTTTTTTCCACCGTCCCAAAGTTATGCAAAGGTCTCTTATATTAATATGTAATCAGAAACCACCTTATAAAAGCATTGCTTCATTTCCTTAGAGAATTTATAATATCTCTAATTACCCAAACCCCGATATAGAAAGTACGATGATAGCACAAGTCCTTGATGCACCTAGAAAACCCAGAAAAAGCTTCATCACCAATGAGGTGACTTTAGTTTTTCTTGATTTCCTATGCACATCAGTTACTTGCACTCTCAAACGCATTTCTATATCGGGATTTGGGAATTATAATACCTCAAAACATAATTTCTATGTGATTTTTCATCATTTATTAATGTTACGTTACAAACTAAAAAAGGTAAAACTATGTATTCACAAGGTCTAAGAGATTCACAAGCGGGTGATGATTTGCCAGAATTGTTAGAAGCTTTCCAAAAACGCATTGATGCGGAAGAAAAAATCGAACCACGCGATTGGATGCCCAGTGCCTATCGTAAAACACTAATACGTCAAATCTCACAACATGCCCATTCTGAAATTGTAGGACAATTGCCCGAAGCCAATTGGGTGAGTCGAGCGCCAACACTTAAACGCAAGTTGATTTTACTGGCAAAGATTCAAGATGAAGCAGGTCATGGTTTATATCTCTATTCAGCAGCCGAAACTTTAGGTGAATCACGTCATAAAATGTTTGAAGATTTACTCTCAGGCAAAGCAAAGTATTCCAGTATTTTTAACTACCCAACACTTAACTGGGCAGATGCTGGTGCTGTGGGTTGGTTGGTTGATGGCGCTGCAATTATGAATCAAGTGGCTTTGTGTCGAACTTCCTATGGACCTTACTCACGTGCGATGGTTCGCATATGTAAGGAAGAGAGTTTCCACCAACGCCAAGGCTATGCCATTATGCTAAAGATGGCAAAAGGCTCGAGCGAACAAAAAGCCATGGCACAAGATGCACTCAATCGAACATGGGGGCCTTCTTTGATGATGTTTGGCCCAAGTGATAAAGATTCAACCCATTCTAATCAATCCATGAAGTGGAAAATCAAACGCTTTAGTAATGATGATTTAAGACAGAAATTTATTGATGCTACAGTTCCTCAGGCAGAATATTTAGGCTTAACTATTCCTGATAAGAATTTGAAATACAACGATAAAACAGGTCATTATGATTTCAGTGAAATTATTTGGGATGAACTATTCGACGTTATCAAAGGCAATGGCCCATGCAACCAACAACGCATGGATGCACGCAATAAAGCTTATAATGATGGTGCATGGGTACGAGAAGCGGCAGCAGTTTATGCTAAAAAATTAAACAATAAAAAAGAGGTGGCATAATGAAATTATACGAAGTGTTTTTAAGAGCAAAAGCAGGTTTGAGCCATAAGCATGTTGGTTCAGTTCATGCCACAGATGCACAAATGGCAATGCAAAATGCACGTGATTTATATACACGAAGAGAAGAGGGCGAAAGTATTTGGGTGGTGGATTCCACTCAGATTATTTCATCTAATCCAACTGATAAAGCTGCTTATTTTGAACCAGCAGAAGATAAGATATACCGCCACCCTAGTTTTTACCCTTTTGATAAAGAGGTGAAAAATATCTAATGAGCGCACTGTATAATTATGTTCTCAATTTAGCTGATAATACTCTTATCTTAGGTCAAAGATTATCCGAATGGTGTGGTGTTGGGCCTTTTTTAGAAGAAGATTTAGCCTTAACCAATACATCACTTGATATAATCGGACAAGCTAAGATGTTGTTAGAGCTGGCATCAGAAATAAAAGGCGATGATGAAACCGCTGATGATTTAGCCTTTATGCGTGATCAACACTTGTTCAAAAATGTATTGCTAGTCGAACAACCCAATGGCGACTATGCCCAAACCATGCTGCGCCAATACATGATAGATGTGTATCATGTTTATTTGTATGAGGAATTGTCAAACAGTAGTCATGAAAAGTTAGCTGCCATAGCCGAAAAGTCACTTAAAGAAGTCACCTACCACAAACAACGCAGTGAACTCTGGATAAAACGCATGGCACTAGGTACACAAGAAAGCCATAAACGCATGCAGAATGCCATGAACCACCTCTGGCATTACCACCACGAACTTTTTGAAAGCAATGACGAAATTGATGAACTCGTTCAACAAGGCATCGCTGCCAATCCTGAAGAGTTACACAAAAAATGGGATGTAGAAGTTAAAGATTTAATTACCCAAACGCCATTAGAAATCCCAACAACAGGCTGGAAAGCCACAGGCGGCAGAGTAGGACACCACAGCGAATATTTAGGTAAAATGCTCTGCGAAATGCAGTTTTTACAACGGGCATATCCGGGTTGTGAATGGTAAATAAAGATTTGGGGCGTGGACTTTAGTCCACGAATTAATGGACTAAAGTCCATTCCCCTGGTCATAAATGTCTAGTTGAAATGATAAATAAAATAAAACAAATGCTCGCCCAAGTAACCGATCCAGAGATACCTGTGTTGTCTTTAGGGGATTTAGGGGTGATTAGAAATATTGAAGTGGATGATGAGCAAGTTATAGTGACTATTACCCCAACTTATTCAGGTTGTCCTGCAATGGAAGTGATGGAGCAAGATATTATCGACATTCTTACAAAAGAAGGTCGTAAGGTGGGCTTGCCCACCAAAATCAAGGTAGAAACGCAATTATCTCCAGCATGGACAACTGATTGGATAACAGATAAAGGCAAAGCTGACTTGTTAAAATATGGCATAATGCCACCATCGCGTAGTGGAAAAATAATTTGTCCACAATGCAAAAGTAAAGATGTAGAGTTGTTGAGTCAATTTGGTTCAACAGCGTGTAAAGCACTGTATAGATGTACTAAATGTCTAGAACCATTTGATTATTTTAAGTGTCATTAATTTATAGAATTAGAACCTAAAGTTGAAAATGTAAGAAGTAGTGGCTTCCCTTGTGGGAGCCTTGTAAATTGAGATATTGATTTTCACCATAAAAGGAGCCCACAAGGGACTCCACTACTTAAAAGTGATTATCTCTTTAAAATTAATAAAAAGAAAATATTATGTACGAATTTCATAAAGTAAAAATTAAAAATATACAACAAGAAACCAACGATGCGGTGATTTGGACTTTGGATATACCAGTGTATTTCAAGCCTACTTTTATCTGGCAAGCTGGTCAGCATTTGACTTTTAAAAGAGAGGTTAATGGCGAAGAAATTCGGCGCAGTTATTCGATATTTAATCCTGCTAATCAAGATGATATTAAAGTCTTGATAAAAAAAGTTGAAGACGGGCAGTTCTCTGTTCCCGCACAAACCGAATATAAAGTAGGTGATGCAGTAGAGGTCATGGCACCAACCGGTCACTTTGTCATGGTTCCACAAGATGATAAAACTTATGCTATGTTTGCAGCTGGTAGTGGTATTACGTCAGTTTTGGGTATGATTTACGAAGTGATGAACAATTCAAACAGCCATATCAACCTTTATTATGGTAATTCAACAGTCGAAAGCACCTTGATGAAAACGCAATTAGCAGATCTAAAAGACCAATACCCTGAGCGTTTATCCATTAGTTATTTCTTATCACAAGAACCCATTGATGTGGAATTGTATGCTGGGCGAATTAATGCCGAAAAGGTAACAAAAATTTATAATAATGAACTTGAAGCACTTGATATTGCAGGTTATTATTTATGTGGTCCTGGTGGAATGATAGATGAAGTTAAATCTGTTTTAGCCGAAAAAGGAGTAAATGATAAAATAATTCACAGCGAACAGTTTTTATCCGAAGGACAAGTCATGTCCGAAAAGAAAAAGACCGCCACACTTGATTCAGGTGTAATGGTGACTATTGATGGCGTCACCTCACGTTATGAAATAAAACAAGGTGAAGACAAAACCTTACTCGATGCAGCTCTTGATGCCAAAATCAAAATGCCGTATTCTTGTAAAGCAGGAGTTTGTGCCACCTGTCGCTGTAAATTGGTCGAAGGCGAAGTAGATATGCTCAATAATTATTCACTCGAAGATTGGGAATTAGAAAAAGGCTATATTCTGACTTGTCAATCACTACCCAAAACCAAGAAAATTGTGATTGATTATGATGGTTAATAAAACAAAGAGGAGATAAGTATGAAGCTTATTATAATGACCTTAATGCTACATTTTTCTACAGGTGTTATTGCTGAGAAAGATTGTGACTCATTACATTCTGTAATTTACAGATATGCAGTAAACCATAAAAACAAATTAACTCATTTTAATATTTATCCTCCAGTTGATTGTAATAGAAAGGATACAAGTATTGAATTAACCAAAGCATGGTTGAAAACAGCCTGTGCATATTTTGTATCAACTAAACCAAAAAAAACTTATGGGCGCTGGAGTAAAGCAAAGTTTTATTATGGATTTTATTCTTTTGATACTAATTATCCAGAAATAATTCTATTACCTTTTGATAAAAATAAGCCAGCAGATGCTCCTGAACATGTTGTTGTATTACCATCTATAATGAATAAACATACAAAAGAGCATGTTTGTGATGGAGATTTGATAATACCTTTTGATGAAAAAAACAAAAAATAATAATTTTAATAGTAGGTTTGGCTCCACAAAAAAATCATTTCTTATTGTTTGGTAAAACCAAACCTACTAGACTCTTTAAAACAGTAAGGTGGGCTTGCCCACCAAAATTGTTTCAGGTGCCTCGACAATCAATCAGTATTAAATATGGTGGGCAAGCCCACCTTACAATAATTGATGCTTAATGATTAATTGTCCTTTATACTACGCATTCTAATACATCTTATAATTGGAAATAACCATGTCACGATTTTTTGCTTTTATTTACGATCCTATGATTGCTAAGACTGAAACGGCTTGTTTGCAGGATTGGCGTAAAGAGTTGTTGGCTAATGCTTACGGAACAGTGTTAGAGGTTGGTGCGGGTACAGGAGCAAATATTAACTTTTATCCAGAGCAGGTTGATAAGTTGATTATCTCGGAGCCAGATGAATTTATGCGTAAACGCTTACTTGAGAAATTGTCAAATTCAAGCTTGAAAGACTCCCAAGTTAAATCTTTTGGTATGGAAGATATAAATTTGGCTGACAATAGCGTTGATTGTGTGGTGTCGACTTTGGTTTGTTGTTCGGTTCACTCTCCGTATGATGCACTTAAACAAGTGTACCGGGTGTTGAAACCCGGTGGTTTATTCTTATTTATGGAGCATGTGGCAGCAGAAAATAATCCAGGTCGGTTAAAATGGCAAAATCGCATTAATCCAATTTGGAAACGCATATCAGGAAATTGCCATACCAATCGTGAAACGGAGAAATATATGGTTGAAACAGGTTTTACAATTAAAAAAATAACAAAAGCCAGTATGCGTAAAGCTCCAGCTTTTGTTAGACCAACGATTCGTGGAATTGCGGTTAAGCCTCAATAAGCTATTCCTTTTCTTGATTTTTAAGCACTTGAGCCAATTGCAATTCGACTATTTTTATTTCCCGCATGACTTTGTCTCTTCCTAGTTCGTTATAAAACCAAGATTCACCAATCAATGCTGCCATTCCAAAGAAAAGACTTGAAACAGCTGAACTCAACAGAAATTTTATTTCATCGCTTGGGTAGTTTACAAATTTATATATGCTATAAGCGCAGGCAATATACATAATTAGAACAATAAAATACCCAAGTTTATAAATTCTTTTATTTTTACCTTTAAAACCAGCTATAAACTGCTTGTAAAAGCTTGAATTAAGTTTTTCATTATTATCTACAATATCATTAAACTCCTCGTTTAATGCCTGTTTAATTTTATCATCTATAGAAGTCATATCTATTCTCCAAAAAGTTGTTTTAAGTTACCACGGGCTTCAAATAGTAAGGACTTAATTGTGCCAGCGGGTGTGGTTAGTATTTCTGCAATTTCTCGCACGGTAAATCCATCGTAATAAAAAAGTTGAATAATATTTTGTTGTTTTGGCAGAAGTTGGTTTATCATCCGCATCATGTCGTGTTGTTCGTCATGATTAGTGGCTTTGCTTTGTGGTTCGGCAATTGCTTCTAAATCACAGTCTTTTTTATATTTGCTATTTTTGCGGATAATATCTAAGCATTTATTGCGAGTAACTTGGTATATCCATGCATGAAATTTTTTATAATCTTTAAGTTTAGCAACACCTTTGACGATGTTGATTAAGGAATCTTGCACTGCATCTTGGGCGATTGATTGGTCTTTTAAGATGTTTGTCGCAAAGGACAAGAGCTTTGGCTGAATAATACTAAGTATTTCTGCAAATGCTTTTTTATCATCTTTAAGTAAAAGGTATTCAATGTAAACTTTGTTAATCATGCCCTAAAAGACGTTAGTGAATTTGAATCGGTTGGAATTAGTTGATATTAATTTTAAATTGTATCATTATCCTAAATATTATGTGCAATTTAAAACCTATACTGTATTCATTTCGCCGTCGTCCTTATGCGATGCGTGCGCGTATGGCATTAACTTATGCCCAAATTGATTTCGAATTGCGCGATATTTTGCTCAAAGAAAAGCCAAAGTTACTGTTGGTTTATTCCCCTAAAGGAACTGTTCCTGTTTTGGTTTTGCCAAATCAAGTTATTGATGAGAGTTTGGGTGTTATGTTGTGGGCACTAAGTCAAAATGATGAAAATGGTTAGCTTGATGCGCAAAATCAATTAGAGTTAATTGAGTTATGTGATAATAAATTCAAGGCTCAATTGGATAAATACAAATATGCTGCACGGTTTGAGGAGTCCGAAGAAGTTTATCGCAACAAAGCACTATGGTTTTTAGAACTACTTGATAAGCAACTTAGTGAAGGTGGTTACTTGTTTAGTCACAATGTTTCATTAGCTGATATTGCCATTTCCCCTTTTATTCGACAGTTTGCTTTTGTTGACAAGGCTTGGTTTGATTTACTGCCATTTATTAAATTGCAAAGTTGGTTAGCTAGGCATCTCAATTCACATATGTTTACAAAAATCATGCAAAAGGTTAACACTTGGAGTGATGGTAATTAGATTTTCATTGTATAATTAGCTCTTATTTTATTGATCTATTTCATGTTTAAATATCTTTGTATATTTTTATTTTTTTTTCTTGTATGTTTCAAAGTACAGGCCTTTGATTATTCAAATCTTGAGGTTGAGTACTTTCATGTTAGCCAATGGGAAATTAGTAATAATATTGGAAAAACTGTTATTGGAGATATACTTTATGATGAATCTAATAATCTTATTCTTGCTACCAGTGATGGAGTAAAGAGATTTGATGGTGCTAGTTTTAGTGACTATTTCTCATACGATTCAAACCCAAACAATGTGTCTTTTGGGAAAATATACCTAAATGAAGGAGAAATTTGGGCAACTGATTCCTATGGTGTTTTTTTTCTTAATAAAACCGGTATAAAAAAACATGAACTTCCCTCAAATTATAATAATTATAGTAGTTTAGCGCTATTAAATGAAACAGAGGTGTGGTTTATTAGTGATTTCACCTTGTATTCAATTGGCAAAAATGAGTCTAGCCCATTGCAGGTCAATAGCATAAAGTCAACTTCTGTTTATATGCCCAAAGAGTCCTCACAAATTTACCTTGGTTCCAAAGGATTTGTATATGAATTAAGTCCTAATGGTAAGGTAGTTAATAAAATCCCTTTGTCACATGAAGATTTGGTTGTTATTTCTTTATATTTAACCAAAGAAAAGTTGTTGTTGATTAATACAAATAAAGGAACATTTGTATTCAATACTAAAACCAATAAAATGGAAAGTGAAAAGATTCAAGTTGCCGCACGAATGGTATTTGAAGATTCTAATGGTTATCTTTGGTTTGGGACTAACAAAGGCATCTTCATCTATAAGAATAAAACCTTAAAGCATATTAATTTACCTCATTATCAAGATTTACGTATACGAGGTATTGTTGAGGACAAATATAACAATATTTGGTTTGGTACATGGAGTGAGGGGCTTTTTAGACTTAAAAACACCCCATTTGATTTTATAAAATCTAACATAAGTGCAAATAGTTATCTTGAGACTGAGGATAATGCTAAATGGATTGGAGGATATAATGGTCTTAGTATTATGCATCAAGGGGTTAGAATTTCACCTAATATAGCTGATGTTGAAAGTGTTGCTGTCTACGATATTGCCAAAGGTTTAGGTGGCGGTGTATGGGTTGCATACAAGACTGATTTAGTTTTATTTGGTGCTTTAGGAAAGAACCCAAGAATAATTAATGATATTGATGCTTTATTCTATAAGTTTTTATTAAGGGATGCTGAGAATAATTTATGGGTTGGCACTGAAAAAGGGTTGTTTTATAAAAATTTGGATGAAATGGGATATTTTAAGAAGCTAGAATTGCCAAACAACGAATCGATAAGCACTATTTTACTTTTAAAAAACAATGAAATTCTTATGGTTACAGATAAGAATGCTTATGTTTTTCAACAGGGTAAATTTATTCAAAACACCATAACAAAAAATCTTCAACCAACAAATTTAGTACTGGCTTATGATAGTGTTCAGGATGCTATATGGTATTACGATTCAAAAAAAAATCAATTGATAAAAGCAAACAATAAAGGCATTCAAAGCTTTACACTTGATAAACTGTTAACACAGTTTTCTTTCTATAATATTGTAGTGACAATGACTAATGATGTAATGTTAATTGGAGAAAATGGAATTGTTCGTGTCAGAGAAGAGTGGTGGAAAAACTACACGGGTAAACAATCGCTATTGTTTGAAATATTAGCAATTCCTGGTTTAAATCAGAATGAATGTAATGGTGGGCATGGTTCTATTTCTAAAAACTTATCTGGAAAATTGATTTTTACATGTAAAAATGGAATTCTAATATTTGATGCCAAGGAGAAAAAGTCACTATTTGAAGCGCCAAATATGGTTATGAGCTTAGAGGTGGATGGTGAAAAAATTGAAATGCAATCAAAACAATTAGAGTTTTCACCAAGTCATCGATCTTACCATTTTACATTTGCTAATGAATCACTTAATGAACTCATTCCTTTGGAGTATAAATATAGGTTGAATGGAGTAGAAAAACGCTGGAATTACGTCAGTTCTGTTGATAAAAATGCCATTGTTTATGCAAATATAGAGCCAGGAGAATATGAGTTTGAAGTAAAAGTTAAAAGCTCCAGCAAGAATTGGATAACCAGTACAAATAATAGAATAAATTTCACTGTGACAAGCTACTTCTATCAAAAGTCATGGTTTGTTTTCTTGGTAGGCTCAATTTTTCTTGGTTTGTATTTTATAAATGATTATTTTAGAAGTTGGCGCTATGAAAAAGAAACTAAAAAACTTACCAAATTAGTTGAGCAGAAAACGCAATCCTTAAAAGAAGTTCAAAAAAGAGAATTACAAAGAGAAAGAAAAAGTCGTGATGTCTTGAATGATGAAATTGAGGTTAAGAGTAAAGAGTTAGAGCGACAAATGCTGATAACTTTAGATAAAGAAAAACAACTGCAAGAAACTCAAAAAATGGAAGTTGTTGGACAGTTAACCAGTGGAATAGCTCACGATTTTAATAATATGTTGTCGGTTATATTTATTGGCTCTGAAGTAATAAGAAAAGACTTAGAGAAAAATAGCACTGAACAGTATGAAAACCTTAAGTGGTTGAATAATATATTGTTAACTGCTGAAAATTGCAAAGAAGTGATTGGTCAGTTACTGAATTTTACTCGTAAAGACAATGATAAAAACCAAACCTTTTGTGTTTACGACGCGTTATCAGATATTTTATCATTAATAAAAATTGGAATTCCTAATACTATTCAATTTAATATGAATTTTTCTACAGAACCTGCATTTATTAATGCTGATTTGAGCCAGTTTAATCAAGTCATCTTGAATTTAATAATTAATGCTCGAAATGCATGTGGTGATTATGGTGAAATTACAATAACAACTGGGTTTACAGAAAAAAAGAATCATGATTCATGCATTGCTTGCCAACAAGTTTTGCAAGAAACTTTTTTGGAAATTGTAATTTCAGATACGGGAAGAGGAATACATCAAGATTTACTTGAACACATATTCAAGCCGTTTTTTAGTGCAAATTCTGGTGCTGAAAGTACAGGTATTGGTTTACATATCGTTAACACCAATGTACACAAAATGAATGGCCATATCAGAGTGTTATCTAACGATAATATGGGGATGAGTTTTATTGTATTATTGCCTCTAGTTGAACATCAACCCAAAAAATCCACAGTAGATACTCTGATGAGAGTAAGTGAAAAAAATGCTAAAAATATTTTATTGGTTGAAGATTCATCATCTTTGATTGAGTTAATAAGTTTGATTTTTGAGGAAAATAATATTAGTTATGACGTTGGTAAAAATGGGCTAGAGGGGGTTGATTTATTTTTTCAAAATCCAGATAAGTATGATTTGGTATTAACTGATAATTCAATGCCAGAAATGAATGGTATTGATATGTCCAAGTATATATTGTTGGAATTTCCAACTACAAATATTGTTTTATTAACAGGTGATATTAATGATGCAATTGTGAAAAAATGTGAAAATATAGGCATTAGTGAAATTTTTCTTAAGCCAATTAAGTCGGATGAGTTAGTAAAGTTAGTCAATTCTTATACAAAAAAATAACTAAGCTCGAACAATTTGACATTAATTGATATGATGCTCAAAATAGAGCGTTTCTACTATTTCTATAGAAACCATAAAGCACCAGATTTACGTTCTGGTTAGCAAAGAAAATTATGAAAAAGCAAACAATCGTCGTAACGGCGCTATACCATTTTGTTCGTTTAGTTAATTATAAAGACTTACGTCAACCCTTGTTAAATGTCATGCTTGAGAATAATGTGCGTGGAACATTACTGCTTGCTAATGAAGGCATTAATGGGACTATCGCAGGACGAAGAGATGATACGGACAATGTTCTGAATTGGTTGCGAAAAGATGAAAGGTTAAAGGATTTTGACAGCAAAGAGTCTTTTATTGATTCAATGCCATTTTATCGTACAAAAGTTAAACTTAAAAAAGAAATAGTGACTATGGGTGTTGAAGGAATCGATCCCCAAAAAAAGGTTGGTCGCTATGTAAAACCGGAAGACTGGAATGAATTGATTAGTGACCCTGATACCATTCTGATTGATACTCGTAACGATTATGAATACCAAATAGGTAGTTTTAAAAATGCACACAATCCTGATACGAACACATTTCGAGAATTTCCACAATATGTGAAAGATAATTTGGACCCTAAAAAACATAAAAAAGTGGCAATGTTTTGTACTGGAGGCATTCGATGTGAAAAGTCTACAGCTTACTTAATTGAGCAAGGATTTGAAGATGTGTTTCATTTACAAGGAGGCGTTTTGAAATACTTAGAAGAAGTTTCCAAGGAAGAAACGATGTGGGAAGGGGAGTGTTTTGTTTTTGATAACCGCGTAGCTGTGAACCATGATTTAGAAAAAGGTCAGTATGAACAATGTTTTGCTTGTCGCTATCCAATTACTCAAGAAGAAATGAATAGTGACAAGTACCAAGAAGGTGTCAGCTGTCCGTACTGTTATGATACAGTGACTAATGATCAAAGGGAACGTTTTGCGGAGAGAGAGAAGCAGATTCTTTTAGCTAAACAACGTGGTGAGGAACATATTGGTGGTACGGTGAAAAGTATTATTAAAAAGCGTCATGATTTAAAGTTGCAGCAAAAAGAACAAGCAAGAAAAGCTGATAAAGTTAAATGAGTTTAGTTTACACCCTCTTGTAAAGACCTTGTTTACTAATCAAGGTCTTTGATAGTATGTGATTTATTTATAACCCTCATAAGATTTTTCTTCGACTAGTTCTGAACCCAGTAGAAGATTAACTTCTTTTTTTATTGCTGCGCGTTTATCGTTTTCATAATATACACTGCGTGCAATTTGGATGAACTCATCATCAAATTCTTTTTTAGATTCTTTTATACGAACATTGTCTTCAATATTCCATAAGCTTTGATTGACCTGCTTAAGTTGTTCTTTAAGTTGGTCAATTTTAGCTGAAGCAGTAACTTTGTCATTCCATGTATTGGTTAGAATGGATAGTTCATGGCGAACATTTTTAAGTTTGTCAGCGGCAGTAATGTTTTGTTCTTTTATTTCTAAAATAGTGATTTTATCTAAAATTTCACCATAAGAAACGGGTGTATTAATTAAGCTCATTTTTAATCCTCTAAATCATCTGTGTCTAATTGTCCTGTTAATTTTCTGCGTATGTGCGACCATGAAATACCAATCCCTAGAATAGTCCCGACAACCACAAGTGCAATCCAAGTTATAGCTGCCTTGTTTTCAAGGCTCATCCACCCTTGGTCAATGAATAACCAAACGATGGTAGAACTAACGGCTGTTGCTAAAATAATGCCTAAAACACCAATTGAACGAAATGTGGCTCGAATGAAGATAATGTAAATGACTAGCATAACCAGAGATGCTAATATTTTTAAAGGCAGTTGAACATTTTCAAAAGGAATTAACCAGTGGAATAGTGAGTAATGTGTCGGGTTATATGTTATTAAAACAATTAAGACGGCAAAAAACCACCGCAGAATAAAGCCACCTGCTTTCATACTGTATTTCCTATTAACAAAAAATCAATTATACAAAATTTTAAATGATTAATTTAGTTAATCCTTTTAAAATAAGAAAATGATTTCAATTTTCTAGTTTATAGCGTTAGACTGTTATTTTTTTAAATTCTGCGGAATAGCATCACTTGATAATTTTTTTTAAAAACAAAATCATTTTTTATTTTCTATTGATGATAAGTTTGTATTTGTTTTTGTACAGTCCAAAAAATAAACTAAATAATTGGCAAAAGATAGAAGCACGCGGTTATTTGTCCTGGGTGACCAGACCGAGTCCATTGACCTACTATGAGAGTTTGGATGGGGTTATTGGTTTAGAGCATGATATTTTAAAACAATTTTGTGAGCAAAACAAAATCAAATTAAAGGTCACAATAAGCCATTCAAATACTGACTTGTTTACATTGTTGTCAACTCATAATGTGGATGTTGCTGGGGCCAATCTTATTGCTACAAAAAGAAGGTTAACTCAATTTTTGGCAACAGTTGGTTATGGTGAAACCTCAATAAAGTTAGTGAGTTCATTAAGAAAAGAAAAAATCAAATCCCTAGAAAAGTTATCAAACTTGTCTGGAGAAGTGTTAGCTCATTCTTCCTATGTTGATATTGCAGAAGGTTTAACTAATAAATACCAAGCAGTTATTAATTTAGTCGCTGATAAAAGTCTTTATGAATTGCTGATAAGGGTAGTAAATGGTGATATTGACTATACATTGGTTGATTCTAATATTCTATCAGTTTATCGCCCATACATTCCAAATTTACGTACTGGAATTCAATTATCTGAAACTAAAGATATTGTATTTTTGCTTCCATCAACTAAAGATTATTCTGTTAAGTATAAGTTAGATG
The DNA here is from genome assembly GCA_027067055.1 of Lysobacterales bacterium. GTDB lineage: Bacteria > Pseudomonadota > Gammaproteobacteria > Xanthomonadales > Marinicellaceae > NORP309. The sequence continues at coordinate 24,001 of JAMOMK010000069.1, read as the reverse complement.
ATTTTATTCAAAAGTATAAAAAAGCAGGAAAAATTAATACTTACAAAGCAATTATTAATGATTCGTTGCCTCGTTCTAAGCCGGCAGATACAGTACAATTTTTAAAAAATTATAAAAATCGATGGGGTAAAGTAAAAAATCACATCTATAATGTAGCAAAACAATATAATATTAATCCCATTCTTTTAGGAGCAATAAGCTATCAAGAGTCTCATTGGAATGCAAGTGCTGTTTCTCCTACTTTGGTTAAAGGTTTTATGATGTTAACAAAGGAAGTAGCTAAGGAGCAGGGAGTAACCGATAGACTGGATGTTCTTCAATCCTTAGAAGGTGGAGCAAGACATTTTCTCAAAACTTTAGAGAAAATACCTAAAAGAATACATGATTCAGATAGAGTAAAATTTGCATTGGCTTCTTATAATATTGGTTTTGGAAACCTTGAAAAAGCACGAATAATGGCTCAGAGGAATGCAAAGAATCCAGATTCATGGCATGAAGTCAAACCGTTTTTAAGAAAATTAAATGAAATATCCACAGTAGATGGTGAGACAGCAGTTAAGTATGTTGAAAATATACAAGTCTATAAAAATTTATTACAGTGGAAAGAGCAGCAGTGATTGTTGAAATGTATGGATTTTTTTCTTAAAAGAGACTTTTCTATTTCTCTATAGAAATGCCTTAGAGTTATGTAAAACGTTCTATTATTAGGATATTTTTTTAATTTTTTTAATTTTAATGCTAGAATGTCATAAAAGACTAATAATTTAAATCTATATGAAATTTAAAATCGGACACGTTACCCATACAGGAATCAAGCGAGATCATAATGAAGATACTTACGGTGTGAGTAATGAGTTGAACTTATGGCTAGTAGCTGATGGAATGGGTGGACATGATCATGGTGAGCTTGCCAGTGCTATGGCGCGAGATTCTGTTTTATATTTTTTAAATAATGAGGAATCAATTAAAGACAGTATTCTTAAAGCGAATCAGTCTATTATTGACAGCTCTTATGAACGTGGTGGTGATTTGCCAATGGGAACAACCATTGTTGTGTTGCAAATAAAAAACAAAAAATACCATGCAGCATGGGTTGGAGACAGTCGAATTTATAAATGCTCAAATAGTCAATTAAAACCAATTTCTACCGATCATTCTTATGTTCAAGAATTGGTTGATCAAAACTTAATCACGCTTGAACAAGCACGCACCCATCCTCATAGAAATGTTGTTACCCAAGCACTAGGTGTGACGGATAATTCTGAAATCAAAGTGTCATTAGAAAACGGAAATGTCTCTATTGGCGATAAATTTTTGTTGTGTAGTGATGGATTGTCTGAAGAGGTTGAAGATAATAAGATTGAAGAGATTTTAGCTAAAAACATTCACCCACAAGAAATTGCTGATCAATTGACCATAGCCGCACTTAAGTCTGGTGGTTCTGACAATATTACGGTTCTAGTAATCGAAGTCGTTTCTTAGCATCTTGCCACTGTTTGGGTGAGTTTGCATTAAGAAAAAGCGCCTTATCAAAACGATGCTTAATAGTATTGACTTCTGTTTTTTCAAACAATTGATACAAAGACAAAACATTGTCAGTTATCTGTTTTTGGATAAGTTTTCTAACCTGTGCCGTGTTTTTTAAAATTAATGGAAATCTATGATTTTGTAAATGACTTAAATCTAAGCTCATTTTATGGATTAATTTCTCAAGTATCTCTTTTTTGAGCAAAGGCATATCAACTGGTGTAAAAAGTATATAGTTATATTCGGTTAATTGAGTTAGACAGGAAAGGATTCCTCCTAATGGACCAATATTGTTATACCTATCTTGAATGCCATTAGGGCCGCTAATAAAAACAGGTTCAATGCTTGATTGAATAAGTAGATTGTGTGCTCTTTCTAATAAGGTTTGATTTTTAAAGGTGAGTTGTGATTTATCCACCCCCATTCGTGATGACTGACCACCTGCTAATATAACTCCTGCAATAAGAGGCATTACAGGACCATTAGATTTGGAATCATTGGGGCAACATCAATAAGTTCACCTTTTTTTATATTTTCACTTTCTTCAGGCAGAATAAGCCAGCAATTGGATTGTGCAAATGAACAAGATTGATAAGAGCCTTGGTCCATTAACATCTCAACACATAATTTTCCTGAATTATTAACAAAAGCCAGTGCTTTAGCAAATGTACGAAACCCTTTTTTCTTTGAAATATCAGCCATAACTTGTGCTTTGAGTCTTTTCTCTTGTGGTAAACCAAGCATTTGTCGAATAAATGGTGAAACAAAAAACCGCATACCTGCAGCAGCAGCTATTGGATTACCTGGCAAACCAAAGTAAATGACACCATTGGGTAACTCGGCGAATAATATAGGTTTCCCTGGGCGTATTTTTGCCTTATGAAAATGAATTTTAGCACCACGAGCAAGTAATGCTTGTGGAATAAAATCAAATTTTCCCATTGAAACTGCGCCTGTTGAGAATATTATTTTTACCTTCTCCTCCAGTGCATCATCAATAAGAGCGTTAAAAGCTTCAATAGTATCATTGCAACGGCCGACAAAAACTGGGTCACAATTGAGGTTTTGCGAGTATGCCTTCAAAAATGGTTGGTTGGAATTGAAAATTTTACCCGAATTTAATGAAGTGGAAGACTTCTTCGCTAGCTCATTACCAGTTGATAAAATGGCAATTCTAACTTTTTTTATAACGTTAATTTTTTTAATTCCTACCGTTGCCAATGCCATAATATGTTGAGATTGGATAATGGCATGTTTATAAGCAACAATTTCATTGGTTTTGTAGTCTGTCCCCAATTTTCTTATATTTCTTCCTTTTTGCACGGGTTCGGTCAGAGTTATAGTTTTATTGCCATCTACTTCATTAATGCTCACATTTTCGATTTGAATGACGCCATCAAATAAATTGGGAACAGGTGCCCCAGTCATGATTTCCCATGCTAAATGTTCCGAACCTGCATTAATGTCCTGGCAATCACCTGCTTGAATACTGCCTGATACTTTGAGGGTAATTTTCCCTGATTTTTCAATTGCCTGATTTACGATATGTGTTTGTACAGCAAAGCCATCCATAGCAGAATTGTTGAAGCTGGGTACATTTATCGGTGAGAAAATATCTTCTGCTAATAATCGACTAGTCGAATTTCCTAGTTCGCATGTTTGGTTCAAATTGATTGAATGTTGATTCGCTACCTTTTCAATCATTTCTAAAGCACTGGAGTAGGGTAAGAGTTTGTTTATTGACATATTATTTAAATCGGCATTCTGAATGGTTGTTTTTAAATTGACAATGAGTAGACAGGTTCTCGTCACAATAATGGCAGAGCATTTTGATATCCTTAATTTGAATTTGGTGCTTTTCTGAAGATAGCCCGCTGTTTTTAAAAGACTTTAAAGAGCGAGAAAAGGTTTCTGGTTTCATGTCTAATAATGAGGCAATAATGGTTTTCTCATAGGGGAGAAGTATAGTGTTGGGGTTTTTTTGTTCGATAAATTGTTTAAGTAAAAACCACCCAACTCTTTCTTTTGAAGATTTTAATTTATTATTGTCGATTTGGTTAAGGTAGCTGCGAGAAGTTTGTGACAAATATTTTAGGGAATTCAATGCTAATGCAAGGTCTTTATTCAATAAATTTCTATAGATTGATGATGGAAATGACAGCAGTTTTGCTCCATTACTGATTTGTGCACTACTAAAATGTTTGTCATTGGTAAATATAGATGACTCAATAACTAAATTGCCAGTAGATAACATTTGTTCCACAGTTTCATTGCCATCAGGTGTGCTTTTATAGACTTTTACCCAGCCACATAAGATGACATAAATACGGGATGCAGGTTCTCCTTCTAAAAATAATAAGCTCCCTTTTTTATAGCTTCTGATGTTGCTGAGTCTGAATAATTCATCAACTGTTGATTGCGATAAGTTTCTAAAAAAAGGAAAGTCTAATATCACGGCTTGGTCTTCCTGTGGAATTGAACATTGCATGGGGGATTCATTGAGGGGTTGATCATTCAATTGATTAATCATCGCGAGTTCAATCACATGCATCATTTCCATTTTTTCTGTTACCATGTCATACCAGTTTTTTGCATTAACATGAGGAATTTTATCTGCCTCCATTTGTTTGTGAACATCTTCAATATCTCTATTAACAATAAAGCAACTATCAAAAGCTTGCTTTTGACGTTCATTTGCCAGTGCTAAAAATGAACGTTTATTGATGTTTTGTTCACCAAGTAATATTTTGAAATCACGGCGAAATTGTTCTGAATTAAACTCATTCAAAGCAAAGCCAACAATCCCTAAAGCCCTTTCGCGACCTATACGTTCCTTCCAGTTGATGTAGTTAGATAAGGCGGAGATTTCTGCAGGAATATTACTTTCATCAAACAAGGCAAGTTCTATTAACACATAGCTTAAGTGTACTATAAGGTTGTAAGTATAGAGTGATGTGGTCTGTAATATATCAATGTCTTTTAGTTGAATATTATCTCTAAATTGGGCTTTGCTGCTAAAGTTCTCATAAATTTGTTGTAGCTTATTGTAACTTTTGCGTTGTTCAGCATTGATTTTTTTGCCTTCATGTTGAGCAAACTGCAATATTTCTTCAACTAACAAGTCATTGGTTTTAATTATCTGAAGTAATTTCTTAAGGCTATACTCATCTTTGGTGGATAAATACAAACAGAGACTGCCACGTTCTTTTTGAAATGCATGAATGGATTGGCACAATAGAATGAGAAGTTGATTCATTAAAAAATTAGAGATTAGTTAGAATAAGGTTATTTTACCGATAACTCTGTACAATTGTTATAATGAGACACAATTTAATCAATTAATGTCAATACTTGATTTCAATCAAGTGACTTATGTAAACAGTTCTTAAAATACTCTCATAAATTTTTATATTTAAAATAATAAACTTTATTAGAGGTAATCATGAAGAATTTAGAAAATGTGCCCAAGAGTGAACAAACCAAGGCGCTGACATTAAGTACATTAGCATTCACTGTGTGTTTTGCTGTATGGACTATCTTTTCCATTATTGGTATTAAAATTAAAGGTGAATTGGGATTAAGTGATACTCAATTTGGTCTTTTAGTTGCAACGCCAATTCTTACTGGCTCATTAAGTCGTATTTTTTTAGGCATTTGGACAGATCAATACGGCGGTCGGATTGTTTTTACTTTACAAATGCTTACATCTGCTTTGGCAGCCTTTTTTCTAACATATGCTCATACTTACCCTATGTATTTGGTTGGAGCCTTGGGTCTTGGATTGGCAGGAGGCTCATTTGCTGTAGGTATTGCTTATGTTTCATCTTGGTATCCAGATAACAAGCAAGGCACAGCTCTTGGTATTTTTGGAGCAGGCAATGTTGGTGCAGCAGTGACTAACTTTGGAGCACCAATTTTGTTGGTGGCAATGGGAGGTCAGTGGCGCTCTGTTGTTTATGTCTATGCGACTGTTTTAGCTATTACTGCAGTATTGTTTTTCTTGTTTAGTAAAACTGATCCAGCTCATACGGGTACAAAAGGCAAAGCACGTCCTTTTATGGAGCAAATGAAGCCACTTAAACATTTAATTGTTTGGCGTTTTTCGTTGTATTATTTCTTTGTATTTGGGGCTTATGTGGCATTGGCTTTATGGTTGCCTCGTTATTATGTTGGTGCTTATGGTTTGGAACTGGCAACAGCTGGTATGTTGGCAGCAGCTTATGCTCTGCCTGGTGCAGTATTTAGAGCGTTAGGTGGTTGGTTGTCAGATAAATTTGGGGCGCGAACCATTATGTACTGGACATTTAGCGTAACTTTAATTTGTACAATCATTATGTCTTACCCTTCGACTGATTATGTGGTGAAAGGCATTGAAGGACCAATTGCATTTAATTTAACTATCCCTTTGTGGTTATTTGTGAGTATGACTATTATCTTAGGCTTCTTTATGTCACTGGGTAAAGCAGCAGTTTATAAACATATTCCACACTATTTTCCTGACAATGTTGGGTCAGTAGGTGGTATTGTGGGTTTAATTGGCGGATTGGGTGGATTTATCTTACCAATTACATTCGGAATCATGAATGATCACATCGGTGTTTGGACAAGTTGCTTTATGTTGTTATCTGTTATTATTGCGGTTTCATTGATATGGATGCACTTTGCCATTAGACGTGCAGAGCGAAGAGCACACCCTGAATTACGTAACGCACAACATCTACCAGAGTTAGATCATATTAATTAAAAAAAACTAGCCATTGTTTCAATTGAGACAATGGCTTTATCAATTTATTAAGAGGAGCATATATTATGGCTAAAGACTTAAGAAACTGGAACCCTGAAGACGAGCAGCAGTGGAACTCCTACGGCAAAAGTATTGCCACACGAAATCTTTGGATTTCAATCCCTGCTTTATTAGCTGGCTTTGCTGTTTGGCTGTATTGGAGTATTATCACCATTCAAATGTTGAACCTAGGTTTTCCATTTGAAAAATCACAGTTATTTACCTTGGGTGCGATTGCGGGTCTATCGGGTGCAACATTAAGAATACCCTCCACCTTCTTTATTCGTATTGCTGGTGGGCGTTACACTATCTTTTTAACCACAGCTTTATTGATGATACCAGCGGTGGGTGTTGGTTTTGCTTTGCAATCACAAGATACACCAATGTGGCAATTTCAATTGTGGGCATTATTATCTGGAATTGGTGGTGGTAATTTTTCATCATCGATGAGTAATATTTCTTATTTTTACCCTAAAAAAGTTCAAGGTTATTCCTTAGGTATGAATGCAGGGCTTGGTAATTTTGGTGTCACAACAATGCAAGTGGTTATTCCTTTAGTGATGACATTTGCTTTATTTGGTGGCGATCCAATGATTTTAAAAACAACCAGTGGGACATTGGTTGGTAAGATTCCAGCAGGAACAGAAACTTTTATTCATAACGCAGGTTTCGTGTGGTTAATATTGCTTGTGCCGTTGGCATTTGCCACGTGGTTTGGTATGAATAATATTCGTGATGAACACGTCTCTCCTGATGTTTCATCACCATTCCCCGCTTTTGCTAAAATCTTATTAATGTTAGGTATTGGTCTTTGTACAGCAGCATTTGGTTTGTATTTATTATTGAATGTTGGTTTAGATAAGTTTATTGTATTACCGATAGTTATTGTACTAACAGTTATGTTGTTAAAATTTATTCCTGGTGAAATTGGTAAAAACTTAACAAGACAATACAAAATATTCAAAAATAAACACACATGGGTAATGACTGTAATTTATACCATGACATTTGGTTCATTTATTGGTTATGCAGTTGGTTTTGGTTTATCAATAAAAGTTATATTTGGTTATCAACATATTGCTGATGCGGCAGGTCGAATGACTCATGATATGCCTAATCCTGATGGACCAAGTGCCTTAATGTATGCATGGATGGGGCCTTTTATTGGCGCATTGATTAGACCAGTTGGCGGCATGATTGCTGATAAATTGGGTGGGGCTCGTGTGACACAATGGGTTTCAATTGTGATGATTGGTTCGGCAATCGGTGTGGCTTATTACATGCAATTAGCTTATGCCAGTGCAACACCACAAGATTACTTTGTGCCATTTTTAATTCTGTTCTTAATCTTGTTTACAGCAACTGGTATTGGTAATGGTTCAACTTTTAAAACCATTGCAACAATATTTGATAAAGAACAAGCTGGTCCCGTATTGGGTTGGACAGCTGCTATTGCTGCCTATGGAGCTTTCTTAATTCCTAAAATATTAGGCGAACAAATTAAGGCAACAACTCCACAATATGCATTGTATGGGTTTGCTATTTTCTATGCTGTATGTTTGGTGCTTAACTGGTTCTATTATATGAGGAAGGGTGGTGAGTACCATAACCCTTAGATAGGGAATGTTGTCATCCTCGCGAATGAGGGGGTCCAGTATTGTTTAGAACTGGATTCCCATTTTCACGGGAATGACAAAAATACAGAATGAAAGAAATAAAAGATTCCTGCCTACGCAGGAATGACGAGAAAAATTAATTAAACTGAGGGGTTTATAACAATGAGTCAATTTTTAGACAGGCTAACTTATTTAACTAAGAAAAGTCCAGAAACGTTTGCAGATGGTCACGGTATCACTACTGATGAAGACCGTGGTTGGGAACGTGCTTATCGAAACCGTTGGTCGCATGATAAAATAGTGCGCTCAACACATGGTGTTAACTGTACAGGTTCGTGTTCATGGAAAATCTACGTTAAACGTGGATTAGTCACATGGGAAACACAACAAACAAACTATCCACGAACACGTGATGATTTACCTAATCATGAACCTCGTGGTTGCCCACGTGGGGCCAGTTATTCATGGTATTTATATTCGGCAACACGATTAAAATACCCAATGATTCGTGGTCGTTTAATGCGATTATGGCGTGCGGCTAAAGTCAAGCACTCAGATCCTGTTGTGGCTTGGAAATCTATTATGAATAATAAAGAAGACACAAATTCTTACAAGCAAATTCGTGGTCTTGGTGGTTTTGTTCGTGCAGACTGGGATGAGGTCAATGAAATTATTACTGCATCTAATGTACATACCATAAAAGAGTATGGCCCAGATAGAGTCGTTGGATTCTCACCAATTCCTGCAATGAGCATGGTTTCCTATGCTGCCGGTTCTCGATATTTGTCATTAATTGGTGGAACATGTTTAAGTTTTTATGATTGGTATTGTGATTTACCACCATCTTCTCCACAAACATGGGGAGAACAAACTGATGTTCCTGAAAGTGCTGATTGGTATAACTCTTCTTATATTATTGCTTGGGGTTCAAATGTTCCTCAAACACGTACGCCAGATGCGCACTTCTTTACTGAAACACGATATAAAGGCACAAAAACTGTTTCTGTTACTCCTGATTATTCAGAAGTAGCAAAACTAACCGATGAATGGTTGCCTGCACGACAAGGCACTGATGCCGCATTAGCGATGGCAATGGGGCATGTTATCTTAACTGAGCATCACCGTGATAATGTCAGTCAATATTTTGATGATTATTGCCGTACTTACACGGATATGCCTTTTTTGATTTGTTTAGATGAACACGAAACTGGTTTGGTTGCTACGCGCACTTTACGTGCCAGTGACATTAAAGACCTGGCTTCACAAGATAAAGCGGAATGGAAATCTGTCTTAATCGATGAAAATACCAACAATCTTGTCGTCCCAAATGGAACCATTGGCTCACGTTGGGAAGACCGCAAAGAAGGTGAACCTGGGAAGTGGAATCTAGAAACTAAAGACAACACCAGCGGATCGGAAATCTGGCCTGTCAAAACCCTCATTGACAATCATGATGAAGTTGTTGAAGTTTCATTTCCTTATTTTGCAAATAAACAACATGATCAAGAAATTTTCCAACACACTGATCACGATGATGTTATAAAGCACAAAATTCCTGTTAAAAAAATCAAAACTAAAGATGGTGACAAATATGTTGCTACTGTTTTCGATTTAATGATGGCAAACTATGGTGTAGATCGTGGTTTAGGCGATAAAAATTGTGCTAAGGATTATAAAGATGATCAACCTTATACACCAGGTTGGCAAGAACAAATCACGGGTGTTGATGCCAATACGGTTATCAGAATAGCCAAAGAATTTGCTGAAAATGCGGATAAAACACGTGGGCGTTCCATGGTTATTATTGGTGCAGCGATGAACCATTGGTATCACATGGATATGAACTACCGTGGCATTATGAACATGCTTATGATGTGTGGTTGTGTTGGTAAATCTGGTGGCGGTTGGGCTCATTATGTAGGACAAGAAAAATTACGTCCGCAAACAGGCTGGATTCCATTAGCATTTGCCACAGATTGGCACAGACCACCTCGTCACATGAATGGCACATCATTTTTCTACAATCACGCTAACCAATGGCGTTATGAAAAATTAGAAGTCGATGAACTTATTTCACCACTTGCTGATAAAAAAGACTGGAGTAAATATTCACTTATTGATTGCAATGTTCGTTCTGAAAAAATGGGTTGGTTACCCTCATCTCCTCAATTTAAGGAAAATCCTATTGAATTAACCAAACGGGCTAAGGAAGCAGGAATGTCATCAGCTGATTATGTCGTGAGTCAATTAAAGTCAAAAGATTTGGAGTTTTCTTGTCAAGATCCAGATGACCCTAAAAACTTCCCACGTAATATGTTTATATGGCGCTCAAATATCTTAGGCTCTTCAGGTAAAGGGCATGAATACATGCTTAAACATCTACTTGGAACACAAAATGCAGTGATGGGTGATGATATTGGTAAATTGGGTAAAGATCTACCAACAGAAGTTAAATGGCACGAAGATTCAGTCGAAGGAAAACTTGATTTGGTTGTCACTTTAGATTTCCGTATGTCAACGACCTGTTTGTATTCTGATATTGTGCTTCCAACAGCAACATGGTATGAAAAGAATGATTTGAATACCTCAGACATGCATCCATTTATTCATCCATTAAGTAAAGCGGTTGATCCCGCTTGGGAATCAAAGTCTGATTGGGCAATCTTTAAAGGGTTGGCTAAGAAATTTTCAGAGGTTTGTGTTGGGCATTTAGGTGTGGAAAAAGACATCGTAACCTTACCAATGCAACACGATACTCCAGGTGAATTAGCACAAGCAACCGAAGTCAAGGAATGGTATAACGGTGATTGTGATCCAATCCCAGGTAAAACCATGCCATCCTTAATTGAAGTTGAGCGTGATTATCCAAATACGTACAAGAAATTTACTTCAGTGGGGCCATTACTTGAAAAACTCGGTAATGGCGGTAAAGGTATTTCTTGGAATACAGATAAAGAAGTTGAAATGCTTCGTAGCATAAATAGAAAAGTACGCGAAGAGGGTGTTTCAAAAGATCAACCTCAAATCGAGACTGATATTAATGCAACTGAAGTGATTATGTCATTGGCACCAGAAACTAACGGTCAGGTTGCAGTTAAAGCATGGGAAGCTCTGAGTAAAATTACAGGGCGTGATCATACGCATTTAGCTAAACCTAAAGAGGATGAAAAGATTCGCTTCCATGATATTCAGGCTCAACCTCGCAAGATTATCTCTTCTCCAACTTGGTCAGGACTTGAGGACGAGCATGTCAGTTATAACGCGTGTTATACTAATATTCATGAATTGATTCCTTGGAGAACCCTAACTGGTAGACAACATTTCTACCAAGATCACAAGTGGTTACGAGATTTCGGAGAAAGTTTATGTGTCTATAAGCCACCGGTTAACACTAAGACCGTAGAGCCAATTAAAGGCCATAAGCCAAATGGCAATAAAGAAATTGCGCTTAACTTTATTACACCACATCAAAAGTGGGGAATTCACTCAACCTATTCAGAAAATCTGTTGATGTTAACACTCTCGCGTGGTGGCCCAATAGTTTGGATATCAGAAATTGATGCTCAGAAGATGGATGTAGTTGATAATGATTGGCTTGAACTGTATAACGTAAATGGCACAATTGCAGCTCGTGCTGTAGTTTCACAACGTGTTCCTGAAGGCATGACAATGATGTATCATGCTCAAGAGAAAATTATAAATACACCAACAACTGAGACCTCTGGTTTCCGTGGTGGTATTCATAACTCAGTAACACGAGCAGTGATTAAACCAACACATATGGTTGGTGGCTATGCACAACTCTCTTACGGCTTCAACTATTATGGTACAGTTGGTTCAAACCGTGATGAGTTTGTAGTGGTCAGAAAAATGAAAAATATAGAATGGAAAAATGAATCAGAGCCAGAAAATACTCGTAGTGGAGGTGCAAAATGAAAATTAGAGCACAAATTGGTAAAGTCCTAAACTTGGATAAATGTATTGGCTGTCATACTTGTTCAGTAACGTGTAAAAATGTTTGGACCTCTCGTGAAGGAGTCGAATATGCCTGGTTTAATAATGTTGAATCAAAACCAGGTATTGGATTTCCTGATGACTGGGAAAACCAAGCACGCTGGAATGGTGGTTGGCAACGTACAGGCAGTGGTAAAATCATCCCAAAAATGGGTGGTAAGCTTAAATTATTAAGTAAAATATTTGCTAATCCTGATTTGCCACAGATTGATGACTATTACGAGCCATTTACTTTTGATTATGCACATTTGCAAAATGCACCAGAACTTCCAACTCCACCAACAGCCAGAGCTCACTCTGCTATTACTGGTGAGATTATGGAAAAGGTCAACAAAGGACCAAACTGGGAAGAAATCTTGGGTGGAGAATTTTCAAAACGCTCAAAAGATTACAATTTCAAAGACATAGAGAAAGAAATTTACGGACAGTTCGAAGAAACATTCATGATGTATCTTCCGCGTTTATGCGAACATTGTTTAAATCCATCGTGTGTGGCAACATGCCCATCAGGTGCAATTTACAAACGTGAAGAAGACGGTATCGTCCTAATCGACCAAGATAAATGTCGCGGTTGGCGTATGTGTGTATCGGGTTGCCCATACAAAAAGATTTACTTCAACTGGGAATCAGGCAAATCAGAAAAATGTACTTTCTGTTACCCACGTATCGAAGCAGGCGAACCAACAGTTTGTTCAGAAACATGTGTTGGACGTATTCGTTACCTTGGTGTTATGTTATATGATGCTGATAAGATATTAGAAGCAGCCAGTGTTGAAAACGAGCAAGACTTATACCAAGCACAGCTTGATTTGTTCCTCGATCCAAATGATCCAGAAGTGCAAAAACAAGCCCTAAAAGATGGCGTGCCATTATCGTGGATAGAAGCGGCTAAAGAATCACCAGTTTACAAAATGGCGATGGAATGGAAAGTGGCATTACCACTGCATCCAGAATACCGTACTTTACCAATGGTTTGGTATATGCCACCTTTATCGCCAATTAAAACAGCGATGCAAAAAGGTGAGATTCAATCTGATGGCATGTTCCCTAAATTTGACGAATTACGTATTCCAGTTAAATACTTGGCAAACATGTTAACAGCAGGTGAAGAGAAGCCTGTTGAAGAAGCCCTCAAACGCATGATAGTCCTACGTGAGTTTATGCGTAAGAAAACCGTAGAAGGTGTAACAGATTTAGAGATGCTTGAAGAAAATGGCGCAAATGTATTTATGATGGAAGACATGTACCGTATTATCGCATTGGCAAATTACGAAGACAGATTTGTGATTCCGACCAATCACCGTGAATACGCAGGGGCAACACCCTTTGATAATGAAATTGCTTCAGAAAATAAAGGCTCATGTGGTTTTAGTTTTGGTAACGGTTGCCATGGTGGTAGTGGAGAAAGTATTAAACTTAATATCTTCGATACTACTAAGCGACCCAATACCATGAGTGGTAATGTCGTTGGTCAAGGTGATAATGTACTAAATAAATTAGGAGATGAATAACATGAAAACATTTAAAGTGTTAAGTGTGTTACTTTCCTATCCACAAGCTGATTGGATTGAACACTGCGACGAATTAGAGCAGGTTTTATTGCAAGAAAAAATACTTTCAAAGCAAAAACTTAAGGGTTTAAGCGAACTAATCGAACGTTTAAAAACGACAGACTTAATTGAGTTACAAGAACGATACGTTGCGACATTTGATCGCGGCGCATCGCATTCTTTGCATTTGTTTGAGCATATTCATGGCGAATCTCGTGATAGAGGTCAGGCTATGATTGATTTGCTAGAGATGTATAATGCCAATGGTTTAGATGTAGGTACATCAGATTTACCTGATTATTTACCTGTATTTCTTGAATTTTTATCAACACAAAATATTAAAGTAGCCGCTCATTTCTTGGGTGAAACACAAAAAGTGTTAATGTTGATACGTGAAAGACTCGCCAAAAAAGATCTTGATTTTAAGCATGTATTTGCAGCTTTAATTGAAGTAGCTGATGGTAAAGTTAATCGCAAAGAAATCAAAAAAATCGTCGCAGCAGAGAAAGAAGAAACTTTCACTGATGTTGATGCCGATTGGGTTGAGCCAGAAGCTTTTGGTAAGAATTTATTCAAATCAAAAGATTACTTGCATCAAAAAATTGCGATGAATATTCACTCATCTAATCCACATTCACAGCCTGAACCAACTATGACAGGAGCAATAAAATGAACGAATTTTTATTTGGAATATATCCTTACATTGCTGCCACAGTGTTTTTACTTGGAAGCCTATTTCGTTACGATAGAGATCAATACACATGGAAAGCCTCATCCAGCCAATTGTTAAGTACAAAAGGCATGCGTGTGGGTTCAAATTTATTTCATGTGGGTATAATCTTATTGTTCTTTGGACATTTGGTAGGTTTATTGACGCCACACAGTGTTTATGAGCACTTTATCAGTGCAGAACAAAAGCAGATTATGGCAATGACAGCTGGTGGAATTTTCGGAACTCTATGCTTTATCGGCATGGTTATCCTTATCCACAGACGTTTAACCAATCCAAGAATCAAAGCAACAACAAAGTTCTCTGATATCTTCATTCTATTATTGTTGTTTGTGCAATTGTGTCTAGGTTTACTAACCTTACCAGCATCAGCACAACACATGGATGGATCATCAATGATAGCTTTAGCCAATTGGGCACAGCACATCGTAACCTTTAGACCAGGTGCCGCTGCTTATATTCTTGAGGAGCCACTAATTTTTAAACTACATATTTTCCTCGGACTCACCATGTTCCTAGTTTTTCCATTTACAAGACTAGTACACGTATGGAGTGCTCCAGGTAAATACTTGTTTAGAAAAGGCTATCAGATTGTGCGTAAACGCGGTTAAGGTTTAACCTTAAGCCGTCATTCCTGCGAAGGCAGGAATCTAGAAAAGAAAAAAGAGACACATTTGTGTCTCTTTTTTTTGAAAAATTATAACACATAAATTTCAAAAATATACTCCGTAGGCACAAGGCACTGCCTTGTGCATTTCAAATCTACAAATTGGCATAAATAATGGTATCCCAAACATCGACAAGGCAGTGCCTTGTCGCTACGGGAGTTAAATACCAGCTTTACTCAATAAGTCGACAATACCTCGCATTAGATTGGCTGCCGTTGGGTATTCGGTTAAAAAGCCGTATTCCAATTGCTTAATGCCATCATACAAGTCCTGTTGTTGCAAATTTTGATTAGCTAGCATCGATTGGATCTCATTATCCAGTTGGCCCATTTTTTGTTGTGTTTGAGAATCTAAATTTTCATTAGTTTTTTTTAATTCTATTTGTAACTCTTCAAGTAGTTTTTTGACGTTTTTTATACTCATGGTCTATTTCCTCTATCACTTTATTATCATTATACCAAAATCTTGGGTGTAAAACGTGTTTTAGAGTGTAATTGAGCTCTAAAATTCATTCTGCTTTTTCTTAATTATGGTCTCTCTTAGTGTACCAATCGGAATTCCAAATAGTGTGATTTTGCCAATATTATCAATTGTCTTACCATCAGGTAAGAGGTCTAAGGTTTGGTGCATAACCATAGGGCCTTTAATACGGTATTTTAAAGTCAGACGCGAGCCTTGGGTACGCCCTTTTACCACTCCTTTGGCATCGCTTAATGTTCCTGTGTAGTTATTTGGACTAATTGTCTTAAGTATCCAGTGTCTTTGTTGTGGTTCTTTGCCTTCAAAAACAATTGTTTGATCCAGTCGAAAAGTACCATCTCTTTGCTCATAGCCATTGCTTTCTACATGAAAGGTAACTGGTTTTTTAAACAGTGTTTTTAATGAACCATCACCTTGGCTAAGACCACCAAAGCCATTTTGTGCAGTGAATTCAAGTGGCGATTCATTGGCATTTGCAGAAAAGCTATGCAATAGAAAGATGAATGTGAATGTTAATAATTTATTAGATTTCATGTTTTAAAGTCTATCACATGCCATTATTTAATCATAGTATCGGATTTATATAAAATTAAGTGGTAATTTGTTCAAGATAATTAAAAATGCCACACAGTCCTAGTAAAGAACAATGTGGCATTTTTATTACACTGAGTTGGGGTTTTATTGAACGGCTAAATCAAAGCGATCTAATCTCATAACTTTCACCCAAGCTTTAACAAAGTCATTAACGAACTTTTCTTTCGAGCTGTCAAAGGCATAAACTTCGGCAACGGCTCGTAGTTCTGCATTTGAGCCAAATACGAGATCAACAGGTGTTGCTGTCCATCTTAATTGACCAGAACTGCGATCTGTACCTTTATATATACCATCAATTTTTCCTGATTTTGTCCACTTTGTAGACATATCAAGCAAGTTTACAAAAAAATCATTGCTTAAAGTCTCTGGCTTATCAGTAAAGACTCCATGTGATGAGTTTAGTGCGTTAGTATTCAATACACGTAGTCCACCAACTAATACAGTCATTTCAGGAACATTCAGAGTAAGGTAGTTGGCCTTGTCAATCAACATTTCTGCTGGTGATTGACTATTATCCATACTGAAGTAATTACGAAACCCATCTGCCTTAGGCTCAAGTACTGCAAAAGAGTTAACATCTGTTTGCTCCTGTGTTGTATCGGCACGTCCTGGAGAAAATGGTACATCTACCTTATAGCCAGCATCAGTTGCAGCTTTTTCAATAGCCGCAGCTCCACCTAAGACAATTAAATCAGCAAGTGAAATTTGTTTACTTGAAGATTTTGAGTTGAATTTACTTTGTATGCCTTCTAAAGTTTCTAGTACTTTCACAAGTTCAGTTGGATTGTTAGCAGCCCAATTGACTTGAGGCTCAAGAGCAATACGTGCACCATTTGCACCACCACGCATATCTGTTCCTCTAAAACTAGAGGCTGAAGCCCATGCTGTTCTGACTAATTGTGCAATACTTAACTCAGATTTTAAAATAGCTTTTTTAAGTTTCTTTATATCTTTAGCATTGACTAAGTCGTAATCAACAGCAGGAATAGGGTCTTGCCATATTAATGCTTCAGATGGAACATCAGCTCCAAGATAACGTGTACTTGGTCCCATGTCACGGTGCGTTAGTTTGAACCAAGCTTTTGCAAAAGCAAGATCAAATTCTTCAGGATTTTTCAAAAAACGCTCAGAAATTTTGCGGTAACTTGGATCAAACTTAAGAGCTAAATCGGTTGTAAACATCATAGGTGCATGACGTTTTGCTGAGTCATGTGCATCAGGGACGAATTTGACTTCGTGTGCATTTTTAGGTGTCCATTGAGTTGCACCTGCTGGACTTTTTGTTTGCACCCATTCCATGTTGAGTAGATTTTGCAAAAAATTCATACTCCAAGCGGTTGGGGTTATAGTCCAAGCACCTTCTAAACCACTGGAAATGGTGTCTTCAGCGTTGCCTTTGCCGCAACTATTTATCCATCCCATACCTTGTTCCTCAACAGCGGCAGCAGCTGGTTCTGGACCTACACAGTTTTTAGGGCTTTTTGCTCCATGGGATTTACCAAAGGTATGACCACCGGCGATTAGTGCCACAGTTTCTTCATCATTCATTGCCATGCGACCAAAAGTGGTACGAATATCTCGTGCAGCAGATATTGGATCGGGGTTTCCTGCTGGTCCTTCTGGGTTAACATAGATAAGTCCCATTTCTACAGCAGCCAGTGGTCGGTCTAATTTTTTACCATGGTATCGTCTAGAATGAGATAAGAATTTCTTTTCTTGACCCCAATTAACCAATTCAGGTTCCCAGTCATCTTCACGACCACCAGCGAAGCCAAAGGTTTTGAATCCCATCGAATCCATGGATACAGTTCCAGTAAGGACAATTAAATCAGCCCACGAAATTTTATTGCCATATTTTTGCTTAATTGGCCAAAGTAGTCGGCGTGCTTTATCTAAATTGACATTATCTGGCCAGCTATTAAGCGGTTCAAATCGTTGTTGACCACCCGAGGCTCCACCGCGACCATCAAATATGCGGTAAACACCAGCACTGTGCCAAGCCATACGAATAAAAAATGGGCCATAATTGCCATAATCAGCAGGCCACCAATCTTGAGATGTAGTCAAGATTTTCTTGATGTCTTTCTTTACCGCATTTAGATCCAGTGTTTTGAATTCTTTAGCGTAGTTAAATTTCTGACCCATTGGGTTAGACTCTACAGAGTTTTGTCTTAATGGTTTGAGGTTAAGTTGATTTGGCCACCAAAAATCAGTGGTTTTGGCCTGTTCTGCACTAGTGGCAGAACTTATGGTTAAGGCTGCAACCATCGAAACTGCCAATAAGTTGTTTTTCATGTTAGTTTTTTTGTTCATCTTAAATGTACTCCTAAAGTTAAAAACGAATATAAGATTGAATTCGTCATTGCTTCAGTATAGAGAGCTTGCCTTTATAAGTACATCTCGAAAAATTGGAGATGAGTATCTATTTTATTGAACTTGGTTCTAGCACAAGGTTTCTAATGCTTTCTTGCAAACCTCAACCAGTGCCTCGATACTGGAAGTGCGGGTAAAGTTGGGTCGAAAGATAAAAACTAATTCTCTATGAGGACCTGGCTCATCAAGATGGATAACAGAGAGTGATTTATGCTGAGAAGTTAGTTGTTCTACTGCCATTGCAGGAACCAAAGTAGAACCTAAATCGCCGGCAACCATTTGAATTAATGTGTTAATGCTGGTCGCACAAAATTCTTGTTTAGATGATTTATCTAGCATATTGCAGACGCTGATTATATGGTCTTTTAAACAATGGCCCTCTTTAAGTAATAAAAGGTTACACTGCTTTATCTCATGACTATTAATTTCTTTTTGTTGTGAATATTTATTGCCTTTTAAAGTTATCCAAAAAAAATCTTCTTCCCAAAATTTCAAAGTAAGCAATCCAGTAGTTGGAAAGGGCAGTGCTAAAATAGCAGTATCTAACTCACCATTTTTTACCATATCTACAAGCACATGTGACTGGTTTTCTTCAATATTCAACTTAGCCTTAGGAAAGTCTTGCTTCAAAATAGGCAATAACTTGGGTATTATAAAAGGTGCAATGGTTGGGATTATACCAATACTTAGGGGAAAACTAAGAGGGTCTTTATGGGTTTCTGCAAAGTGCTCCAATGTGTCAACTTGAAGTAAAATTTGCCTAGCCTGATGAATTATTTTTTTGCCGGCAGGAGTGATGAATACTTGCTTGTTGTTTCGTTCAAAAATTTTCAATCCAAGCTGTTTTTCCAGTTCATTTAGAGCAGTGCTTAATGCTGACTGGCTAATATTACACTTTTCTGATGCTTTTTTGAAATGCAATGTTTCAGCTGCAGCTAATGCGTAAGAGAGTTGTTTAAAAGATATCATTTATTTTTTAGGTTAAAACACATAACCTTTCTCAGTTTAATTTGAACGTGTTCAAGATTAGTTTCATACAATACATTTTATTTTACAGGAATATATAACAAATAGGCTTGAATTGCTTTGATATATTGAATATTCGGCAATTCTACACATAGATTGTTCTTATCTAGAGTAAGTACACTACTTGTCAACAAAGGCGTTTTCTAGCACATAGTGTCCTTGAGTACGTTTTTTAGCGGCGATGAAACCTTTATCATCGAGTATTTTACTCATGTCTTTAATCAGTGCTTCACTACCACAGAGCATAAATCTATCATCTTCGATATTTATCTCGGACATGTTTAAATCTTTGGCTAGTTTTCCTGATTTTAATAAGTCTGTCAGACGTCCTTCATTCTTATAAGGTTCTCTAGTAACTGTTGGGTAATAGAGTAGTTTGTCTTTGACCATATCGCCAATAAATTCATTGTTTGGTAGTTCTTGAGTGATGAAATCATGGTAGGCCAAACAGGCAGAATAACGAACGCCATGAGTTAGAATAACTTTATCAAAATGTTCATAAACTTCTGGATCTTTGATGATGCTCATAAAGGGTGCAAGACCAGTGCCAGTGCTAATTAGCCAAAGATTCTTGCCAGGGAAGGTATAATCGGTGACTAATGTACCTGTTGATTTTTCTGAAAGCATTAGTTCATCGCCTACCTTGATATTTTGCAAACGCGATGTTAACGGTCCATCAGGCACCTTGATGCTGAAAAACTCCAATTCTTCTTCATAATTGGCACTAACTATGGAATAAGCACGCATCAATGGTTTGCCTTCTACCTCAATACCAATCATCACAAAATGACCATTTTTAAAGCGAAAGGTTGGTTTTCGTGTGGTACGAAAGCTAAAGAGTCTTTCATTCCAATGTTTTACATAAGTAACTGTTTCAGTAATGTATGCCATAGTTAAGTTGAATTTGAAAAAATGCACATTATACAGGATAAAATTTAAAGATAATTAACCTATATCAAGAGCTTTGATATTAATGCAATTTGTAGCTTTTTTTAACGTGGAGTGGGTTTTTTGCCACTTTTTAACTCTTACCACAGGTTGGAAATACTCTCAATCTGATAAAATTCTAAAGATGTAAACAGGATTGTCGTGGTATGAGGTTCGTTTTTCTAACGTCATACCATTCCTCGTAGCAACTTTTTGTGAGGGTATATTCTCTAGGCTGATAATTGAAATCAAAGACTCCACAAATTCATTTTCAAAGGCAAATTTTTTGCATTTTTGTGCCCCTTCACTTGCATAACCTTTACCCCAAAATTCAGGTAAGAGTGAATAGCCAATTTCTAATTCTTCAATTCCATCAACCTTTTGTACTAATAAGCCACAAAATCCAACTAACTGACTCGTTTCTTTTTCAATCATGGCATTCATACCACCCAAGTCATTAGCATAACGGTTGAATTGATTTTTAAACCATTGTATGCATTCTTTTTCGGGTGAAGAATAGGCTGGTTTCCAAAAGCGTGAAGTATTGGGGTCTTGATGAAAAGTCAGCCACTTATCATAATCAGAAACAAGTAAACTCCGATAAGTTAATCTTTTAGATGCTTGGTTCGTTAATAGATACTTCATCTTATCCTATATTATTATTACAAAATTGTGTAAATGACTGTGATAATAATTCCACATCAACATCAGGGGCAAGCGCCACTCGGACGATATAATCCTTGTCTTCTTCTTTGGTTGTGCCTTGTGTTGAAGTGGCAGGTATTGTCCAATAACTTCCCTTTAATTGACCATAACTGACACAATTTTTGCATGTTTGTGGATGAGTTTTAATCATAAACTCAATAAGTTTTACATTGAGTTGTCTTTGCTTTTCGCTTCTTTTTTGTTTTGTTTCACCAGTTATTGGGAGGTCCAAAGAAAAAACTGATGGCATAAATCCACGCTGTGCCATTGCATCGGAAACATAATAAATTTTTGCCTGTGGGAGTAGGGCTTGTATGTTATTGACTAACTCCCGTGTTTTTGCGTAGGCTTGCTTAATTCTTGTTGGCATTGAGGGCATGTTTTCTGCCAGCGTTTGTAATTGATCCGAGTTGGCTGAGTTATCGGATAACACTAAATGACTTGAAATCAAAGGCAATAAATCCTGTGCAACATTATTGGCTACGCAATAACCAGCAATACAACGTCCACCACTGGGAAATTTTGAACCACTGGCAAAAGAAATGGTTTGTACATTGCTCAACTCACTTTTTGAGTGCAATAACTTAACATTGGGACAAAAAGTTTGATCAACCATAAAGAAAGCTTCAACAGCCTTTTCATTGTCTTTAGTTATTCTTTTTCTAGTCAAAACTTCTGCCAAATCTTCCATGTCTGGTACTTCGACTCTAGGGTTGGTCGGAATTTCAGCCAAAATCAAAGCTACGCTATCATCTTTAGCAACTCTATCGAGAGCTTCATCAAGACTAGAAACCAAATCTTGACCACTATCGACATACATATCAACAATACTAACATTGTCTATCAAATCAGCAATTCGACGTGATTGGTCATTGGTGCCACCATAACAATTGGGTGGTAAAATGATTTTAATCGCCTTATTTGGGTAATGTGTAATTGCATTTTCAACCAAGCCCATCATCATGGCGTATTGGATAGAAAGCCCGCTGGATGCAATTAATGGTTGTAATGTGCTTCCTGTATTGTCTTGAATGCAATCAACAACAACTTGTTTATCTTGAAGCTGATTCTCTACAGATTTATGAGGTTCATCATTAACTATTTGCTTCAATAAATTTAAAGCATTTGGTGGTGTCATGGCAATGGTTTCACGCCTTCTTACGTGCTGAACATCGTTGATTATTTTATCAATTTCTGTATTATGAATTAATAGCACACTGCCAAAGGAAGGATGAATATTAAGTGTTACATCATTGTTTTTAGACAGTTCTAATGGTTTGTCAAAGGCTCTTTGGGTGACAAAAATAACTGTCCCATCCTGTTGTTGAATGTCATCAACATCCTTTATTTTTTTCAATTGATAATTATAACCATAGATATCTCTCAATCGTGTTTCATCAACAAGAGGAGAATTATCACCATCGTAATAAATAGTGGTTGTTTGTCCATTTAACTTATTCTTACGCAGGATTGCTAACAAAGGCATAGTATGCGAAGCAAAAGAAATTACCTGGTCATCTGACACAGTGTTTATTTCTGCCAAAACCCACTCCAATAAACTGGATAACTGATGCCCCAAGCGAATATAATCATAAGCGGTCGGCAATTGTTCCAAATCTTGAGTGGAATAATTATTATTGACCAATAATTTTTTTAATTCATCCAAAAACTCAGATTTGGCTTTAGATTCATTATAAATATCCAAACGGTGCGTGGTTAACTCCACCCAGCTTTGTGGTGTTTTATGAAGTAATTCTTTTAATGAGTCTAAAATTGTTTGCATTGAGTTTATATTTTTTAAAAACAGTATTGTAACCGTTTTTTATTAGCCTTCAAATAAACAATGACAGTTGGCATGCAAAAATTATTTCGTTTAACTCATTGTTTTTTTATATTCAATCGGATAGCTGGCTTTAAAGACTGTGAAAGTATTCAACCTCAACCGAGTATCAATTATGGTAAAATATAGGAAGTTCAAGAGCAAATATTGATATGAGAAAAAGACGTTATAAAACATCAAAAAACAGAGGTCAAGGAGTGCTGTTTCCACCAAGCATTGACGAATATGTAGATAAAAACAATACAGTTCGCGCAATTGATGCCTATGTTGAAGGTTTAGATATGGTTGAACTTGATTTTAAAACCAGTAAACCAACAATCACATCAGGACAGCCTGCCTATGACCCTAAAGTTCTTCTTAAATTATATCTTTATGGCTATCTGAATAAAATACATTCATCGAGAAGGCTTGAACGAACATGCTTAATCAATTTAGAGGTTATTTGGTTAATGTCGGACTTAAAACCAAACTACAAGACAATAGCAAACTTTAGAAGCGACAATGCCAAAGCCTTGAGGAAAGCCAATAAAGATTTTGTATTATTGTGCAAAGAATTAGATTTATTTGGTAAAGAACTGGTTGCGGTTGATGGTACATTTTTAAAAGCGAGTGCCAACAAAAGCAGTATTTATTACAGAAAACAACCTAAAGAAACAACTGGCTAAAATCGAAAATAAAATACAAGAATACCAAGATAGAATCGATAATCAAGACAAGAAAGAAGATAAATGAAGTTACACAGTTTAGTTTACACCCTCTATATAGCTTGTTAATGATTTACTCTTTATAGCTCTAATTGCAAAGTGGATTTCTTTTTCATCACAATATTTTATAATGGACTTTTGATATCCAGCACAGTCAATTCTTAAGTTCTTGAGTTTTACTCCTTTTGGTAGGTTGCTCATATATTTTTTTATGAATTCTAAATTTTCAGTTTTTGGTGCAATATTGCCTTCTCTAAAATCAGTTTCAATTACATGATTTATTTCTGCTATATGACCAACCATTGGCATATAACCTATGTTGAATTTGTATGTTTTTTTAGCTTCTTTTTTATTGCTTATGATTTCCGATGCATCTATATCTAGGGTGATACCTTTGGTTTCTTTGAGTGCAATACGACATAATTCTCTATTGATTAATGATGTTGCATTGACTCCAGAGACTC
>JAMOMK010000068.1 GCA_027067055.1 Lysobacterales bacterium | reverse complement strand
AAAACATAATCGTGATTTTCAGTAAGTTCAACAATTATAAAACAAATAACACCTTAAATCACGAATGATGATCAATCAAGCCAATAAAATTTTATATTTTATACTTTCAAAATCCAATAACCACTTATCGATTTTGGGGTAGGCATTTAATTAAATCGCAATTATTTCAGAAAAGCTCGTCATTCCTGCGAAGGCAGGAATCTTAAAAATTCAATTCATTCCCAATCTAAACATTGAAATTTAATAAAATACAATGTGCTAGCCCTAATAAAAAAATCACAGTTACACAAGGAGATTCCTGCCTTCGCAGGAATGGCGGTATTTTTGCACGAAAAAATTCACTGATTCCCATGCTCCTGAGATTGTAAAATAACTCTTACCCAATGTAGTGGAGCACCTGTGTGTGCTCCTTTTTATGGTATTCCCTCATGATTTGGATAAATTATATTAAATTTTGGTAGCAAATACTATCAAAAACGGACGGGTACACAGGTCCGCACCCTACCTCCGTCTTTGCGAGCAGCGCAGCGATGCGGCAAACTCCTAACCTAACCGCAATCTGCAAAAAAGAGTACAATATACAAGGTTGGTGCTGAGATACGAAGTCCAACACCAGACTTTAGCTTAACTCATAAAGCAATTATTACGACAATTCAGAGTATCCCACAATTCAATATTATCAATAATCCAAACATCCAAATGTTGGGCTTCGCAAGCTCAGCACCAACCTACACACCAAATAACTCTTGTGGCTTATCAATCACTGGAACGAGGAACGCCCATCGGGTAGTTGGTAACAGGTGGATTTAGCCAACACAAAATTGTCAAAAAAAAAAGTAGGTTGGTGCTGAGGTACGAAGCCCAACAACAGACTTGCAGCAACCTCGATAATCAAAAGATTTGAATTCTGTAGCGACAAGACAGTATCTTGTGCCAACGGCGGCTTTGCTTGGTATTTGCAAAATGGTATGAATGTAACAATACAAAGTGTATTATATCAACCTAAAAAACGGACGGACACACAGGTCCGTACCCTACAAAAACAAAAACTTCGTCTTTGCGAGGAGCATAGCGACGCGGCAATCTCCCAAAACAACCTCAATCTCCCCCCCCTTCTTGAGAGGGAATTTAGGGGTGTGTAAACCTAAATAATTACATAAAGCCATCAAATAAATCAATTGCCAAAAAATCGCTCATAAGCTAAAATAAATCTATCCGCTAAAATTGATTATTCACCTATTAAATCATTCCTTCGGATAAAGCGCATATAGGGCAATCTAACTTGTCATACTTATGTATTTTTTAATCCGTAATATACACAGTAGTGTATATTGCGATGTTATCTTGCATTAGAATCAGAATATGGATAAACATTTTAAATATAAACATGACGACCTTTTCAACCCTACCTTAAAGGCTATAAAGCAATTAGGTGGTTCAGGTGCTACGAGCGAAATAGAAGAACAAGTAATTGGAATACTAAACTTATCTGATGATGCCATCAATGAAATTCATAGAGAAAGCACAACGAAACTTACTTACAGACTTGCTTGGGCTCGAAATTATTTGAAAAGATATGGATTAATCGAAAATTCCTCAAGAGGGGTTTGGGCTTTAACTGAAGCAGGACAAAAAATAGAATCAGTAGACCAAGAACTTGTCAAAAAGTTTGTAGTTAAAAAAGATAGAGAACAACGATTAAATAAACAAAAAATTGAAAAAGGAGAGCCATCGTTAGAAGATAAAACAGATGAGATAGAGGATTTTGGATGGCAAGACAAACTCATTCAAACTATGAAGAAAATTCACCCAGATCAATTTGAGCGACTTTGTCAAAGGCTTTTGAGAGAATTAGGATTTGTTAACGTTGAGGTGACAGGACGAACTAATGACGGAGGAATAGATGGAAAAGGAATAATTAAATTAGGTGGTGTTTTATCTTATCACGTAGTTTTTCAAGCAAAACGTTACAAGGGTTCGGTTTCATCTTCTGTCATTAGAGATTTTAGAGGGGCAATGAGTGGTAGAGCAGATAAAGGGTTAATAATGACTACCGGAAGCTTTACGCGAGAAGCAAAAAAAGAATCGATAAGGGACGGAGCAACGCCAATTGACTTAATAGATGGAAATGAATTTGCAGAACGCCTTAAAGAATTAAATCTTGGGGTTTCTGTTGAAATGGTGGAAGAAGTAAAAATTAAAACGGATTGGTTTAAAAATTTATAAAAGAAAAACGAAGGAAACAATGGGTAGTAGTATACCCTTAGTATGCTAGGATACCATACAAGGAACGTTGAAATTCGAGACCCTTTCCTCACTCCCCCAAATCCCCACCCTCAAAATCCAATAACCACTTCTTACGGTGCAATCCGCCTGCATAGCCAGTTAACGATCCATCCGAGCCAATAATGCGGTGGCAAGGGATGATTATGCTGATTTTATTAGCGCCATTGGCGGTGGCTACGGCGCGGATGGCTTTGAGTTTGTCGATGGATATGGCTTGTTGTTTGTAGGTTG
>JAMOMK010000067.1 GCA_027067055.1 Lysobacterales bacterium | reverse complement strand
TTTAAACCACAACCAGTATCAGGTGTTTTGTCTTTTAACATCCATGAGCGAATAGCATTGGCGTATTTGGATGATTTAAGCTTTAACCAAGAGTCATTACGCTTTTTACGCCAACCAGCAATCAACCAAATCTTATCTTTTGGGTCTGCATCCATAGCTTTATTGTATAAATTAGGAATATCAGCAGGAACATTTTGTCCATCACCATCCAATGTCGCAATCCACGGAGCTTTGGAATTTTTAACACCAGTTCGAACGGCATAAGATTGCCCGCAACTTTGTGCGTGTTTGAATACACGAAGAGTTGGTGTGGTTTTTTGTTTTTCAATCAAAACATCAAGCGTGTCATCACTGGAGCCATCATTGACATAGACGATTTCGTATGTGACGAAGCCTTCCAAAGCTGCAACAATTTCATCAACTAGGGGAATAATATTATCCCGTTCATTATAAACAGGCACAACAACTGATAAGTCTGGATTATTTTTCATAAGTATTTTCTAAATTTAGCAGGACATTTTAGCAAATAGATGAGGATTTTTCACTCAATCACAGCTTTCTAACAAAGGTTTTATAATATCAGTTATAAATAAAACTGATACACTTCATAAAAACTATAAATTTTACTATTTACAAAACTCTGTTAGTATTGAGGGTCTATAAAATTAAAATATAGCATGATGAGAGAACTTTTTGTCATTCTCGCGAAAACGGTAATCCAGTAATTTCGTGTCTTCTAGATACCCGCATCCGCGAGTATGACAGAAGCGTTTTAATTAGAATTGTCCTATGTTATCGAGAAAAACATGAGTTTATACTACCATTCCCAAGCAAAAGACAGTTGTGGTTTTGGTTTAATTGCCCAGTTAAAAGGCAAGCAATCGCAAAACCTTATTTCAACAGCCATCAGTGCGCTGACACGCATGACCCATCGTGGTGCGGTGGATGCCGATGGTAAAACGGGAGATGGTTGTGGTATTACTATTCAATTATCCGATTCGTTTTTTCAACCTATTGCCAGTGCAATGGGTGGTAATCCAGATGCTTTATTAGCCGTTGGTCAAATTTTTCTTCCTCAAGATGAAGACAAAGCCCAAAGTGCACGAACACGACTGGAAAGAGAAATTAAACGAGAAACACTTAATGTTATTGGCTGGCGCAGGGTTCCGATTGATGCAGTCACTCTTGGGGAAACCGCGGCAGCTTCTTTGCCTCAAATAGAACAAATATTTGTGCAAGCACCTGTGGGCTGGAGTAAGGATGATTTTGAACGCCGTTTGTTTATGTCCAGACGAAGAGCTGCAGATTTAATCGATGATGATGAGGAGTATTATGTCGCTTCGTTATCAAGCAAATTGGTTGTTTATAAGGGCTTGGTTTTGCCTAAATACTTAAATGTGTTCTATCCTGATTTGGCTGATGAAAATATGCGATCAGCCATTTGTTTGTTTCATCAGCGTTTTTCAACCAACACAGCCCCCTTGTGGAAATACGCACAGCCTTTTAGATTGTTGGCACATAATGGTGAAATAAACACCATTAATGCCAATCGAACTTGGGCAAAAGCCCGCCGTAAAAAATTATTTACACCTTTAATTGCCGATTTACCTAGTTTAAGTCATTTGGTGAATCAATCGGGTTCAGATTCTTCCTCTCTGGATAATATGTTGGAAGTTTTATTGGTGGGCGGTATGGATATTTTCCGTGCTTTGCGTTTGTTGATTCCACCTGCCTGGAAGAAACGTAAAAACATGGATGCCGATTTGCGTGCTTTCTACGAGTACAATTCTATGCACATGGAAGCCTGGGATGGTCCTGCTGGCATTGTCATGACCAACGGTGAAAAAATTGCCTGTACCTTGGATAGAAATGGATTACGTCCAGCACGTTATGTTATCACTAAAGATGATATTTTGACGGTAGCCTCCGAGGTTGGTGTGTGGGATTATAAGGAAGAAGATGTGGTCGAAAAAGACCGTGTTGGGCCAGGTGAAATGCTGGCAGCCGATATTCAAACAGGTCAAATATGGCGCAGCAACAAGATTGATGACAGTTTGAAAAATCGCCACCCTTACCGTGAATGGTTGCGTGAAAACACCATAAGATTGCGCTCCAATCGAAAATTAGAACGCGAAGGTGCACAAAAACACATCAATGATGATATTAAACGCATTGGCATTTATCAAAAGTTGTTTAATTGCAGCATTGAAGAGCAACAAAATGTAATACGCGTGATGGCTGATAATGCTCAAGAAGCAACCAGTTCCATGGGCGATGATACGCCGATAGCTGTGTTATCACATAAGAGTCGAAACTTGTTTGATTATTTCCGTCAACAATTTGCCCAAGTAACCAATCCACCGATTGACTCCTTGCGTGAAAAATCGGTGATGTCCTTGGAGACTTGTTTTGGGCGCGAGCATAACCTTTTTCAAGAAACCAATGGCATGGCATACCGTGCTATTATCTCAAAACCCATTATTAACTTTGCCAAACTGACCCAAATTAAGGCGCTTGATCAACGCTATTACAAACTTGAGTTGTTGTCATTGAATTATCCGATTTACCAAGATT
>JAMOMK010000066.1 GCA_027067055.1 Lysobacterales bacterium | reverse complement strand
GGTACTGACCCCTTAAGCTCTTTAAGCTCCTTAAGCTATAAACCTGTGAAGCTAAGCTCACAGATTTATTAGAGCAACAATCTGTCGTACCTATTTTAACATTGAATCCCACCACAACCACTGCCAATCGTAGGGGGGCCATTATCAACAGGACAATCTAGTAAACAATTTTGTATAAAGCTGTTACAAATAAATGATGGTAAGTTATGATTTTGACAATTAATGTATTGATAATAACATTGGTTTGAACATGATCTGACAGATGCAGTTGTTGGTGATTTAAGAATGGATGGGCTACTTGCTTTTGATAATTGAAAAGCTTGTGCCGATACAGTGCCCAAAAGTAGACTAAGAATTAATATAGTTTTTTTCATTTAAATTCTCCTAAGAATTAATATAGTTTAAATGTCCATTTACAAAAGTCCTTGGTGTGCAAATCAGAACAATTTCGATAAGCACGGACTCATTTTAGGGTAGGTTACGCTTATTGCGGTATCAATAAAAAGACTAAAACTATTAGAAAGCCCCCCATTTTCAGTAGATTTAAGGACAAAGTATTTAGAGTTTAGGACGTACTGTTGATTTAATTATTAGGTACCGATGGCGAAGGGTTGAAAAACAACATGTTCTGCTCTGAACCCGAGGTTGAGTGGATTTAATTACTGTTGTTCAAATAATTTGATAAAATACTTGAATAGAGACATAGTTGCTGTTTAGTCAACATTTGAAAAGGTTGGCTAAAGCCAACAACCCTAAATACTTTTAAAATACTTAACCACATATTAAAAACTAGTCTCTCTATACACTTTCATATTTCGTTTTCCCTATAGGAAAGAAAACCTAGATCTAAAACTGTTTTTGAAACAAATAAAACCAAGCGTCTTAGTTAGCTCACTTTATACTTAAAACACATGAGGATGATTAGCTAAGTTATTGTTTGCAATTTGAATTAATAGCATGACAATTTTTTATAAAAAAAAGTTTTTTTTCTTGCAGAATATTAATCAAAACAATCTTAAAATTCAGCTTGATTTAAGGCGGCTTTATCCGATATGATGGAAACTGAGTTTTTAATTTATTGAAGCTCAAGGTATAAATTTATGTAAGTGTCAGTTTAAGAGAACGGTAACTTTTCTGGGTTGATACTAGAGTTAATATTTAGGATTTTTATAGTCAATGATGGTGAGCAAAGATGTTGAGTCAATTTAGAAACATGGGGTTTAATATATTTTCAGGACAGGATTGTGATGCAATGCTTCAATCTAAAAAAGAAGAACTAATTAATTTGATAAATAGACAAAAAGATAATTATTTGTTAAACGTGAATAAAGAGGAATATATCCAATATTTAATTAGTGAATATTCAATAAATCCATTAGAAATAAATTTCAATAATTTGTTTGTTTCTACTCATGAAGAAAGAATTCCAGCAGAATATTTTCCTCAATCATACAGTGTATATCAGGGAAAGCATTATCCTAAAGATATAATTGTTTATCACCTTCCGTATATAGGCAGTGATATGTTGTTGAAACTTAGTTCAACTACTTATGGAGGAGTAACACATCGAGTAACAATAAAAAAAGGATGTATTAGTTTTAAAATAATTAATTTTGACTTAAGTGCTGAAGAAATTAAGAAAAAATCAGAAGAGGTAATTAATTATATTGAGTCTCAAAATATTAATTTAACAAATAATTTGGTGAACTTTAACTCCTCCATCTATTCACTTGCATCTAAGGTATTTGATGAGCGCAAAGAAAAACTATTAAAGAAATGTGATTTAATGAAAGGACTTGGAGTGCCAATAAAGGAATCAACTAATACACCTTCAACTTTTTCAGTACCAGCAAAAAGAACTAAGGTTATATCAACAAGTAAGAAGATAGCTCCAAAAGTTAATGAAAAAAATTATGCTCCTGAGCCAACATTAGATATTACAATTTATAATCAGATTATGAAAATCATTCATGATGTTGGTACTCAGTTTGAAAAATTACCATCAACATATTCAGAAAAGGAAGAAGAGCATTTAAGAGACCATTTTTTATTGTTTCTTGAGCCAAATTTTGAAGGTTCAGCCTCTGGTGAAACATTTAATAAATCAGGTAAAACAGATATTTTACTTCGGCATGATAGTAAAAATGTATTTATTGCAGAACTCAAATTTTGGCATGGACAAAAAAAATTCCTTGGTACTATAAGTCAGTTAATTGGGTATTTGACATGGAGAGATTCAAAATCTGCTATTGTGATGTTTGTAAGAAATAAAGACTTTACTAATGTTTTGGAGACAGCTAAAAAGTGTATTTCGGAACATGATAATTATCTTGGTTTTGTAGAAGAACATGATGAAGGTTGGTACCAATATCGATTTCATATTAATAATGATATCAATCGTGAAATAATGTTATCTGTAATGTTATTTCATATACCTAATTGAAAATAAAAGCTAGGAGTTTGCTTACGTGTTCATGAATTTAAAAATTTAACTGCGTCTAACATAGCCTCTCGATTAATATTTAATAAAACAATCATTCGTAGGCACAAGGCATTGCCTTGTGCATTTCAAATTTTACTTAGTTCTAGAAAAATCACCTAAGCCATACATCGACAAGGCAGTGCCTTGTCGCTACAGTCTTTTTTTGAATATCAGTGGAAGTTTGTCATGGTTTTTTTAATTTAGATTGCCTTAGAAATCAATTCAGGTCAATAACTATAAAAAATGAAAATACAAATGGGTATATGAATATTTTTTTGATATTGAGATAGTTTCTTAAAGTTTTCAATGGCTTGATATTAAAATACGGTTTTTTCAATTTAGACTGCTTTAGAAATGCGAAAGGTTGGTTTTAATAAAATACGAGTTTACAAATGGTTAAGTGATTATTATTTAATAAGATTACGGTTCACTGTGAGATTCCTGCTCTCGCTTTGGCTCGGCTGGAATGACGGTGTTTTTTCATGTCGTGGTTTTTTCAATTTAGATTGCTTTAGAAAGGCTCAAGGCCAATAACTATAAAAAATGAACATACAAACGGGTATATGAATATTTTTTAGACATTGAGATAAGTTTTTAAGTTCACAATGGCTTTATAGTAAGACGCGGTTTTTATGGATTTAGATTGCGTTAGTAGTTTTCAAGGTCAATTTTAAGAAAATACGAGTTTACATAGTGGTAAGTGAGTGATTTTTTAGAATTGAGATTGAAAGCTAATGGCGTGATATAAACCATAAAAATGGTGCCCGGGGCCGGAGTCGAACCGGCACGGTGTTACCACCGAGGGATTTTAAGTCCCTTGCGTCTACCAGTTTCGCCACCCGGGCAGGGTGTGCATCTTGCTAAAATGGAGGCTGGAACCAGATTCGAACTGGTGTCCACGGTTTTGCAAACCGCTGTATAGCCACTCTACCATCCAGCCAATGTTTTTATTTTTACATTTCCTGATAGAAAAATATAAAAAGTGTATTCTTGTTGGTTTAGAATACGTATTTGGAGCGGGAAACGAGACTCGAACTCGCGACCCCGACCTTGGCAAGGTCGTGCTCTACCAACTGAGCTATTCCCGCTGAAGAGGTTGCACATTATAGGTTGACTAATTTAATTGTCAACTAAATAATTCACATTATTTGTATTATTTAATAATTTATTTTCAATCTTTAATAAAGGCCTAAATTTTCTCTTTCATCATTGGCCAAGCGGCTTTTAAATAGATGAACATTGACCACAAAGTTAGTACAGTAGCAATGTATAGTAAAGTTAGCCCGATTTTATAAACAGGCATTCCCCATAAGTCTTTATAATACAGTAAAAAGCCAATTGCAAACATTTGGAATGTGGTCTTTACTTTTCCGATGAATGCTACATTTACCGTGGTTTTTTCACCTAAATCTGCCATCCATTCTCTTAAGGCTGAGATTGTTATTTCTCGTCCAACAATTACTGCCGTGGCTATCATCATTAAAATGGTATTGTGATCTTGTAGCAATATAATTAAAGCTGTAGTAACAGTTAATTTGTCTGCAACTGGATCTAAAAAAGCTCCAAATTTTGAAAAAGTTTGATGTTTTCTGGCAAAATAACCATCAAAGAAATCGGTAATGCTGGCAAAAAAGAAGACGGTGCAAGCCGCTACTCGATTCCATTCTACTGGCAAATAGAAAAATAAAATCATCACAGGTATCAATACAACACGTGAGACAGTCAAAATATTTGGTAAGTTTTTAGTCACTTTGTGGCTCAAAAATATAAGAAGCCTTAGAATATACGAGCATTTGAATTTAATCAATAATATAGATATGAAAAAAGAATTTTGGCTTGAAAAATGGCAGAATAATCAAACAGGTTTTCACAAGGACTTTACTCATCCTTTATTAATGGAGTATATCAATAAGTTAAATCTTGAAAAGGGTGACTCGATTTTTGTTCCGCTTTGTGGAAAAACGATTGATATGTTATGGCTTAACCAACTAGGATTTCATGTAGTCGGTGTGGAGCTAAGTCAGTTGGCAGTTGAGCAGTTTTTTGTTGAAAATGACTTGAGTTTTACTAAGCATCAGGAAGCTGAGTTTTCAGTTTATCAGTATGAGAATATTACGATTTACCAAGGAGATTTTTTTGCTTTGTCAAAACAACAGTTACAGCATATTAAGGCAGTCTATGATCGTGCTGCTTTGATTGCTTTGCCTAATGATTTGGCTGCTAAATATGTGGATAAGATGCAGGAGATTGTTCCTCAAAATGCTAAGGAGCTTCTAATTACCTTGGAATTTGTTAAAAAGCTCGGTCCACTTGGTCCGCCATTTACTACACCAGATGATAAGGTGGTAAAATTATTTTCATCTTATAAGTCCATAAAGCTGTTGCAAGAGGTTGATATTATTTCACGCGAGGGTAAGTTTAAGGAGTTGGGCTGTGATTATGTTTATGAACGCGTTTATTTGATAAAATTTTAACCCAATAATGCTTCCACAAATTCTTTGGCTTCATAGGGTTTTAAATCTGATGATTTTTCGCCGACTCCAATAAAACGTACAGGGATACCAAATTCTTTAGCGAGATTGAATAAAACGCCACCTCTGGCTGTACCATCGAGTTTTGTTATGGCTATTCCCGTTAATTCTGTGGTTTTATTAAACTCTGATACTTGCGAAATAGCATTTTGTCCCGTTCCACCATCAACAACGATAAGAGTTTCATGCGGAGCAGTCTCATCATTTTTCTTTATCACCCTGCTGATTTTGCCTAGCTCTTGCATCAGGTTGGCTTGAGTGTGCAGTCTTCCTGCTGTATCGGCAATAAGAATATCAATATTGCGTGCCTTTGCGGCACTCATTGCATCAAAAATGACTGATGCTGAATCAGATCCTGTGGACTGGGCAATCACAGGAATATCTTCACGTTCACCCCATGTTTTGAGTTGTTCAACAGCTGCGGCTCTAAAAGTGTCACCTGCAGCTAACATGACTGACTTGCCTTGTAATTTAAATTTTCGAGCTATTTTGGCGATGGTGGTTGTTTTGCCAACACCATTAACGCCAACAACCAAAATCACATAAGGCTGTTTGCTTGTGTCGATTACCAATGGCTTTTCGACGCTTTGTGCCAATTCCATTAGGTTTTGCATCAATGCATAGTAAACTTCTTGTATGTCATCTAGATTTTTTCTTTCGACCATTTGTGATGTTTTTTCAACGATTTCAACAGTCGCTCGTGCGCCTACATCTGCCATTAAAAGAGTGGTTTCTATTTCTTCAAATAGGTCATCATCAATACTTTTGTTGACGGCAAAGAGGTTTTTAACTTTTGAACCGAAGCCTTTACGTGGTTTTTCAAGCTGAATATCAAGTGTTTTTGGAGTAACTGATTGAACAACGGCTTGTTCTTGTGTTGCATCAATATTGTGTTTTTTTCTCAGTGCCTCGAGTGCATCTTCTTGATTGGAAGATTTATCAGCTTGATTATCCGTGTTTTTATCACCTTTCTTCTTGAAAAAATTAAACATTTGTTTTTGACCGTATGCAGACTTGATAGAATGGTGTATTTTACTCACATCGGTATAGATTTTAAAGATAAATGGCAAAAGCTCAACACACAATTCGCATAATTGCAGGTTCTCATCGGTCACGGAGGTTGCCGGTGCTTAATTTTGATGGTTTGCGTCCTACAGGTGATCGTGTTCGTGAAACCTTGTTTAATTGGTTGCAAATGCATTTAGCTGGGAGAAATGTTTTGGATCTCTGTGCTGGAGCTGGAGCTCTAGGGTTTGAGGCGGCATCTCGGGGTACACAATCGGTAGTTATGGTGGAAAGCAATAAGCGCATTGCTGAAAACCTAGTAATGATTAACAAGGGTTTTAACTTTTCAGGAGTGACGGTTTTAAACCAAAGCGCTCAAAATTATTTAAACACAACTAAGCAAATATTTGATGTGGTCTTTATTGACCCGCCTTTTGCCGCAGATATGATGCAGGAGTTAACATTGCTTTCATTAGAAACGGTAAAAGAAGAAGGTTTTATATATCGCGAAGCAGCGATTTCACAAGAGCTAACTATTTTGCCCGATAATTGGAAATTATATCGGCAAAAAAGCATGGGACAGGTTAAAATCGAATTGTGGCAAAAATTAAAAACAGATTGTGAGGAATGAATTATGCCAAAAAAAACATTAATAGCTGTCTACCCAGGAACATTTGATCCAATTACAATGGGTCACTCGGACTTGGTGCGTCGTGCCAGTGAAGTCTATGACACCTTAATTGTTGCGGTTGCTGATTCAACTGGTAAAGGCCCAACTTTTGATTTGCAACACCGAATCTCAATGGCACAAGAAGTCTTACAAGATTTGGATAATGTTAAGGTTATGGGGTTTGATATATTGTTGGCGGACTTCGTTCAAGAAGTTGGAGCCAAAGTTATCTTACGTGGATTACGTGCGGTTTCTGATTTTGAATACGAATTTCAATTGGCTAGTATGAATCGCCGATTAATACCAGATGTCGAAACGATGTTTTTGACTCCAGCCGAGCAATACAGTTTTATTTCTTCCTCTTTAGTTAAAGAAATATCCAAGCTAAAAGGCAATGTCACTGATTTTGTTAGCCCTTTGGTAGAAAAAGAATTGCGTAAAAAATGGATAGAGCTGGGTATAATTAAGTAAATGGCACTAATTATTGCCGATGAATGCATCAATTGTGATGTATGTGAACCAGTTTGCCCGAATGAAGCAATATACTTCATACCACCGTCATTCTCGCGAAGGCGGGAATCTATGTTGGTTTTGGTGAGTGAGTTTAAGAGATTCCTGCCTACGCAGGAATGACGAATTTTATTTATGAATAATGGAGTAGAGGTAAGTGGCATTAATTATTACCGAAGAGTGCATTAATTGTGATGTGTGCGAACCTGTTTGCCCAAATGAAGCTATTTACATGGGGGTTGAAATATTTGAAATAGACCCTGAGCTTTGTACCGAATGTGTGGGTCATTTTGATGAACCACAATGTGTGGAAATTTGCCCAGTGGAGTGCATCCCAAAAGATGAAAATTGTGTAGAATCACCCGAAGAATTACTTGAAAAATATAAAAAATTAACAGCAGAATTACTATGAAAAAAATACTATTATCCTTACTTTTATCAGTATCAATCACGGCATTTGCTAAATTGCCAAATAAAGCAGCGATAGCATCTGGTCATTACCTAGCAACCGAAGCGGGTTATAAAATCTTAGAGCAGGGCGGTAATGCTTTTGATGCAGCCGTTGCGGTTAGCGCGGTTTTATCTGTTGTAGAGCCAGAAAGCTCTGGTCTTGGTGGTGGTGGTTTTTGGTTGTTACACGATGAGGTCAATGGCAAAAATGTCTTTGTTGATGGCAGAGAAATGGCACCAGCTGCGGCAACACGAGACATGTATTTAGATAAAGATGGCAATGTCATCCGTGATTTAGCCGTTAATGGACCGCTTTCTGCTGGAATTCCTGGGCTGGTTGCTGCTATGGATCACGTAGTTAAAGGCTATGGCAAATTAACTTTAGCACAAAATTTAGCACCTGCCATTGCCATTGCTGAAAATGGTTTTCCTGCCTACTCACGTTATGTGCGTGGGTTAGCTGCCAAAAAAGAAATTATGCAGCGTTATAAAGCCAGTATGAAAACGTATTACTTTAATGGCGAAACGCCCAAAATTGGTGACAACATTACCAATAAAGACATAGCAAAAACTTTAAAAGCGATTGCTAAAAACGGAAAGGCCGGTTTTTATGAAGGGAAAATTGCCAAGAAGTTTGTTAAAGCCGTAAAAAAAGCCGGTGGTTTATGGACTTTGGAAGATTTAAAAAATTACCATATTGTTGTTCGTGAACCCATTTATACGACTTACTTAGGTAAAAAGCTCATTACCGCTCCACCACCCTCATCGGGTGGTATTGCTTTGGCAACTATGCTTAATATATTGTCTGGTTGGGATTTAAAAGACATGAAAGCCGATCAAAAAATTCACTTAATTGTTGAAGC
Source organism: Lysobacterales bacterium (assembly GCA_027067055.1). Taxonomy (GTDB): domain Bacteria; phylum Pseudomonadota; class Gammaproteobacteria; order Xanthomonadales; family Marinicellaceae; genus NORP309. The sequence goes on along the minus strand of JAMOMK010000066.1, from coordinate 33,091 downwards.
GATGCGTAGAGCTTACCGTGATCGCAGTATCTTTTTAGGCGATTCAGATTTTGTTGATGTGCCAACCGAGCGTTTAATTAACCCTTATTATGCCGATGGTTTACGTGCTTCTATTCGCATGGATAAAGCTATGCCAAGTTCATCCTTACCTGGTTTGGGCGAGATTCATGAAGGCAACCACACCACGCATTTTTCAATCATTGATACCCAAGGCAATATGGTCGCAACCACACAAACTGTTAATACGGTTTTTGCCTCAAAGTTTGTTGCCGCAGGCACAGGTGTTTTACTCAATAATGAAATGGATGATTTTTCGGCAAAACCTGGTGAACCAAACGCTTATGGTTTGATTGGTGGTGAGGCTAATGCCATTGCTCCAGGAAAGCGCCCTTTATCAAGTATGACACCAACCTTCGTTATCGGCGATGATGATGTGGCAGTTATCGGCACACCAGGTGGCTCACGTATCATTACTATGGTGATACTCGGAATATTAGACTATTACGATGGCAATGACGTCAAATCATGGGTCGCATTACCACGTTACCATCACCAATACGTGCCAGATGTTTTATTTTATGAACCCGGTGCCATTAATCCTGAAGATATAGCAGGTTTAAAAGCACGTGGTCATACGGTTAAAGAGTTAAACCACAAGTGGGGCAATATGAATGCTGCTTATTGGAACAAAAAAACAGGCTTTTCAGAAGCGGCTAGTGACCCAAGAGGCGGAGCTGCTCACCGCTAATGACTCAATTAATTTCATTAATGGGTAATTCGCAAATGCTCGATGGCGGTGCGATGTTTGGTAATGCCCCAAAAGCCTTATGGTCACGTTGGGTTGAAGTTGATGAACTCAATCGTATGAAGATTGCTTGTCGGTGTTTATTGGCAAAAGACTTGGATGGGCTAACAGTTTTATTTGAAACAGGTATAGGCAATTTTTTTGAACCTAAACTTAAATCACGCTTTGGTATTAATGAATCCAACCATGTCTTACTTGATTCTTTAAAAGAACAGGGTTTAACTCATGAAGATATTGATGTAGTGGTGTTAAGCCATCTGCATTTTGATCATGCTGGTGGGTTGTTGTCATCATGGCAAGAAGGAAAAGAGTCTGAACTATTATTTCCTAATGCTCACTATTTAGTTTCTGAAAAACATTGGCAACGTGCGAACAAACCACACGCACGTGATAAGGCCTCTTTTATACCGTTTTTGAATAAAATGTTAGAACAGTCAGGGCGATTACATTTGGTAAACGACTCAAAACATGAGCTATTACCCAGTGTTCAGTTTGAATTCACTAGTGGTCATACGCCAGAAATGATGCATTCAATAGTTGAAGGAGTTGTTTTTTGTGCGGATTTAATCCCAGGAAAGGCGTGGATGCATGTGCCTATTTCGATGGGCTATGACCGTTTTCCTGAACTGTTAATCGATGAAAAAGAAGTATTTCTTAAACGTCACTTCAAAGCGAGTCATCAATTATTCTTCACACATGATCCTGATGTTTCAGTGGCATCTATACAATTTGAAAAGGGCAGGTACTCGACAATAAATGAAATGTCAGAATTAAAATAGAGGAATTAACCATGTTACCTATTACCAGTTTGTATGCTGCCTTATTGGCACTAATAATCATTTTTTTGGCTTATAAAGTCGTTGTTTTTAGAAAAACAAAAAAAGTTGATTTAGGTGATAATGGCGATGCTGATGGTTTACAAGCCATTCGAGTTCATGCTAATGCCGTTGAATATATTCCGATGATGATTATATTAATGGGTTTGTATGAGGGCAATGGAGGTTCCCAACTTATTTTGAACATTGTCGGCGTGTTAGCCGTGGTTGCTCGACTGATGCACGCTTTTGGTTTAACGAAGTCTAAAGGACTTTCTTTTGGACGTTTTTATGGAACGGCTTTAACATGGTTAATCACCATATTTTTAGCTGGACTCAATATTTACACTTATTTTATTTAATATTATGAATTTTACAAAACTACTGCCATTAATACTCATAACAACTTTTACTGCCTGTGCTCACAAGCCTGTTACACCAGTAAAAGATCAACAACAAAAACTAACAGAAGAATCGCCATCTTGGTGGTACCAACAAGGGCAAGATAAAGTTGCGCAATTAGCCAAAGGAAATTCTTTTCCTAAACAAGCTAAAAATGTCATCTTATTTATTGGCGATGGTATGAATATTACCACCATCACTGCAGCTCGAATATTGGAAGGTCAGCAAAGAGGTGAAAATGGTGAAGAAAATCAATTGAGTTTTGAAAAATTCCCCAGTACAGCCTTATCTAAAACCTATAATACCAACTTACAAACACCAGACTCCGCAGGTACTATGAGTGCAATGATGACAGGTGTTAAGACCAAAGGAGGAGTGATTTCGGTTGATGGTGGTGTTGACTTGGGTGATTGTGCCTCCGGTATTGGTCATGAGCGCATGACTTTGTTGGAATGGGCAGAGAAGAACAACATGGTTACAGGTGTAGTCTCAACTGCTAGATTAACTCACGCAACACCAGCTGCTACTTATTCTCACGCTGTTAGTCGCGGATGGGAAGCGGATAGTGATATTCCGCAAGCAGAACGAGATAAAGGTTGTAAAGATATTGCCAGGCAATTAATTGAATTTCCTTATGGTGATGGCTTGGAAGTGGCAATGGGAGGAGGGCGAAGAAACTTTCTGCCTTCCAATGAAAATGATCCGGAATATAAAGACAAAAAGGGATCGCGCCTAGATAACCGCAATTTAATGAAAGAATGGAAAGCCAAATACCAAGATGCTGAAGTTGTTTGGAATAAAAAGCAATTTAAGCAAGTCAAAGCAAAGAAAACGAAGCATTTATTAGGTTTGTTTGAGCCTTCGCATATGCAGTATGAACACGATAGAGCTAATGATAAAGCAGGTGAACCCAGCCTTCATAGCATGACCAAAAAAGCGCTCAAAGTGCTGAAAAATTCTGAAAAACCATTTTTCTTAATGGTCGAAGCAGGGCGAATTGATCATGCGCACCACGCTGGTAATGCATATCGTGCCTTAACTGATGCTATTGAATTAAGCCATGCGGTTAATACAGCTCTTAAGAATGTTAACTTAGATGAAACTTTAATTATCGTCACAGCAGATCACTCGCATACTTTTAATATGGCGGGTTATCCTCAACGTGGAAACCCAATTTTAGGTGTTGTTAAAGTTCCTGATGAAGCGGGGAATTTTGTAGGACATATTTCTAAGGATGCTCAAGGCAAACCTTACACGACCTTGTCCTATGCCAATGGCCCAGGATATGTCAATGGTGACCAACGTCCCGATTTAACCCATGTTGATACAACCAATCCCGATTACCGTCAAGCAGCGACCATCCCTAAAATATCAGAGACACACAGTGGAGAAGATGTGGTGATCTATGCAACAGGAGCAGGATCACAAACGGTTCACGGAACGCTAGAACAAAATGTTATTTATCATATTATGAAATATGCATTAACAAACAAATAGATAGATTTTCTAAGAAGTACAAATTTAATAAACAAAAGCCAGTAAAATTAATTTTACTGGCTTTTTTAAGTAGAGTTAATATTATTCAGCAAGACTTGAAAGTTTTCCTTTCATATGTTCTTCAACCAAATCAAGTATGTTCAGTTTGTTCGTATCATTTTCTTGTTGTCGCAATAATTGTAACTTTTCAAACCATAAGACTGCATTTTCACCAAATCTTAGGCTTATTCGATTGGATATATCTGTCATCCATTCTGAACTTTCTTGAGTGGATAATGACTTGGGATAATTTCGAGAGATAAAACGCGTGACTAATTTTTGTGCTCGTTTATCTTTATATTTTAAGTCGGATTGTTTGATTTGTTCGATGGAAGAACGACGAATAAATTCAAAATTCTGTTTATCTTGGGCCGTGAAAAATCCAGAGTAAAGCATAGTATCGACATCATCAGAATCATTGTCAAAGGGCTGATTAAACACAGCTTGAACTTTTTGGATAAGGCTTTCTTGCTGTTTAAATTTAGCAAGGTTTTCTTTAACAACCGCATAGTCTAGTCTGATTCTATCCAAATCCACATCTTTAAGCACGCCCAATGGCGCAACAATGGGTGATTTATTGATGTGAATGGTTTTGAGTGGAATACGCTCTACACCTTCAGGCAAGTCTGCTTGTGGTGTGTAGAGTCTATCACGAATATCTTCTACATCAAGTTCAAACAAATCATCAGGGTTGATTGATAAATCATAACAAATAACACCATTAGGATTGGTTGGGTGAATAGCTAGAGGCAACATGATGGCTAAACATCCGCGCCTGGCAGGGATTTTACTTGATACATGCACAATTGGTTTCATCAATTGCCAATTCAACAAACTTTGCACGTATTTCTTTTTACGTAACAGCAAACAATAATCAAACAGCTTGGGTTGTTTGCTTTTGAGTAATCGTGCGACTTGGATAGTTGCCTCGACATCACTTAAGGCATCATGTGCCGCCGTATGCGTCATGTTATTTGCCTCGGTCAAGTCAGTGAGTTTAAAACTGGGTTTGCCTTCTTCATGGTATGCCCAATTAATCCCTTCTGGTCGCAAGGCATAGCACGCACGCACCACATCAATAATATCCCAACGGCTGTTGCCATTTGACCATTCGCGCATATACGGGTCATACAAATTGCGGTATAAGCTATAACGGATAAACTCATCATCAAAACGCATGGAGTTATAACCCACTACGCAACTATGGGGTTCACTAAAGATGTTATTGATTTTTTCCATAAAATCTTTTTCGAGTAGACCTTTGTCATCGCACTCTTGCGGAGTAATGCCCGTAATCAAACAAGCCTCAGGGTCGGCAAAAGTATCCAAAGCAGGTTTGCAATAAAACATATCAGGCTCACCGATGGGATTGAGATCCAAATCGGTACGAATACCCGCAAACTGCGCAATTCGGTCAAGAGAAGGCGAAATGCCAAAGGTTTCTAAGTCATACCAATAAAAAGAACTCATGTGTCAAGCCGTGATTAAAAGCCTTAATCTAACCTGTGTGAATATACTTGTCAAATTATCGGTAGTAATCAAGTGAACCTTGTTTTATTATGAGGCCATGAAATCACAACTAACATTTGAACAAAAATACCAACAACTAGGGCAAAAGGATAACCAATACGATGGTCTCTTTTTTACCGCTGTCAAAACAACGGGGATTTTTTGCCACCCATCCTGTCGAGCTCGTACACCTAAAGCTGAGAATGTTATCTTTTATGATGATGTACAAACCTGTTTAGAAAACGGTTACCGCCCCTGTAAAATATGTAAACCTTTAGAGCAAATAGGAGAGGTTCCTGATTTTATAAAAAGCATCATGGTGCAATTGCAAAAAAATCCACAAGACAAAATAAGTGATGAAGATTTAAAACAGCAGGGTATTGAACCGCACACAATAAGGCGCTGGTATAAAAAACACCATGGCATGACGTTTCATGCTTTTCAACGGATGTTTCGCATCAACTATGCTTTCAATCACATCAAAAAGGGTAAAAGTATCACCACCTCAGCATTTGACAGTGGTTATGATTCCTTAAGTGGTTTTAACCAGTCCTTCCAAACCATATTTGGGCAAAGTGCCAATAAAAGCAAACACAAAAATGTCATTAATGTTGCTCGTATTGCCTCACCAATAGGCGCATTAATTGCCTGTGCCTCCGAAAAAGGGGTTTGTTTCTTGGGATTTGTAGGGCAAAAGCATTTGGAAAGAAATTTTGCACTGATTGAAAAGCATTTTAAAGCCGTCATCCTACCAACACCCAATCCTCATTTGAACGTTTTGGAAAAAGAACTTAAAGAATACTTCGCAGGCAAACGCCAAACCTTTGAAGTGCCCCTAGATATCATCGGCACCGAATTCCAACAAAAAGTCTGGCAAGCATTAGTACAAATTCCCTACGGACAAACCTCAACCTACAAACAACAAGCCATATCCATCGACAAACTCAAAGCCATCCGCGCCGTAGCCACCGCCAATGGCGCTAATAAAATCAGCATAATCATCCCTTGCCACCGCATTATTGGCTCGGATGGATCACTCACAGGTTATGCAGGAGGATTGCACCGTAAGAGGTGGTTATTGGATTTTGAAAGTATAAAATATAAAATTTTATTGGCTTGATTGATCATCATTCGTGATTTAAGGTGTTATTTGTTTTATAATTGTTGAACTTACTGAAAATCACGATTATGTTTAAAATATCATTTTTCCTCCTATTATTTTTATTAAACGGCCATGCCACAGACTTAAAAAATACCTCTATTGACCGTTCGGTAATATCAACTAATTCTGCAAAAAGTATTCAAGAAGGTTCTGGTCAAATATCTGGTAGACTTTTTGAAAAAGATACTGGCGATTTGATTGGGAATGCTGCAAATCTACGCCTGTTTTTATTCAGTCGCGTGGATGAAAGTGGTAACTGGGAAAATGTTGCTGATGTGTTTGTACAGGATTCTTCTTATGTATTTAGTAATTTAGGTGTTGGTGAATATGCGTTGAGCATTTCAAGTACTTTTGAAATTAACCAAGAAAATCGCCCGTTGTACCTTCCAACATTATGGAATAGTACATTTCAAGTTATTTCATCACTGTATAATATTCCAGCTGATAGTATCCTGACTGTTTCAGATGGTGCAATTCTAGAAAATATTGACTTTCGCCTAACTCCAGCAGCTTTACTTTATGTTACAGATGATTCAAATAATGGAGAGGCATTTAGTCGTTTGAAATTAATTAATAGTGATGGTGAATTGTTGAATGGAACATTAAGCACATCAACTGTTATAGATAATGGTGTTGCAGAAACAGTTAATGTTTTATTCAATTATCTTCCGATAGGTGATTACCGGTTTTATGTACACTCCGAGTCGGAATTTTACAACACCCAAAGCTATGTCGATTTTATTTATGGATCAGGCGATTGTTATGCCTGTGAGTTGGAGTTGATTGAAGGTAAAGGAGAACTCATTCATTTTGATAAATTTGATAAAAAAGTTATTAATGTCAATCGTTCTCAAGGTGCATCCATTTCTGGGAAATTAACTTTTGAAGAAAATCAACTCGATTTCCAAACTAATTCAATTGTCTATCTTCGACCTATGAATCAAAGACTAAGTTCAGGCATTTCTATGTCTGTTAGTGATGTTTTTTCATCTAATGGTGAATACCAATTATCAGGTATAGCCGCTGGCGAGTATAGACTAAGTTTTCATCGTAATGGTTTCATTAGTCAGTCTTATAAAGGTCAGGAGTGTTTGGGTTCTTGTGATGATTATGTGAGTTACCCAATTCGAATCGGGGAAGGAGAGCATTTAATTGATGTTGATGTTCATTTAAGAAAAGGAGGCTCTTTTCATGGCATGATTGTAGATGCATCTACAGAGCAAGGTTTGGAGTATAGTGAGTCATTTTTATATTCTTTTCAGGCGCTAGAAATTTTAAATGAAGATTTGTCGATTGCAGCTATTGGTTATTATACAACAGGTGAGAAAGTTGCTTACCTCAATCGTTATGGGTTACCAGAAGGAAATTATTACATAAAAACAGGTGTTTCTTCTAATTATCGGGCTAATGGGAATTATATAAATCAAGTTTATCCTGCGATTGAATGTGAAGGCATTGTTTGTGACTTTTCGCAAGCTGAACTCGTTCATTTAGGGCTTTATGATAATGTTGAAATCAATTTTTCTCTTAATCGAGGAAAGTTTATTACAGGTAAGGTTGTGGATTTTGCAACAGATCAAGGGATTGAAAATATTGATGTTGTGATTTTAAACCAGAGTGGTACAGTAATTAGCACTGCTAGAACAGATGTTGATGGGGTTTATAAAATTGGAGGGTTAAAATCAGGTGGTTATTATGTGCATACTCAAAATGGCAATAAACAATTGGATAAAAATAATAGATTACCAGTTAATGTAGCCTCATCATGGGTGAATAAAATCTACCCCAATCAAAGATGTCTAAATAATAACTGTACTTATGATACCTCTAATTTAATTGTTGTTAATGACGTTAATGTTGATGGTATTGATTTTGCTTTAGAAAAAGGTTTTTCAATTAATGGAAAAATCACAAGCTCTATACGAAATATTGGTTTAGCAGGTGTTGAAATAAAGCTTTATTCGGAGCAAGGAGAGTACATCCAAAGTTACTTTTCTGACACGCAAGGCTATTATAAAACGGCTGCATTGGCAGCAGGGAATTATAAAATTGTTACAGCAAATAATAACCACTACGTCAACCAAGTATTTGGCGGTGGTCAATGTGGGTTAATTGATTGTAACCCTTCTGATTCCTCTGCCATTGCAATCGGTTCTAGCTCGCTTATAGGTATAGATTTTGCATTGTTGCCAGCAACAGATTACTATCCGCAACTCAGTGGACTGTGGTATAACCCAGAGCAATCAGGGCATGGTTTTCAAATTGAAGTCATACAGTCTAATGGTACTGCTTCTTTACTAGTATCTTGGTATGCAATGCTAAATGGGGAGCCTATTTGGTTAATTGGTACAGGGCCATTAAATAAAGAGTTGGCATTTGTTAATTTAACCATAACAAATGGGACAAACTTTCCTCCAAATTTTAATGCAGGAGATGTGCAACGCGTAGATTGGGGTTTATTAAAGTTTAGATTTGATGATGACAATAATACAAATATAAGTTGGGAAACTGAAATTGATGGTTTTAGTAATGGTTCGATGACTATTCAACGGCTGTCAAATTTATCGCATTCAATAAGCCAGACAGATGATATTGATGCGTGTTTGAGCGGAACTTTTTATAATCAAGAACAAAGTGGGCATGGTATTATGCTTGAAGTGTTGGGAGAGTCAGCAGATAGGTTGGTGTTAACTTGGTTTGTGTATAATCAAGGCGAACAGTTTTGGTTGCTGGCTAATGGTCCAATTAATGGCACTAGTGCAACAATCCCAGCACAGTACACGACAGGCTCTACTTTCCCTCCACATTTTGTTGCAGCTGATGTACAGCGCCATAACTGGGGAGATATAACGGTAGATAAAATCAACAATGACACAATACGGCTAAGTTGGAGACCTAATCTAGCGAATCAATCCTTTGGTGCAGGAAGCATTGAAATGCAACGATTGACTCATATTGAAAATATAAATTGCGACTAGGTAACTGATTTCATCAAAATTATCTTGTTCGATTTACTAAGAGTTTTTTTAATACCTTAATTAAGAAAGTCGTAGGAAACCACTTTGCTGTCTTCGCGGTAATAAAGGTGCTTTTTCTTTGCGTTTCTTCGCACCTTCTGTGCGAATTTAGTGGTACACTTTTGATTTTTGATTTTTGAATTTTAAATAGTTGACTCACATCAAGTGATAATTCTCTCGTTTAATTAAACTGCATGCATTTTAAATGATGTGGATAATTACCATGAAAAGAGTTTCTTTATTTTTGGCTTGGTCGTCAATTATTGGTACCACTGCTTTTGCTGATGATGCAAAAGTTGAACTGGATTCAACCACTGTTGTGGCGGTTGCCAATAAGCAATTGCGCCCTATTATTGAAGTCCTTGGGGCGGTGAGTGTTATTACTGCTGATGATATTTCGTCTACTAATAGCGAGAACATCGGTGATGCTTTGCGTTATGAAAGCACTATCAGTATGGAGAGTGCTGGTACACGCTTTGGTGACGCGGGGATAAATATTCGAGGTATTGGTAATAACCGTGTGGCAATTGAGGTTGATGGTATTGCCAATGCCAAACAGTTTTCTATTGGCTCTTATGCCAATGCGAGCGCGCAGTTTCCGGAGACTGATTTAATTAAATCCATTGAAATCTTGAATGGTCCTGCTTCGACTTTATACGGCAGTGATGCCATTGGTGGTATTGTGTCCATTCATACATGGAATCCTGAAGATTTAACTCGTCTAAGCGATGATGGCCGTTATTCAAAGATTCGTTTGGCTTACGATGGCAAAACACATGGGCGTGTTATTTCGGCCTTAACAGCCTTTAATGGTGATAAGCTCGGAGCGGTTGTTTCTTTGACTCATCGTGATGGTAAAGCTTTGATGAATCACGATTCGAGCAATTTAACCCGTGATTTTGGCGATTGGGATGAGAATACTTTATTTGCTAAATTTGTGGTGAATACATCGAGCAGCAATAATTTGAGTTTTGGTTTGACAGCGACACAACGTGATAACCAAACACAGATAAATTCATTTATAGGGCAGGGACGTTTTGCTCGAACGACTGAGTTGTTTGCTGATGATAACAGCGATAATTTTAAAGCCACTGTTGATTATGATTTTGTCATTGATAATGCTTTGTTTGATGAGGGTGTGGTTCGGGCTTATTATGCAAAAACCAGTTTTGAACAAGACAGTTTTGAGAAAAGAAGTTCGCGTCGAGGTACGCCTTTATCGCAATTTCGTCATTTTGAATTTGACCAAAGCAATTATGGTATTGAGTTAAATTTGAACAAACAGTACAGTAGCGCCCATGCAACACATAACGTGGTTTATGGTGTTGAATATAAAGTTGCCGATATCGAAGAGTTGCGTGATGGTTCTGAAACCAATCTATCCACAAATATTACTCTACCTTCTATATTGGGAGAGGTCTTTCCTCGAAGAGATTTTCCAAACTCACAAGTGGATGAGTTGGGCTTTTTTGTTTTGGATGAAATTAAGATTGAAGACAGTGCTTGGACGATTATTCCTGCTTTACGTTTTGATTATTACGATTTAACGCCAACTCGTGATAATGTTTTCGATGCTAACGGTGCTGACACCGAAATTGTGTCAGTCAGTGAGTCAGATTTTTCACCAAAATTAGGTGTTATGTATGAAATCAGTGACAAGTCCAATATTTATGCACAATATGTTCGTGGTTTTAGAGCGCCACCTTTTGAAGATGTTAATATTGGTTTGAATATTCCTATTTTTCGCTTGAGAGCAATTGCCAATCCTGATTTGAAGTCTGAAACTTCCAATGGCTTTGAAGTAGGGTTCCGCTATTTTGGTAAATTCCAACAATTTAATGTGACTGCTTTTCTCACCCGTTATAACGATTTTATAGAAACCAAAGCGCGTATTGGGATTGATTCAACTACCGGTGTTTTATTATTCCAATCACGAAACATTGATGAGGCTGAAATCTCTGGTATTGAGATTAGTCATCAATGGCAAATTAATGACTCTTTTAGTGCTTATACGTCATTAGGCTTAACTCATGGCGTTAATATTACCAGTGATGAACCTTTAAATAGCATTTCTCCAGCAAAACTAGTCAATAACTTGCAATGGCATTCAGCTAATAATTTATGGAATGTTAATCTCTATTCGACTTTTGTGGCTAAACAAGATCGCGTAGCTCAGGAGCGAAGCAGTTTGTTTGTACCTGCTGGGTACAGTGTTTTTGATTTGTTTGTCGATTATAAACTTTCACAAAAACAACGCATAAGGCTAGGTGTTTTTAATTTAACTGATAAAGAGTATTGGAACTGGCAACAAGTGCGAAATTTTGCCGAGGATGAGGTGCTCATTGATGCCTTGTCAAGACCTTCTCGAAATATTTCATTATCCTATACTGTTGAATTTTAAGGGGTGTCTTTAACAACGTTAGAACAGCGTGAAGAGAAACATCAGAGTTGATTTAAGTCAATGCTGGGTCAGTTTGAGAAGTTTAAAATAACTCCAAATTAGGTCAATTCGAACCTATCGATATGTAAATACCAATATTTGGAGAGTAAAAATGAATAATTTTAAGAAGTCCTTATTAATTGCAGGGTTATTGGCGGTATTGAATGTTCAAGCCGTTGATTCAACTGCCGCACATAAGGCAGAGATGTTAAGTGGGAACTTGGCAGCGCAAGTTAAGTCCGGGGAAGTTCTATTTAATTCTAACTGTGCAGCCTGCCATCAAACGACGGGTTTGGGTATGCCAGGTGTGTTTCCTCCTTTGGCTGGTTCTGACTATTTATTAAAAGATAAGAATCGAGCGATAGAAACTGTTATTGGTGGATTGACTGGACCTGTGACGGTTAATGGTAAAACATACAATGCTGTTATGCCTAATTTTTCTTACCTCAAAGATACGGATGTTGCAGATATTGTGACTTATGCAATGAACTCTTGGGGAAATAAAGGATTTCAAGTCAGTGCTGCCGATGTTGCTGCAACTAAAAAAGGGCATGTAGCGGCGGTACCAACTGGTACAAAATCAGATCACCCCGGTAAAAATGAGCAAGGTTATGAAGGGGCTCCTTCAGGAATAAATCCAGATAATGCAACAATGTATGTATCTACTGATGGTCCTAAAATGACTGTTGTAGAAAGTAAAAAAGCTACAAAGATTTTCTTTGAACGTTGTGCGGGTTGTCACGGTGTCTTAAGAAAAGGCGCAACAGGTAAACCTCTAACTACAGATATTACTCGTAAAAAAGGCACAGATTATCTCAAGACCATGATTACTTATGGTTCTCCTGCTGGTATGCCTAATTGGGGTACGTCTGGTGATTTAACTAAAGATGAAGTAGATTTGATGGCTAGGTTTTTACAGCATGAACCGCCAATGCCTCCAGAATGGGGCATGAAAGAGATGAAGGACTCTTGGAAGGTGTTGGTTAAACCAGAAGATAGACCTAAGAGGAAAATGAATAAGATTAATATCAAAAACATTTTCTCTGTTACTCTTCGTGATGCTGGTAAAGTGGCTTTGATTGATGGTGATACTAAAGAAATTATCAATACATTAAACACAGGTTATGCCGTACATATTTCTCGTGTTTCAGCTTCTGGTCGTTATATCTATGTGATTGGTCGTGATGCCAAAATTGATATGATTGATTTATTCATGGATCCTCCACAAATCGTTGCTGAAATTAAAGTGGGTTTAGAAGCGCGTTCAGTTGAAACTTCTAAATACAAAGGTTATGAAGATAAATATGCTATTGCTGGTTCCTACTGGCCTCCACAATACACTATTATGGACGCAGATACTCTAGAGCCTCTCAATATTGTTTCTACTCGTGGTATGACTGTAGATACTAAAGAATATCATCCTGAGCCTCGTGTAGCTGCTATTATTGCTTCACATGAGCATCCTGAATTTATCGTTAATGTTAAAGAAACTGGTAAAGTATTATTGGTTGACTACAGCGATGTAGAAAATTTGTCGGTTACTACTATTCCTGCAGCTCGTTATTTACATGATGGTGGTTGGGATAGCACTCACAGATATTTCTTAACAGCTGCTAATAAATCTAACAAGATAGCTGTTATTGATTCTAAAGATCGTAAATTAGTTGCCTTAACTGATGTGACTAAGATTCCTCATCCCGGTCGTGGAGCTAATCTAATCGATCCTAAATACGGACCTGTTTGGGTAACGAGTGCTTTAGGTAATGATCATGTGACTTTCTTAGGAACTGATCCAAAGAGTAAAAAGTATAAGAAAAATGCGTGGAAAGTGGTCAGAACCTTAAAAGGCATGGGTGGTGGGTCATTGTTTGTTAAGTCACATCCTAAGTCTAAGCACTTGTGGGTTGATGCGCCATTAAATCCTGATAAGAAATTTTCTCAAAGTATAGCTGTTTTTGATATCAACAACCTTGAGAAGGGATTTACTGTCTTACCGATTGCTAAGTGGGCAAATTTAGGTGATGTCGGTGCACAACGTGTAGTACAACCTGAGTACAATGCTAAGGGTGATGAGGTTTGGTTCTCTGTGTGGAATGCCAAAGACCAGAAGTCTGCCATTGTTGTTGTTGATGATAAGACTTTGAAACTTAAAAAAGTCATCAAAGACGACAGATTGATTACTCCAACAGGTAAATTCAATGTAACAAATACTGTTAAAGATATTTATTAATTCTAAATTTACCAAAAATAAAAAAAGGCTACCATTTATTGTGGTAGCTTTTTTTATGTGTGTGTCATTAAATTTCTTCCAACTCAACGAGTTCACGTAATTTGTGAACATCTTTTAAAATAATATGATTGTCCTTCATATCAATTAAGTCTTTTTTGTATAAAGACTTTAAAGCGCGTGAGAAGGTCTCTGGCTTAATGGAAAGCCGTGAAGCAATGTCGCGTTTTGGTATGGTTAAACAAAGGTCATAGGCAGAGTCTATGTTTTCGGCTACCTGATTCAAAAAATAATCCACAATTCGAAATGAAGCATTGTGTAGGGTTTGTTTGTCGAGTTCTTTCAACATCCAGTGTAACCGTTGAGACAAATGTCCCAACATGTTTATGCATAAATCATTAGAGCTTTTTAAAGTATTCAGGTATTTATTGGCATTAATACTCACAACAATACTTTGTTTCATTGCGATCGATGATACAGGATATTTGGGGAAGCCTGTAAATAAAACACCCTCAGCAAATGGTTTGCCTGACTGTACAACTTCTATTATTTTTTCATTACCATTGCGTGTTGAGCGAAATAGCTTAATGGCACCATCATAGAGGTAATATATGTGAGTTAACTCAGAATCCTGTTGAAATAACAGTTGTTCTGCTTTAAGCGTTTGTAAGCGACTATGTTGCATCACTTCATCAAACTGCTGTTCATTCATGGCTTTAAATAAATGGCATTGCTTTAAATTGGCAATAATAGGTGCATTAAGTATTTTGTCTAACATATAAATATTTTAATAAATTCTTTCTATTATAAACAAATAACCATTAAATGATATGCTTGATTTATCCCAGTGAATAAAATACTAAGAGCTTTTGCGATAACAGTGATGTAGCGAGAGAAAACTGGTTTTTGTTAAATAGAGTGGCTATTTGCCTAAAAAAATTACACAGTTTAGTTTGCATCCCCATAAAAAAAACCGCAAATCCAATTAAGGATTGCGGGTTTTTCATTTGTTACTTTTAAAAGAAGACTATTTGATTTTGTATTCTTTATAAAGTACGTGCTTACGAACAACTGGATCATATTTCATAAATGAAAGCTTATCTGGAGTTGTTTTTTTGTTTTTTGTGGTTGTGTAATAATGACCAGTTTTTTGACCATCTTTCTTTCCACCAACGTGTGTAGCCGTTGAAACTAATTTAATTTTTTCACGCATGATTTACACCTTTATCCCATTCTTACGCATGTCGGTTAATACCGCGTCAATGCCTTTTTTATCGATAATGCGCATGCCTTTTGTAGAAGTGCGCAATTTAACCCAACGGTTTTCGCTTTCTACCCAAAATTTGTGTGTGTGCAAATTAGGTAAGAAACGACGTCTGGTTTTTCTTAATGAATGAGGAACGTTGTTACCAGTTACTGGTCTTTTTCCTGTTACTTGACAGACTCTAGCCATGATTATGCTCCTTTTTTGGTTGCTAATTTTTCTTTAATTCTTGCAGCACGTCCTTCTAGACCACGTAAGTAGTATAGTTTAGCACGCCTAACATCACCACGTCGTTTAACTTCGATGTTGGCAATCATAGGGCTGTAAGTTTGGAATACACGCTCAACGCCTTCACCGTAAGATATCTTACGTACTGTGAATGCAGAATTTAAGCCGCGGTTTTTCTTAGCTATTACAACGCCTTCAAAATTCTGAACACGTTCACGTTTACCTTCTTTTACTTTAACACCAACAATTACGGTGTCACCTGGGTTGAACGATGGGATTTCTTTGCCCATTTGTTCAGCTTCAAGTTGTTTTATAATATCACTCATTGCGATTCTCATTTATCAATCATGCTTTTTGCATGGTTTACAATCCAGAACGTTCATTCTACAAACCAACCAAGTTAATGGCGGCGATTAATCAGAGGTTCTGCCGTTTTGAACATTTCTGTTCATATTCTTTTATGATGGGCGGGGCCCATCTTACGTTTTTTTGCCTAAAAGGTCGGGTCTTTTTTCCTTGGTGATTTCCAATGCTTTTTGTTCTCGCCATTCGGCGATTTTTGCATGGTTACCAGAAAGTAGAACTTCTGGAACACCTTCGGTTTTCAATAAAGCCGATCTTGTATATTGTGGAGGTCCTAATTTATTGCTCATAAAAGAGTCAGTTTTTGCTGAATCTTCATCGCCCAATACTTCGGGTATTTGCCTAGCTACTGCATCTATAATGACTGCTGCAGCCAGTTCTCCACCACTGATAACAAAGTCTCCTAAGGATATTTCATTATCGACATATGTGTCTATAAATCTTTGGTCGATACCTTCGTAACGACCACACAGTAAAACAATGTGTTGCTCTTGCGCCAATTGATTGACTGTGTTTTGATTAAGTTTTTTGCCACTAGGGCTTAAAAAGCTTAATGTTAACTCTTTGTTCTGTTGTTTAAGTTGTTCAACAGTTGCTGACAATGGGTCATACATCATTACCATTCCAGCGCCGCCTCCAAATGGGCGGTCATCAACACGATTATGTTTGTCAGTACTAAAGTCTCTTGGGTTAATTGTTTCTAGTTCAATTAAGCCTTTTTCGAGTGCTTTACCAATAACTCCATAAGTCAGTGCATTTTCTACCATTTGTGGGAATAGGGTGATAACTGTAAATTTCACTAGTCATCCTCATGCCATTCCACAACCATGGTCTTTTTTTCTATATCAACTTCAATCACTGTTCTGCCATTGTCAATATCAGTAATGTAAGGAACTAACCTTTCACGTTCACCTTTGATGATAATGACATCGTTGGCGCCTGTTTCGAGTAAGTTGGTGATTTTACCAAAAGCAATGCCTTTAGTGTTGGTCACCTCTAGTCCTACTAAGTCACGCCAATAAAATTGGTCAGAACGAAGTTGTTCTAGTTGGTCTAAGCGTATTTCCACGCTCTGACCGATAAGTGTCATGGCAGTATCTTTGTCATCAATTCCTTTGAGCTTGGCAACTATTAATTTGCCATTTCTTTTTGATTCAACTGAATCAAATACTTTGCCATCAACAATCCAACTTTTATATGTTGTGATGTTTTCTCTGGGATCGCAATAAGAAAATATCTTTAGCCATCCTTTGACACCAAAACAGCCAGATACTTTTCCAACTAATACCCGACTGTCTTTGTTCATTTTAAAGAATGCCTAAATTAAGCAGCAGCTGTTGCTTTTTTTGCTTCTTTAATTAAAGTTTTAACACGATCTGAAAGCTGAGCACCTTTATCTACCCATGCTTGAATCTTTTCAAGATCAAGTCTTAGTCTTTCTTCTTGTCCACGTGCTACAGGATTAAAGAATCCCATTTTTTCTAAGTTACGTCCGTCACGTTTTGCGCGGCAATCTGCTGCTACTACGTGATAAAATGGAGCTCTTTTAGAGCCATGACGTGATAATCTAATTGTTACCATGATTTCCTCAATAAATTTATATGCATCAGACACAATAAAGCATTGGTCTGTTCCAACGAGCCGGCGATTTTAACGTATAGCCCTAATAATTAACAACTATTTCCTGACTTTTTACCTAAATTTTAAAAATAAAATTAAAATAGACTTATTTTTCGAATATTTTATCGATTGTGGCCTGTGCTAAGCTGTGGTAACCCGGCCTGGCTACTTGATAAACTTGTTGAGCCCATTTGCGGTTCGTCTCATTATTACTCAATTCTGAATACAATGGAACAATTAGCTTTCTTCGCCCAATTTCAATTAAATAGTGGCGCATATTTTCAAATGATTTTTGGTAATTGTTGCGAATGCTGAGCAAATACCAGACGTGAGCAATTTCGGTATTTTTAACATTGGTCAAATTATAGGCCTTGTCGAGCTCAACCATTTTGTCGTAATTAAACTCTTGTGGCATGTTGTTTAAAAAGTATAACCACTCTTGCGTGCTCCACTTCTTTGTTGGTAGGTCCTGTGTGTTAATTTCTTTATTGATCCATTGCTTTGTGATGTTGTCAATAGTAGTAAATATCTGGGTATGTGGAATAACTGCAGTCTTTGGAATGCCTGACGAATAAATCCATTGTTTAACTTGCTTTAAAGTAACAGTTTTCGGGTGTTTTTTAAGCAAATTTTCATTCAGGTAACTGATAAAATTTTCTGTTGTTATACTTTGAAAGGCAAAGTGTTGAAAATAGCTTTTGACGAATTCATCAAAATTCGTGCGCCCAAAAGAATGCTCTAACCAATCTAAAAACATACGCCCTTTGGTGTATGGAATTTCGGTAAAGGCATCATCTGGGTCTTGTCCACGTAAATCGAGTGCGAGCTGTTGATCTTTTTTGGATAGTTCTGGAAGTTCTGCTACTAAATCTTGGTATGCAAGCACGGCTTCCATATCTTTTGTTCCTTTGCCTTTTACCACTTCGGTTATGCGCGATTCAAAATAGGTGGTAAAGCCTTCATTCAACCACAAGTCTCTCCAAGTGGCATTGGTCACCAGATTTCCCGACCACGAATGGGCTAATTCATGAGCAATGAGTGAAACAAGTGATTTATCTCCTGCAAGAACAGTTGGAGTTATAAAGGATAGGCGTGGGTTTTCCATGCCGCCAAAAGGAAAACTTGAGGGTAAAATCAGTAAGTCGTAGGTTTCCCAATCGTATTTGCCATATAAAGCCTCACCTGCCTGAATCATTTTTTCGGTGTCTTCAAATTCGTAAGCGGCTTTATCGAGTAAGGTTTCTTCTGCCCAAACGCCACTGCGAGGACCGATGGCTTTGTATTTGATTTTACCAACTGCCAGTGCTATGAGATACGATGGGATGGCTTGTGGCATATCAAAATAATAAGTCCGAAATCGCTCATCAGCCTTTGGGTTGTTATAGGCGCTCATGACAGCACGTAAGTTTTTATTCACTTTTATGGTTGCCGAATAGGTTTGGCGTACTTGCGGTGTGTCTTGAAGGGGAATCCAACTGCGTGCATGAATGGCTTCGGATTGAGAATATAAAAATGGATACTTTTTAGAGCTGGTTTGTTGTGGTGTTAACCATTGTAGTCCTGTAGATTTTGGGGATGTTAGGTATTCTATTATGATTCTATCTGTAGGAGGTAATTCGATAACAAGAGCTTGGCCGAGCATTTTATCCTTCTGTCCCATGTGCCATTTAACAGGAATTATGCCACCTCTACCATTGGGTGTGCTTATATTGATGATGGTAAGGTCTCGTGTATCGAGAATCATTTCTTTGGCATCTGGATTTTTTAGTTTGTATTGAATGGCATTGCGACCATGAATTGTATGCTTGTTAAAGTTGATTGATAAATTCAAATTGATATGGGTAATAACAACATCATCAGTATTGGCAAAAGAATGGTAATCAACACCTGTGACAATTTTATTGGTCTTGTGTGGAGAGTTTGAACAACCATAACTAAGAAATACAGTGAGTAAAATAAGGGAGGTAAATTTTTTCATAAAGGTTCTCATTAGAATATTAGCTCATTATAGTCAATATAAAGGCCATAGTAAAAACCATTAGTACTGGAATGACCAAAGAAACAACGGCTATGTCTTTGTAAGATTGTTTGTGGGATAAGCCGCAAATAGTTAATAAAGTGATAATTGCACCGTTGTGAGGAAGGCTATCTAGACCACCTGATGCCATTGAGGCTAAACGATGCATCCACTCGAGTGGAATGCCAGCTGATTGAGCCATTTGGTTGTAGGTGTCGCCAAGAGCGCCAAGAGCTATAGTTAATCCGCCTGAGGCTGAACCAGTTATGCCGG
Source organism: Lysobacterales bacterium (assembly GCA_027067055.1). Classification (GTDB taxonomy): domain Bacteria; phylum Pseudomonadota; class Gammaproteobacteria; order Xanthomonadales; family Marinicellaceae; genus NORP309. The sequence goes on along the minus strand of JAMOMK010000066.1, from coordinate 13,413 downwards.
CTAAGACATTAATAGCGACAACTTCTGAAATCATAGGGTTGCCTGGGGAGATATTAACAACGGCCTCTTTAATGATAGCAAAAGCTGCTAATGAGGCAATTGTTACGCCATAACCAACCTCAGACCCTGTATTAAATGTTGGCAACATAGAACCCATCGCTCCGTCGGTTAGTGATTTGTTTAGGTTGGTAAATTTCTTAAGGTTAATTAATAAAACAGTAATGTTGGCAGCAATCAAGGCTATTATCATGGACCAGATTCCTGTTAGTTTATTGACATTTATGTGCCCAAACTTGTCCGAATTGAGATAGCTGACATCCCAGTTAGGAATCAAAATTTCAGTAAAAAGGTAATTTGTTATAATAACAACGAGAATAGGAATCATGGCTATCCAAAATGAGGGCAGGTTGCCTTCCTCTTGCTCTTCAGGTTCATTTGTGTGGTTTTCTCCATAACCTAAATGGCCAATATTTTTTAAACGAAAATTAATCCATAATACACCAAAAATCATAATGGTAAATCCTGAAACAAGACCGATAATTGGAGCTGCGTAAATAGTGGTACCAAAAAATGAGCCAGGTATTATGTTATGAATTTGATTGGTGCCGGGTAGGCAGGTCATGGTAAAGGTTGCACTGCCTAATGCTAAAGTCACAGGAATCATCACTTTTGGTAAATTGGCTTCTTTAAATAAAGCAGCGGCAAGAGGATAAACAGCAAATGCGACAACAAAAACTGATATTCCTCCATAAGTGAGTAGTGCACATGAGGAAACTATGGCAAGAGCTGAGTGTTTTTTACCTACAAATTTAATAATTGCAATAGCAATAGTTTTGGCAGAGCCTGAATCTTGCATTAATTTTCCAAAAATCGCACCGAGTAAAAATATGGGAAAGTATTTTGCAATAAAGCCAACAGCCCCTTTCATGAAAACTTGGGTGTAGATTGCCATTACTTGTGAGGATTCGCCTGCAAATACTACTGCAAACATGGCAAGTAATGGAGCCAGTATAATGACTGAAACTCCACGGTAGGCAAAATACATTAACAACAATAAAGAAATTACAATAGCAACAACGCCCATACCACCCTCTGTGAAATTAATTAGCAAAGCATTATACATTATTACGGATGGTTAATAATCCCTTGAGTAAAATTAACTCAAGTCGTAGAATAAAGCCATGCGTAATTTAATGACTTATTTACTTTTATCACTGCTATGGGTTGCTGCCTATGCTCAGCCAGAAAATACAGCGGAAAAAGCAACAGCACCTGAGTTTCCTGTTATCACAGCAGTGACAAATGCGGAACTTTACCAAGGAGACGTTGAAAAAATAAAAAGCCAAATCGACCAGAGAAAATTGCTTATTGACTATTTGATTGAGCAACTTGAAAAGCAAAAAGGTGATTTGCTCGTACAAATTGATGTGGTAAAAAAGCAATTGGAATTTGATAAAAACCAAGAACTACTCGATAATTTAACCAATCAAGAAGTTAATAAGAGTATTGCAAGTTTGCAGCAAAAGCACGAAACTATTATTGAGTTAATCAATAATTTTAAAGATGTGCACTTCAAGCATGTGAGTTTGTTGCAAGAGGTTGAAAATACAGCAATAACTCAAGTTAGCTTAAAAATTGAAGAACCTTATACTATCGAGTCCTTAGAGAGACTTAATAATACTATTCAAGAATTACTCCACTTACAAAAAGTTAATACGGTTTTTACACTGCAAAACAATGACAGGCTTAAAAATCTGAAAGGTTTACTTGACGATCTTATCGTTAGATACACCATTGTCATCAAGGATAAAGAGCAGTCTTTTGAAGTGTACGAAATACTTAGGACTATTTATCTTTACCAAGCAGATTATGCCATTTTGCAACTAAAGAAAAATAAATATCAAAAGCAAATTGATTATGTGAATAGTGAGCTTATTACTCAAGAAAAACTGTTACCCCAAGTGCTGGAAAAACTGGAAATCAACAAAGAAGGTCTCGATGAAACTAAACAAAAAGTTGATTTAGCTAAGGAAGAATTAGCCAAGTTGCACAAAGAACACGAAAAGCTCAATAAAGAATTTGATAAAAATTCACTTGAAGCAGAATTAGCACTTGATAATATAGAAGTGAAATTAAAAAATAGTAAAGATGAAACTTCAAAAGCATTGTTACAGTTGCAAAAACAATTGAACATAAATAAAATCCAATACGTTTATTTTATAAAAAATTTATTACAACAAAAAGAACAAACCCTGCAACTGCATTTAGCCAATAATGAATTTCAGGCTGATTGGGTGCATGCTTACCAGAAAAGGAAAACAAGACCTGCTGCATTTAAAAAAATGGTACAAGCTTGGCAAGAAAAAATAGTAGGGCAACAAAATGTTACTATTGAAAACAGTCAATTATTGGAGTCTTTGGGGCGTTCTACGCTTGAAATTAGTCGTTTACTCCAACAAGATTTATTGCCAAATAGTAGCTCCAGTCGAACCAAAAAAATAAAAAAACAACTGAACAAACAACTAGAAAAAAATCAAAAAACAATTCAACGTTTGTCCCTTGAATTGACTAATAACAATGATTTTATTGTGGTAAGTACACAAAAAAATGAACGAATCTTGGGAGTTCTATCACAACAACTTAATAAATTGGATCAAATTGGTCAATGGTTTGGTGACAAATTTAAGGCTCAATTCGAAAAAGTTAAAAATATCATCTATTATCCTTTAGCCTCATTTGGTGACTCTGCTTTTACTTTGGCGATTTTGTTTAAGGTTTTATTGTATATTATTATAGGTTTTATACTTTTACGTTTTTTCCGTAAATGGTTGACCTTATTTTTAACTAAACGAACTAAATTATCTGAAGGTGCGTCACACTCAATATCAACTTTGATATATTACTTGGGTGGATTCCTTGTTTTTCTAGCAGCCTTGTCAGCAGCTGGTTTTAATCTTGGGCAGATGATGATTGTATTTGGCGCACTTGGTGTTGGTATTGGTTTTGGTCTACAAAATATTGCGAACAACTTTATCAGTGGTATGATTTTACTTGTCGATAGAACATTGACTGTGGGTGATTCAATTTCTTTAAATGATGGCACCAATGGCAAGGTGATTAAGCTTGCTATGCGATATACTGTTATTCGCACCAATGGTGGTTACGATATAATTGTGCCTAATTCTGAGTTGATTGCTAACCGAGTGACATCCATGACATTTGATGACAATTATTTACGTATCGAAATTCCATTTGGTGTGTCTTATGATAGTGACCCCCAGCAAGTCAAAGAAATCACTTTAGAAGTGGCTAATAGTGTTAAGCATACCATTAACCGTGAAAGTCAAAAGTCAGCTGTCTTATTTACTGGTTTTGGGGACAGTTCTCTTGATTTTGTACTGCGCGTGTGGGTATTTATCTATGACAGATACCGCCCTTATGCGATACGCAGTGATTATTATTTTAAACTTTTTAAGGCGTTTAAAGAAGCTGGAATTGAGATACCATTCCCACAACGTGATTTGAATATTAAAGCTCCCAACCAATTACCATTTATGTCAGAAAGTGTAGCAACAGATATGTCAGTAAAGAAAGAGGAGAGAAGTTAGAGGCTCCTTAATCCAGCTTTTCAAGAGCACCATTATGGTAAAGTTGTTTAACCAAGTCTTTATCCTCAGTGTTGAGTGAGTGTAAGTCATTGGCGAGTATTTGTTTGTTATTACAAAGCAATTGAGCCAACTGGAGACTGCTTGGGTAACTGTCACCATTTATAAATAATGTTGTTTCTTTATCGCTAAAGTAGCATGCTTTTGTAAAAGAGTTTAAATACAAGCCTTTTGTAGAGTCAATAGTAGTTGATTGCTTGGTTTGATTGAACTCATGAAAAATATTTCGGTAGTTGCTGAGATATTTACCTAACCATTGGGTAATATTGTCGCTATCAATGTTTTCAACGAGAATCTTTTTAACTTTTTCAATGTCTTGTTGTGTAATTTCACCAATTGAAGGTTGTTGATTGAATTCAGGTTCTTCAAAGCGATCATTTTCTGAAAGGTTTTGTGCGGTATTATCGATAAAATCCGTTAGTAGTTCGGCAACCGATGGTGTGCGCATACCTATGGAGCACGTCACACAGTCGTCACTGGCAGCAATACCGTAATGAGCCACTTCTGGAGGGAGGTACAAGACATCTCCAGGGTTTAACGTGTAGTCTTCATCTGCATTAAATTGATTAAGTAATTTAAGTGCAACTCCACCTAATAATTTCGGGTCATAAATTTTATTGTGTCCAAACATCCATTGTCGTTGACCCGTGACTTGTATAAGAAAAACATCATAATGATCAGTATGCGGACCAACAGTGCCTCCTTTTGAACCTGTGCTTATCATGATGTCATCGAAAACCCAGTTTCGAATAAAGTCAAAGTACTTTAAAAGCTTTTGGCTTTCAGGTTGCCATTTGTCAACATCTGAAACCAGTAAATTCCATGTGAAATCATTGAGTTCTTCGAAATCTTCTTTTTCAAATGGACCAATCTCGACATCATACTCTGATTCAGAATTCTTAGTCACAATGCGCGATTGGATATCTTGATGGTAGCTTAGATTGATTAGCTCTTCTTTGTTTGGAAGAAAACTCAGCTGTTTTTGAGTGAAAATTTCCTTAAACAAGAATGGTTTCTTATGCCAATACTCTTTAAGGAAGTTTTCCTTGCTCAGCGTGGTTTTATTAAATAAGCTTGGTTTGTTCAACGGCATACCCAATATAATTAGCTGGTGTTAGTTTCAATAAATCATCTTTAGCTTCTTCAGGAATGCTTAATGTTTTGATGAACTCTTGAATAACTTTTTGATTGACTTGTGTACCTCGGGTGAGTTCTTTGAGTTTTTCATAAGCATTAGCTACACCATAACGTCGCATAACTGTTTGAATGGGTTCGGCAAGTAAGACCCAATTGTTATCTAAGTCATCTAACATGATCTGTGGATTGATTTCTAATTTACTTAACCCTTTAGCTAGTGATGACCAAGCGATAATGCAATGTCCAAAAGCAGTACCCATTGAGCGCAAAACAGTAGAATCCGTTAAATCGCGCTGAAATCGTGAGATGGGTAGCTTCTCTGCTAAGTGTTGGAACATGGCATTGGCAAGTCCAAGATTTCCTTCTGCATTTTCAAAGTCTATAGGATTTACTTTATGTGGCATTGTTGATGAACCAATTTCTCCTGCAATGAGTTTTTGCTTGAAGAAGTTTAAAGAGATATAACCCCAAATATCTCGGCTTATATCAATTAAAATGACATTGATTCGAATCATGACATGAAATAATTCTGCCATATAATCATGTGGTTCGATTTGTGTTGTGTAGGGGTTAAAGCCAAGGTTGAGGTCTTCGACAAAATTTTTGGCAAATTCCATCCAATCTATATTTGGATAGGCAACTTTGTGCGCATTATAATTGCCCACTGCGCCATTGATTTTCCCCAAAATGTCACTGCTTTCAAGTTGTTGTAGTTGCCTTTGAATTCGATAAACGGTGTTGGCAAACTCTTTTCCCATAGTTGTTGGTGTTGCAGGTTGTCCGTGAGTTCGGGACATCATTGGGATTTGTGCATAATCACCAGCAAGTTTTGATAAGTCTTCACTTAAATCATAAAGTGTCGGCATAATGACCATGTCACGACCTTGAGACAACATTAATGCATAAGATAGATTGTTAATATCTTCAGATGTGCATGCAAAATGAGTAAATTCTGAAGCCTTTGAGAGAACAGGGTGTTGGGCTAATTTTTCTTTAATGAAATATTCAACAGCTTTGACATCGTGGTTAGTCGTACTTTCTATTTCTTTAACTCGCAGAGCATCTTTTCCATCAAAATTGTTATGCAATTGCAAGAGCCATTGTACCTCATCTTCACGAAGTGGTGCTAGTTCAGAAATTTCTGGCTGATGAGAAAGCGCGATAAGCCAACGAATTTCAACAAATAAACGATTTTTTATCAGACCGTATTCACTGAATATATCTTGTAAATCAGCAGTTTTACTCTGGTAACGCCCATCAACTGGGGTGATCGCTTTAATCGGTGATGAAGACATGATTCTAAGTTAATATGGAGTTAGCTGAATTATACTTGAATGGATTGAATATTGTCTAATTTATTGATATTCCAGTGTGTAATTGCATCATTCCAAAAGGCATTAAGTGTTTTTGGGGTTTTTACAAATGGTTTTTGTAAGAGAATGTTATGTGCAAAAATCAATGTCTCTAAGGATTTCTCTTGATTGATTTCCTTTGCAAAAGTTTGTTTACTTAATTTTTGACCTGTTTTATTAATAAGTATTGGGATATGAGCATAACTGGGTTGTTGGTAATTGAGTAAGCTATTAAGGTATATTTGCCATGGTGTTGAGTCAATTAAGTCAATTCCTCGAACAATATCTGTAATGTTTTGAAAGGAATCATCTACCACAACGGCGAGTTGATAGGAAAACAACCGATCTTTGCGTTGTAAAACACAATCTCCGCATTCATTGAGGAGGTTTTTGGTATACGTACCTTGAATTCTATCCAAAAAAGTAATGTCTCTATTGGGTACTCTTAGGTTGATGCTATAGGGTTTGTTGGGTAGAGTATTTAGGCTTCTGCATTTGTGTTCATTAATATTAGTGTTCTTAAGTTCGCTTCTTGAACAGGCGCAATTATAAGTGTGACCACCTTTGATAATTTGCTCTAGCGCTTTTTGATAAGCTTTCTGTCTTATTTTTTCAGATTGGTATAGTACCTTTTCATTCTGCTGAAAGCCAAAAACATTTAATGTTTCTATAAAACTTTGACTGGCTCCAGACACTTCACGTGGAGGATCCAAATCTTCAATTCTCAGTAACCATTGCCCATTATTTGTTTTTGCTTCACAATAACTGGCAAGTGCTGCTATGAGAGAACCCATATGCAGCTTGCCTGTTGGAGTAGGAGCAAATCGACCTATGTAAGGTTTTTTTAACAAAATTTAGGATTCTTGCGACATTTTCTCGGAAGCTGATGCTAAGAAATTTCCTTGCACATAGTTGGCATTAAATTTCCACAAAATACTCATGGCAGCAGCATCTTCAACGAATTCACAAATGACCATCTTGTTTAATGCATGGGCATTGTCAATTATCTCTTTGACTTTTTCTTGGTTGTCTTTGTTTTTTGAAAACTCTTGCATAAATGTTGAATCAATCTTGATATAATCTATCGGATAATGTTTCAACAACGAAAAAGAATTAAGTCCTGAACCAAACTTCTCAATAGCAAATTTACAATTAAGTCCTTTTATTGAGTTGATAACGGGTTTTATGTGTTTAGAATCACTGATAAGCTCACTTTCTGGCGTTTCAAAGATTAAAAATTCACCTGATACTCCATGTTCTTTTAGGGTTTTTGCAAGCCAAGCAGGAAAAGAAGCATTAGAGAGGCTGTCTGTTGAAATTTTAACTAATAGAGCAATTTTTTTTGTGCTTTCTTTTATAGCTACAATAGCATTTTGAACAACGCTTTTATCAATATCAATAATTAATCCATATCGCTTAGCAATTCCAATAAAATCAAGAGGCATAATAAGCTTGCCTCCTTCTTTCAACCGTACTAAACAGTTGTAATGCTCAGTATCATCACCATGCAGACTTATAACTGGTTGATAATGTAATATAAAGTCATTGTTTTTTATTCCATTTGAAATTAAATCAATCCATTTTTGGTTCGTAGCACGTGCTTTCTTTTCTTCTTCTGCGGGATCAAAAGTTGATACTTTGTTGCCACCTAATTCTTGTGCCTTTAGAAGTTCACCACCTAAAATTTTGATAATTTCATTACCAGAATTTGTTTTTTCAATTATTTGTGTTATGCCAATACTAATAGTGCAATTAAGCGTTTTCTCACCCGCATTAAATAGATGATCTGAGACTCGTAATACTAAGTGTTTTGCAACTTGGTTGGCCTGTTCAATTTTCCCTTTCATAGAAATGATGAAAGTTGTATTGTCATACCGCGTAAAAATGTGTTCAAACCCAACCGTTTCTTGTATAAATGGTGCAATATCTGCAATCAGTAAATCAAGATTGCCTTTCCCTAAGTCTTTTTCTAGAGTTTTATTGTTATCCAACTGAATATACATAATAGAATAACCAGAGGATTTACCTGATTTAACTTCATTAACTTTATCACTTAAATCTTTCGTGAAATAACTGCGATTATAAAACCCTGTTAATAGGTCTTTACTTTTGATGTCTTGCAATTCTTTTTCAGCCGCAAGATTGACTTTAGGTCGTTGAACTAAAAATTGCACACAGGGTTCACCATCCACTCGTGCCTTGTCAAGGCTAACAACAACTTTGATAATATCGCCTTTATCAGTTTTAAGTTTCATGTCGATGTCGTCATCAGGGATTTTTCCCATTGCAATATCTCGCAACAGTTTTTTCGTTTCAGGTACTTGTTCTTTGGTGACCAGATTTAAAAATGGAGTGACTTCCATTTCCTCTGCATCATCGTATTCAAAAAATTCCAAATAAGCATTGTTGGTGTAGACATGCATACCGTCATGGATATAGGCAATAGCATCTTTAGAGCTGTCTAACAGGGAAGCACAGCGTTTTTCAGCATCATTTAAGTCGGATTCATATTGACGAAGTTTTCTACGTGCTGTTAAGTTGCTAAAGATGCTTATAATTTCATTGCACAACTGTTCTTTAATGTTGCCAGTACAAATGTTTGTGGCACCACTTTCTAAGGCTTCAGAGACTGAGTCGTTATCAAGAACTTCTAATAAAGCGATGACAGGTATGTCTTTGCCCGATCTTTTGACGATTTGGTGCACCGAAGAAATGGGTAAATCAGATTGCATGTGCTGAACTAAAATCATATCGACCTTACTTTTTGATACTTTCTCAATTAAGTTTGCTTCATTGATACAGAGACTTGGTCGAACTGAAATCTGTGCATTTCGAAGAATAGATAAGATGCGCTCTGCCTCTTCCTCGTGCTTGTGCACAATCATAAGATGAATAGTTTTATCTTTTGCCAATTTATAACTCTTGTGTCTTTTGAAAACTAAATTTTAACAGATTAAATTAATTTAGTGGAGATTTATTCTTTTTACCTGGAATTTCTTCAACTAATTTAGGCACAAGATAACCTGGGAGAGTGGCTAATAATTCTCGATGTATGCGTTTGGCTTGCTTGTTTGTTACTTGAAAATGTGCGGCTCCTTGCACTTTGTCAAGTTGGTTTAAATAATAGGGCAGTACGCCGAACTCAAATAATTTAAACGATAATTGAGAAAGAGTCTTGGCGTTGTCATTAATGCCTTTTAATAAAACACTTTGGTTAAGCAAAAGTGTTTGAGTCGATGCTACTTTATTGAGGGTTGTTTTTAGCTCTGGATGCAGTTCCTTTGGGTGATTGCTGTGCAATACCATAACTTTCTTTAAATGAATGCCATCAAGCCATTTTATGAATTTGTCAGTTATTCGAGAAGGATTTACCAAAGGTATGCGGGTATGTATGCGTAGCGTTTTTATATGCTCTATGTTATTGAGTTGAGTGGTAAAATTGGACAATACTTTAGTTGATAACATCAGTGGGTCACCGCCGCTGAGTATCACTTCATGCAAATCACTGTTGTTTGAAATGTAATCTATGGCTGAACTCCAGTTATTTGCTGAGGCATTGTTTTGAGAGTAGGGGAAACTACGACGAAAACAATAACGGCAGTTAATAGCACAACTTCCTGTGGCAATTAATAACACACGGCCCTTATATTTGTGGATAACACCTTTAGACTTCTTTGACTTCAAATCGCCGACAGGATCATCACTAAAATCTTTAACGGTTTTTATTTCGTCGATGCTCGGCAGAACTTGCATAAGTAATGGATCCGATGAGTTTGTAAAGTCTATATTGTTCTTAAAAAACTCAGGTATATGCAATCGAAACAATTTTTCGCTGTCCCCATGGTATGCTTTTATTTCCGTAAAGTCCTGTAAGGATGCATGATTTTTACTTTGTTCGCGCCAGATTTGCTTTGTCATGAATTGTTAATTATTGAAACTATTGGCAAAGTTTAACATTATTTAATTTATAATCCTGTTTTTATCTAGACAAATCGGCAATGAAAAATATATTTCTTTTTATTATTTTATTTTATTCTAATTTCATCCAAGCTCTTTCTGTGGAAACCTATTCAATATCTCAAGACAAAACAATCTTGGCACTGGCTTATGACGATTCGGTTATTCGTTTATATGATTTGAATAGTGGAGAGGTGTTGCATGAGCTTAAAGCACATGAAAACAGTATTCAGACAGTGCAATTCAACCAAGATGGCAGTCGATTGATTTCAGGTGATTGGGGTGACTATGCCATTATTTGGGATGTAAAAACAGGTAAAATCATTAAAAAGAAAAATATGGGTGAAACAGTCATGCATGCTATTTATTCTGCTGATGATAAATACTTAGTAATGGCAATAGATGAATCGCCTTTAGCCTTGTATGACTCAAACTTAAAAAAGAAAAAAGGCAGTTATAAGGCAAATGCACGTATTCAATTATCACAAGATAAAAAATACTTAGTTGGGCAACGTATGTATTCACCTGATGTGAAAGGTGATGCGGTTATTGTTGTTGATTTGTTGAAGAATAAAAAAATACTAGAAATCCCTGAAGATTCGTATGACGATGAAATTTATTTTAGCCAAGATGCATCTATTGTCGTTGTTCGAGATTCTTCAGTATTTCATGTGTGGGAAGTAAACAACAACAAAAAGCTTGGCTTAATTGATACGCAACTTGATGTCGATGAATCTTTAATTAATCCAATAAAGGACAAAGAGCTGTGGCTTACAGGTGGTAATAAGATTGAGATTTGGGATTATAGAACGCAAAGCTTGCTTAAGTCTTTTGAGATAAATGGCTTTGATGTGGATAAAGTCAGTGCCATTGCTTTATCAGCCGATGGTAAAACTGTTGCTCTTTCTGTTTGGCTAGAGTCTGATGCCAGTGTGGTTGTGATTGTTGATACGGAAAGTTACCAAAAACAATGGCAAATTGTGCCTATGAGTAAGCAAGCCTTTGATTTGGAGTTTATTGATAACGATAGTTTATTTCTGAATTCATCCTATCCTATAGAAATTTGGGATATGAAACATAAAAAATTCGAACATTTGTTGACTAAAGTAGGTTCCCAGACAGATAAAAATTTGCAGGATATATTCCGAGCAGAGTTTACCGCCTATCGTTTTGGTGGCAGTATTAATGGTATAGATGTTGATGCTAAAGACAATATAATTCTTACAGGTGCCGATAGTACCAATGGCTCTATTGGTTTAGATGACAAAGGTCAGCTAGATAAAATATTTCAAAACAATTACAGTACAGGCTATGATGCTCGTTATTCTCATGGTGGTGATTTGGCAGCTTTTGCATACCACGGCGAACATTTGTTGATTTACAATACTGCAGATGGCAGTTTATATGTTCAATTAGATATTGGTGGCGTTCCCAGTGGCTTTAGGATTATTAAATTTTCCGATGATGATAGTTTGCTCGCTGTTGGTTCAGATGATGGCAGTATTTATATTGTTGATATTAAGGCAAAGAAAACCATTAAGCATGTTGAATTTTTTACTGAGGATGAATACAGTGAAGGTACATTCTCCTTGCTCTGGTTAAATAAAAATAAGTTATTGGTAGGTACTTTGGAACACGTTTTTGAACTGGATGTTACCTCAGAGAAGTTTAAAAAAGTATGGGAAACTGGTGCAACGGCTTTACATGCTTATTTTGAGAATGGTGAAGTGAGTTATATTGTTGTTGGCCAATACGAAGACGAGTTAATTCTACTTGATAAGAACTATAGAAAAATAAAATCATCGAACCAAACAGGTGTAGGACGCATAGCAACAACAGCAGATGGTAAAAATATTATCGCTTTAACTGATTATAACGCAATTATTTGGAATCTTGAAACAGATAAGGTTAAAGAATGTGGAGAATCAGATGATAGCCTATGGGCAATGGCGTATGATGCCAGTAAGCACCGAATTTATGTTGGCGGTGATGAAGGAAAGGTGCATATTTATGATGATAGTTGCAAGGAGTTAAATTAATGATTAAGTTTATATTTTTACTGGTGCTGACACAAACAAGTTATGCCGCTAATGATATTGTTTTTAGAACAGAACTAACAGGACAACAGCTTGAAGAACATGTCAAAATTAGCATTGATGGCAAAGTTGTTTGTGAGTTAGATGCAAAGAGTGGATTTTTTGGTTTAATTAAAGCCGAAGATAAATGCCGTTTTCAACCCACTAGAAAAGTTCATAAGTATAAGATTACAGGAAACCTAAAAGTTGAAGATGAAGAAGACCTTTATCAAGGTATAGGTGAAGGTTTGATACTCAATTATTACGATGAATACGAAAAGCTCAATGCGGCTAAAAATATTGATGAATTGTTTAAGTTTTATGATGCAGGAATGCAAGTGATTAATAAAGAGCTGCCTAAAGAGAGTCAACTCAAGCTATTAAAGTTTATTTCAAAAGAAAGCAAAGAAACCGTTACAAAGCACATTAAAGAAAAGGGTGTTGTTCTACCAAAAGACTATATTAAAATGATTACACACTATGGTTACCCGCAAAATATTGACACCTTTATTCCATTAACCAAGCAAAAATCCATTACCGATGTGTACCTAAAGGATTACGATTACCCTCGCCAATACGTCAACACACATGAAGGTGTGGAAAAGAACCTCGCTTTTTTTAATGATTACGATGTGTATTATGTTTTTCACAACCAAACAGCACAGTTTTGCGGTGAACCCATGATTGATTACACCATAATGACAGAAGGTGATTATTATCCGATTGATGCCAATAAGATAGAGAGCAAAGAAAAATGCGGTAGTTTTTTTAGTTTTTTAAAGCAGCAAGTTGCCGAAAGTTTTATTGAAAACATTAACCGTTCTTTTGAAGACACTCACGTTTTACCCGTTTACCGCATTAATACATTAGAAGCCGATTTGAGCTATAATTGGCAAGATGAAAAAACCTTAGAGTATTATTTTGAATACAACGATGTTTTTTATTGAACAATAAAAATATCTAAATCATTAGCAAAGACTAAATCGCCTGAATAATTTTGCCTAATCTCTTCTTTTGTTTGCTTTTCTTTACCTAAAGAGCGGTTCATTCGGTGCGATAAAACCAACTTTTGGGTATTAATCTTTTTCGCGATTTTACCAATTTGAGAAGGACGCATGTGAAGGGATTGTGCAACTTTCCCTGCCTGTTCTGGGATGGCATTATGCGCGACAAATAAGTCCGTTTTATCTATACCCCAAATCCCGATATAGAAAGTACGATGGGGTG
>JAMOMK010000065.1 GCA_027067055.1 Lysobacterales bacterium | reverse complement strand
CAATCCAAATACAAAGAAACCTCTCGCGGAGGTTTAGCTGTTAATATTATTGAGTGTTAATCCACAAAATAAGCCTAACAAAATTACTGGGTTTGAAAAATATCCCAACGCCAGGTACTGTTGGTGACTGGTTACGCACAATGGGAATCTCTGGAGTCAATGCAACATCATTAATCAATAGAGAATTATGTCGTATTGCACTCAAAGAAACCAAAGGTATCACTCTAGATATAGATGCATCGGAAATCATAAGCAATAAAAAAGAAGCGAAAAAAAACATACAAATTCAACATAGGTTATATGCTAATGGTTGGTCATATAGCAGAAATAAATTATGTAATTGAAACTGATTTTAGAGAAGGCAATACTGCACCGAAAACTAGAAATTTAGAATTTATAAAAAAGTGTGTGAGTAATTTACCAGTAGGAGTTTCAATGAAATACTTAAAAATTGACTGTGCAGGCTATCAAAAGTCGATAATTCAGTATTGTGATGAAGAAAAAGTTCACTTTGCCATTAGATCCATAATGAGTAAATCATTAAAAAGTTATATTAACACATTAGATGAAGATGCGTGGGAACCCATAATAAAACCTGATGGCAGTGAATCCAAAATGTGTAGTCACCGCACAACCCATAAGATTTCAAACTATGAAAAACCTTTTACCTTAATCATTCAAAGAACACCAAAATCAGGTCAACAACAATTAGATCTAAACCAAGGGGATGATGAAATGGAGTCAAATGGCTATGTTTACCGTGCAATAGCAACATCATTAGATCACATGAGTGATAGTGAAATCATTAGCTGGTATGGTATGAGAGCTGGAAAGTCTGAAAATAAGATTAAAGAATTAATGCTGGATTTTGGTGGAGCGCATATGCCCTGCGGTCAATTTGATGCCAATGCATTGTTGGTAACACCTGTTCCGTATTTTTTTTATTCCTATCAAGATAAATTCCGAATGGTACAGATTTAAGCCGTACTGGCACATGCAACATATAACCCCTTCGGGTATGGATATACTCAAGTTCCAGATCAAACTCTGTTTTATATCCACTTTGTTTACACATCAGCGTGAAGTGCGGCGCATTCATCGGTTTACATTTAACCCACCCGGGCGGATTATTTTTGTTTCTCTTCAAAAATATTGCCACATAAACTTTAATTGTTCCTCGCGATATTCTTTTTATTTTATACTCGTCTAACTCATAGGTATCATACATTTCAGATGATACAAGATATTTGAGATCATCAAGTACTTGTTTCTCATCTACCTCTTTTATTGCTCCAGCGACTTCAACTGAAAAAAGCAATATTAAAATTATGAATAACCTAAATACAAGCATATTAATATTCCATTGCATAACGTCTTGCATCAGCGGGCGCAAAAAGAGGCGCAGTTTTTGCGCCAGCAAAAATTGTGACGCTTTTTGCGTTCCGCTGCATGCGCTTGTTGGACGAAGCCGCTATCGCGGAGTTTATCAAAAGTGGCTTTGTCATTATTTAGTGTAACCTCATTCCAATTTAATTAATTAAAAAGTAAAGTTGTAATCTCTTATAAAACAACAGAGGTTACCATGAAAATTAAAACACCAACCGATACAAAATTCAAGAAGTATCATTCACAATTACTAAAACACCTTAGACTCAAAGGATTACAACCTAAAACCATTGAAGCTTATGAACGTGCAATTAAAAGAATTTATGCATTCTTTAAAGGTGATATTGATGACTTATCTCAAGACCAAATGCTTGATTATTTTGACCAGTTGTTACTTTCTCATTCTTGGAGTGGAGTAAAACTTGATTTGTACGGTTTACGTTTTTTCACCATGCATGTATTAAATAAACCTTGGATTAATGTACCTGTAATAAAACCACCAAAATCAACAAGAATTCCTGACATAGTTACCGTGAAACAAGCACAACTAATATTTGATTCAACAACTAAACTCAGTTACAAAGTGTTTTTCTTTACCATATACTCTATGGGGTTGCGCTTGAGTGAAGGATTAAATTTGCAAGTAGGTGATATAGATGGCGATAGAATGCGTGTGCATATCCGCAATGCTAAAGGCAATAAAGATCGAATTGTTCCTATTAGTGATTTGGCATTGTCTGTACTGCGAAAGTTTTGGCTTACCCACCAAAACCCTGTTTTTATTTTCCCAAATAGAAAAAGAGGATTAAAAAAAGCTTACCGTGCAACATCACCATTAGATAGAGGTGGTGTGCAACTAGCCCTTAGCCCGCATATTTCATACAATTGGTACAAAATAGCTATATTTTATATAACTATCAATGTGTTATAGTGGTTTTGCTCAAGTTACAGTTTGTACCTCAATGGTTTTACAAAAAAACTGACTTCGAATCTTGTTCAAAATCACTCTAAACGTAAGAGTGACTAGGTTTGTCGTGATATTTAAACAACCTTCTTTGCCATTTTTTCTGTAAACTCCATTGTTCTATGAAATATGCGGGTTAGAGCTGTCATCAAAAGTATTGGTCTAAAAAAAAGATTACTCCTCACAGCCTAAGACATAGCTTTGCTACACATTTGCTTGAAGCTGGTGTTGAAATCACTCAATTGCAAAAAATCATGGGGCAC
>JAMOMK010000064.1 GCA_027067055.1 Lysobacterales bacterium | reverse complement strand
TGTAAAGCGATTAAAAATAAATCAAGGTTGTTTTTTGAAATATCAATCTTAGGATTATTGTTTTCTCTTAAAATATTCTATTATTTTTTAGCACATTAATTCCATAAGTATAGAATGTTTTGTATCATAACAGTATATATTTAATGAGAGTTATAATGGCAAGTGAAGATTATTCAAAAAGTGGTTTATTAACTTACTTGCGTGAGTCTGCACGTTCAGGGGTACTAAATCCTGCGGTGGCACGTAGTCGTAAGATTGCAGCAGTACATTTATTGGATCATATCGAATCCGAAGAACGTCTTAATTTGCGCTTATTGGATGTGGATCATTTGTGTTCTAAGATTCACAAGTTGGAGGATTCTTCCATTCGTGTTGAGGCATTAGACTTATATAATTCACGCTTAAAATCAGCTTTGGAAGATTATTTTAATTATCTCGATAACCCTGAAAATTTCGTTTCTACTGCTGTAAAACAACCCAACACAAAGGTGCAGAAGAAAAAAAATAGCCAAGAACAAAAAGCACTCGAAGATATAACTTTATTACAAACGGAAAAACAAGAAGAAATTATCCCTATAAAAATTCGCCAAGATTTAACTGTTTTCATTAAGGATTTACCTATGGATTTAAACAAATCAGAGGCCAAGAAAATTACTCGCGTAGTCATGGCTTATGTCGAGGGAGAAGAGTAGTGAATAAATATATGCTTTATGGACCGATGGCATTGTTTGGATTTGCTGGTTTGGTTTTGTATTATTATTTTATGGGTCATACTCAAGAAGGAGCCTTTACCGATAATTTAGTGCCAGAATTGATTGGCTTTTGTTTAGAAGGCTTTTTTTGGATTGGTTTGTTGTCTTATTTTCAACAAACAAGAGAGCACCAAAGGCGCAAAGAGTTATGGCTTTCTTTGCGTGGTTCGATGCGCAGTTTTTTATCTTATTTGGATATTGCTTTTTTGGAGAGTCATGCCGAACCTATAAGCTCGATTGAGTTGGAACAAAACCCCGAAATCATCCAAAGGTTGTTAACTAAGCTTGAAAAGGAAGATTTGGATTTAGATAGCATGGTTTTACTGAAAAAAACCTCTATTAACTCTATCTTACTTATTCGTGATTTAGTGCCTGTCGCCGCTCAATTGAGTGCGGCTCACATGCGTTGGTGGATAGCCATTACTGATGAAATGCGAAAGATTAAGGACTCTACCACTCGTCAGTCGTTGGAAAAACACACAGTAATGCTATTGAAAAACTTACAAGAGTTTGATTTGCTCAAATATTAATTATCTTTTAACCATTCTCATGTTTTGAGAATGGTAGCCCTTAGAATTCACTTAATTTGAAATTTCCTACAGATAAATAGGAAATTAACAGTTTAATAAAATACTAATATAAGTGATAATACGAGGCTCGATAAAACATGAAAACAAACAAAGCAAATATTTTGGAGTTAAATATGGATGAAAATAAAAAGAAAGCATTAGCAGCCGCTCTTGGTCAGATTGAAAAACAATTTGGTAAGGGTTCTGTTATGCGCTTGGGCGACCAAAGCACATTAGTTGGTGAGGTTTATTCTTCAGGTTCCATCGGATTGGACGTAGCCCTCGGAATTGGTGGTTTACCAAAAGGACGAGTTATTGAAATATATGGTCCTGAATCAAGTGGTAAAACAACCTTAACCTTACACGCGATTGCCGAATGTCAAAAAGCTGGCGGAACAGCGGCATTTGTCGATGCAGAACATGCATTAGACCCACAATATGCCGAAGCACTTGGGGTGAACATTAATGATTTGTTGATTTCGCAACCCGATACAGGAGAGCAAGCCTTAGAAATTACCGATATGTTGGTACGTTCTGGCGCAGTTGACTTAGTGGTTATTGATTCGGTCGCAGCATTAACGCCAAAGGCTGAAATTGAAGGCGATATGGGTGATTCGCACATGGGCTTACAAGCACGCTTAATGTCACAAGCCTTACGTAAATTAACAGGTAATATCAAACGCACCAACTGCATGGTTATCTTTATTAACCAAATCAGAATGAAGATTGGCGTTATGTTTGGATCTCCTGAAACCACAACTGGCGGTAATGCATTGAAATTTTATGCCTCAGTTCGGTTGGATATTCGCCGTATTGGTGCAATCAAAAAGGGCGATGAAATTTTAGGTAATGAAACTCGTGTTAAAGTGGTTAAAAACAAAATGGCACCGCCTTTCAAGCAAGTGCAATTTGAAATTATCTACGGCAAAGGTATTTCACGCTTAGGTGAAATCATTGATTTAGGTGTTGCACACAACTTGGTTAATAAATCAGGTTCATGGTATTCATATGGTGATACACGCATTGGACAAGGCAAAGAAAATGCCAAAATGTACATGCATGAGCACCCGGAAACAGCTCAAGAAATTGAAACTAAGTTACGTGAAATCTTAATGCCACATTTAAATCAGCAAAAAGAAGAAGTTGAGTAAGTTAGGCTTTACAAAACGAAGTGATCTCGAAAAAGCCAGGGCATCTGCTCTGGCTTCTTTGTGTATGCGCGAACATTCGGTCAAAGAATTACACGAAAAGCTCACGAGAAAAGAATACAAACAAGAAAGCATAGAAGTGGTCATTAAAGA
>JAMOMK010000063.1 GCA_027067055.1 Lysobacterales bacterium | reverse complement strand
TTAAATTAACTAAAAAACATAAAAATATAAAAAAAAGTACTTATAAGTCAACAAAATAAGTATAATTTATTTAGAAATTTATAATTATTTAATTAAAGAGAGAGGAAAATGAAATATTTAATAATGCTTTTTATAGCAATATCTGTAAATGCTGCAGAAAAAGTAGCCGATACAAAAAATTTAACTATAAGTCCCAGTGCGATATCAGCGACTATGTCAGGTAACTTAGATGGTACAAACACTTATGATCGTGTTTTTGGTAATGGAGTTGATTCAGGGTGTGCACATCCAACATCAGACTCCTCAAGTAACGGCTCTTCATATGATGTTTATGAAATTCATAGTCCTTCTGGTCAAAATGCAGACATAGAGGTACAACTAGGAACTCTAGGAGACTCTTTGGTGTTTGTTTATTGTTCATTTGATCCATTAAATCCAATGAACATGGTTGCAGGAGTTGATGATGACAGTGGTGCTGGATTTGGAAGTGCTATTGTGCCTGCAGATGGGTTAGCCTTAACAGCTGGCACCAGTTACTTTGTTGTTGTTGCTGGCTTTAATTCTACTGAGCTTGGTACCTATGACTTAGTTTTGGGTGGTGATTTACAATTTGGACCTGCGGTTGTTCTTGCTCCTCCAACTCCAGTTCCTGCTTTAGGCAATACAACATTAATCTTGTTGCTATTGTCATTAGTAGTAATGGCTTCTTTATATATGAAAAAGAAGCAGAATAACTAAGGAATCAAAGTTCATTTAATACAAAAAGCCGCTAATATTAGCGGCTTTTTATGAGACTCCTTTTCGAAAACTATAAACAAACCAAAACCCTAACAGCGTTCATCTGTACTTTTGCATCACTGATGGCTTTTAAAGTTTGTTGTTTTTGTATTTTTAGAAACTCAATTTCTTCTGTCCGTACATTATCATTAACTTGGCTTAATGCCACTAAACGCTCTATCTCTTGATTGAGTTCTGACTCCGCCTTTTGTTTGGCTTCTTCAATTAAATCAGGAAGAATCACCTCAACCTTTTTCTCAATAGCATTAACAACTTTTTTAATCTCAGCTTGCTTCATTTTTATCACTTGCAAAGCAACATTTAATGGTACTGACTGGTGGTTATTATGAATCGCAAGAGAGGTAAGCGCCTTAGTTCTGTCTCTTAAATTTTCATCCGCCACAATACGAATAGAGTCTGTTGGTAAGTATCGAGAAATTTGCAATGAGCTATCAGCAGGCGCCTGTAGGTTAAATAAAGTTTCAAGTAGAATGGTAGAGGGCCTAAGTCCAGAATTCTTTAAGGAAATCAAACTGGCGTTGCCTTTTTCTCCAGTGGCGATCATTTCCATTGCCTCAACAACCATTGGGTGTTCCCATGTTAAATAATGCACCGTTTCATTGGATAGAGCGGTATCACGATCAAAGGTCACACTCATTCCGTCATCAATCAAACCAGGAAAGTGTGTTTTCAGGTTTTCACTGGGTTTAATGAGTTCGATATTTTGACGCAACTCTTCATAATCCACACCATAACGATCAAACATGCGGTGCATAAAACGTAAACAACTGGTATCATCCTGCTTTTGTGCATCTGCTAAAATTTGTGCTGCGATGAAAGGGCGGCAAGAGTTATATTCTAACAGCCGATCTCTGCCTTTTTGGAAGTTTTGATTAAGTTCTGTGCTCAAGTTGCGGGTTTGTTCAGTAAGCTTATTAAACTCTTCCTCATCCGCATCAACCTCAAAAGAATCCAATAAAGGTTGTTGTAATTGATTAAACAGAGCATAAGCTGCAGGATTAACCTTGCTGAAAATATCCAAACCCTTGTGGTACCATTTAAACAGCTTTTCAGTAGCAGTGTCTTGCAAATAAGGCACATGAATATTAATGGTGTTTTCTTGTCCGATTCTATCTAATCGTCCAATCCTTTGTTCTAACAAGTCAGGATTAAAAGGTAAGTCAAAAAATATGACGTGTGATGCAAACTGAAAGTTGCGACCTTCTGAGCCAATTTCAGAGCATAACAAAAGCTGGCACCCTTTGTCTTGGTCTGCAAACCAGGCAGCCGCTTTATCGCGTTCAACCAAGCTTAAGTCTTCATGAAAAACAGCACTATGAATACCCATTTTAACACGCAAACTTTCAGCAATATCTAATACAGTCTGTTTTTGAGAGGTGATAAGTAATATTTTTTTAGGAGATAAGTCGACAACTTTTTCAGCCAACCATTGCATACGAGGGTCAATTTTAGCCCAGTGTTCAAACTCTCCCAATCGCTCAGGAGTTAATTGCAATTCAACGGCTTGATTGCTGTTATCTTGGTAAGGATTTTCTAGTTTGTATTTTTTTAATTTTCGACGAGGGAAACCCTTAATGGCATGGCGTGTGTTTCGGAACAACAAACGACCCGTACCATGTTGGTCCAGCAATTTTTCAATCAACTGTTGTTTGATAATCCACTTTTCTTCCTCTTCATACTTGTCTTCAAAGAGGTTTAAAACAGCGGCAATGTCTTGTTCGTTACTAAATACTTTTGCTGTATTTTTATGCCCTGTTTTAGTTATAGCTTTTTCTGAACGTAAAACATCAATGGCATTAACAATACTTTGGTAATTATTCTCTTGTTCAACAAAAGCATTAAAGTCATTAAATCGACTGGAATCTAATAAACGCAAACGGGCAAAATGACTTTCTTTCCCCAACTGCTCAGGTGTCGCTGTTAATAATAGCACTCCTTTTATGGTGTTAGCTAAACTTTCTACCAGTTGATATTCTTCGCTAGCAACTTCTGGTGACCACTTGAGGTGATGGGCTTCATCAACCACCATTAAATCCCATGATGTGTTGAGAACCTGTTCAGCTCGCGCAGGATTGTTTAATAAAAATTGTAAGGGAATTATTGCCAACTGGCTGTTTTCAAAAGGCGTGTTAAATCGTGATGACTCTTCAATTCCAAGACATTGTTCTTCATCGTAAACACTAAAATGAAGGTTAAAACGACGCAGCATTTCGACCATCCATTGATGTGTTAAACTTTCAGGAACAATAACCAAAACTCGCTGTGCACGATTTTTAAGCAACTGTTGGTGAATGATAAGTCCAGCTTCTATGGTTTTACCAAGTCCAACCTCATCTGCCAACAAAACACGTGGAGCAAATCGTTTCGCTACCGATTGAGCAATATATAATTGGTGTTCAAGTAAAGAAGTTCGGCAACCCAATAAGCCATAAAGTCGATTTTGTTGCAACTCATTGCGCTTGGATAAAGCAAGTTGACGAAGGTTGAACCATTTGTTTGAGTCTAAGTGACCTGAAAACATACGTTCTGTTGGACGATCTAGCTTGATGGTGTTGGCAATTTCTGTTTCGGGCAATAAAACATCTTCACCCTCATCATTAATCCCTTGGTAGATAATCAAACCATTAAGTGATTGTTGTTGTTCAACGGTTAGCGTCCAACCATCTTTGGCTGGTATTTTGTCGCCTACATCAAATATGATGCGTGAAATAGGGGCGTTATCTTTTGCATAAATTCGTGATTCATTGGCGGCCTCAAAAATGAGTTTAACCATGCGGTGATTCATCTCTTCAACGTAACCTAGGCCAAGTTCTTGCTCTGTTTGACTAATAAAACGTTGACCCTTAACAAACTCAAATTGTGTATTCATGCAGTATTTCGAATGATATATTTAATAACCATGACATCTTACTTGAAATGTTATACCTTTCCAGTTTATTACATAAATAAACCACAAAAAAGCCACAGTGGCTTCTTATAATGAAAAAATGAAGAGTGTATAAACTAAACTGTGTAACTTACTTTTTGTAAATTGGTAAATTTATTTCAATCACAGCTCCAGCATTGTCGTTATAAGCCCTAATATTACCGCCGTGCTCTTCGACAATTTTTTTAACAATTGCCAGTCCCAAGCCAGAGCCTGTTGCCTTGGTTGTTTCATAGGGTTCAAACAAGCGCTCTAAAATCCTTTCCTTGAAACCATTGCCGTTGTCACTAAAACGCAAGATAAGCGTGTTGTCTAGTTTCTCACTAAAGCTGGTTTGTATTTTAATGGTTAACTCTTGTCCTTCTGCACTTTCGGATGAGTTTTTAATCAGGTTGGTTAATAACTGCGAAAAACGCACTTTGTCAATAAACATAGTGGGCTCTGGGTTGTGTAGAATTAAATCAAAGTTAATTCCGGCATGTGAAATATAATACAAGTCAACAGCTTCTTTTATAAGGTGATTTAACCCACGTGGTTCACGCTTTAATTCGGGGGCTTTGGCATAATCTGAGAAAGCATTAACCAAAGTTTTTAAATTATCCACTTGCGAGACAATCGTCTGTGTTGCACGGTCTAAAACGTCCTTGTCTTCTTCGGGTAATTTTTTCAAAAAACGCAAACGCAAACGTTCGGCTGATAATTGAATTGGTGTTAAGGGGTTTTTCACTTCATGCGCTAATCGCCTAGCCACCTCTGACCATGCGGCATCACGCTGTGCTTGATTGATAATGGTCTGATCATCAAATACAACAACTATACCACCCTCATCCTGTTCTTGTTCTGGAATATGGCTACCACGAACAACCAGCACTTTTCTTTGCTCTTTTTGGGTGATTAAAATCTCTTGTTGCCACTCTTCGTTGTGGTCATTTAACTTGGTGATAATTAAATCAACCAATGGTTCCAAGCCTTCATTTTTAACTGTTATTTGCTGTATGTTTTGGTTAACAATATCTCTGGATGTGAGGTTTAATATTTTGAGTGCCGCAGAGTTTGCCATTAAAATCCGCTTTTCCTTGTTCACACTCAGTACGCCACTTGATAAATGAGAAAGAACATTTTGAAGGTAGAGTTGTTGATTTAATGCATCAGTTTGCGCTCGATGAGCCAAGGCACTGGATGCTGCCAGTTGTGAAGACATGGAGTTGAATGATTTAACCAAAAACCCAATTTCATCATTGGAAGTTACTGGAATTGTTTTACTGTAATCGCCTTCTGCAATTCGTTCAGTGGCCTTATAGAGTTGTCTGACAGGGGCGACCAGATTTTTAGCGGATGAAAACGCCCATAACAATGCCAATAACATTATCATCAACAATACTATGGTAAGAATAATGTTGTAGGAATTTTTGAGTTGTTCACGTTGGTATTTTTGTTGGTTATATCCAATGGCAGCTTCTTCAATATTGTAGGCTAATTCACTATATTTTTTTGGTATAGAAAAGATGCCTTGTAAGTACCTAAAGTTGGATGATACACGCAGTATGTTTTCAATTTTCACCAAAACCCTAATTTGCAACTGAGTTCCTTCTTTTGTTTCAATACGAGTAAAATTCAAGCCGTTACGCACATCTCTAAAGGCGCTTTGTGGTGGTAAATTTGTTGTCAAATCAAGGATTTCAATACTTGCTCTTTCTAATGTTTTTTCACTAGCAGAAATCAAAGTTAGGCTCGTTGCATTGGATTCATCTAGAAATTTTTCCAAATAGATGGCTTGTCTAGGATTGTCTAAACCCGCTAAATCTGCAGCAATCTTTTTGGTTTGATCTAGTGCCTGTTTGCTTTGTGTGTTGAGAAAAATTTCACCAAGTTCCAACGAGTCATTTAAGGCTTCATCTATTTTTGTATCAAACCAACTATCAATATAATTATTTAATATCTGCGTTGAAAACAAGTAAATAATCAATACAGGAGGCAATGAAAGCGAGGCAAAGGTGGTCACCATTCGAGTGGTTAAACGAATCCCGGCTTCCTTTTTTTTATTTTTTAAGAATAGCCAAACCAAACGTTGTGTGATAACAATAGCTAAAATTAAAACCGCTAAAATAGATGCTCCAAACAACCACAAATAAATACGGTTAAACTGTTGCGAACCTTTGATGGTCTCGCCCAATGAAAATAACGCAAAAAGCAAGGCAAGCACAATACCAATTATCAATGTGTTTTTAATAAGCCCTTTTTTCACTGTTGTATCACTTTTTGTTCATGCCATGGTGTATTAATATCCCAGTTAGAATCAAATAAAACTGGCAACTGCATGGCAATAGGCAAAGCTCCTTTATCGAGCATTATTTTGATTTTCATCAAGCTTTTGGGGGTAATAAGGCTGTTAGAAAATTCAAAAACCATTAGTTTTTCAATTTCTTTCCATAGTAGTGGATAGTCATTAACGCCAACTTGTTCATCGGTTTTTAGGTTTTTAATTTTGTAATGCTTACCTAAAGAAAAATAAGAAACCTCTAACGTAATTTTTTGTTGTTCTATACTATTATCGAGCCACAAGTTTTTTGGTTCAAAAAGCTCTATTTTTGCAATTATATTAATTCTAATACCATTATCAATAGCTTCTTTGATTTGTGGAGACGTGCGAAAATTTAGTTGAGGCACTACACGAGTATTGTATTGATTTTTTGTAATGTCTAAAAATATAACATGGTTTTTAGACATGGCAAAAGTGCTAAAAAAGACTAGCAAAATAAAAAGCTTAGTGTTCATTTTTTTTAAGGTAGCAATAATAAAATCCATCCATATCTTGTGAGCCAGTTATTACCTGAATACCAAATTCACAATTAATCGCAAAGTTATATTTTAACTTGATTTCACTAAATTCAGGGTGAGAATTTAAAAATAATTTAATCTGTTGACTGTTTTCCTGTTTAAAAACAGAACAAGTGGCATAAAGAAGCCGTCCACCATCTGTAAGTATACCAGCTGCAGAGGATAAAAGTTCTTGCTGAGTTCGACAAATAGCACCCAAATCTTCAAGTTTTCTTTGAAACTTAACATCGACTTGTCGGCGCACAATTCCTGATGCACTACAGGGTGCATCCAATAAAATTTTGTCGTATTTTTCACCTTTGAACCATTCTTCTAATTTTGTACCGTCACCAACAATAACATTAGCCTTTAGCTTTATGCGCTGCAGGTTTTCATGAATTTTTTTTGCGCGGTTTTCGTATAACTCTAAAGCATCAAGTGAAATAGTATTATTCAACTCAAGCAAATGCCCTGTTTTTCCACCAGGGGCGGCGCACATATCAAGAATACGTTCATTATCTTGTGGGTTTAAAATATGTGCTGCTAACTGAGCACTAGCATCTTGCACCGACAAAGACCCCGATAAAAAAGCATCATTGCTAGTAATAATTTGTGCTTCAATTTTATAAGCTCCTTCAATACTTGGGTGTTTTTGAGCACACTCTATTGGCTTTTTAGAGCGCACCCATAGTGGTGGTTTTTGATTGTTAGCTTGCATGATAGTTTGCCAATCATTTGGCCAATCACTTTTGAGTTGATCTATCCACCACTGGGGGTGTTCATATTGTGCCACTTCATCACTTGGTCGGTAATTTTTATTTTTCAGGGCTTGTCTCAATGTGGCATTGATTAATCCACATGCCCAGTTTTTTTTGAGTTTTTTTGCCACATTGGCGGCTTCATTTACCACTACGTGTTCGGGTTTTTGTTGGTAATAAAATTCGGCAAGGGCTTGAGATAAAATGACTCGGACCAGCTTATCCTTGGGTAACTTTTTAACGCATTGTTGCCAGCAATCTTGCAACTGCAAATAATGTCTGATGGTGTCATAGCACAGTGCTTTTACTGCCGATTTAAACTCAGGTGCTAGGTTGTCACTTAAGCGTTGATTGAAAACCTCGTGTAAATTTTGTTTTTTAAAAACCACTTCATAAGTAATTTGTGCGGCAATTATTCGTTGTTTACTCATGTAAACCAATCAGCCTTTGCTTGCATAAATTGTGCAATATCCATACGTTTTTTACCTGACTTTTGAATGGATAAAATTTGCAACTGCCCTGATTGGCATTGAATAAACAAAGAGGCTTTGTCGGCATGAGAAATTTTACCAACGACTACATCACTGTCCTCTTCAATAAATCGTGCTTGCCAAATTTTATAATTATCTCCAGCAATATTTGCAACTATTCCTGGCCAAGGTACAAGCGCTCTTATTTTTCTATCAATCAATACTGCACTTTGATTCCAATCAACTACCGACTCTGATTTGGTCAGTTTTTTAGCATAGGTAACCTTATCTTCATTTTGAACCATTGGTGTTGGCAAATTATCTTGTTGCAACAATTCAATGACCTCAATCAAGGCATTGGCACCCATCACAGCTAATTTGTCGTGTAGTTTTTCTGTGGTTTCATCCTCGGCTATGGCACATTCGTGTTGCAGATAAACCGCGCCCGTATCAAGACCTGCTTCCATGTGCATAATACCAACACCAGTGGTTTTATCACCAGCCAATAAAGCACGGTGAATTGGAGCCGCTCCACGCCATCGCGGTAATAACGAAGCATGAATATTCCAACAAGCAATCGTAGGGATGTCCAAAACCTCTTGTGGCAAAATTAATCCATAAGCCACAACGACTAATAAATCAGGATTTAGTGCTCGTAATTCTTCAATCGCTTTTTCATCACGCAAGGAAATGGGTTGATAAACCTCGATGTTGTTATCCAAAGCACATTGCTTTACTGCTGAAAACTGCACTTTTCTACCGCGCCCTACACCACGGTCAGGTTGTGTATAAACAGCAACCACTTCATGACTATTTTGGATTAATTTTTTTAATGGAGCAACGGAAAACTCAGGGGTTCCACAAAAGACTATTCGCATTCGTCATTCTCCACAATTGGTAGGGATAATTGGATGGATTCAATAATTCCCTCATCATAAAATATGCGCTTGTATTCGGCACGAGATACCGAAATATAACGGTCATTGCCACCAATCTCAACTTGAGCACCTGACTTAACTGCTCGCCCTACCTCATCCACACGAACCACCATGGTCGCTTTTGCACCAGAATGACAAATGGTTTTAAGCTCCACCAAATGATCTGCCCACGCTAATAAGTATTGACTACCCATAAACAACTCGCCTTGAAAGTCCGTTCGCAATCCATAAGCCAAAACTGGGATATTCAACTGGTCAACAATTTCGGTAATTTGATATACTTGATTTTTGCTCAAAAACTGTGCTTCATCCACCAAAACACAGTGAATATTATGCTCTTTATGATACTTATTAACTAGGTTTAGTAAGTTCTCTTTTTCAGAAAAAATCACAGAAGGCGAATCAATGCCAATACGTGAAGTCACCTTTCCCACACCAAAACGGTTATCAAAAGCAGGGGAAAGAATCAAGGTGTTCATGCCACGCTCGCGGTAATTGTAACTGGATTGCAACAAATGCGTGGTTTTGCCCGCGTTCATCGCCGAATAATAAAAATACAGTTTTGCCATTGAAAATAGGTTTATGGATTAAAAAACTCTATTTTAGCAGTATTATTTGTTATTTGGCTTTATAAATAACAAGACAATAAAAAAAGCTGCCAAATTTCTTTAACAGCTTTTTTGTCTATTGATTGTTTTATCTATAGATGTTGAAACGAGCACGACAGCCGTTATTGACCCAGACTTCGTGGCGGTTATAGCCCCAGTTTCCAGCACACGACCTTTTAGAGAGTTGTTTTTTAATGGTTATTTTGGCACCTTGTGGGATAGCACAGGCATTTCTTTTGAGGTTGCGAGATGAGCAAATTAAGGTGTTGTTTTGCAAATTCCCATTATTCCCATTATTCCCATTGTTGCCATTATTATATGGTCCGTTGTTTCCATAACCATTATTGCCATTATTATAAGGGCCTGTATTTCCATAACCGTTGTTACCGTTGTTGAAACCGCCGTTGTTATAACTGTTCCCCCTGCCATCAATATGCAGCTCAAAGGTCGCTCGACATCCATTGGTTACCCAAATCCCATTACGATCAAAGCCCCAGTTTCCACGACATTGGGCACGGGATTTTTGACGCTTTAAGCGAACACCGCCTGACGTATCGGCATTACAGTATCTTCTTTGCATATTTCTTGAGGAGCAAGAAACAACTCTATTGCGGTTACCAAAACCATTGTTGCCAAAATTTTGGAAAGGCGTTAACCTAAATTTCGCACGACAGCCGTTATTAACCCATATACCTTGATTATCATAGCCCCAATTACCATTACAACTAGCGCGCGATAATTGACGAATAAACTCTACGCCGCCTCTTGTTTCTGCTGGGCAGCCTTGGAAGCGGCCATTTCGAGAGCTACAAACAATAATATCATTACCAAAATTATAGCTTCTATCCTCTACAACAAACTCAGCACGACACCCGTTGGTTACCCACACGCCATTTCTGTCATAACCCCAATTATTGATACAGGATGAGTTGCTCACCTGACGTAATAAAAACACATCTCTCCCACCCAAAAAAGCGGGGCAGTAGTTGCGTTGGTAATTATTTGACTCACAAACCATGATATTGCCTTCCGAGCCAGGCTGGTCCCAGCCAAAGTTGATGCTGAATTCTGCACGACAGCCGCCATCGACCCAAATTCCTGTGTTGTCATAACCCCAGTGGTAATTACAAGTCGATCCAGAAAGTTGGCGCACCAGATTTACACCGTAGCGAGTATCAATAGTGCAATGATTACGACGACCACGATTAGATTCACAAATTACCGTTTGATTGTTGTTTCTGTAATTGTATCGATTCATGTATTTGCTATTTGACTTATTGCCTGCCTGAATCCGCAGCTGGGCTTTTTTGTCAATAACAATCGGCACTGTATTGTTCTGGTGTTTAAGTTGATTTTTTGCTGTCTGTGCAAAAGTTGTGCAACTCAATATAATTAATAAAAAAAGTATTTTCTTCATTTTAACCTCCTTAACGGTATAAAAATTTTGATAAATGCCTGTCTGCTACATTATCAAAGTATCCTAATATTTGGCTGTTGACCAAATGCCTCGACACATAATAATACAACGGAATGATAGGAATGTCATTTAATATATAATTTTGAGCTTGTTCAATCAATTGATTTTTATGTTTTAAATCAGTGGTGACTTTAATTTTATCAACCAATAAATCGTATTGTTGATTTTTATAACGGTAAAAGTTAAACCGTGATGAACTGGTAAACAACTCTAAAAAGCTTAGAGCATCGGCATAATCAGCAATCCAACCAGAACGAAAGGCTTGACGTTTAATGGATTTACGCGATTGCACAAAGACCTTCCACTCTTGATTAAGCAGCTTTGCTCTGATGCCCAATGTTTGCCGCCACATGGCTGCAATGGCAATGGCAACTTTGCGTTGGTTGCCACTGTTGTTGTAGAGAATTTCTATTTTTAACTCATTGGCATTTAAACCTGTTTGTTTGAATAACTCTTTGGCTTTTGCCTTATCTTTTTGACTATCACTGGCTGTGTAAATCATATTTTCACCGACTAGTTCTTGTGGAATAATATGATACGCAGGTTGTTGACCTGTTTTTAACACTTTTTGAGTTAAGATGTCGCGGTCAATGGCAAGTGATAGTGCTTGACGAAGTTTATGGTTTTTGAGGTTTTTATCAGCTAAGTTCAACCCTAAAAAGAACGAACCCAAATAGGGTGAAATGTGTAATTCTTTGCTCAAATTTTCATGTAACCATTTAATTTGTGAATCAGGAATACTTTCAGTAATATCTAACTCTCCAGCTCGAAACCTTTTGAGTTCACTGGATTGGTTCTCGGTAACCCAATAATTGACTTGTTTAAAATAGACTTTTTCTTTACCGTAATAATAAGGGTTTTTGATCAGTTCAATTTTTTCTTGCACAACCCAGTTTTGTATTTTGTATGCACCGTTGCTAATAATTTGATGGTTTTCACCCTTGTTTTTAGGTAAAGGATAAAAAATAGGCAAACTGAGTTTTTCTAAAAAAGCTGAGTCAGGTTGCCATAGGTTGATTTGCAAGGTTAAATCATTGATTGCTTTAACGACCAAATTTTTCGGTGGCAACTTCATTTGCATAATTTTTTTGGCATGAATAATGTTATCTAATAAAAAAGTATAAGGAGCTGCTGTTTTTGGATCAACGGCTTGTCGCCATGCACGTACAAAATCTCCTGCCACAACAGGTGAACCATCAGACCATTTAGCATCATCGCGTAAATAAAAAACCCACACATTACCATTAACTTCGTGACTTTTAGCTACGCCATAAATAGGCTTACCTTTGGCATCAAGTGTCATTAGCCCTTCGTATAAATCACGCAAAACATTATGGGAGTTTAAGCCTTGAGCTTGATGAATGTTTAAAGAGTCTACTTCTGAACCATTGCCACGATTAAGAATTTTATCTGTAGCAAAAGTAGAAAAGGATAAACTTATTAACGTATAAAATATTGAAAATAATAATTTCATGCCTAGATTGTATTCCTTTAAAAATGAATAAATTATGAATCATAGATTATACATGATAAAATATGTGAGCAAATTCATAATTTCAAGCGAGT
>JAMOMK010000062.1 GCA_027067055.1 Lysobacterales bacterium | reverse complement strand
GGGTTAATCAATTTAAACTACCGACAATATTTGCAGTGTTGATTGTTTTTGATTAGGATGACAACCACCATGATAAAACTTGAACAACCCGATATCTTACTAGGATTTCTCTACGCATTTTTAGGAACGTTGTTGTTTTCTTTAAAGTCTATATTTATTAAGCTGGCTTATGCGCAAGGTTTGAATACGGACAGTGTTTTGATGTTGCGGATGGCTATTTCTTTACCTCTTTATCTTTTTATCATCGCCTACCTTTACAGAAAAAACAACACATCGTTAAGCTTGATTAGACAGAGTTTTGGCTTAATTATTTTTTTAGGATTCATCGGTTATTTTCTGGCTTCTTGGCTGGACTTAAAAGGGCTTGAATATATTTCGGCAGGCTTAGAGCGATTAACACTTTTTACTTATCCTATTTTTGTCACCATCTTGGGTGCGCTGTTTTTTAAAACACCGATTAATAAAAAAATAGTTATCACATTGGTATTAACTTACCTCGGTTTATGGATTATCTTTAATCAAGAAGCGGTCGTTAACACATCGAAAAAGACATTAGGACTAACATTGGTAACCTTATCGGCACTGAGTTATTCTTTTTATGTGTTGTTGAGTAAAAACATCATCCATAAAATAGGCAGCTTGTGGTTTACCGCACTTGCCATGAGTGTATCCAGTGTATTTGTGTTGGTTTATTACGGCTTGTTTTTAGACTGGGATGGTTTGATTGTGACCAAGCAAGCATGGGTTTTAGTTGTTAGCCTTGCCATTATCAGTACCGTTATTCCTAGCTTTATGATTAGCGAAGCCATAGCAAAAATAGGCTCAGCACAAACAGGAATTGTAGGCACATTAGGTCCTGTTATCACAATTGTATTAGCTGTTATTATTCTCAATGAACCCTTTACAATATCTCACGTGATTGGAATATCCCTTGTTATGATTGGTGTTATTCTGTTGACAGTAAAGTCGAAGAAAACCAATTAAATATTAGAAATAATCACATTATAATAGAATTTTTATCGATATTATGATTTAATAACAATTATATTTTAATAAAACCACATTATAATGTCAGTTCAATCAATAAAAGAACTTGGTCGCAAAATAAGACTAAGGCGAAAAACATTAAAAATAACTCAGCCTGATTTGGCACAATTGGCAGGCATTAGTGTCAATACTTTATATAAAATTGAGCGAGGAGTGGCGAATCCAACATTAAAAATTATTGATAAATTGTTGGATGTTTTGGGTTTAGAATTATCCCTTGCCATTAAGTCAATTGACTATACAGATTGAGTGTAATTTTGCGTGAATTAATAATTTTACGAAATAATACAGAGGTCGGTGCTTTGCGAGAAACTGATCAACACAACTATGTGTTTCGATACAACGATGTGTATTTTGCAGATATTTCAGCTCCAGCAATCAGCTTAACTTTACCAAAAATTAAACAAGAGCATTGCAGTGACATCTTGTTTCCTTTCTTTTTTAATATGCTCAGCGAAGGGGTAAATCGCGCTTTACAAGCAAGGCAATTGCGTATTGATGAAAAGGATTGTTTTGGTTTATTGGCAGCAACAGCTATTTACGATACCATCGGTGCAATTTCGGTTCGGGTGAGTGAAGATGCAAGTTGATGAATTAACTGTTTGCCCGGGTACTTTGGCACAAGGTTTTTCTACCTACAGCCCTGGTTGTTTACGTCAGGTTTTTAATGGTCGTAAGGTTAGTCATATTTTGCCCTATTTTAATTCACCAAATCATGAAGCATCACGGCTTTTATTTGTGGATAATCGCCAACGTATTTCGATTTCAGGTGTGCAATTAAAACTGAGTTTATTGAGTGTTAAAAATAAATTGCGACTCACGCATAAAGGAGAACAAGGTAGCTACATCTTAAAGCCGATTCCTCATGACTTACGCCATGCCAGTCAAGTACCAGCCAATGAACACCTTACCATGCAAATTGCTAAACAAGTGTATAAGTTAAATGTGGCAGAAAACGCTTTGGTATTTTTCAAAGATGGTATCCCTGCCTATTTAACCAAACGATTTGATATTAAATCAGATGGTACAAAATACGCAATGGAGGATTTTGCATCATTGGCACAACGCTCATCACAAAATTATGGTCCAAACTATAAGTACGATTACAGTTATGAACAGATGGCAAGATTGATAAAGAAGTTTGTCCCAGCATGGCGTATCGAAATAGAAAAGTTTTATTCAATCATTCTTTTTAATTACCTGTTTAGTAACGGTGATGCACATTTAAAGAATTTTTCATTACTTGAAACCGATAGTGGCGATTACTTTTTGAGTCCTGCCTATGATTTAGTCAACACCAGTTTACACATAGATGACAATCAACTGGCATTAGATGAAGGTCTATTTGCAGATGGTTATGAAACAGAAAGTTTTAAAATTAATGGTTATTATGCTTATGATGACTTTTATGAATTTGCTTTGAAAATTGGAATAGCTGCAAATCGTATTATGAAAATTTTAAACAAATTTACCCAACCTTATACAGCCAGTGACGATTTAATCAAAAAAAGCTTTTTAAATGAAACAAGCAAAAAAGCCTATCACTCAAGTTTTAAACAACGACTAAAAGCATTGAATTATTCCTATAAACCAAAAAAATAACGCGCAGAGACATGAAGGCATAATTAAAATCAAAGG
>JAMOMK010000061.1 GCA_027067055.1 Lysobacterales bacterium | reverse complement strand
AATTGGTTTTTTAACCAGTCAAAACAACTAAAATTACAACCTACATTTTCTTGATTTTATTCCCTCTGGAGCCTCTATATAGTCACCAATTCGAATACTTCAAGTCACTTTCAAAAGTTGCCTTTCTTAAGCGAGATGCGCATTATAGGTACACCTGTTTTAATGTAAAGAACTTTATCGTTTTATTTTCTATTTTAGACTAACTTTTTTATCAAGCAATGCAAACACCAAGCAATACCTAGGTTCTTGTGTTTTCATTTAATAATTTAATTACCAACAGAGAATTCTATTTCTGCAAAACCGCCTCCCTCATCTACTACCATGACATGATAGGAACCTTGTTTTAAACCTCGCAAATCCAACTCATTAGCTGTTGATTCTTGCAAACCGCCATTAACAAACCAATACAGTTCTTGTTGACCAGTACCATTCACCTTCAATTCTACAATTGGCAAACTATTGCTTCCTGGTGACGGGTATAGTGTCGCTTGGTTATGCACTCCACTAATTTCTATCTTATTTAAAGAGACGTGTTCTTGACAATTAAAACTATATTCTGGTAATAAACTCATTCTTCTATTAGCTAATGGCAACCACGGCTCTAGAACTTGAGGCCATAAAGCTATTTTTATAGTCATTATGTGTTGAGGGTAACAAGAAGGCAGAACGCGTTGACGAGTTTTACTATCCAATGTGACTTCTAACAACTCTGTAAAATACCCCAACTTCAATTTATCAGACAATGTTGGTGGAGCCACATCATCAACTAAATAAGTAGAGCGTTGTTTATGGCAATACTCGCTTTTCTGCATGGATAGTTTTTTACCCAAAGGCCAACAAATTTTTTCCAAACTAACATTATTAGGCTTTTTTGGTAATTCCAACATTTGTTCAGGAATCATGGCAAGTACTTTTTTTAATAATGGCACAGCTGACCCTCTGCCACTGTTCTTTTCAATATAGGCACCATCTGGTCTACCAACCCATATCCCTATGGTTATTTTATTATTGCTTGCCATAACCCAAGCATCACGGTTGCCATAACTTGTTCCCGTTTTATAGGCAATTTTTAAATTATTGATGACTGTTTTAGAATGAATTGAGTTTAATGACACTTGGGATAGTATATTTTGAACTATCCATGCACTGCCTTTTGTTAATAGTGTGAATTCTTTAAACTTATCTGACAGACCCATTCTTACTTTAACCGCCTTACCGTCTCTACCCAAGGCACTAAATAGCCCCACAAGTTCTTCGAGTTTGACACCTCCTCCTCCCAATGCGATGGATAAATTAGGTTTTGCATTAGTTGGTAAATGCATATTCAATCCAGCATTTTTCAAACGCGCATAAAACAGCTCTGGAGATAGTTCATTTAACACTTGGACCGCAGGCATGTTTAAGGAACGACCCAATGCTTGTGAAACACTTACTGGGCCATTGAAGTGGTTGGTGAAATTTTTAGGCCGATAACCAGAATATGACTGTGGCACATCAAATAACAGCGACCCAGAGTGAACTAAGCCTTGATCAATAGCAAGACCATAGATAAAAGGTTTGAGTGTGGAACCTGGCGAACGAATGGATTGCACCATATCCACATGACCAGAGCGAGTGCTATTTAAAAAATCAGCACTGCCAATATAAGCTAAGGCACTGGCACTTTGGTTATCCATAATAAGTAAAGCAACGGATGTTTTCTCTGGCATGGTTGTACTGTATTGTTTAACCAGCAATTCTAAATCTGTTTGCATGGCAATATCAATTGTGGATTTTATTACAGATTGATTTGGATGAGCCTTAATTAAACGGCGTGTCAGTAATGGCGCTATCATCGGGTGCGTGTTGTATTGTGCCCAAATTTCTTCTTCTTTTGCTTCCTTAATGGTTTGTTTATCCCAAATCTCAAACTCTGCCAATCGATCTAATAATTTATCGCGTGCTTTTTTTGCTCGTTGCGGGTATCTGTCAGGACGAAATCGCGAAGGAGATTGTGGCATAACTGCAAGTAGTGCCGCTTCTGACGCCGTTAGTTCTAAAGATGTTTTGTCAAAATAAGCAAAACTAGCGGCTTCCACTCCTTGGATTGATCCACCAAATGGAGCATAATTAATGTAATAATTTAAGATTTTTTGCTTGTTGTAATGCCATTCGAGCTGCAATGCCATGAACACTTGCACTAGCTTTCCTGAAAATGATTTCTTATGTGGCTTTAAAATACGCGCCACTTGCATGGTCAAAGTGGATGCTCCTGATATTATCTTGCCATTTTTAATCCACTGACCTAAAGCACGCACTATTGCTAATGGATTAACACCAAAATGCTGATAATAATAACGGTCTTCATAATTAATTAGTGCCTGAAGATAAAGAGGTGAAACTTGTTCGAGGGTAACTGGATAACGCCACACACCTTGCTTATCTGGAAAAGCGCGCAGTGGCTGACCGTCCTTATCAACAACCACTTGGGCAAAATGCCTTTGTTTGAAATCTTCTATGGGTAAAGGAATAAAGAAATCCAATACAATAAACAATACAAACAACACAATACAGGTTAGTGCCAAACGTTTAAACCATTTTTTCAACTTATTCATGAGCTCATTTAACACTTTACTTGTGTTCAAAAGATGGCTATTTGATTATACCCTAATCCCGATAGTAAAATGCGTTTGAGAGTGCAAGTAACTGATGCGCATAGGAAATCAAGAAAAACTAA
>JAMOMK010000060.1 GCA_027067055.1 Lysobacterales bacterium | reverse complement strand
TAATGAATGATTTACTTGAAGAGTTAAAAAATAGAAATGACCAGATAGGTAAGATTGAAATGAAAATTAAAACTCTTTCAACAAAGTGTAAAGGCTTTATAAACCTAATGGATATGCCTGGCATTGGTTTAATTAATGCATCATCCTTGGTTTCTGCAATTGGTGATGCCAAGCAGTTTTCCAGTGCTTGGGGGTTTGCTGCATTATAGGGTTAGTTTCAAAACATGAACAAAGTGGCACTAAACTAAAAAGTTTGGGCATCTCAAAAAACGGTAATCGTTACCTTCGTACTTTGCTAATTCATGAAGCGCGGGTTATTGTTAGTAGGTACAAAAACACAGATGATCCGTTAAAGCAGTTTGCCAAAAAAAATAAAGAAAGAAGAGGAAAGCACAAAGCCTATGTATGTTGCTGTAGCAAACAAAATGTCGAGGATTATTTGGGCAATGTTAACAACTAATACAGCTTATAATCCTGATTTTATATTAGAAAGGAAACATGACTCTATACAAGTCTCCTGTTTCACGTTCTCAAGATTTGCGAATGAGAAGGTCTAAACTATAGTTTTTAGTCTAGAGAAGTTATTATGCAAACTGAAACAACTAACTTAATAAAGTGGCAAAAGAAGTTTAATACGGAAACATCTTGCATCAATCATTTAATCCAACTCCGTTGGGCAGATGGCTTCATTTGCCCAAAATGCAATCATAATCATGGATACTACAGCTCAAATCGAGCGCATTTTGAATGTGCTAGTTGTCATAAACAAACCTCAGTAATTTGTGGAACCATATTTCACTTGAGCAAAGTACCCTTGCTCAAGTGGTTTTGGGCAATATTTTATATTAGCAGTGACAAAGGAGGGATTTCTGCATTAAGGCTATCAAAATTAATATCTGTAAGCTGGAAGACAGCATTTCATATGCTTAGAAAAATACGCAAAGCTATGGGAGACCGTGATTCTATATATGATTTAAGTGGAATCGTTGAGCTAGATGATACCTACATTGGAGGTAAGAAACCTGGAAAAAGAGGACGTGGAGCACAAGGCAAAGCATCAGTATTAGTTGCATGTGAGAACCATGATGGATACCCAGGATATATTGCTATGAAAGTCATTGGCTCAGTTTCAAAAAAAGAAATAGAGCTATTCACTAAACAAAACATCAAACCTACAGCCACGGTTAGAACTGACGGTTATCCAGCCAACAATGGTGTTCAGGGCAATGCTACTCTCGAAAAAAAAGTCACGCCACCTGAGTTTGTCGATGAGTGGTTGCCATGGGTTCATGTAGCCATGGCAAATTTAAAACGATTCATCCTTGGTACATTCCATGGTACTTCACTGGTTTATATTCAGGAATATTTAAATGAATTTTGCTATCGCTTCAACCGTAGGTTTTGGGAAGATCAAATTCCATTGCGGCTTTTAACTCTCTGTGCCAATCATACCAAGGTATCTTTAGCGTGAAACAGGAGACTTGTATAGAGTCATGTATTTCAATTCAAAAAATTTCAATTGTTGGGCTTAGTACCTCAGTGCCAACCTACACGCGAGTATTAAATTTTAATAGCTTAAATTATTATAAAGTTTTACAATACAAATTAGCTTGTAATATACCAAAGAGCACACATTTTAAGATACAAATAATCAAAGAGAATTAAATGAACATTTCCGTAAGCCAAGCCGCACAAGAATTTTTAGCCGATGTTATTAATAAACACGATATTGATGATTTGCATTTACAAGTGATGGTGAAGAACCCAGGTACACCAATAGCTGATTGTTTTTTAAATTTTTGTGAACGTGATGAAGTACCACAAGATGTTTATGAATTTAAACAATCGACATACAGTTTGTTTGTTTCTAAGCAAGACGAGAAGTACTTGGATGAAGCTTCCATTGAGTACGAGAACTCTGATACTGGTGGTCAGTTAAATATTAAAGCACCCAAATTAAAAGGCAAAAAACCCGATGATGATGCGCCACTACATGATAGGGTTCAGTATTTTATTGATTCTGAATTGAACCCTTCTCTAGCGATGCATGGTGGTAATGCCAAGTTAACTACCATTGATGATGGCTATGCGTTTATTGAATTTGGCGGAGGTTGTAATGGTTGTGGAATGGCTGGACAGACTTTGTCCATGGGTATGGAGACCAAATTGCTGCGCCAATTTCCTGAATTAAAAGGTTTGATGGATGGAACAGATCACTCTACAGGTGAAAATCCTTATTATAAAGCGGAAGCCGAGTAATGTCTGAGTTTATAAAATCTGTCACTGCTGATGAATTTGAACTAGAAGTCATCGAAAAGTCAAAAACGGTTCTTGTATTGATTGATTTTTGGGCTGAATGGTGTGCACCTTGTAAACAACTGATGCCTTTGTTGCATCAGATTGTAGAGTCTCTTAATGGAGCCGTACACTTAGCCACAATTGACACAGATGCTGAGCAAGGGCTGGCGATGAATTATGGTATTCGTTCCTTGCCAACTGTATTATTAATGAAGAATGGCGAAATTATTGAACAATTTATGGGGGTTCAACCTGAGTCCGAAATTCGCAAGTTGTTAGAGCCGTATTTGGCTCTTGGCGAACCCAATGCAGAGGAAGTTACATCTCAGGACATGCAAAAGGCGATGGAGTTAATTAACCAGGGTCAGATATTGGAAGCCATACCTTATTTACAATCTGACAGTTCTTTTGATGGTAAGTTATTGTTAAT
>JAMOMK010000059.1 GCA_027067055.1 Lysobacterales bacterium | reverse complement strand
ATATGTCCTGTTATTTTTTGTTATTAGAGTTTAAATATAGCCAATATCTTGAAAAGTAGAGTAAATAGGCATATTATTGGTCTAAGGATTGCGGATTCGCGATCGACATTCAGCCTTAGCCGACGTGTTAGGGCTTTTTGTTATCTGAGATTTAAGAAATATATTTATGGAAACAACTTAAGACCAACGCCATTATAGCTACCATTATTTTTATGTAATTTATTTTTTATCACATCAAAGGCTCTGTTTGCTTGTTCGGGTCTCAAATAACTTATTCCAATAGGTCTTGCAACTAAATCAGCTAATTGTAACCCTGCTGAATTACATCGTTTATTTGCAAAAATCATCTCAAAATCTAAGCATTTATTAATAAAACTATCACCGTCGCAAATCCTTCTAAACTCTAACTCAAGTTCATTATCTTCAACATTTCCTCTTTGCTCAAAAACAATATGAGTCTTACCACTTGCTTTGTTTGATAAATATAGGTGCAGTCTTTCTAGACAAAACCGTAAAGCTATGTCATAAGGGTTTTGAGGAAAAGTATATTGTTTGGATAATTTTGTTTTATCAATAACAGCAGAAATTATTGTAAAGTCTTCCTCTTCAATAATTTGGGTTAGTTCATCCAAAAAATCTTGTTTAAGCAGCCTTGTTTTCAAGAACTTAAAATCATTTTTATCACGTCTTATTTCATTTTCATGCAAGATAACAATATCATGTCCAAAATGTTTAAATTTAAACTGCTGAATTTTCTCCACCGTACTTTTAGAATATTTGTCTTTATGAAACACACAAAAAGCCAGAACAAAAACAGGATATTCTTGGTTGATTGAAGTTAAAGAATGATCACCACTTTCATCAACATAGACGATGTAATCTGAGAATTTTTTATTTTGTGAGTTCATAAATAGTTACCCAAAACCATAAAACGCTTACTATCATTTTCAAGGTGGCAAGATTCATCGCAGTAGATGTTGTAGGTTTTATTCATTTTGTTAATAGTTTTTTTGCACAATAAGCATTGTAACTTATCGTTCAATAAATTGGTAGGTTGGTGCTGAGGTACGAAGCCCAACATTTCGATGCCAAAATCTAGGGCGAAAGTGTAACGCAAAAACCGCAAAAATGAGCAAAAGGGGCACAAAAATAAAAAAATATTGTCATTCTCAACTTGATTGGGAATCTAGGGTATTTAAACAAAACACCGTAGCGACAAGGCACTGTCTTGTCGATGTTTGGGATTGAATAAATCATGGTGGATTTGAATTGCACAAGGCATTGCCTTGTGCCTATGGAGGTTTTGTTTGGTATTCCCCACAGATAAAAAACTCTGTCATTGTCGCACAGACTTCAATCTATATAATCAAATGCTCTTGACCCTATCGATACTTTGGGGTATCGACTTTAGTCGATAAAAATGGACTAAAGTCCATTTCCCAGAATGTTATTTACGATGGGTCTCCCTGCTTATTATTAAAATAATCTTTCCACTCGTCTTGTTGGCACTGAACGCAGTGAAGCCTAACATAGGATGACAAATCAAAAGTATTTTATCTGCAGATTTCGCAGATGACGCAGATTTAAAATAATACTCCGTCATTCCCGACTCCGACTGCGACAGGCTTCAAGTTAAATCATAAACAAGTCACCGTGCCCCTTTTACCTTAATGCTTCTAATACCATTTTAGGCTCTTTGGCAACCAAGTTTAATAAAACCATTGCTGTTCCGCTAGGTCTGCGGTCACCACGTTCCCAGTGTCTAAGCGTAGCAACACTCATACCAAATGCGGAGGCAAACTGGTCTTGTGTCATGTTAATATTTTTTCTAATTGTTTTAACATCAATTGGCTTTAATTTATGTACTATTGCTTTACTAGTTTTCCCTTTTGAAAAATCTATAGCTTCTTCAAGCCCGCGTTTAATACTCTCAAAATATTCACTCATAATTGTTCTCTAAGTAATTTTTTCAATTCTGTTGTTAGTTTTTTAAGTTCATTGCATTCTGCCATAGTCAAAGTAGATTTATTACTTTTACTAAAAACACCAAGAAGAAATAATGGCAGATTTTCATCACAATAAAAATGTATTATTCTAACACCACCACTTTTCCCCTTTCCTTTAGCCGACCATCTCAACTTACGTACTCCACCAGTTGTTTGAATGATATCACCTGACTCTGGAAAGCTTGCTAGATAGCTAATAATGCTATTTTGTTCTGACTTATCAAGTAATTTACTTGCTTGCTTTATATACTCATTAATTTCTACGATTGTCTGCATAAGCAACATTATAATCCAATGGATTAGTTTGTCAAGCTCTAAACTAATCCCACCTCAAATAGCTGAACTCCTAGGCTCCTAACAAACAATAAAATTGATAGGTTGGTGCTGAACGCAGTGAATTCCAACATAGAAATGACAAATCAAAAGCATTTTATCCGCAGATTTCACAAATGATGCAGATTAAAAAATAATACTCCGTCATTCCCGACTCCGATCGGGACAAAACGGCAGGATAGTCGTTTTGCCATACACAGCAACCCGAAGGGTGAGCAGCAGGAGCTATTAGACGACAATCCAGTTTTCAAGCTAAATAATGAACAAGTCACCGTACCCCATTTGACTTTTCCCTCTGACCCGTTGGTTCTCACTTTGGGGTATCGACTTTAGTCGATAAAAATGGACTAAAGTCCATTCCCCAGAGTGTTATTTACGATGGGTGTCCCT
>JAMOMK010000058.1 GCA_027067055.1 Lysobacterales bacterium | reverse complement strand
GTATTATGGTCGGAACTTGGGCATTGTCAGCTGGATTTTATGATGCTTATTACCGTAAAGCACAAAAAATTAGACGCTTAATATCAGAAGATTTTGCCAGTGCTTTTGCACAAGTTGATGTTATAGCTGCGCCAGTTTCACCAGAGGTCGCTTTTGAGTTTAATGCAAAAAAAGACCCGGTTAGCATGTACCAAGCCGACATTTACACTATTCCATCCTCGTTAGCGGGCTTGCCTTGTATGTCAGTTCCTATTGGTTTGGTTGATAAGTTGCCCGTTGGGCTACAATTAATTGGCAATAATTTACAAGAAGCAAAAATCCTTAATGTTGCTCATCAATTTCAACAAGAAACTGACTTTCACCACTTAGTTGCGGAGGGTTTTGCTCATGAGTAATAATACAAAATGGGAAACTGTTATTGGTTTAGAAATTCATACACAGTTAAAAACTAAAAGTAAATTGTTTGCAGG
This sequence comes from Lysobacterales bacterium, assembly GCA_027067055.1. Taxonomy (GTDB): domain Bacteria; phylum Pseudomonadota; class Gammaproteobacteria; order Xanthomonadales; family Marinicellaceae; genus NORP309. Next base: position 2,274 of record JAMOMK010000058.1, on the reverse strand, counting down.
AACAAATACTGCCTATGGAGCAGAACCCAACACCCAAGTAAGCTTGCTTGAAGCCGCAATACCAGGCACATTACCAGTATTTAATGAAAAAGTTTTGCGTTATGCCATACGTTTTGGTCTGGCAGTTGGTGCAAAAGTGATTGCTAAAGAATCGACTTTTGATAGAAAGAACTACTTTTACCCCGATTCTCCCAAAGCCTATCAAATTACCCAATTAAATCATCCGATTGTAGAACACGGTGAATTTATTATCAAAGGGGACAATGGAAAAGACAAAACAATTCGCATTAATCGCGCACATATAGAAGAAGATGCAGGAAAATCTATTCATGATAAATACGCACAGTATTCTGCCATTGACTTAAACCGCTGTGGCACACCGTTAATTGAAATTGTTTCTGAACCTGACTTATCCTCTGCCAAAGAAGCGGTAAGATATATGCGTGGCATTCACACAATTGTCACTCATTTGGGTATTTGTGATGGTAACTTGCAAGAAGGTTCGTTCCGATGTGATGCCAATGTATCAATTCGACCTGTTGGACAAAAAGAGTTAGGAACACGCACCGAGCTAAAAAACATCAACTCATTTCGTTTTGTCGAAAAAGCCATCAACATAGAAATTAAACGCCAAATTAAATTGATTGAGGCAGGTGGAACGGTTACACAAGAAACTCGACTTTACGATGCGGATAAGAATGAAACACGTCCAATGCGTAGCAAAGAAGAAGCCAATGACTACCGCTATTTCCCTGATCCTGACTTACTGCCTGTCGTTATCGACCAAGCGTATATAGACAATGAAAAACAATACATTCCAGAGTTTCCTGCTCAAAAGATAGTTCGCTACACACAAAATTTTGACTTAAAGACGGATGATGCAACCATAATTGCCAATGATAAAGAATTGTCCGAATATTTTGATGCCACAGTTAAACAACTTAAAAAAGCCAAAGCCAAAACTGCAGCCAATATGATTTTAGGTGAGTTTTCAGCTTTATTAAATACTAACGAGGCAAATATTGAAGACAACAATCTATCCGTTGAACAATTTACTGGCATATTAGAAGCATTAGCAACAGGAGCCATATCACACAAGATTGCCAAAGTTGTCATGGAAAAGATGTGGGCAACAGATAATACAGCGTCACAAATTATCGACAAAGAGGGTTTAGCCCAAGTATCCGATACGGGTGAACTAGAAACCATAGTCAAAGAAATTATAAAAAACAACCCATCACAGTTTGAAGCCTATAAGGGTGGAGATATGAAAATGTTCAATTATTTCGTTGGGCAAGTGATGAAACAAACAAAAGGCAGAGCCAACCCAGCTCAGGTCAAAACAATATTAGAGGAATTATAAAAATGAGTAAAGCTCTTATTTGTGGGTCATTAGCCTACGACACAATTATGGTCTTTGAAGACAGTTTTTCAAACCATATTTTACCCAACCAAATTCATAAATTGAATGTTTCGTTTTTTGTACCAAGTATGAGCCGAGTGGTCGGAGGCGTTGCAGGTAATATCGCCTATAATTTAAAACTATTAGGTGGCAACCCAATACCAATGGGGGCAGTTGGACAAGATTTTGAACCCTATCGCCAACATCTCATAAAATTAGGCATTCCTCTTGATGGGATTATCGTGAAAGATGATATGTTTACACCGCAAGCTTTTATTACAACCGATCAAGACAATAATCAAATCACCGCATTTCACCCAGGAGCGATGAGTTTGTCGCACGAATGTAAGGTGTCAGACCATAAAGACATTAGTATTGGCATAGTTGGACCTGATGGACGTGATGGCATGATTTCTCACGCACAAGGTTTTGTGGATGCAGGCATTCCCTTTATCTTTGATCCAGGCCAGGCTATGCCACTATTTGACGGTGAAGATTTAAAGAAATTTATTGCTCAAGCCACATGGATGGCAGTTAATGACTATGAATACGAACTGGTTTGTGAAAGAACAGGTTGGGGTGCCAAAGAAATAGCCTCTCATCTTGAATCATTAATTGTGACTCGTGGCGAAAAAGGTTCTGAGATATATACTGATGGTACGGTTTATCACATTCCTGTGGTTCAAGCTGAAAAAATTGTTGATCCAACAGGCTGTGGTGACTCTTACCGAGCAGGTTTGTTATATGGATTAATGAATGATTTAGATATGCAAACCACTGGTCGTATTGCTTCCTTACTTGGTAGCATCAAAATTGCCAGTAGCGGTACACAAAATCACAGCTTTACCTTAGATGAGTTCAAACAAAGGTTT
>JAMOMK010000057.1 GCA_027067055.1 Lysobacterales bacterium | reverse complement strand
TATTGCACATTATTTTAATCTTAAACATATTGGCTCTGTAAGTTATCATACAAGCATGATTAGACAAAAGAGAAGAGGTGATAAAAAGTTTGGCAATAAAATAGATAAACTGGCAGAATTGATTCATAAACAAGTCACTTGACCCCTGTTTTTTGTGGTGGTTCTCCTCCTCCAAGCCCTTTTGACCCAGATCCAAATCTTAATTGTAGTTCGAGTGTTAGTGGTCAGGAGCAAGAAGCAGTAAGGCTTTATACTTTAGAAAGAAATCGACTTTTTAATAGTAATAGTGATCTACAAATGACAGTATGGATACACAATAATCAACTATATGATGTTGACTGGGCAACTGGAGAAATGGGTACTTATTTTATCTTTGATAGCACTGATCTTGACTCTAATTCACCATTTATTGATAATACAATCAGTGCCCAACAAGAGGACTGCGGTTAAATCATGTTAAGTCATTTAAAATCAAAGTATATTTACATCTTATTGGTACTTATTGCTGCCATCGCCTCTTACATGTTTGTAAGGGGTGATTTGGGCAATAAGGATGACCAAAATCAGGAAAACTTGAAAAATCCAAGTAGCCTAGAAATTAACCAGATTGACCAAGAAAACACTCCTGCTAAGGAGTTTGTTTCAAATGAATTACAGGACAAGGAAAATGCCACTGAGGCATTCCAGCCATTGCCGTCTCAAAGTTTAAGTTACAACCTTTTTTGTGGAAGCAGCATGATTGACTTTGATAAAAAGCTTATAAAATTAAGCCGCAGGAAAGACTTTTCGCCCTTGCAGGATAAGGCCATAAAACGAGCACGTGAGAGATGTGCCCAATGGTACAATTACTTTGATTCGTTTAGTGATGAGCAAAGAAATGATTATCTAACAAAGATGCAAGATGCCAGAGACTTGAACATGTATTTTTTTAATATAGATCCAAGCCAACATGAATCTTATTTAGAAACGGCCAGATCTGTTGTCGCTATTGGCGGAGATCAATCAGGTTTTTCTGAACGTGCTTTGAAATATTTATTAAATAAGGATAAAGATTTTCTAAAAACAATTGCCAAAGAATTAAACATACTCGATACAAAATTTATTACTAAAAATATAGAAAACATTACGGTAGCTTATTCCTGCACAAATAATTATGATGCAGAATGTTCTGCAAATTCATTTGTTATGACCGGTTTTTGTATCGAGCATGAAAACATGTGTGGAATCTCAATGTTAGATTATTTTTCAGCAAGAACAACAGCAAATAATTTTGCAGATGCGCAGCTAATTGTAGATATCATTAACCGTTTAGTAAGAGAAGGGTATTTTGATCAATACGAAGGAGCTTTAATTAATGTCAACAACAATCGAAAAGTCAAATGTGAAGAGGGTGTAAGCGCAACGTGATAATGTCCGCTTTCTATGTAACTATTCAGCGTAAATTTAAAGAATTACTTGACATTGTTTCTAGCTGAAATCCACCAAATAACCACATCCAACAACTCATGGTTTAAAGTCATATGTTCGCCATATTCACCACAGCTGACAGTGGTTTTTAAGCTTGGCACAACCAACCCAGCTTTAAAAACTATTGGAGCTAAAACACGCTTGTATTAACGAAAAATCACCTCTGTATACCCATGTTATAATATTGTCATTAAATAACAAAACGTATTAAAAGTAACAATTCAAGGTTTCGATATAAACAAACAAATCGCAGAAGTAGAGCAAACTCTAAAGAGTGAAAAGAATCTATCTCCTGCAATGGTTTCTATGATAAAAATGTTGATCCTAATAGTTCAGCTATTAGCCAATAAATCTAGTTTGAATAGCCGTAATAGCTCCAAACCACCATCAACAGACCAAAGGGGTTCAAATAAAAAGAAGGGTGCAGGGCATTCGGATAATAAAAAATCAAACAAACAAGGCGGACAATCAGGGCACATTGGTTCTACTTTAAAACAAGTAAAAAAACCGGCTCTTCACCGCTTAGGTGAGTAAAAAAGGATGCTGAGCATAGAACATTGACGAGTCATCTTTTAAAGACGACTGCCTAATTTTAAGCTTAAAATACTCAGTGTCCTTAATGCCCCTAGCTCTTTTTCTAATCATTCCAATGGCAATGTTTCCTGCTTCAATAATTGCACTGGTTAATTTATGTTTAGCATAGTTTGCAATGCCAATACTGTGCTTTTTTAATGAGTCAGCAAACTTTTTAAGGTAGTGCATATTGGTTTCATATGCTAATTCACACCATGCTTTAATGCCATCTGACATCTCGTCGAATGTTGGTAGGTGCCACAGTTCTTGTAGTTGTTCTTTGAGGATATATAGCGTATTGAGATTACTGTTGCTTGAAAGTAAATTCTCTAGCCTTGTAGTGTGTTTTGGTTTAAGTTTATCCGCATTTTTTAACAAAAGATAATGGCACCCTTTGAATAATTTTTTCCCTACTATGTCAGCCTTTCTAAATTCAACTCTTCTTTGGTTGCTAATGGCTTTAGAGTAGTTTTGCATAACATGGAACCTATCAAAAACAATATCAGCATGGGGTAGGTTTTCTCTCACAGATTTTTGATAAGATGGACCCATATCCATTGCCACAGCTTTAATTCCAAGGGCGGTCTCTTTAGGCAATTGTTTTAGGAAACTTGAAAATACATCAGCAGTACGGCCTGTTCCAACCCAGATTAAGTGTCCTTCTTGCATATCATAAACCAGTGTCATGTAATCATGTCCTTTGGCTCG
>JAMOMK010000056.1 GCA_027067055.1 Lysobacterales bacterium | reverse complement strand
GATAGCAGGCATTCATATTAGAATACAAGGTATTATCAGAACAGTTTTCAGCAAGTTGGAAATATTGAGATTTTAACTAAAAACCATGTCAAGAAATATCTTTTATATTCGCTGAATAGTTACATTTTTTCTTTACTGAGACCAATTGATACAACAAATAGTAGTATTAGTATTTTTAAACTTGCGACAGTAACACAACCTCCTTTAATCCAATCCTTTTCATCTACCACTTTTAGCATCTTAGTTAAAAACTAATTTTGGGTTAGAATGTTTAGATTTTGCTTCCTATTGGTGGAGTTTGTGCACGGAGAATGTGAGCATATAGGACATATGTGACCATTCGAGTACACAAACTCCGCCGATAGGGAGTAAAAGATATTCATTATCACCCAAAATTTACCAGTGGACTCCGCGCATAAGGGAAGCAAATGCCACTTGCTCGGGAGACGAACGATGCCCACCAGAGACCTTACCCTTGGCCGCTGCTGAATCTGGGAACATATTGAATGCTGAGTTCATAATGACTTCCATTGATTTTGGCGCTAAAGCATGTGTGACTTGGGCGAATATACCTAGTCTTGTGGCGATGCGTTGTGGCCTTCTGATAATTGCATCTTTAACCATGTCGGCTGCTTGTTCTGGCGAGATGGTTGGTACGTTGTCGTACATTTTGGTTGGTGCTATCATTGGTGTGCGCACCAATGGCATGTTGATTGTTGTGAAGGCTATATTGGTGTCATTAAATTCGGCTGCTGCGCATCGTGAAAAGGCATCCAATGCTGCTTTTGAGGCAACGTAAGCTGAAAATCGCGGTGCATTTGTGAGTACACCAATAGATGAAATATTGACTACTTGTCCGTATCTATTCTCTGTCATACCAGGTAAGAAGCCCATGATTAAACGCAAACAACCGAAGTAATTGAGTTGCATTGTGCGCTCATAATCATGAAATCTGTCATAACTTAAAGCAATGGAGCGACGAATTGAGCGACCAGCATTATTAACAAGTATATCTATTGCACCCAAGTCTTCTGTAACATCCTTAATCAATTTATCTGCTGATTTCATATCGGATAAATCACAGGTGTACAATGAAGTTTTTGAGCCTTCTTTCTTCATCATTTTTTGTGTTTCTATAAGCTTTTCCATGCCACGCGCGACTAGAACCACATGAGCTCCTGCTCGACCTAACATGATTGCTGTTGCTTGTCCTATACCTGATGATGCGCCTGTGACCAATACTTTTTTGCCGCCTACGCGTCCTTTTAGACTGTGATCAATGAATAAATCAGGGTCAAGATTACGCTCCCAGTAATCCCAAAGTTTATAGGCATATTTTTTTAAATCAGGCACTTTAATATCAGTGCCCTTGAGTAATTTTGCTGTTTCGCGGTTATCAAATCGTGTTGGGTAATTGATAAAGCTCAATACACCCGGTGGTATGCCTAGACCTTCCATTACTTGCTTTCTGATGCGCCTTACTGGTGATAGCATCATCATGCCTTGTTTTAACGTATTGGGAATAAAATTAAAAATTCTCGCATCAATTCGCATGGTCATTAATGGTGCATGTGCGGCTTTTGAGAAAATATTGAGTACTTCGCCAATTTTGCGCGGTTTTGGATCAGTTAAGTGGAAGCATTTGCCGTGTTGGCCTTTAGTATGGGCAATATGATCCATGGCATCAACCACGTAATCCACTGGCACCATGTTTAAACGTCCGCCTTCTAAGCCTAATGTTGGCATCCAAGCTGGCATCATTTTACGCATTTTTTGAATGAGCTTGAAGAAATAATACGGACCATCAATTTTATCAATCTCGCCTGTTTCTGAGTGCCCAAGCACCATAGCTGGACGATAAATTTGAAATGGCACCTTGCATTCTCTACGCACAACACCTTCTGATTCGTGTTTGGTTTTGAAATAAGGGTTGTCCAATCCTTCAGCTTCATCAAACATATCTTCACGAAAGACACCGTTATATAAACCAGCGGCGGCAATGGATGAAGTATGGTGAAAGCATTTGGCATTAATTGCATCAGCAAATCCAATGGCGCTACGTGAACCACCAACATTAGCCGCTTCTTGCTGTTCCATTGTTGCACTCATGTCGTAAATAGCAGCTAAATGAAACATGTGATTAATCTTGCCTTTGAGCTCATCTCGATTCTTTTTACTGACTCCTAAGTTATTTTTGGTTAAATCGCCAGTAATGGCAACCACTCTATTCTTTGGAGCGTTTAATTTTTCCAATAAAGTATTAAGTTTTTTCTTTGATCCTGAGCGAACCAAGACATAAATTTTGCCTTTGCGTTTAAATAATTTTGGAAGAAGATTTGATCCGATAAAACCTGTTGCGCCTGTGACGAAATATGCCATATTCAATACCCTTTATTTTTATGTTGATGTTATTTACTTGTATTGTATAATAAAAGTCACAATTTAAAAATAACAATTTTGGAAATATATTTATGAGTAATTTATCTGAACTTTTTACACAAGCACAAGAAAACATTAAAACCTTAAGTAAAAAACCTGATGACGACACTATGTTAGAGTTGTACTCTCTTTTTAAACAAGGCTCTGATGGTGATGTAACTGGCGATCGACCGGGCTTTTTTGATTTCGTTGGTGGCGCAAAGTTTGACGCTCGCGCGAAGCTTAAAGGCATGGGCACTGATGATGCCATGCAAAAATACATTGATAAAGTTAATGACTTACTAGGCTAAGTTAAAAAACATGAAAACCAAGGATAGAATTATCCAAACAGCTTTAATGCTTTTTAATGAAGAAGGCGAGTCCAATGTTACCACCAATCACATTGCTGATGAAATGGACATTTCACCTGGTAATTTATATTACCATTACCGTTCTAAAGACGACATTATTTGGAAAATATTCCTTAATTATGAAAAAAAGATACGCACTGTTTTAGAACAAAAAGATGTCAACTATGCCTCTATGCAAGATATGTGGAATTATCTTCATGCTGTTTTTGATGTCATATCTGAATACCGTTTTCTTTATCGAAATCTTATTCAACTAATGAATCGTATAGAGTTTTTAAAAAGACACTTTAGGCACATTTTAGCTTTGAAATCCCAAACCGCTTTAACTATAATGTCGCACTTGGCAGATGATGGTCTATTAAATGCAGACCAACAAACTATTGCTTCTCTTGCTGACCAAATAGCTTTAACAGCTACTTTTTGGCTCAATTATTCCATAGCTATTTATGACGACGATTTTGACGAAGAGAAAAAGTTATCGCATGGAATTTTTCATGTCATCCGTTTGGTTGCCCCTTTTTTAACCGAAAATGACAAAGCCTTGTTAGATGAGTTGTCCACTCAATTTTTATAAATACCCAAATCCTAAACACAATAAATATGAATAAAAAATTTATGCGTAAAGCCATTGAGCTTTCAATCGATAATGTCAAAAACAATCTTGGCGGTCCATTTGGAGCTGTGGTTGTTAAGGACGGCAAAATCATTGCCACTGGCGCTAACTGTGTCACTAGCCACAATGATCCAACAGCACATGCGGAGGTCACTGCCATACGTAATGCCTGCAAAAAGCTGGGTTCTTTCCAGTTGGATGAGTGTGAAATTTACACCTCTTGCGAACCTTGCCCCATGTGCTTAGGTGCTATATATTGGGCACGACCTAAGGCCGTGTATTATGGCAATACCAAAGCAGATGCTGCCAAAATTGACTTTGATGACCAATTTATTTACGATGAAATAGACTTACCTTTGCACAAACGTAAGCTAAAGATGCAACAATTTTTAGGTGATGAGGCAATCAAAGCCTTTGAATTATGGGCAAATAATACAAAAAAGACCGAATATTAATGGCGAAAAAGACCTTGACTTTAGTATTTTAGTATTACCCAAAAAATCCCGATGAAGAAAACACGATTATAGCACAACTTATTGACACACCTTGAAAACCAATAACTAAAGCAAGTGCTGATAACGTAGTCCAATGGCAAATAGGTTTAGACAATTTCAATGGTATAAATTTAGACTCAAATTCAACTGCAGCACTCGCTGGGCTTAATTTTCATTTTTAAATCTTGATTTTTCTCATAGTTATATCATAAAGGCACATTATTTTACATTTCAGGCTTTTTTTTACTCTTAACAAGTGTTATATTAGGGGCTTCTAATATAACACAGGTATTTTACATGAAAAAAATATTATTAACTGCTGCAGTTTTAGCTGCTGGTTTAGTTTCTTCAAACGCAATGGCGGCAGGTGATGCTGCTGCTGGTAAAGCAAAAGCTGGAGTTTGTGCTGGCTGTCATGGCGCAGCAGGTATTTCTGCTACTGGTATGTGGCCAAACCTTGCTGGTCAAAAAGCTGCCTATACGATAAAGCAACTAAAGGCTTTTAAAGATGGAACAAGAAAAGACCCTACAATGTCTCCTATGGCAGCTCCTTTGTCAGATGAAGACATGGTTAATTTAGCTGCTTATTATGCCAGTTTAAAATAACTAATATTGAACCCATTAATTCGTATTTCTTGAGCGAATTTTGGTTATAAAAAAACCCCGAATTAATCGGGGTTTTTTTATGCTTAAACTTTCTTATTTTATTATAAAAACTCTATGCTCCATGAGTTGATATAACCAGTATCAGCACCAGCACTATCAATAACCTTGAGTTTCCATGTACCTGTAGCACTTGTACTGCCTTTGTTCACAGTTTTAGATTCATTAATATTGTTAGCACTGCCACCCGTATTGCTTCTAAGTGTTGATACAGCTCCAGTAGGATCAATCAATTGCACTTTTAAATCACCAATATAGGTATGAACTATATTGTAAGTAATTTTCACACTGTTTGATGCACCAGTTCGATTAACACTAACACTTGAAGTTGCACCCGTTGCATTATTATCAGGAATGTTCACATTTGTGGTATTTGAGAACAATGATTGCTGTGTTCCACCACCTGTTGTGTAACTACCCGTTAGGCTTGCTCCACTATAGGCTGAATAAGCATTAATCATCACATAATAAGTTCCTGCCTGAGCTGTTGTAATAGTACATGTTTCATTATTACCAGTTACCCATGAACGACAGTCATAATTTGAAGTCGTTGGCGCTGAACCAAATCTCACATATAAGTCTGCATCACCTGTTCCACCACTCATGACAAACTTTAAGTTGGATGCTCCTGCCGCAACAACCATTGTAAAGTTAAGTTGAGAGCCAGTAGAACCTGCCAAACCCGTTTTTGCCACACCATTAGTTAATACGTTTCCTGTTGGAGGTGGAGGCGCTGTGACAGAAATATTTTGAGTTGAAGTTCCAGTCGCACCATTATTATCAGTCACTGTTAATGTTACTGAATAAGTACCCGCACTAGCAAACGCATTACTTGCTGTGACACCAGTTCCACCAAATGACCACGAATAGCTAGAGATAATACCATCACTATCCGAACTAGCAGAGCCATCAAAACTACATGTTAGGTCTGTACAACTTGAGGTAAATGAAGCCGTTGGAGCTACATTGACAGGTGCCGCAGTTACTGTTACATTTTGTGTTGATGTGCCTGTTGCACCATCATTATCTGTTACTGTTAATGTCACTGAATAAGTACCCGCACTAGCAAATGCATTACTTGCTGTGACACCAGTTCCACCAAATGACCACGAATAGCTAGAGATAGTACCATCACTATCCGAACTAGCTGAGCCATTAAAGCTACAAGTTAAATCCGTACAACTGCTTGTAAATGATGCAGTTGGAGCAACATTTGCTGCAGCCGCTGTGTAACTACCCGTTAGGCTTGCTCCACTATAGGCTGCATACGCCTGAATTAAAACATGGTAAGTTCCTGCTTGTGCACTGGCAATATTACAGGTCTCTGCATTTCCAGATGCCCAAGAGCGACAATCATAAGAGCTGGTTGTAGGTGCTGAGCCAAATTTCACATACAAATCAGCATCACCTGTTCCGCCTGATAATGCAAAGTTAAGGTTTGTTGCTCCTGTTGGAACTACCATTGTATAGGCTGTAGCACTTCCTGTTGACCCTGATAATCCTGTTTTAGCCACACCATTTATTAATACATTATTGGTTGGAGGAGGTGTTGTTCCACCTATTGCTAACACAGCAGCATTTGAATCTACAATACCCGCACCACAATTTGCTGTCGTACATTGATGAGAACCAACTGTTGGAAAAGCACGAGCAGAAGATTTCATTGTACTCTCAATTTCGGCAGGTGTTGCCGTAGGCTTAACCGAGTACATAAGTGCTGCTAGCCCTGCCACATGAGGTGCCGCCATTGACGTGCCTTGTAATGCACCTATACTGTCGGCAGCTGGTGTACTTGCACCTGTATTATAGGTTGATTGAATCATATTAGCATCACTCCAAACACCGCCTTCACAATCAGATAGTGTGGTTGGTATGCCTTCACCAATTGGGTTACATCCATCTCCACCAGGAGCAGCAACATCGACAGCTGAACCAAAGTTAGAATAATATGCTCGACCACCATTTCTATTGGTTGCCGCTACTGTGATTACATTGTTACAGTTTCCTGGTGGATAATTTGCAGTGTCATTGCTATTACCGGCAGCAACAACAACCGTAGCACCGGCATTGACTGCTGCATCAATGGCGTCTTGATAAGTTGAAGTACATGTTCCTGGAGACCCTGAACCTAGAGACATATTAATAACATCAGCAGGATTTGGGTTGGCAGGAACTCCTGTAACACTTAAACCAGCAGCCCAACGAATACCATCAGCGATGTCAGAAAGAGAACCACCACATTTTCCTAAAACGCGAACAGGAACAAGTCCAACATCCCAAGCCACTCCTGCGACATCACTATTGTTATTTGAGACTGCGGCAATAGTACCAGCAACATGCGTACCATGCCAAGAACTGTCACTTGCATCAGAACCAACCCCACAATCACCTGCGGCGATAAAGTCACCGGGGTCTTGAGCATTGGCATCACGACCGTCACCATCAACTGATACTGCAGTTGAGGAAATCATATCGTATTGACCAATAACATTACCTGCTAAATCAGCATGTGGACGATAACCAGTATCTAGCACCGCTACTGTTACACCTGACGAGCCAGTTGTTGTGTCCCAAGCAGTAGGTAAGTTCATCCCACCTGCTGCTTCATAATAATGCCATTGCGTATTATAAGCCGTATCATTTGGTGTTGCATAAGGAACAATCCACGCATCTACTTCAGCAAACTCAACATCTACTCTTGCATTTAATTGTTCAACCAACGTATTAAGATTAGGTGCAGTGCTTCTTCCAAAACTATTTGCACTTGGTTTTAGTATCAGGACGTCTGCTCCCCCTGACATTGCCCGTTTAAACTCTAAATTAACTCCCAACTCTGCACTTAATTGATTAGCACGAGTAACAGAATCAATCCGAGAGTTTAAACCGATGCTTTTATATTTTATTATAATTCCAGGATTCAAGGGGTTAGCTTGTACACTACTTCTTGTCATTGAATTGGCATCAAATGATGATTGAGCATTAACTGTCATACTAGATAGTGCCAATAAGCTCACAACAGGCAGCACTATGTTTTTCAATTTTTTCATAAAATTCTCTCTTTTGGTTTTTTAAAAAGAAGCAACACCTTATTTTTCACCATTTATCAACAATAAAGGTATTTATAGGATGGTATTGCCAAGGTAGTTATAAATTTACAACATTTAGATTTGCAACAGGTTTTCAAATAACCCAAAATTACGGTGGTGGAACAGGTTTGAGCGTGGTTTGGGATTATCATCGTTGCAGTTTTATTATTTATTTAGCGACAATATTTGTCAAGAAATAAGTTAATAATTTCATTTGCCCATATTCTCACGTAAAAACCGTTGTTTTTGCGACAAAACTCACAAATTTATATTATTTCATCTGTTTTTTCGACAAAAGAGATAGATTGGTATTGTTTTTATATTCTTGCCAATAAATTCATATTTGGTTATGATAGTCTCTTTTATTTCACAAAACCAACTATAAATGACAGCAATTATCTGTGGAATTCAATCCACAAAACTACTCCCTGATGAAATTACACTACTTAAACACCCTTTGGTTTGTGGAATTATTCTTTTTAAGCGTAATTTTGAAAACTACGCACAACTTAAAAGTTTAGTACAGGACATAAAAAGCCGCTTTGGTGAAGATTTTCTCATCACTGTTGATCAAGAAGGCGGTAAAGTCAGGCGGTTTGATCTACCATTCTCTAGGCTGCCTCCACTATTAGAGATTGGCAAAACCTATAGCCACAATCAAGACCTAGCCAAATCATTTGCACACTCACATGCTTGGTTAATGGCAAGTGAATTACTCTCTATCAATATTGACATGAGTTTTGCCCCTGTTCTCGATATTGACAATAACAGTAATGTAATTGGTGATAGAGCCTTTTCTGACAACCCTAAAATCGTAATTGAACTAGCTAATTATTATTGCACAGCTATGCATGATGCTGGCATGAAAACAACTGCCAAGCATTTTCCGGGGCATGGCACTGTCGTTGCCGACTCACATTTTGACTTGCCTATTGATGACAGGAGTTTTGATGAAATTGAACAACTAGACTTACAACCTTTTATCACATTAATAAGAAACCAACAAATTGATGCTGTCATGATGTCACATGTTATCTATCCACAAGCTTGCAAAGATGCCGCTGGCTATTCTAAATTTTGGTGCCAAGATGTATTACGTGACAAGTATGGTTTTGAAGGAGTGATAATATCCGATGATTTAGGCATGAAAGCAGCAGATTGTGTAGGAGATGCACATGCGCGTTATCAAGCGTGTATTAATTCTGGCTGTGATATTGCGCTTGCTTGTACTATGGAATTATCACAAGAGTTATTGAAAAAACTGCCTACCAATACACCCAAAAGACGTTTTCCTCAACTAATAGGCAAATCAACACTATCAAAATCTAGTGATTTTTGGCAAAATAGTACATGGCAATCCGTACGCAAGGGTATGGTTGCTATACAAGCAAAAACATATAACCAAAAAAAAGAGCAAGCATGAACAATTACCCTAACCTTCTCAAACCATTAGATTTGGGATTTACCACCATAAAAAACCGCGTACTAATGGGCTCAATGCATACTGGACTTGAAGACCGTGCCAAAAACTACCCAAAACTAGCTGAGTATTTTCGCCAACGCGCACAGGGACAAGTTGGACTAATAGTTACAGGAGGAATTAGCCCAAACTTGCGTGGATGGACAGCACCTTTTAGTGGTTGTTTAAAGTTTGGTTTTCAAACAAAGCGCCATAAAATAGTGACAAATGCAGTACATGAAGCTGGTGGCAAAATTTGTATGCAAATTTTACACACAGGCAGGTACGGCTACCATCCCTTTAGCGTATCTCCCTCTGGAATAAAGTCACCAATTACACCATTCAAAACTAAGTTAATGACCACAAAGGACATTGACAAACAAATCAAGGCCTTTGTCAATACCGCACAACTCGCACAGATTGCAGGTTATGATGGAGTCGAAATAATGGGATCAGAAGGTTATCTGATCAACCAATTTATTGCTAAAAAAACCAATCATCGCAAAGATAACTGGGGTGATAGTTTTGACAACCGCACACGCTTTGCCAAAGAAATTGTACAACGCACACGAGAGGCTGTCGGAACCGATTTTATTATCATATTTCGCCTATCCATGCTCGATTTGGTCTCACAAGGTAGCACATGGGACGAAGTAGTCTCACTTGCCCAAGACTTGGAGCAATTGGGCGTTACCATTATTAATACAGGAATTGGCTGGCACGAAGCACGTATTCCAACCATTGCCACCTGTGTTCCTCGTGGTGCTTTCACCTGGGTCACAGAAAAAATGCGCCCACATGTTAATATTCCTTTGATTACCACTAACCGAATTAATACCCCAGAAGTGGCAGAACAAATTTTAGCAGGCGGTCAAATTGACATGATTTCAATGGCGCGTCCATTTTTAGCAGATGCTAATTTTGTGCAAAAAGTCATGGACAACAAATCTGACGAAATCAATACCTGTATTGGCTGTAATCAGGCCTGTTTAGATCATGTATTCAAAAATAAACGTGCCACTTGTTTAGTCAACCCACTTGCGTGCTACGAAACAGAATATAAAATCAAAGCAACTACTCAAGCCAAGTCATGTGCCGTCATTGGTGGAGGTCCTGCTGGTATGGCGTGTGCAAAAACCCTAGCCAAACGCGGTCACAATGTTACTTTATTTGAAGCCAGTGACAAACTCGGCGGACAATTCAATCTTGCTGCCAATATCCCTGGCAAGGATGAATTTTTCAATACTATCCGTTATTTCAAAACACAATTTGCTAAGTACCATGTAAATGTACAACTCAACACTAAAGTTAAAGCAAACGATTTATCGGCTTTTGATGAAGTTGTCGTAGCGACAGGCGTGGTTCCTCGCGTACCAAAAATTGACGGCATAAATCATGAAAAGGTTATTATTTATAATGATTTAATTACTAAAAAACAAGTCGCTGGGAAATCAGTTGCCATCATTGGTGCTGGCGGTATTGGCTTTGATATAGCCGAATTTTTATCCGAAGATAACGAAGCTATTTATTCTGATGCCAAAGCCTTTTGTGAAGAATGGGGAATCGACATGACTATCCAAAGCGAAGGTGGCATATCTAAAGCCAATCATGCACCAAGCCCTAGAGAGATTTATCTTCTGCAACGCAAAACCAGCAAGCCAGGTAAAAATTTAGGCAAAACTACTGGCTGGATTCACCGTTTAGCACTGAAAAAACGTGGTGTCAAAACAATGGTGGGTTGCAGTTATGACAGGATTGATGATCAAGGCTTGCACATCAGCGTTAAGAAGAAAGATGGCAGCCAAGAACAACACACACTCAACGTTGACAATGTCATTATTTGTGCAGGGCAAGTATCAGTGAATAGTCTTTTTGAAGAGATCAAAGACAAACAATCCACTCATATTATTGGTGGCGCTGAATATGCAGGCGAACTCGATGCTAAACGCGCCATTAAACGAGGTGTATTACTTGGAGCTAAGATTTAGATAGCAATTAATGAGTGCTTTAATTACAATATCGCCATGAATGAATACAGCAAAAAAAAGTCACCAAAAATCAACAACCTTAAAGTTCCTCCACAATCCGATGATGCCGAACGTTCGGTCTTGGGTGGCTTGTTATTAGTTAAAGATGCATGGGACAAAATTGCGGATTTAATCAGTGAAGATGATTTTTACCGCAACGATCACGCTCTTATATTTAAGGCGATTAAAGCTTTAAGTATCGACTCCAAACCTTGTGATGTCATTACCGTTGGTGAATGGCTGTCCACTCATCAAATCATTGACGATGCCGGTGGCGAGGATTATTTGATAGAAATTGCCAGCAATGTTCCTGGTGCTGCCAACATAAAAGCTTATGCAGAAATAGTTCGTGAAAAATCTGTCCTGCGCCAATTAGTTCAAATTGGTAATAACTTAACCGAACAAGCCTTCAACCCTGAGGGTAGAAACAGCGATGATTTACTGGAGAATGCTGAAAAAGACGTTTTTAGCATTCGCGAACAAACACTCAAAACAAAAAGTGGCTTCCAAGACATTAAAGGCTTACTACGTGATGCCATAGAAAGCATTGAAGAAATGGCAGAATCCGATGGTTCTATGACAGGCATTCCGACAGGCTTTACCGATTTTGACAAAAAGACCAATGGCTTACAAAAATCCGACCTTATTATTGTAGCAGGACGACCTGCGATGGGCAAAACATCATTTGCCATGAATATTGTTGAAAAAGCTGCCATTGCACACGATGCCAGTGTCGCAATTTTCAGTATGGAAATGTCATCCGTGCAATTGGTTATGCGTATGCTTTCATCTCTTTCACGCATTAATTCGAACAAGTTAAAAACAGGTGACTTGAGCGACCATGATTGGCCTCGCGTTATGCAATCGCAACAACTGATGGCAAAATCACGTATCTTTATTGATGACACCCCTGCTCTTTCTCCTATGGAAGTTCGCGCGCGTTGTCGCCGACTCAAACGCCAACATGGTTTGGATTTAATCGTTTTAGATTACTTGCAATTAATGCAAATAAAAGGTTCTGAGAATCGTGTTAATGAAATTTCTGAAATTTCGCGCTCGCTCAAAGGACTTGCCAAAGAATTAGATGTACCAGTTATTGCCTTATCACAGTTGAATCGTTCATTAGAACAACGCCCAAATAAACGACCCGTCATGTCCGATTTACGTGAATCAGGAGCGATTGAGCAAGATGCCGATTTGATTGTCTTTATTTATCGTGATGAAGTTTACAATGAAGATACCATGCACAAAGGTAAAGCCGAAATCATTTTAGGCAAGCACAGACATGGTTCTACAGGCATGGTTCCATTGACATTTTTGGGTGAATTTACCCGTTTTGAAAATTTTCTCAATGATATTGGCATTGAGTCACAAACACAACCTGATCAAACACATTAATTAGAGTTCACCCCATGAGTCGTGGAACCACAGCCATAATAAATCTTAATAACTTAAAACACAATTATGCTGTTTTAAAAAAACTAGCACCAAACAAATTAGTGCTAGTTATTAAGGCTGATGCCTATGGTCATGGAATCAAACAAGTGGTTCAGACATTAGGAACAATCGATTGTTATGCTGTTGCGACCATTGATGAAGCTTTACTCATTAGAAAACACAACCAAAAGGTCAAAATCCTTTTGCTAGAAGGTTTTTTAGATGCAGATGAGCTACAAACTGCTCTTGCTAACAATTTTGAGTGTGTTATTCACCAACAACAGCAACTGGATTTACTCAAACAAGCCAAGCCCAGCAAAAAAATAAACACATGGATTAAGCTTGATACAGGCATGAACCGCCTAGGCTTTACCCCAGAACAGTTCAACCAAGCCCTCACAGCCTTAGAAAACCACCCCAATGTTAATGACATTGTGTTAATGAGCCATTTTGCTTCTGCTGATGACAACAATGATTTAACACAAAAACAAACCTCTAAATTTTTACACCAGAATAAACCCTACCAACGCTCGATTTCAAACACCGCAGCATTGCTTAATAATAAAAACTTAAGTGACGAATGGTGCCGTGTTGGCATAGCTTTATTTGGTGTATCACCACTGAGACATAAAAGTGCAAAAGAGTTTAATTTAAAACCAGTAATGACATTAAAAACCAATATTATTGCCATTAAAAACATCGATAAAAATCAAGGCATTGGCTATTCTCATAAATTTATCAGTAAAAAAGCCATGGAAATTGCCATTGTCGGTATTGGCTATGGTGATGGTTATCCGTGGAGTTTAACTAACCATGCTATAGTTAAGCATAAAGATAAAACAGCAAAAATAGTCGGAAGGGTCTCAATGGATATGATGGCAATAGATGTAACTGCTATTGATTGTATTAACATAGGTGACCCTGTGCTTATTTGGGGGCAAGATGATAAATCTGATTTACCCATAGAAATAGTTGCCAGCCATGCACAAACAATTCCTTATGTGCTATTATGCCAAATAACTTCTCGCGTACATTATAAATATGTCTGAAAACAAAATAATTAGTTATTTTAAATCTCAAGTCAAACCAGGTGAGTGGAAATCATTAATTTGGTCTTTTCTTTATTTTTATTTCCTACTCACTGGTTATTTTATCCTACGGCCTATTCGCGAAGTCATGGGTGTGACTGCAGGGCCTGAAAACTACGACTTATTATTTTCTGCTACTTTTATCGTAATGCTATTGATTCAGCCCATTTACGGAAAAATCGTTTCCACTTATTCACGCAAACAATTTATCCCACTAATTTATGGTTTTTTTGCCATCTGTATTTTGGCACTGTGGGCAATTCTTAAAAACTTTGGTACCGACAATGTTATGCTTGCTCGAATATTTTTTGTTTTTGTTAGTGTTTACAATGTCTTTGTAGTCTCTGTATTTTGGAGTTTTATGTCCGATGTATACAACAAAAAACAAGGCAAAAGACTCTTTGGTGTTATTGCCGCAGGTGGCAGTACTGGTGGAATAACTGGTGGTTTAATCACAGCTGCTTTGGTACATAAAATTGGCACTATAAACTTGTTGTTAGTATCCTTTGGTTTTTTATTATTATGTATTTTTGCAGTATATAAAGTCAGGGAATTTGCTAATGAATCTACCGAAAACAAAGAAGCACCTATCGGCGGTAGTCCAATTGAAGGAATGAAACTTATTTTCAGTTCTAAATTATTACAGCAAATTGCTTTAATGACTGTCATGTCAGTATTGATAGGTGGAATTTTCTACACTTTACAAGGCTATTTTGTAAAAGAGTATTTTCCAGAAACATCCACAAGAACAGCTGTATTTGCAAATATAAACACTGTTACCAATATGTTTACCTTATTCTTTCAGTTGATATTAACACCCTTATTTTTACAAAAATTCGAGATTCACAAAATCTTAGGCATTTATCCTGTCATGATGATATTTGCCTTTACATTGTTTGGATTTTTCCCTGTTCTTAATGTTGTACTAGGGGGAATTATCATGCAAAGAAGTGGCGCTTATGGAATAATGAAACCACCAACAGACTGGTTATTTACAGGCTTAAGTAAAAATATTAAATACAAATTCAAGAACTTTCTTGATACTGTCATTTACCGAGCTGGCGATGTTTTTACTCAATTGTTTTTTGTAAACAGTGCGGTATGGTTTTCAGCTTATCTCATCAAACAAACAGGCAACGAAGCCTATAATATTAAATTAATACTTGCCATATCAGGCTTTATCTTTAGCATCATCTGGCTTATAAATGCCATTAAAGTGGGTAAGTTAGCAAATGAGACATTTAATAA
>JAMOMK010000055.1 GCA_027067055.1 Lysobacterales bacterium | reverse complement strand
TCAAACAAACAGGCAACGAAGCCTATAATATTAAATTAATACTTGCCATATCAGGCTTTATCTTTAGCATCATCTGGCTTATAAATGCCATTAAAGTGGGTAAGTTAGCAAATGAGACATTTAATAATAAAAAAGTGGACTCAACTACCTTAGCCCATTGATTTCATCGACTAAAGTCGATGCCCCAAACTTAACCTAACCCATTGATGATTTTATTTTATTTTGTAAAGCTGCCAAAACCGTTAAGTTTCCAGCAATAATATTGCCATTTTCTAGATAATTATTTTCTAATTTAAAATCGCGGCAATCGCCACCGGCTTCTGAAACAATTAAACTGCCTGCTGCCATGTCCCATTTTTCTAGACCCATTTCCCAAAAACCATCGACACGTCCTGCGGCAACATAGGCTAAATCAAGAGCGGCAGAACCAGCTCGGCGTATATCGCCAACTGATTTAAAAATAGTTTTGAACTGTAACATATAACGATTAAAAATTTCACGCTTTCTAAAAGGAAATCCTGTGGCAATAACTGCATCTTTTAATGTCACTTTTTGATCAATACGTAGTCGTGCATCATTAAGGTAAGCACCATAGCCTTTTGATGCATAAAATGTCTCATCTCGCACAGGATCATGAATAAGTGCGTGCTGGATGACTCCTTTTATTTCCAAGGCAATCGACACACAATAATGTGGTATGCCATGTAAATAATTTGTCGTGCCATCCAAAGGATCAACAATCCAGATATGATCCGCATCAGGGTTACCAATCAACCCACCTTCTTCTCCTAATACTGCATGATCAGGGTGAGCCTTAGAGATAACATCAACAATCGCTTGTTCTGCTGCTTTGTCAGCGATACTGGCAAAATCATTTTCTTTTTTCTTAACCACATGCAAAGTATGCACTTGTTTTTGGAAACGCAACAAAACCCCACCTGCTGTGAAGGCGGCCTTTTCTGCAATATTTATTTCGGGTTGACGCATAAAAATCATACATGTTTTGAATAATCGCGTATGATAGCTTTTATTTACAAATTAATATAGATTTATGTCAAACAATATACGCTTTGTGCTACTTGGCACAACACATTCAGGCAACATAGGCGCCGCAGCTCGTGCAATGAAAACAATGGGAGTAACCGATTTAGCCTTGGTTAATCCTGAGGACTTTCCCAGTTCACAAGCGACATCTCGTGCCTCTGGAGCAGATGATTTATTGTTTAATGCCGATGTTTGCAAAAATATGGATGAGGCAATTAAAGATAGCAAACTGGTTATTGGAACCACCGCACGCAAACGGCATTTAGATATACCTGTTATTGATGCACGTAAAGCTGCAGAAATTTTAATTAAAGAGTCCAAGCATCACCCTGTTTCTTTAGTCTTTGGTAAAGAGCGTTATGGTATGACCAACGAAGAAGTCGAACGCTGCCATTACTTAGTTCGCCTGCCAACCGTAGAAAATTTTTCATCGCTTAACCTTGCCTCAGCAGTTCAGGTACTGTCTTACGAATGCCGAATGGCGAAGCTAAACCACCTACCAAAAAAAGAAATTGAACAATTCTCAGATGAAGAGATGGTCAATGCTGAAGTTATGGAGAGTTTTTACCAGCATTATTTTAATGTCATGGAAAAAGCCCTTTATTTAAGAAAAGAAGGCCATGAGTCATTGAAAACTAAAATAAGAATAATGTATAATCGCATCCGTCCTAAAAAACATGAAATTGACATTTTACGTGGGTTTCTTTCTAAGCTTGATAAGAAACTTTAAAATCGTTTTAACTATTTTAAATTAATTTAAACTTTTTTAATTTAATTCTCTAAAGGTAGTTGACAGATGGGGCATTTGAGTTAAAATGCTCGCTCTTTCAAAGAAGCTTGGACTTCTAACAAGAAAGATTTTATCTTCCCCGATAGCTCAGCTGGTAGAGCAAGTGACTGTTAATCACTGGGTCGGCGGTTCAAATCCGTCTCGGGGAGCCAAATTTCAAAAAAGGTTACATTTTTGTAACCTTTTTTTTTGAGTGAAATTCGTGAATTCATTTAGATTTTTCTCTAACAACCTTGTTAATTAACTGTTAAATAATAAAAACTCTAAATATTTCAGGCGAAATACATAAAATTAAGCTAAAATATCAAACCGTTTTTGTGTAGAATTCACAACAAATAATAACTGAACAAATAAATACTTAGGAAACACATATGGCATTTGAAGAATATGATGATTTTGAACAAGAAAAACTTGTCAAAGATTGGATAAAAAATAATTGGCTAACTATAGCTACTGGCTTGATTCTTGGACTTGGAGGAGTTTTTGGCATGAATTACTGGAAAGCTCAAAAGCAACAAGAGCGTTTTGACATAGCTAACCAATACCAATCTTTTACTGAAGTGTTCAAACTATCTGAATTTGACGAAGCTAAAAAATTACTCACTGAACTTGAATCCAAATCGGGTGCAAACTTTTACACCTATGAAGGTCATTTGTTGCTTGCTAAAGAGTTTGCTGGTAAAGGCGAGCTTGAAAATGCAGCATCTGAATTAAAGAAAGTTATTGATGCCAAACCAGACCAACTCATTACTGATGTAGTTAAGTTACGCCTTGCTCGCGTTTACAATGGCATGGAAAAATACGATGACGCCTTAACACAAGCCCAAAGTGTAGAGACTGAATCATTAATGTCTATTGCACAAGAAGTTCAAGGGGACTCTCATCTCGCCAAAGGCAATTCTAAGGAAGCGATTTCAGCTTACGAAAGTGCCGTTGATAAAGGTGACGGTTATTCCGGCAAAAGAAATATTGAAATCAAGATAGAAAATGCTTAACACTTGTCAATAACCAACGACCAAGGGATACAATCCATGCAAAAATTACTACTACTATTAAGTTTCACCTTAATTTTTAGCGTTTCATGTTCAAAGAATAAGAAAAGTAAAAAGAAAAAGTTTGAACCTGTAGAAATTACGAAGATTACTCAACAAGGTCAATTTAAAAAACTATGGACATATAAGCTCGATGGGAACAAAAAATCTTACGGCTATAAACTCATTCCTTATATTGACAGTCAAGATGTTTATATAGCCAGCCAATCAGGGCAAGTTGTTATGCTAAACCTTGAAACAGGCTCTGAAAATTGGTCAATAGATTTAGACAAAGAACTAAGTTCAGGACCAGGTGTTGGAGAAGATATTCTAATCGTTGGTACTCCTGAGGGCTCTGTCATCGCATTAAATAAAACAGATGGTTCGCTCGCATGGAGTGTCAAGCTCTCATCAGAAATACTCTCGCCACCAGTTGTTGACAATCAACTGGCAATAATCCGATCTCAAGATGGGCGAGTGTATGCATTAGATACCAAAGATGGCAAAAGAAAATGGTTATTTGATACCAATATCCCTAATCTGACCCTGCGTGGAAATTCGACACCACTAGTCAAGGCAGGACGTGTATTTATCGGATTTGATAATGGTAAGGTTGCTGCAATTAAACTAGAAACAGGTGATGTCATCTGGTTACAAAATGTGGTCAAAACTAAAGGTAAAACTGAGTTAGCTCGAATCGTCGACATCGATGGAGACATGGCATTAATCTCAACCGATTTATATGTCTCAAGTGCTGTTGGCAAAACAATTGCTGTTGCCACTGAGTCTGGGCGCGTCATGTGGTCAAAAGATATTGGCTCTGCAGCAGGTGTAACCGCGTCTCGTAGCAACTTATTTATCATTGATAACAAATCAAACCTGCATGCCTTAGATAGAAGCAATGGATCTGAGGAATGGACTACTTCTGAATATAACTTCCGCTTATTAACAACGCCTGTATTTTATCTCGGTGATATAATTGTTGGTGACTTAGAGGGCTATATCCATGTCATTGATGGCAGCAACGGTAAAACCCTAGCCCGTACAAGAATGGGCAAACAAGATTTTTATTCTGCTCCAGTTAAGTCGGCCTCAACAGTCATTGCTTACAATAAAGATGGTAGCATTACCGCTTTTGAGTATAACCGCTAATAAATTCGTGCCTTATGATTCCAGTAATTTCAATAGTTGGTCGCCCAAACGTAGGAAAATCAACCTTATTTAACATCTTAACTCATTCTCGCGATGCCTTGGTTGCTGACTTTCCGGGTTTAACCCGTGATCGTCAATATGGCATCCTAGAATTTGAAGAATCTACAGCTATATTGATTGATACTGGTGGACTATTGGGAGATGAAGGGGATTTATCTGAATTAATGAATTCTCAAGTCACAGATGCTCTTGAAGAATCACACTTGATACTCTTTATTGTTGATGCCAAGGCTGGATTAATGGAAGATGATAAGGTTATTTATTCAACATTACGAAACACCAACAAGCCTGTTTTACTGTTAGTGAATAAAATTGATGGTCAAGATGAAGATGTGGCTACTCTAGATTTTTTCCAACTTGGCATTGAGACAATTATGCCTATTGCCGCAGCCCATAGACGCAATGTCGGTCAATTACGTGAAGACCTAGAAGAACATTGCAAAAATTTAATTATAGTTGATGAAGAACAACACTCGTCACTTGATTCAAAAGGACCTAATGTTGCCATTATTGGTCGTCCAAATGTCGGCAAATCAACCTTAGTTAATCGTTTATTAGGTGAAGAACGCGTATTGGCATTTGATATGCCAGGCACAACACGCGATTCCATTTCTTTACCACTAGAATGGGATGGAAAAGACTACACTTTAGTCGATACAGCCGGTGTTCGTCGTCGAGCCAAAATATCAGAAACCATTGAAAAATTTAGTATTGTCAAAACCTTGCAAGCCATTGATCGTTCACAAGTTTGTGTTTTATTAATGGATGCACAAGAAGGCATTACAGATCAAGACATGCATCTTTTAGGCTTAATCAACAATAATGCACGTGCCATTGTTATTGCATTAAACAAATGGGATCATTTATCTGAAGAGCATAAAGTTACCGTCAAGACAGAGTTCTCACGCAAAATGGCTGCATTTTCTTGGGTTCCTTTAGTATATATCTCAGCTCTTCATGGCTCTGGATTGTCAGATTTAATGGAACGTGTTGACTTGGTTTACGAATCTGCTACCAAAGAACTAGAAACAAATCAACTCACAGATGTTTTAAAACAAGCCTATCAAGCTCATCAACCAACCCTAGTTCAGGGGCGATTGACAAAATTAAAATATGCTCATGCAGGTGGTCAAAACCCTCAGCGCATTGTCATTCATGGCAGAAGAACAGAAGCACTTTCTGCTGCTTACAAAAAATACCTAGAAAAACAATTTAGAGCCGCCTTTAATTTACGCGGTGCTCCTGTCGTCTTACAATTTAAAAATAGTGATAACCCTTACAAAGTGAGAAAAGTTAAAAACCGCAGCAGTAGAACAAACCGTAGGCACAATACTTTTGTAATTCCCCGCTATAAACAATAACTAAAAATGCAAAAAAAAGATAATGCTTACCTTAGCTCAATTTCGTTCACACAAGCTCAAAAGTTAATCACCAAGATTACCAAAGAAACACTTAGCTCATCACCTGAGGTAGTGAATATAAACAATTGCTTAAACCGTGTTTTGGCTAACAATGTTAAAGCTAAAATCAATGTTCCAGCCTTTGACAATAGTGCTATGGATGGTTATGCTATTCGATATTCTGACCTACCTGAAAAACAAGGTTGGTTAAAGTTACAAGAGCCGCATTATGCAGGAGCTGGAAAACTACCAACTCTTGATGAGAATAGTGCTATCCCAATAATGACAGGAGCAACAATTCCAGTAGGCGCTGATACAGTTGTTGCTAAAGAAAACTCGCAAACAAAAGGTGATAAAGTTCATTTAAGAGACATTAGTAGCAAGGGGAACTATATTCGCAAAAGTGGTTCTGACATTAAAAAAGACAGCGATATACTCAAAGCCAATCAACGACTTAAAGCTCAAGATATTGGTCTGATTTCATCCGTTGGTTGTCAAAATATTGCTGTTTTCAAAAAAACCAAAGTGATTTTATTCACCGGTGGTGATGAAATCATACAAGTTGGTGAAGAACTCACACCTGGAAAAATCTACGATTCAGTACGACCGACTTTGATGGGACTATTGCAATCCCAAAATTGTGAAATAGTTCATGTCGGCAGCCTTAAAGATGACCCTGAACAAATTAAGAATGCTTTTGACCGTTATGCTCAACCCAATACCGTTATTATTTGCAATGGTGGCGTTTCAGCAGGAGACAAAGACCATATACTTCATGTTATGCAAGAGTACGGAAACATTGCCTTTCACAAAGTTAATATCAAACCAGGGTTTCCTTTATTGTTTGGGCAATATAAGCAAGCTTTATTTTTTGGGCTTCCTGGCAACCCAGTATCTAGTTTTAATAACTTTTGTCAATTTGTCATTCCTACACTTCGCTGTATTGAAGGTGAAGAGGTAAAACAAACAGGATTTATTCGGGCAAAACTAACCAAAAATTTTGATAAAACCCATTACCGCCGTGAATTTGTCCGTGCCACATTGAGTTATGACCCTACTATTGGTTTTGAAGTCACACCTACAGGCAATCAGAGCTCGGGACGATTAACATCGATTACTCAAGCAAATTGCTTTATCACTTTTAATGAAACCCATGAAAATTATAAAGCAGGAGATGCAGTTAACATCCAACGATTTGTTGATTTACTCTACCCTCACTTAGTCTAATGAAAACCCCTTCAGTTACAGTGGGTCAAGCATTTAAAGACTGTCAGGATAGCAATAAAAACGTATTAATTGATATTCGAAGCCCTGCTGAAAGACAAGGTGGCATTCCACCAAATTCACTGGCTATTGAAGCGAATAATTTACTGAACTATGCCAAAGAAAATTTTAAAAAGAGCCACACCTACTATATTATATGCCAAAAAGGAATAAGCTCCGAAACTGCTGTTGATTTGCTAATGACAAATGGAATGACTAATAGCTTAAATGTTGAAAAAGGCTTTGAGCACTGGCAACAGTGTAAGCTACCCGTTGAAATACCAACAATCACCACTCATGACTTACGCTATTCTCGACACTATCAACTACAAGGCTTTGGCAAACAAGCACAAGATAAACTCAGCGGTGCTCACGTGCTACTTGTTGGTGTGGGAGGTCTTGGCTCCTCTAGTGCTTTATATTTAGCAGCTGCAGGCGTTGGCACCATCACTATAATCGACGATGACATTGTCCAACTAAGTAATCTGCAAAGGCAAATAATACACACAACAGTATCAATAGACACCCTCAAAGTTAATTCTGCCAAAGAGCGTATGCAAGCGATTAATCCAGAAATCTCTATCCAAACAATTACACAGCGTTTAGATACAAACAATGCAGAACAATTAATTGCTCAAGCTGATGTTGTCATTGATGGAACTGACAACCTCAGCACGCGATACCTTGTTAATGATTTATGTGTAAAACTCAAGAAAGTATTAATCTACGCCGCAGTCTATCAATTTGAAGCACAAATAAGTGTGTTTGACATGCGCGATGAATCATCTCCTTGTTTACGTTGTTTATTTCCCTTTACCGAAGGCTTTGAACCTGAAAATTGCTCTACCCAAGGCGTGCTTGGCGTTGTTCCAGGATATGCAGGCATACTACAAGCATCCGAAGCCATAAAAATTATTGCACAAGTTGGCAAAACCTTACAAAACAAATTACTCATTAGCAATCTACTAGACAATAGTTTTCGAACAATAAATTATAAAAAAGATAAAAACTGCACATTACACTAAAAACATACTTTACTAGATACCATAAGTTAGTCTAAATTATGTTAATTGTGCAAAGATAAAAGCCTTGGCTTTTTTCCAGTCTCTTATAACGGTTCTTTTAGAGACATTTGACATTTGGGCAATCTGTTCAAAAGTATAGCCTCCATAAAAATGCTTAGTCACTACATCTGCCAACCGAGGGCTTAAGTCTTCAAGGTTGGTTAAGGCTTTATCTATTTCTATGATTTCATTGGCTGTTGTTACTTGATTATTGATTTCTAAAATAAAATCTTGCCCATCTTGGCTTGCATCATCTTTGCTTCTTTTTTTGCGTGACTTTGAACGTGCAGCATCAACCAAAACTTGTCTCATTGCCATTGCTGCCAAACTATAAAAATGCTTGGTACCAGATACATTAAGGTTTTCATTTTTTTGTAGTTTCATGTAGGCTTCATGAACCAGTGAAGTAGTATTCAGATTTTCATTGACTTGATGCCCAAATCTTACATTGCGAGCAATCGCTTTTAACTGATTGTAAACAATCGGTAGTATTTGATTCCATGTATCAGAATCAATGCTTTCTTTATTTAAAATTTCAGTTATTTGAGCAGCTTGCATTTTTTAGTCGAGTGAATAAAACTCATCGTACCATGAGTTAGGAGATACTTGGCTAAGTAACTTTTCTTTATTTTCTTTGAATGTCAAAAGGCGTTCAATATTACCTTGCTTTACTTTAACAAAAGTCAATGCTGTTTGCAATTGCCAATAGAAATACTCTTGGGTTCCTCTTTCAGGGTTTAATAATGCAACTGCTTTAGAAAGATATACTTCAGCCATTTTTAAATCACCTAAGTATATATTAATGTTACCTAAATTCATTAAAGCTGAACGTCTCAAACCCTTGCCAACATCTTTCTCCAGAAACTCTTCAATCTCAGTCTTGATCAAACCAATTCTCATACCATTACTTGATTTCAAATACAATTCTGCATATTTCATTTTTATAATGCTTAAAATCTTGTGATTGCTAGGCAGTATCTTTGTATAATAGTCATTGGCTTCATCGAGATAAAATTTGGTTTTTTTGAATTCTTGAAACTCAATCATTATTGTTGCTTTCATGTATAACAAATAATAGTAATCAAGATTTTTTTCAGAACCATTCTGCCTAAAAATTTGATCTGTTACTTCTAATAATTGTTTAGCTTCTTGAAAGTCACCAATCTTAGTTAAATTATTTATTCTATTGGATGTTGATGCAACATTGGAATCCCCAAATGTTTCTACAAAAAGCATATTCACCTTATTAAAAATAGTTTCAGCCTCCATGAGCTTACCCATTTTGCTTAGTAATTCGGCACGAGCACTTAGCGTTTGCATTAACCCAGGATTAAATTGAGTTTGGTTGTCTTTTTCAAAATATAGTTGAGCGTTGTCTAAATATTTTATGGCCTGTTCATTGGTGTTGTTATCATAAAACAGTGAAAATTTATTGTAATTGGTTAAGGCTACTTCTTTATACAATTGATTTTTTATAGCCAAAGCCTCTGCTTGATTTAAGTACTCCCAAGACTTATCATTTTCTTTATCAATATATATTTCAGCAAAATAGTTGTATGAACGAGATAAGTTTTTTGCAGAAATATTATATTCTTCTACCGTTGATAAAGCCTTCGTTAAATAGTTCTTAGCTTCATCATATTCGCTTCTTCTTATGTAGGTATAAGTTGTTCTATTTGCAAGTTCTATATATGAGTTCGCACTGTTATCATCTTTCAAGTTTGTTTTGTAATAAGCAAGTGCAATATTGGTATAATCAAGCATCTCATCGAAAATTTCTAAATCTCCATATATTTGTCCAATTTGTGCTGCCAGCTCTGCCTTAATATAAGGGTCATCAATAATATCTAAATTGTATTTATTGATACCTAACTCAAACATTTTTCTGACTGATAAATTTGTTTTACCACCTTGAGATGGTGAAGCTGTCTTTAATATTCCTTGAAAAAATTCCAGCATTACTTGGGATTTCTCGGCTTCTTGTAGCTTCTTCTGCACTTCATTGTTGTTGATGTATAAACCAGAAAATACAGCAACAACAATCAATGTGCCAAGGATACTGGCTAAACGGTTGCGCAATAAAAACATCTTGGCTTTGTACAAAAAACTGTCTTTCATCGCGGAAACAGGGCGATTGTTTATATAATTATCAATATCCACTGCCAATGATGCAACACTCTGGTAACGTCTGCTTTGATCAACATGCATGGCTTTATTGATGATATTAAACAATGCACTGTCTATTTTGTATTTTGAGCCAATGGTTTTAATGTCCAGTGCTTTGGGTTCGCAGATAGCTTTTATCTTTTCTGAAACAATTAACCCTGACAAATCAAATCTTTTGCTGTTTGTCAAAATCTCAAATAACACCACCCCTAAAGAATACACATCGGTGGCTACATTACACAATTCACCATTGATTTGTTCTGGTGATGCGTAATCGGGTGTATAAATCTGTGTTTGTGTTTGTTTATTATTGTTGTTGTCATCAACAATTTTCGCAATACCAAAATCCAAAAGCTTCACTTGCCCATTTACATCAACCAAAATATTGTCTGGCTTAATGTCTCTATGGATAATTAATTTATTGTGAGCAAAAGATACTGCTGAACATATTTGCTTGAATAAATTTAACCGTGCATTAAGGCTTAACTCATTGTCATTACAATAATCATTGATACTTTTGCCTTCTACCCACTCGGTCGCTATATAGGGGATATTGTCATCTGAAATACCCGCATCTATCAAGCTAGCTATGTTTTTGTGCTTTAACCTAGAGAGAATTTGTTTTTCATTCTGAAATTTTTGTTTTAAATCTTTGTTTATTAATTCAATGCGAATAGTTTTTAATGCGACATGAATAGTCACATCTGAATTTATAGATTGAGCTAAATAAACTCGACCCATACCACCTGTTGCTATTTTTTTAATAATTTTAAAGTGACCCAAGATACTAGGTTCATTATTAGTACGTTGTTCTTGATTTGAAACAAAACCCGGATATTCTTCCATAAACTGCGTATCAGACTTCAACATTTTAATCACCTGTTGATAAATGACGTCGTCGCCATCAGCACTATTTTTTACAAATTGCAGCCTTTCTTTGATATCCATTTCTATTACCTGATCATAGATGGATTCAATTTTTTTCCAAATTTCTTTATTCATACCATTAATAATAACTTATGTTTATTTAATTGTCATTACTTTGACTTAAATGCCGCATTAACTAACCTTTACCAATTTTAGTGTTAATTTAAGTCTTACCAGAACCTGCAAAAACATAAGCTAGATCTCTATTCAAACAATTGCTGTTATGATATGTTATAATATATTGAATAAGTTCGCCCTATTAAGGAGATTAAACATGAGCAACAAAGAACTCACCAGTTTATCCATTCGTGTCTTTGCGATATATGCACTCGTACAAGCTGTTATGTTAATTGCCCAAGTTGGCACAGGCTTTGATGGTTTTTTTCAAAGCAGTCCAAAATGGTTAATCATTATTCCTTCACTAGCAATACTTGGACTTATTGCAGTTTTTTATATGCTGTGGAAATTATCACACTCAGCATTTAAAAAAATGACTTCAGTGACTGAACAAAAAGACAATTACAAAGTCGATCAAGTTTTTATCATACAACTTGTTGGATTCTATCTGATTTTAGTTTCCCTACTTGATTTTGCCCAAGGTGGATTATCACTGTATTACATATACTTACATCAAGCCAGTGAATATGGCTCTAATTACCAACCTGAAATGAGTTCTCAAAGCGTGCTTTTTGTTATTGGCAGTGGACTTAAGATACTTATTGCACTTACACTTATTATTAAATCAAATGGCTGGATGAAACTCTTTAATCAATTAAGAAACTTTGGTTTAAGTAATAAGTAATCACATTTTTTAAGCAAAAAAAAAGCAGATATAAAATCCGCTTTTTTATTGGTTTGAAACTTTTAAAACAGGCTGGATTATCAGCCAATTTCTTAACGTTTCGAGAACTGTACTGCTCTACGTGCTTTACGCAAGCCAACTTTCTTACGTTCCACTTTACGCGCATCACGTGTTAGGAAGCCTTCAGCACGTAACGGTCTTCTTAACTCTTCGTCACTTTCTAGTAAAGCGCGTGAGATACCTAGACGAATAGCACCAGCTTGTCCAGTGTTTCCACCGCCAACAACTGTACATTTAACATCCCATTGATCCTTCATGTCCAATTTTTCAAAAGGTTGAACAACAATCATGCGAGATGTATCTCTACCGAAATACTCTTCGATTGTTTTATCGTTAATTGAAATTTTGCCAGAACCAGGTGTTAAAAATACACGTGCCACAGAAGATTTACGTCTGCCTGTTCCATAATATTGATTATTTGCCATGATTATTTCCTACCTAGTTCTAATTTAATTGGTTGTTGTGCTTCATGTGGATGCTCACTGCCAGCATAAACTTTAAGTTTGCGGTACATTGTGCGTCCTAATGAGTTTTTAGGTAACATGCCTTTTACAGCAGTTTCTATAACAACTTCAGGGTGTTTGATTAATTGCTTTTCTAAAGTAATTGACTTCAAGTTACCGATATAACCAGTATGCTTGTAATAAGTCTTTTGCTTCATTTTGTTACCTGTTACTGCTATTTTTTCAGCATTGATAACAACAATATAATCACCTGTGTCAACATGAGGTGTGAATTCTGGCTTATGTTTACCACGTAAACGTCGTGCGATTTCGGTTGCCATACGGCCCAAAATCAGATCTTCAGCGTCGATGATAAACCATTCGCGTTTGATTTCATCAGCTTTTGCACTAAAAGTTTTCATTATAATTATGCTCCTTCGCATGTATGCGTACATAAACTAAGATTTATTGGCATTACTTTGGTTCTGTACTTGTTTATATTACTCGTTTTAATAAATAGATAAAGACATTTAAATAAGGCTTTCACCCACAGCAAAACATCACTTACAAATTTAAGAGCGGGAATATTACGCAAAATGGTCTCAGGATGCAACTAATTGCTTACAATATTTACAATGATTGGACATTTATAAGGAAAACCTTCTTATTACACGGAAATTCTTATTATGTTTTTTCTTTTTTGTAGTCAATAAAAAATCTAATTGTTGTCAATTGTAGTAGCTAAATAACTATACATAACTTAATGCAAGTCAGTTGAAGCATCATCATTATACTCTTGGAATTCAGAGTAAAGTAATATTGCTCCCGCTTTAACGTACTCAACCAACTCAACAAAGTCAGCTTCTTCGCCTTGAGTTTCTTCACTTATCGTTTCAACGGTTGATATTTTTTCTAAATCCAAGATAAACTCATGCACATCTTTGTGCATATTGGCATCTGATTTGAGTCCTGCAAATGCCATGCCTGTTAAAAAGCTTGCACACCAGGTTGACAGGGCTTCTAAACGAAAAGACAGCTCATTATCATCAGATGGTAACAATGGATTAAATGTATAATTGTCAGCTGCTAGTTTATCCTTTGCATAATCAAATAGCGCACCTAAAACAGGCAATAATTTTGTCCTATCTCCACCCTCAAAACTGTAATCATTGATGACTAAATCAACCCACTCTTCGACATCCACTTCACGATTGACAACCATCATGCCACAAGCATGTCCATGCAATTCTGCAGGTGTTGCGATTATATTATTATCATCTAAATGTTTAGCAAATGGCTTGTAAGGTATCATCGAATTGTCGCATTATGTCATAAAACACATATTTTCCCTGATTTTTCATTATCTTGAAAGGTTTTTTTAATAACTTGGTTGACCTTTTTGA
Source organism: Lysobacterales bacterium (assembly GCA_027067055.1). Taxonomy (GTDB): domain Bacteria; phylum Pseudomonadota; class Gammaproteobacteria; order Xanthomonadales; family Marinicellaceae; genus NORP309. Next base: position 93,624 of record JAMOMK010000055.1, on the reverse strand, counting down.
ATTTGGCATTTATTATTTGTTCTATGGACAATAGCAAAAATAAATATTTAAGTGAAATTACCTCTCTTGAAGAGACAATTCATTCTGCCATTCAAATTATTTCAAAGTATGAGAATGAAAATTCTGCACTTAAACATAAAATGGAGTCTTTAACACATGAGAAAACACAACTCATGCAAAAAAATGACCAAGCAAAAAACCGCTTAGAATCCATGATTTCACGCCTTAAACTACTTGAGCAACAATCCGCATGAGCCAACATAAAGTAACTGTTCGAATTCTGGATAGAGAATACCAATTTGCCGCATCTGATGATGAAAGACCTGCCTTATTAAATGCAGCAGATCAACTTGATGCAACCATGCGAACCATCAAGCAAAACAACACCACTTTAGCTGCCGATAAAGTGGCTATTATGGCAGCATTAAATATCAGTCATGAAATGATGCAGTTAAAAGAAGCACATAAAAAAATTAACCAGTTGCAAGAAGACCTACAAAGTGCCATCAACACTAAAAGTTAAGCCTTCGCGAAAATCGCTTGTTATCGTTTCATAAACGTTTTATAATATCTCTTAAGGTGCAAACTACTGTGAGCGATAATGCTAAAGCATATTCCCTTGGTCCTTAATTTTTTATTTTAGGGTATCTGAATCAATTTCTGTGTGCAGGTCTGTCATGTAACAGAAAGCCTAATGAATTGAGTGCTACCCGCCTTGAACCTTTGGTTCCAAGGTCGTCTTTAGTGTAACGGCATATGTGGTTTGTACCGATATTTTAATACAGCTACCTTCCCTTGATTAATAAATCCAATATTAGAAAACATTTTCTGACAAGAAGAAATCTATTAAGTGCCCATGAAGTTGAGCAGTTAAGTCGAGATATATATCGACAAATTTTGTCAACGTCTCTTATAGAAGATACAAAAATCATAGCCTCTTATTTTGCCATTTCCAATGAAGCCAGTCTCAATCTATTACTTACAGAACATAATAATATTTACTTGCCTGTAGTCAAAACAAATCAAACCATGTTGTTTGCAAAATACACCTGCTCTCATGAGTTGGTTAATAATAAATATGGCATTCCTGAACCTATTAGTAAGCAGATAATATCAGCGCATAAGATAGATGTTTGTTTTGTGCCATTAGTTGCTTTTAACCGCCAAGGTGTCCGCCTAGGAATGGGCGGTGGTTATTATGATCGTTACTTCCAATACAATAAAGATAAGAAAAAACCAACAAAACTAATCGGAATTGCTTATGATTTTCAGGGAAGTGATACAATCAAAGCCCAAAGCTGGGATATTCCCTTAGATATAATCATTACCAATAAAGAGGTTATTAAACCATGAGTACACAAGATGAACTTAAACACAAAGTTGCCCTTGGGGCATTAGATTATTTTGACGACTACGATATGGTTGTTGGCATAGGAACAGGATCTACTGTTAACTGCTTAATTGATGTATTGCCACGAGTCAAAAATCGCATTGAAGCCTGCGTGTCAAGTTCGGAAGAAACAACAAAACGTTTAAAAGAGCATGGATTTATTGTTAAGGAATTAAATCAAACAGGCCCATTATCACTGTACATAGATGGTGCTGATGAATGCGATACGCACAATAGACTTATCAAAGGGGGAGGAGGCGCATTAACTCGTGAGAAAATAATAGCCGCTGCCAGTGATAAATTTATTTGCATTGTTGATGAAAGTAAAATGGTTAATATTTTAGGAAGGTTTCCATTGCCTGTAGAAGTCATTCCGATGGCACAATCACATGTTGGTCGTGCTTTAGCAAAACTTGGTGGACAACCAGAATTACGTCAAGGTTTCACCACTGATAATGGCAACATTATTATTGATGTACATAATTTGAAAATAATCGACCCTTTGAAATTAGAAGGTGAAATAAACAACATTGCAGGAGTTGTCTGTAATGGAATATTTGCCCACCAAAAGTCTTATGCAACGTTAGTAGCGAACATCGATGGCATTAAAACCCAAAAGATATGATTAATTATAGAAAAAAAAGTTAAAGTTCGATAAAATATTGATAGAAATCAATATTTTTTAACAATAAAAATAAAAGGGCACTTTCTGTTTATGCAGGTTGAAATACAAAATAAAGAACCAGTCAATTTACCATTACTAGGTCATGTCATTATTGGAACAGATGAAGACTGTGATATTGTCTTGGCACCAAACTCTGATGACAAACAAAAAGTGTGCTCCGTTATACACGACAAATCAACTTGTATACTGGAAATATTTAGCGATTATGATGTCTCTATTAATGGTTTGCCCGTTTCAGAAATGGCAATTCTTCATCCTGGGGATTCATTTTCAATTGGTAATGAAGTTTTTAAAATTATTGATGAAAACAAATTACCTAAACTCTGCAATACAGCTTTCAAGCTTAATAAAGAAAAAGATTTAACAGACCACCTAATCACTTCGGTATCAGGATTAAGAAGTTACAATAGTAATTCAAACGGTGAACTCAATATCATTGGTAATGAAAACAGTTTCACTTACAAACCTGACAATGAAAATGACACACCTTTTTCCGTCTCTTATATTAATGACCAATTAACCATACTTTGCCAGAAGGACAAAAACATTAAGATCAATGGCAATAATGCAAATTATGCATTACTTGAAAATGGTGATTATATTACAACAGAACAATCTAAATTTTGTGTAGAATCTCCTGGCACTTCTTCTTTTTCTAAATACAGCCCTTCACACCCAAGAAACATACAGCTATCTGAAGAATACCACACCGAAGATACTCCAAAAAAAGAACCCAACCAATTCTTAAAAAACAACCTTTGGTGGCTAACATTAGCAATAGGTCTTGTTGCTATTGCTGCCACTCTGTATTACATCAAAAACCATTAACAAAAACACAACATTCTTGTTACCAACACTTTAAAGGCAAATCCATGCAAAAGAGAACAACTCTTCAATTATTCACTCTGAACCTAATTTTCGTATCATTATCGGCTTTATCACTTGATTCCAAAGATAATTATTTATGGCTAGAAAACATCGATAGTAAAGAATCCATGCAGTGGGTTAAAGAAACCAATAAAACAACACAAGGCAAACTTGCCAATACCGCACTCTATAAAGAACTCTATCAACAAGCATTAACCGCATTAAATGGCAAAAGTCGTTTACCCATTGTCTCTCAAAATGGCAAGTGGTTATACAATTTTTGGCAAGATGCCGAGCATCCAAGAGGCATTTATCGTAAAACCACACTAAAGCAATTTAAAAAGGATAAACCAAAATGGCAAACAGTATTAGATATGGATGCCTACTCAAAAAAACAGGGTAGAAATTACGATTACCATGGCATGACCTGCCTACCACCCAAGGGCAATGATTGTTTAGTATTTTTATCTCCAGGTGGTAGCGATGCCATTGAGGTTCGGGAGTTTAACTTAAAGAAAAGAAAGTTTAAGAAAAATGGATTTCAAGTGCCATTAGCCAAAACACGTATTTCATGGATAGACAAAAATACCGTCTATATTGGTACAGACTTTGGAAAAGATTCCATGACAAACTCTGGTTACCCTCGTCTAATCAAAAAGTGGAAAAGAGGCACTCCTTTGACTGAAGCTCAAATGGTTTACCAAGGCAAGAAAAAGTCCATGTCAGCTACTGCCTTTAAAGTCAAGACAGAAAACCAAGAACTGGAAATCATCTCAGAAACCACTAGCTTTTGGGAAAGTAAAAAATACCAAATCAATAACGGCAAAATAACACCGTTACACATTCCTGATTCTGCTAATTTCTCTGGTAGCTACAAAGATAAAATGCTTATATCTCTCAAGCAAGATTGGGATATTAATAATCAACATTTTATTCAAGGTGAGATTTTACTCGCTGATTTAGACTTTTTATCGACAGGAAAGGGAAAGATTCAAAGCATCATCAAACCCACACAAAAATCCATTGTTGAAAATATTAATGTATCAAAACAAGGCCTTCTGGTTACTATTTTAGAAGATGTCAAAGCCAAATTGCACCTTTATAAACAAAGAAAAGATGAGAGTTGGGATATACAAGAAATTCCTTTTGCTGATAATGGCGCGCTTAGTGTCAGCAGTATTGACGAAAAAACAGGTGATTTTTTTGTTCAATACGAGTCCTTTATCACACCTCCTAGCTTGTATCATGTCGATGCAAAAACATTAACTCCAGTATTAATGAAACAACAATCCCCAAGTTTTGATGGTTCATTATTTAAAGTAGCACAATATTTTGCCAGCTCCGATGATGGAACCCGTATACCTTACTTTGTGGTAATGAATAAAAACACTCAATTTGATGGACAAAATCCAACACACATCTTTTCTTATGGAGGCTTTAGAAATTCACTCACTCCATCTTATTCAGGAAGCTATGAAGCCTTATCAGGAGCTTATGGAAAACTGTGGTTAGAACGTGGTGGGGTTTTTGTGCTCGCCAATATCCGAGGTGGCGGCGAATATGGCCCTGCTTGGCATGCAGCTGCTCTATTAAAGAATCGCCACAAGTCTTATGAAGATTTTGAAGCAGTTGCTCATGATTTAATTGACAAAAAAATCACCTCACCCAAACATATAGGCATAGAAGGACGATCAAACGGTGGTTTATTGGTCACAGCAGCCCTAACACGTCAACCTAATCTATATGGAGCTGTTGTTTGTGGCGCACCACTTATTGACATGAAACGTTATAATAAATTGTTAGCTGGCGCAAGCTGGATGGGTGAATACGGTAATCCTGACGAGCCAAACATGTGGAACTACATTAAGACCTACTCACCCTACCAAAGAGTACAAGATAAAGTAAAATACCCCCCAATATTTTTCTATACATCAACCCGAGATGATCGTGTACACCCTGGTCATGCTCGTAAAATGGCAGCAAAAATGCTCGATTTTGGCAACGAAGTCGACTATTATGAAAACATCGAAGGCGGTCATCATGGCTTTAGTACCAACGAACAGCTCGCTCATCGACTTGCCTTATCTTATACTCACTTATGGAATCATTTAAAATGAATAAAATTATTATAGTTCTACTTTTTATTACCTCTAGTAGTTTTGCTAATAACCAATGGCAGGGCAAAGCTGCACCTGACTTTGACTTACCTGATCAGCACGGTGTTTTTCACACGCTTGAAGAATATAAAGGCAAATGGTTGGTGTTGTATTTTTACCCAAAAGATGACACTCCAGGGTGCACAACGGAAGCAAAGAACTTCACGACAAGCTATAAAACAATTGAAAAACTGGGAGCAGTTGTAGTGGGTGCTTCATTAGATGACATTGAGTCCCACAAAGAATTTGCTGAAAAATACAGCATACCTTACACCCTGCTTGCCGACAAAGATGAAATAATGGCGAATGATTATGAGGTTATAAAGAAAATACCACTGATGCACTATGCCAAAAGACAAACCTTCATTATTAATCCTGAAGGTATTATTGCTAAATTTTATGAAGACGTTAATGCCAGTTCCCACAGTGCAGAAGTTATTGAAGACTTAAAAAAATTACAAAAAAAGCATTAACAAAACTCAACAAACCATTGTTCCATTTTTAGCCAAGCATCCCCTGATGCTTGGCCTTTAATAGTTAAATCCATATCAGCCAATCCTGACAAAAGAAACTCTAACTGCGCCAGTGTTAAACGGTTCAAACAGGATTGAATTGCCGCTTGTTGGTTTTGCCATATGCCATGTTTTCTGTATTCAGCAGGTCCAATTCGCTGACCTGTTTGTCTTAGTTCGGCCAAACTAAGTAAAGTACGAGTTTGCCTTTCAATTGCCCAATGAATAACAACCAAAGCGGTATTGTTTTGCCTCAAAGCCCTAATCATTTTAATGCAACGTGCCAAATTATTCTCAAGCATAGAGTCCGTTAATCGGAATACATCAAAGCGCGCATTATCTGCAACCAAACCTGATATTTCACGAGCAGAAATCATTTTATCTGCAAAGCGCATTTTAAGTTTTTCCAACTCTTGGGCTGCTGCAAGTAAATTGCCTTCTAAACGAATGGTTAAAATTGCAATCGCTTGGCTTTCTACGTTTAAACTAATTTGCCGACAACGGTTACGTAACCAATTACCAAACTCTTGAGGCTTGGGCATATAGACACGCATAAAAGTACCAATCTTCTCGATAGTCTTTACCCATTTTGTCTTATCATTGGCTGCTGTCCATTCTTGGCATTGAATCAAAAGAATAATATCAGAAGGAATATTTTCAGCAAATTGAATTAAGGCTTTTGAACCTGCAGTTCCGGGTTTTCCTGTTGGCAGATGCAGTTCGAGTATCTTTTTTTCAGCAAACAAGGACATTGTACCCATACTTGAATAAAGCATTTCCCATTTGAAAGATTTATCTATATGCAGCACCTCACTTTCGGTAAATCCATGTGCCTTTGCCTTGGAGCGAATCAGATCAACAGCCTCCATTAATTGCAAAGGCTCATCCCCAACAATTAAATAACACGAAGACAACCCCTGGCTTAATGTATTAGCAAGTTGATTAGCGTAAATTTTCACTTATTTTACATTGACTGAAAGTTGACGAATTATCGCACGAGCCATGTCTTGTGCCAATTGCTTTCTTAGTGTCCGCTCTTCTGTTTGACCACCACCAATTTGTTGCACATCAAAGGAATAGTCACGTTCAATATGAACCTCTCGTAGCTTTGAGTCTCCAATAGTGTATTGCACATCATACTCTAAACGATATTCTTGCACTTGGTTGTTGACACCAACGGATTGAACTATTTTTGCCAAACGATCTGTTTTAATGACCAAACTAACCTCTGATTCATCAGATACTTTAACACCTGATGCGAGTAATTCACTAACTAACGGCCGTTTTAACAAAGAACGAGATTCGATAGTTAAATCAAGACTTTGATACTGCTCTCCCAAATTGGAGTTACGTAAATGGTAACCACAACTTGAAAAAAATAAAATAAATAGTGATAACTTTAACAATTTCATTAGGACACCACTATATTAACTAAACGACCTGGAACAACTATAACCTTTCGAACCTGCTTCCCTTCGGAAAATTTCTTAACATTTTCATCAGCTAACGCCATGGCTTCAATTTCATCTTTACTGGCACTTACTGCGACATTTATCTTAGCTCGTAATTTGCCATTAACTTGAATCATCATTTGAATTTCGTCTTTAACCATAGCTTTGTCATCGTAACTCGGCCATGGCACATCCACAATCAAGCCATCATTTCCCAATTGCGACCAAAGTTCTTGAGTAATATGTGGCACTATTGGCGCTAACATTTTGACGATTGCACTCCATGCTTCATTACTGACTGCTTTGCCATTTTTTGAATCATCTTTGAACTTAACAAGTGTATTTGTAAGTTCCATACAAGCTGCGATAGCTGTATTAAATATTTTGCGAACTCCAAAATCTTCGGAGACTTTCTTAATGGTTTCATGCGTTTTACAACGCAGGGCTTTTTGTTCAGCAGTTAAATCGTTTTGGTTAAATGCCTCACTGCCCCCTTTATTAGCGGCAAATTCTGAAATGTTTTGCCAAATACGCTTCAAATAACGGTATGATCCTTCAACACCTTCATCAGACCATTCAAGTGAATGTTCTGGAGGAGCGGCAAACATTGAAAATAATCGAACGGTATCAGCACCATATTTTTGAATTAGTTCTTTTGGATCAACCGTATTGCCTTTAGACTTGGACATTTTAGCACCATCTTTAAGCACCATGCCTTGTGTGAGTAAATTATCAAAAGGTTCATCCGATATAACATAACCTAAATCTCGCAACAATTTATGGTAAAAACGGGCATATAGTAAATGTAAAATAGCGTGTTCAATACCACCAACGTATTGATCAACTGGCAACCAATAATTGGCCGCCTCATCTAAAATTGTTTCATCATTATGTGGATTGGCAAATCGTGCAAAATACCACGATGACTCCATAAAGGTATCAAAGGTATCGGTTTCTCGCACGGCATCTTTGCCACACTTTGGACAGGCTACATTATAAAATTCTGGCATTTGTTTAATTGGTGAACCACCGTTTTCATCAAAAACCACATCCTCAGGTAATTTGACAGGCAAGTCTTTTTCAGGCACAGGCACTGTTCCACAATCTCCACAGTAGATTATAGGAATTGGACAACCCCAATAACGTTGACGAGAAACACCCCAATCACGCAGGCGATAATTGATTTGTTCTTTACCAATGCCTTTGGCTGCTAATTCTTGTTTAATGGCGTTAAAGGATTCATCAAAATTCATACCATTAAATTGAGCTGAATTAATCAGCAATCCTTTTTCAATATAAGCACCTTCACTCACATCAATACTTGAACCATCAGTTGGTTCAATCACTTGTTTTATATCAATACCGTATTTTTTGGCAAAATCCCAATCACGTAAATCATGTGCTGGCACGGCCATAACTGCACCTGTTCCATAGCTAAAGAGCACAAAATTGGCAATCCACACAGGTACTTTTTTGCCTGTAAATGGATGCACAGCATAAAAGCCGCTGAACTTGCCTTTTTTCTCCATTGTTGCCATGGCGGCTTCATTGCTTTGTTCTTTTTTACAGTCGTCTAAAAAGGATTGTAATTCTGGATTTTTCTCAACAGCTTTTTGTGCCAACGGATGCTCTGGTGCTACCGCTAAATAGCTCACACCAAATAAAGTGTCTGGACGCGTGGTGTAAACCGATAACTTATCATTATAATCCTCGACTTCAAAATCCAGTTCTATACCTTTTGATTTACCAATCCAGTTACGTTGCATGGTTTTCACCGAATCAGGCCAACCATCTAAGTTATCAATCTCAGATAATAATTCTTCAGCATAGGCAGTAATTTTCATCGACCATTGTGGAATCGTTTTCTTTTCAACCAATGCGCCGCTACGCCAACCTCGACCATCAATGACCTGTTCATTAGCAAGCACTGTTTGATCCACTGGATCCCAGTTTACAGTAGCATCTTTGCGGTAAACCAAGCCTTTTTCGAGTAGTTTTGTAAAGATGAGTTGTTCCCACTTGTAATATTTAGGATCACAAGTGGCTAATTCACGCGACCAGTCATAGGCTAAGCCTAATTGTTTAAACTGATTAGTCATGTACTCCATGTTTTCATAGGTCCATTTAGCTGGAGCTGTGTTATTTTTGATAGCTGCATTTTCAGCAGGCAAACCAAAAGCATCATAGCCCATAGGTTGCATGACATTTTTACCCAACATGCGCTGATAACGAGAAATTACATCACCAATGGTGTAATTACGAACATGGCCCATATGCAGGTTACCACTTGGGTAAGCAAACATGCTTAAGCAATAGAATTTTTCTTTGTTGGAGTCTTCAGTGACATGAAACGTTTTTTCTTCGTCCCATACTTTTTGAATGCACTTTTCTAAGCTTTGTGGATTGTATTGCGTTGTCATTTGGCTTTGAATTAAATTATAATTGCTTATTATAATTTTAATATTACTATTTCGCTAGTCTTGAATTATTTTAAACTTTAATAACGCAATCTCTTCCTTGGTTTTTGGCTCGATAAAGTGCTTTATCAACTCGATGTATCCATTGAGTGATAGTTTCTTGATTATGATATTGTGCTACGCCAAGTGATATCGTCATTCTAGTTTGAATAATTAAATCAGTATTTTTTACTTTCTCCCTGATAGTATCAGCCAATTCAAAGGCTTCTGTTTCATTACAAGAACACACAATTAAAAACTCTTCACCTCCATAGCGGAAAACTGGCTTTTTTTCGCCAATCATTTGTTTGATAAGTTTGGATATATTAACAAGTGCAGTATCACCAACCAAGTGCCCATATTCATCATTGATTTTTTTAAAATGATCTATGTCGAGAATAATTAATGTAACAGGATTATTGCCTTTTTGTAATTTAACCCACAATGTATCCAAAAATAGCTTTAACGCTCTTCTATTACCTGTTTCTGTCAAGTAGTCCTCAGAGGCAATCTTTTTTAGCTCTTGTTCTTGAACCCTTAACCCTTCAGCAAAGAGATAGACACTAATACAAGAAAATAAGACACTAAAAACAATTATGATTATCTCTGTTATTTCAAAAGCTGTTAATAATTTTGGAAAATAAAGCAATAGCACAACGAAATTTATCATTAATGCATGGCGTGGCTTTGCAATAAAAAAGGTTGTTAGCATAGCAGGATAAACCCAGTTAATAGTTTGCCCACCGTTAATATAAAAAGAAATCACACTACCTACTTGCACAATCGACAAAAATATCCATCCAGAGCATTTAGTGTAGTGAGTTCTATGAACATAGGTATAAACAAAAGCAGATCCCAAGATAGTGACAGCATCTACAGCAACCATAGTCCAGTTTTCATTTATAATACGAAAAAAAGCAAATGGTGTAAGACCTACACCAATAACGAATGAAAAGACAAGCAGTGCTTTTTCTTTTGATGTCCTTTTATTTATTGTGTTTTTTTCCATAAACAATAATATAGATAAAGATAAGTTTATAAATATTACTCTATCTCTACCTTAATTACACCAACGACATAATAAATAGACGTAAATTTTCACTTTGGCAACAGGGCTTGTAGCATATCTCTGGAATATATTTTTTTATACGACAAGCTCATATTAATAGCTGCAAGCATTAATTTATTTACATTTGCCAATTCATTTTTATTTAACTTATTGCCACTAATAAAATGAGCCAAGTCAGAAACCAAGCATAATTTTAATGATTTTTGGGTGGTTGTTATTAAACCATGTTCTTGAGTAATCGTTAGCCAATCATCTTGATTTTGAAAATGATTAACTGATAGCTCAAAACCGTTATGCTTTAATAGTTGAAACTCAAAATTACGTAATAAAATTGAAAGCTTAATTTTCCCTATCATTTGCAAACTATTTTTATAAGTATCAAACAATAGTTTTGCAGGCTCCCCTTCTAGTAAACTTAAGTGAATTAATTCATTAAAGTACATGGCAGGCACTTTATTAAGCAGATTTGTTAAGGTGAAGTTTTCTAAAACATTTAGTGAAGCAATAGTCTTTAAACTTGATTTTCCATAGAACTGGATAGTTAGTAAATTAAAATATTGGAGTTGAGATTTTAGTTGCTTATTTGTTTTTATACCTTTCGCGACCAAATGCATTAATCCGAAATCTTGGCTAAAAAACTCAATGATAAGACTGCTATTCTTAAAAGCTTTTGTATGAATGAGATAACCAGTAGTTTCGCTGTATTTAGCCATTAATAATCATCTTTATAGCCCAGCTGTTGCAATAACCGATCATTGTCTGCCCAAGCTGACTTTACTTTTGCCCATAACTTTAAATGAATCTTTTTACCAACTAAGTCTTGTATTTCTTTACGAGCATTTATACCGACATACTTTAAAGATTCACCATGTTTGCCAATTAACATATTTTTTTGTTGTTCTCGTTCGACCCAAATAAGGGCATGGATATGCACAATATCACCCTTATCTTTATACGATTCAACTTCAACTGTTAAACTATAGGGCAATTCTTGATGCAATCTCAACATAAGTTGTTCTCGAATCAATTCTGAAATGAGGTATTTGGTTGACTTATCTGTTAGCTGATCCTCTGCATAAAAGTTTTCAGATTCTGGCAACATTTGATATATCTTATTCTCTAAATCTTGAGTGCCTTTACCTTTTGATGCAGAAATATAAAATATTTCAGCAAACTTGTATTTTTGGAATATTTCATTTGCAAAAGGCAGTAGTTTTTCTTTATTCTTAATTAAATCAGCTTTATTTATAACGAGTATTACGGAAGTTTCGGTATATTGAAGAGCTTTCAAGGCTTGCTCATCATCTTTTGTCCATTTTAATGACTCAACTAAAAATAAAATCAAGTCCACATCCAAAACTGCAGAAGCGGCTGTTTTATTCATATACTTATTGAGTGCTTTTTTATAACCTTGATGTAAACCAGGAGTATCTATAAAAAGAATCTGACCTTTAGCTTGAGTTGAAATCGCCATTATTTGATGGCGAGTTGTTTGCGGTTTTGCTGTGACAATACTAACTTTTTCTCCTACAATTCTATTAATTAATGTAGATTTACCCACATTTGGTCGACCGATAACAGCGACATAGCCACATTTGTTTTTCATAATTTCTCTATTTTATTTAACACTAACTGTGCTGCTTGTTGTTCAGCTTTTTTCCTACTTCTATGCACTGCTTTTTTAGTTACATTCAACTCTTCAACTATACATTCCATAGTAAAAGCCATTAAGTGATCTTTACCATGAGTTGTAAGTAAAATATATTTTGGTGCTTTCATGCCTTTTTTCTGGAGATACTCTTGCAGTCGAGTTTTTGCATCTTTATCTGACATATTAGGATCAACTTTTTGCAGCCAAGGGTCTAAAACAGCTAAGATAAACCGTTCAACTTCATCGAATCCTTTGTCCAATAACACAGCCCCAAATACAGCTTCAACAGCATCGGCTAATACACTTGCGCGATTAAATCCTCCTGATTTAAGCTCGCCAACACCTAAGTTCAAATGATCTCCCAGTTTATTATAACGTGCTATCTCAGCCAAAGTATCTCCTTTGACTAATCCTGAACGCATACGAGTTAATTTCCCTTCTGAAAGTTGAGGGTAGGTAGAGTACAACCACTTAGCAATAACAAAACCTAGAACACTATCTCCTAAGAACTCGAGACGTTCATTATTAATTTTGTTCGCACTTCGATGAGTTAGGGCTTGTCGCAACAATGAAACATCATTAAATGATACTCTTTGCCCTAATATATTGTCCATTTCCATTGAAAAGTGATTTTTATTACTTTAACGGAATGGTGTTTTCGAAATGAATCAGAAAATCTAGATTCCCGATAAATGGTTCTTGTACATCGTATTTAACTTGCAATTGTTTTCCACGATTTCTGATGATTTTAATATCTTTCGATTTAACTCTATCCACATAACTAGTGTTAAAGTTTTTCATCAAATCAATTTTTATCGCAGAAGGTGACTTACTTGCCACACCTGATTTGTTTGCAACGACCTTCATGGCTTTTACAACAGCATAGTTCTCACTATAAATTGGTCCCAATCTAATCCCAGCATAGACAAAAAAACCAAGTAAGCACATAAACAATATAAGCCCTACCATTGACATTCCATACTGATTTCTTATGGTTTTCATTTTCCCACCTTCAATTTTAAATTAAATGATTTTAACACGTGTTATCATTTATTCAATATTTCTTAAGTTTTATCAATTAGATTAATTTTGTACCGATTCGCTTTAAACCCTCAAAAAAATCACTTGTACGCCAATGCATCCAGATAAAAACTGCTCTTCCTACTAAGTTTCTTTCAGGTACAAAACCCCAATCTCTTGAGTCTGCACTATTATCTCGATTATCTCCCATCGCAAAATAATGACCATCTGGCACAACAACATCTAAAAAATTAGTTGGACCATAATGATGATTCCAAGTAAATATTTTATGATTAACTTCTCCTAACTGCTCATTTTTTTCAATCAACTCTCTATTTTTCAAACTGTCAACTAAGCCTTTATATAAACCTACAACCTCCTGACTCATTAGCTCGCCATTTATTGTCAGTTCTTTTGTTCTAATATCATAATGTATTTTATCTCCAGGCAAACCCACTACTCTTTTAATATAGTCAATTGACTGATCTTTTGGATACCTAAAAACAACAATATCTCCACGTTTTGGATGCCCTAATTCTATAATAGTATCATGCAAAACTGGCAACTTTAGACCATAAGAAAATTTATTGACGTAGATAAAATCACCCGTTAATAAAGTTGGCATCATTGATGATGAAGGAATTCTGAAAGGTTCAAAAACAAAAGTGCGAACCAATAAGACAAAAATCAATACTGGGAAAAATGAACCGATTTCATCCACAGTTTTTGCCATAAAAGAAAGACTGCTACTGACCTTCTTAAAATACATGGCTAACAACCATAAGACACCAGTTACTAAACTAGCGATTGTTAAAAACGCTTCAAAATCAAAATGTATTTCATTCATTATTTATATTCTCTGTTTTTTAAAAATTCCTGCCTTCGCAGGAATGACAATTATTTAATCCACTTTAAGTATGGCTAAAAAGGCAGATTGTGGTACTTCTACTCGTCCAATCTGTTTCATGCGTTTTTTGCCACGTTTTTGTTTTTCTAATAATTTACGTTTACGTGATGCATCGCCACCATAACATTTTGCTGTTACATTTTTACGCAATGCTTTAACCGTTGTGCGCGCAATAATATGTGCTCCAATAGCTGCTTGTATTGCCACATCAAACATTTGACGTGGTATCAATTCTTTTAGTTTATCCGCCAATTCTTTACCACGTTTACGGGCATTAGCTCTATGAGTTAAGACAGATAAGGCATCAACTAGTTCACCATTGATTAGTATATCAAGGCGAATTAAATCACCTGTTTCAAAATGACTAAATTCATAATCAAAAGAGGCATAGCCACGTGAGACCGATTTAAGTCGATCAAAAAAGTCCAACACCACTTCACTTAAAGGCATGAGAAACTGTAAAGACACTTGCGAACCTAGGTACTGAATGTTTTTTTGAACACCACGTTTATCAATGCATAAACCAATGACATTACCCACGTATTCATTGGGTAATAAAATATTGGCAGTTATCATGGGTTCGCGAATTTCTTGGTACATCTCCGGCAAATCTGCGGGGTTATCAAGCTTTTCAACTTCACCTTTATTGTTGACTAATTCATAGATTACGGTAGGAGCCGTTGTAATCATATCAATATCAAACTCACGTTCGATTCGCTCTTGAATAACTTCCATGTGTAGCATGCCCAAGAAACCACAACGGTAACCAAAACCAAGAGCGGTAGATGATTCTGGCTCAAAATCTAATGCCGCATCATTTAAACGCAGTTTTTCCAATGCTTCACGCAACCCTTGATAATCATCTGCTGAAGTTGGGAATAAACCCGCAAAAACACGCGGTTGTGACTCTTGAAAACCATCCAATGGCTTTTCTGCAGGGTTCTTTGCCAGGGTAATGGTATCTCCAACTGGTGCACCGTGTACATTTTTAATCGATGCTGAAACAAAACCAACTTGACCACACTGCAATGAATCTGTTTCGAAACGCTTTGGTGTGAAGATTCCAATATTATCCGCAATTTGATCGGTTTCGAGCGACATTATTCTGATTTTATCTTTTTTATTTAAGGTTCCATTAAAAATTCTAATCAATGAAACTACGCCTAAATAATTATCAAACCACGAATCTATAATAGATGCTTGTAATGGCTGGTCTTTGTCACCTGTTGGCGGTGGAATATGTTTGATGATTGCCTCTAAAACATCTTCGATACCAACACCTGTTTTCGCACTTGTTAAAGTTGCCTCAGATGCATCAATGCCAATAACATCTTCAATTTCTTGTTTGACTTTTTCAACATCTGCAGAAGGCAAATCAATCTTGTTTATCACAGGTAAAACTTCCAAGCCTTGTTCAATAGCGGTATAACAATTAGCAACTGATTGCGCTTCTACACCTTGTGCTGCATCTACTACTAACAACGCTCCTTCACAAGCAGCTAATGAACGTGAGACTTCATAGGAAAAATCCACATGACCTGGTGTATCAATAAAATTCAAATCGTAAGTAATCCCATCTTTTGCTGTGTATTTCAAACTCACCGCTTGAGATTTAATGGTAATACCACGCTCTTTTTCTATATCCATACTATCAAGGACTTGCTTTTCCATTTCGCGCTCTGATAGACCACCACAATGCTGAATAAAGCGATCGGCTAAAGTTGATTTACCATGATCGATGTGAGCAATAATTGAAAAATTTCGTATATGTTGCATTAATTTAAATCCAAATAAGCAAAAATCCCGCTAAAACACGGGATTTTTAAAAGAGACATTGTACCTAATGGCTTAGTCACGTTCAATAACGATGAAGCGTTTAGCACCTGAATTTTGCACTAAAAGGACTAATGGCATACCTTTATCTAATTTCTTTAGTTCTTTATTGAACCCTTTAACAGACTTAATAGGCGTTTTACCCATTTTAATTATGACATCATTCACTTGGAGCCCAGCTCTTTGAATTGAACGTTTGTTGATTTTTTTGACTAACACACCACTTTCTACATTTAATGCTTTCTTTTCATCTGAACTAAGATTTGAAACTTCAAAGCCCATATCGAGCTTTTTAGTTTCATTACCAGAGCTTGTTTCCAATACTTCAGCATTATCTAACCCACCAAGAACAGCCTTGATTATTTTAAAATCACCATCGCGCACAACTTTAACTTTAACTTTTGTACCTGGCTGAACAGACCCTACTAATGGAGGCAAACTATTTGATGTTGCTACTTTTTCACCGTTAAATTCGATAATAACATCTTGTTCTTGAATACCTGCTTTTTCTGCCGCAGAATCTTTATTAACATTTGTTACCAGTGCACCACTGGGAGTTTCTAACCCTAAATAATTTGCCATTTTTTGTGAAACGGGTTGTATATTTACGCCTAATAAACCACGCTTAACCACTCCTGAGGTTTTAAGTTGTTCAACTACCGACATAGCCACATCAATTGGGATAGAAAAAGACAAACCCATATAACCTCCAGATTTTGATACTATCATTGAATTAACCCCAACAACTTCACCATCCATATTTATTAAAGGCCCACCTGAGTTTCCAGGATTTATTGGTACATCTGTTTGAATAAATGGCACATATTGTTGTTGTCCAATAGCTCGACCTTTAGCAGAAACTATGCCTTTGGTGACTGAATGTTCAAAACTCATTGGTGATCCTATTGCCATCACCCATTGACCTATTTCAACTTTATTTGCATCACCAATAGATAAAACTGGCAAATTCTTTGATTTCACTTTTAACAAGGCAATATCACTTGCCTCATCTTCTCCAATCAACTCGGCATCAAATTCTCTTCTATCAACCAATTTCACCACAATTTCGTCAGCATCATGAACAACGTGCCGATTAGTTAAAATATAACCATCTTGTGAAATTATAAAGCCAGACCCCCCCGCTACAGAGTCTCGCCCTTGAGGGTTATGAAAACCTCTGGGCATTCCAAATAAATCCTCTAAAGGGTTTCTTTGCCTTGGCATTTGATTATTCTCATCAATTTCTTTTGCGTTGTGCCTCGCTGTAATATTGACAACCGCCGCTCCGGTTTGTTTAACCAAGTCGGTAAAATCAGGCAAGGCAACTGTTTTTGCATTCACTAATTGTGAAACGGTTAAAAACATTAAGCTTAACAATAAATTTTTAAACATTTTTTTACTCCAAAATATTTTATATGATTTTTTGACAACATGAACCAAGAAATAGTTCGATAGATTTACTTAAAAAATTTAACCTGAGGCTTAAATTTATTATGATTTAATTTAATAACAATTTTTGAAATGACAAGACCTAAAATCAACCCTATAATTCCTCCTAAGTCATGATTAAAATTCAATAGTGAAAACAGATAATAAAAAACGACCAGGGAAACTATTATAAGTAAAACTGGCAAACCATACAAAGCAAGTGCCAACTTAAAAAGTTGATTTTCATTGAATTTCATGCCAATAACATCCCCTTTTTGATACCCTTGAGAAAAAAAACCAGTTTTATCATTCAAATGAGTTTGAGAATTAAATTCTTGGTCTTTACTTACTGATATTATTGTTTTTTTAGAAAAAAGAAAACTCAAAAAACCATCTGAACAGCCACTTTTACAATCTGCACAGGAATCATTTTTTTCCATGTCAAGTTCGACTACTTTTTCATCTATCTGTAAAATTCGTGCTAACTTAATCACTGATGTTATTTATACGCAATGGCGTTAATTGCTTTTTCACTTCGTCCTTATTGAGGATAATTAAATAAGGCATTGTATTAATTTGTGAGAAGCCTTGATTATAATTAAAAGTATTTTTCGCTGAGACTGAAGGAAAGCGACTCAAAGAGGCAGGAGGACTCACAATAGCTTGACTACCACTAACCATATTTGCCGAAATATTAACTGGCAATGGCTTCAAACCAGTTTGCAAAGCAATTGTTGGTTGTTCGTTAGAAATCGCATCTATATCATTTTTATTTTGAATGAGAAAAACAGACATGAAAGCGACACTTGCCGCAATCCCCATTCCTAAAACCGGTTTAAGCCATTTGTGGAAGTTAGGTGTCTTTGTACTAGATTCAAAAATATGTGAAGTGCCGTCATTCTGTTGTGATAATTCTTGACAAACTCTACCTGCAACATCAATAACCAATGGTTCACCAGCTTGCCTTTGCAGGCATGACTTAATTAGATGGTAACTCTCCCATTTTTCAGACAAACTTTTATCTGCTGCCATTCTTTTAAGTAAAAATTTACTGGCATTGATTTCAAGTTCTCCATCCATCAAGTTTGAGATTTGTTCATTTGATTTATCTGACATAATTTGTTCTCTTGTATTCTTTTTTGCGTAATGGTTTTAGAGCATTATCTACTGCATCTCGTGCTCTAAATATTCGTGATCGCACTGTTCCAATTGGACAATTCATTTTTTCTGCAATTTCTTCATAACTCAAGCCTTCAAGTTCACGTAATATAATGGCTTGTTTTAAATCTTCAGGCAATTGCTCAATAGAGTCGTGCACTACCTGCTCTACTTCTTGCCTTTCATAATGAGCATCTGGCGTATCAAAATCTTGGTTTTCGAAACCTCCAGAATAATTTTCTGCCTCAGAAGGCTCTATATCTGAATTCTGAATGCGTCGCCCCTTTGCCACTAAATGATTTTTTGCTGTATTGATAGCTATGCGATATATCCATGTATAAAATGCAGAATCTCCACGAAAGTTAGGTAAAGCTTTATACACTTTAACAAAAACATCTTGTGTGATATCTTGTATTTCGTGGTAATCTTTTATTAATTTCGAGATAGCCCCACCAACTTTTTGCTGATATCGCTGAACAAGCATCTCAAAGGCCTTCATATCACCTTTTTGTGCTTGTTTGACGAGCGCTAAATCTACCGCTTTTTCAGACATTTCGATTTTCTTATCCTGTTTTTTATTCATTTACGCCTTCTATGACATGCCTCATTAACAAAAGTTTAATATTTTTTAATATAATCTTATAAATTATATTTTTATGTCGTTCCCATTAGCTTTATTCTTTGAGACAATAGCTCTTCTATTTCTTCTTCTGGCAAAGGCCTAGAAAATAGGAAACCTTGAAAATATTCGCACTCTCTTTCTAATAAATACTCACGCTGTTCTTCAGTCTCAACACCTTCAGCAACAATTTTTCGATTCAAACGCTTTGCAATATTTATAGTTGCGTCCAAAATAGCTTCATCCTCTGGGTTTAAGCCGATGTTTGCAACAAATGACTGGTCAATTTTTATGTAATGGGCTGGAATTTTCTTCACATAGTCCAAACTAGAATGCCCTGTTCCAAAGTCATCTATTGACAATGTACAGCCTATACTTACAATTTGATTGAGTAATTCCACCAAGTTAGGAACTACGTCCAAACTAATGGTCTCTGTAATCTCAAAATCTAGATAATGAGGATGAATGCCTGATGCATTAATTATGTTTTCAAGCTTTTTAGGCAATTGGTCATCCATTAATTGAACAACCGAAAGATTTATTGAACACGTGAGTGTTAAACCAAATTTTCTTTGCCATTCTGTTAGCTTTTTACATGTGTGTATTACTATATATTCGCCCAAATCATTAATTAAACCAGTTTCCTCAGCTAACGAAATGAACTGGCCAGGGTTGATCATTCCCAGCTCTGGGTCAATCCACCTTACCAATGCTTCAAAGCCCACAACATCTTCAGTAACAGCATCAATTTTGGGTTGGTAAAATACTTTTATATGACCCGAGTCTATTGCTAACCTAAGATTCTCTTCCATTTCTATTTTTTGCTTTAATGCCTGTCCTGTTTCGGAAAATTTAAAAACAATATAATTGTTTTTACCTTTTAACTTGGCATCGTATAATGCCATATCAGCATTTTTCATCATACTTGCAACGGTTTGCCCATCATCTGGAAAAATTGAGATGCCTATATTGCAGTTAATATCAACCTCTTCTCCATTAGATAATAAAATAGAATTACTGAGCAGAGAAAGAATTTCGATAGCTTTCTCTTCTACAAATTCTTTTTCAACATATGGTTTCAACAACACTAAGAACTCATCACCTGAAAGTCGATAAACCTGACCATGAGAACCAATTGATTTAACCAAAACTTTAGATAAATTGACGATTATTTCATCTGTAATTTCAATCCCATATCTTTTATTATAGTAATTTAACTTCTCAAAATCTATAATTATTAAAGACAAATAGTAATTTAAATCAATGCCTGTATCAATTATAGTTGACAGCTTTTCGGTCATTGAGTTTCTATTAGGTAAATTGGTCAATTTATCCAATTGCCCTTCTTTATTTCTTTGGTTAATAATGCCTTTATCATACAAACACAACTGGCAACGACCAACTAATGTCGATAAAATAAACTTAATGACTTGATTGTTTTGTTTTATGTCATACCCCATCACAATTAAACCCATGACTTTTTGATTATGGTGAATTGGATAAACAAGTAATGTTTCTATTTTCAGCAAGTTAAGTAGTTTGAAATACTTGCCATGGAAGTCTGTAATTCGATTAATTTCAGTATTCTTTTTTGACTTACTTATGGTGATAAAAGCATTTAACCCTGAATCAGTAATAGCATTTTTAACCTCGGCATTAGCCACCATAACAACTTCTTTAACTGATTCATTGTCGTTTTCAACATAAACAAGAAAATCTAAATTAAATCTTTTTTTCAGCTGTATAAAATATTTTTTGATTTCTTGAGCATTAATTGGCAAATGATTAATTGCATCAATATATTCGACAAGGTTATTTGAAAATTTTTCCTCCTGCTGGGCTTTCAATAAACCGACATAGACCATTTCACCATCAAGAAAGCCTAAATGATACTCACAACTGAGTAGCTTTTCAGTTTTTTGAGTGGATATTTGGATTGGAAAAATAGTTTTTTCATTAGAATTAATCTGCTTAATATATTCATGGTATTTTTCTTTATTGTCATCGATGTCCAAGTCATACCATTTTTTTTCGAGTAACAAGTCATCGCTTGTATCTAATAACTCAAATAATGATTCATTTACCAGGATGATTTTTTGGCTTTGCGCACTGACAACGAGCAGTGGTTGAATAGAGTCAGTAAAGAACAACTCCAACATTTCTTTTGTATACTCTTGCTTTTTAGATTTAATATCTGACATCTTCATTAGCTATTAGAGACAACCCATTTTGCATCCCTGAGCTTATATTTTTTGACATGCTTATTTTCCAGTTTTATTTCTTCAGCATTTCTTTTTAAAAAATTAAAATTCATGGCTTCATCCATCAAAAATAAAAAACGTGTATTTTCACTAACATTCAAATATGCTGTAGCTGAAGGCAATGTTGATTTTAATTCAAGCAAATCTGCATCGTTTATCCCAGGGAAAACATAAACAGCAAAATAATGATTTTTTGTGGCATATTTCAATGCCTCAAGAATGGAGCGAGTCGCAGGCAATGGTGTCTGTCGAGATCGAATATTAACTAAGCCAGCATTAGACATCCATATATAAACAGCCATGCCAGAACGTGCCGACATTTGAGTCAATGCATCAATAATCGCATCGGTTTTTTGACTTGAAACATATTGAAAATTAGTGGCAGCTCTAATTTTTTTTTCAATTGTATTTATCGCAGATAACGGTAAACTCATCAGCAATCACATTGTCTCAGTTGGCAATAGTTCTCCTTTAAACGGGGCTAAAAGAGTCTCTATTTTTGTGCGAATTTGCTCCATATCAGAATTGTCAGAAAATTGTATGCCAATTCCAGAGTGTTTTATTCCTGTTGCTCCTGCTGGAGTTATCCAAACAACTTTCCCAGTAACAGGCACTTTCTCTTCATTCATCAAGGCAAACAATAAAAAGACTTCGTCTCCTAACTTATATTGGCTATTTGTTCGAATAAATATCCCGCCATTTTCTATATGAGGAATATAAATTTTATGCAAATCACTGACATCTTTTACATCGCAAGATAAAATCCCTTTTTTACCCATTCCAGCTCCCATAAACGCCATACTCAACAACCCCTCTAATAATTATAATGAATTATACATTATAACTGTTATTTACAACAATTCTTGAAAAATTTTAAAAAAAACACTAATCAATAGTACTGCTAGGTGTATTTTTCCACATTAAAAGCAATTTTTCTAACTGCAACTCACCCTTTAATGGCAATTCCAATCGTTTACTAAATTGATGAATACTTTTAATAAATGTTAATATTTTATTGGCTTGTATATTGATTTTAATATGTGACTCACTTTTATTTTCACTTAACAAACCATTTTTTAACAACAAATGATTTAACAAAATCACTGAAATATAATTTAAATTATAGTGCCAATTATTACTGTACCATTTTTTACAAACATCCAAAAGTGCGACAGACTGTTGTTGCAATGCTTCCATATCTTTTACCATAATCTTAACATCTTCACTTACATTATTATGCAGGATTGAATAAGCCAGAAGTGGTGAGTTATCAGATAAAAACAAGGCGAAATCAATTCCATCAATGTCCGATTCAATTTGACTTGTTAACCATTGATTTGCTATGTGATTCGATGTGGATTGAATAGTGATTTTAACACAACGACTTTTAATCGTTGGCAATAGCTGACCTATCTCATTGGTTGTTAAGATTATCAAAACTTTTTGCGGCGGTTCTTCTAAAGTTTTTAGTAAGGCATTAGCTGATGATGGGTTCATTTTTTCAGCATCTTGGATAATTATCACTTTGTGTTGATTTTTTGATGCTGTTAACACCACATCACTAGTCAGTTTTCGTATTTGACTGACTTTAATTACAGCATTCTCTGCTTTAATTACTGTTAAATCAGTATGGTTGCCTGCTTTGATTAATTCACAGGCACTGCATCGAAAACACGCACCATCTTCAGTTATATTCTCACACATTGCTAATTGCGCCATTTCTTTGGCCAACTCAACCTTTCCCATGCCCCTTGCTGCAGAAAGTAAAATAGCATGAGGGATTCTTTGCTCATTGACTAAAGGTATAAATTGCCTAATATTATCCGCTAACCAAGGTAAACTCATTACATTAACTCCTGTTTTTTTGACTCAAAAGCCGAAACAATGGCTAACTTAACTGCTTTAAAAGATTTTGATGCATCAATAATGGCATATTTACTTGGTTCTAATTTTGCTTTATCACGGTATGATTTTGTAAGTCTATGAAAAAAATCAATGCCTTCAAGTTCTATCCTATCTGCTTGACCTCTTGACTTAATGCGTTGTAATCCAATTTCTGGCTCTATATCCATTAGTACGGTTAAATCAGCTTGCACTTCACCCACAATAAAATCATCCATCCACTTCACTACCTCATAACCAAGTTCGCGACCACCACCTTGGTAGGCATAACTGGCATCCACAAAACGATCAGAAACAACCCAAACTCCTTTGTTTAATGCTGGTTTGATTACATTTTCTATATGCTCATTGCGTGCAGCAAACATGAGCAACAATTCTGTCTTGGCGTGTAAATGCTCAGAATGCAGTAAAATCTCACGAATTTTTTCAGCATTTGGCTCCCCACCTGGTTCTCTCGTGCAAATATAATCCACTCCCCAGATATTTAAGATTTTCTTAATTGTTTTTAAAGCTGTTGTTTTACCAGCACCTTCAGAACCTTCTAAAGTAATAAATCGAGCATTGTTTATCATTACAGTTTTTTTCCTTTGAGGTAGTCTTTAACCGCCCTTTGATGCTGTTCATACGTGTCCGAAAAATAATGTCCACCGCGATTATTAGCAACAAAATACAAAGAGTTCCCATCTTTCGGATGAGCACTGGCAACAATAGATTCAATACTAGCCATGGCAATCGGTGTTGGTGTTAAGCCTTTTCTTGTATAAGTATTATAAGGAGTGTCTGTTTTTAAATCTTTAGTCCGAATATCACCATCGTAACTCTCTCCCAATCCATAAATAACCGTTGGATCAGTTTGCAAGCGCATGTTTTTTTGCAATCGTCGCACAAAAACCCCTGCTACAATTTCTCGTTCACTGGCAAGCGATGTTTCTTTCTCGACAATTGATGCCATAGTTAACAGCTCATAACTATTTTTGTAAGGCAAATTGTTATCACGTGATTGCCATTGTTGTTGCAAACTTTGTTTTAATGCGCTATGAGCACGTTTAAGAATATCAATATCACTATCACCGCGTACAAATTGGTAAGTCTCAGGTAAAAACAAACCTTCAGGTGTTGAAGTGTCGGACTCAAGGATAGCTAATAATTGTTGGTCACTTAAATCTCCAACTTCATGAAGTAAAGTTTCATCAGCTAAAATTTTAATTTTCAACTCACGCCAATTAAAACCTTCAACAATAGTGAAATGATAAGTTAACACCTTATTGTTTTTAATTTTTTTCATCATAACCATTGGCGTAACACCCTGACTAATATTGAATTCGCCTACTTTCAACCAGCCACCAACTTTTTCCATTTTGGCAAATAAGCGCCACATCCACGGCTTGCCATTGGCTTTTTTGTCTAATATATTTTGCGTAAAACCCCTAAAGTTTTGTCCTTTTTCTATTGTCAACAGCGTATCATTATCAAAAACAGCTTGAGTCAAGAATTTCTGGTACTGGTTGTAATAATAAAACCCAACAGCTGCAGATACAGTTGTCACAATTATAAGGGCTAGAAATAGTTTTTTTATCATGAATTTATCGTTATACGCCACTGTTTTTGTATTTCATCAATTACTGGCAAATCCACCCGAAATTGAAACTTATCTTTAATTGATGTAACGGCATTGAATCCCTTAATGCTATTGCACACTAAAAATCCATCATACTTACGCAAGGTTTTAAATTCAATTTTTTTCCACTTTATTTCATGGCCTTGTGACTCGAGCCAACGTAATGCCACACCATAAACACCGCACTTATTAAGTTTCGGAGAATAAAGTTTATTGTCTTTAATCAATACAATATTTTTACTCACCGTTTCAATAACTCTTTTTTTACCATCAAGCATAAGTGCATCACTATAAGGTGAGTCGATTAACTCATTGGCAGCTAAGACTTGTTCCAAACGATTAAGGTGTTTTAAACCAGCCAGTTTCTTTTGGCTGGATAGCCTAACAGAACTAACGCTTAATCTATTGCAAACCTTAATATTTGGCAACGGATTAATTGTTATAATAAAATCAATCTTATCTGTTTCCCCAGAGTACCCACGCAGCTTCCCTTCTCGAAAAACAATTAGTTTAATAATACCAGCAACTTGATTTGCTCTTAATTCTTCAATTTTACCTAACAATAACTGTTCAGATATTTTTTGTAAGCCCAATAGTTTTAAGCCTGACTGCAGCCTTTGCATATGTAAAGTCCATAATGGCATGATACTATTATGCAACAAAATGGTTTCAAACATCCCATCACCATAAGCCAAAGCACGATTTGTGCAAAAATGCTCAGGAGTTGCCTCAAAAGAAAGATACGTTTTCATAAGCCTAATTTTAACTTTTTTTGTTAATAGATGCTATTTTTAATTTTTGTAGCAAAATTCCACAACAAAAAGGAGAAAAAAGTTGACCAAAACCACCTCTATCAGTAAAATCCTCGCCCTTAGTAGCTTATGGTCTTGTCTGCATTGATTACATTGACCGTAGCGTTAGAGGTGTTTTACCTCATTAATAAATAAAATGTTTTGGAGAAAAATCATGCATGCAGTTATTAAAACTGGTGGTAAACAGTACAGAGTTAAAGAAGGCGATGTATTGCGCGTAGAAAAATTAGGCCTAGATCAAGGCGCTAAAATTAAATTAGATGAAGTTTTAATGCTATCTAATGGAGAAGACATTACAATTGGCACTCCTTTCGTTAATGGTGCATTAGTCACTGCTGAAGTTATGTCAAATGGCAGAGCTAAGAAAGTTAAAATCATAAAATTCAGAAGACGTAAGCATTCAATGACTCAAATGGGTCATCGTCAGAGTTATACTGAAATCAAAATCAAATCAATCAAAGCATAATTAACATATTAACAGGAGCATAAGACATGGCACATAAGAAAGCAGCGGGTAGTACCAAGAACGGTCGCGATTCTAATCCTAAATACCTTGGCGTCAAAAGATATGGCGGCGAGGTTGTAAGAGCTGGTAACATCATCATTCGTCAACGCGGAACTAAAGTTCACGCGGGTGTTAATGTTGGTATGGGTAAAGACCACACATTGTTTGCACTAAAAGACGGTGTTGTACAATTTATCAAGAAAGGCCCAAAAAATCGTCAACACGTAAGCATCATCGCTTAATTAGTTGACAATACAAATTAAAAAAACCCGATTTTATCGGGTTTTTTTATACCCGAAAAAAGATAATTATGAAAAATAACCTTAAAAAATATCAATGGCTTATCTTTGATGCCGACAACACTTTATTTGACTACAATCAAGCAGAAAAAAAAGCTTTATTGCACACACTTAATGATTTTGAAATTCCTTATGATGAAAAAACCATAATAGGCATATACCACACAATTAACCACAAGCTATGGATGGATTTTGAAAAAGGATTGGTCGAATTCCAAGAAGAGATTAAATACAGCCGAACCGAGCAATTATTTCGTGTGTTAAAAGTCGATAGAAACATCACTCACTTCGCTGAAGATTATTTATACAATCTTTCGCAAAATGACCAATTACTCGACAACGCCTATGCCGTCATCGAAACTTTGGCTAAAATGCACCAAATGATTATTATGACAAATGGCATGACCGTCGTACAAAAACCACGATTTTCCAAATCTCCCTTATCAAAATTTTTTAAACACATTGTTATTTCAGAAGAAATAAAACACGCCAAACCCTCAAAAGAAATCTTTGATTATGCCTTTAGACTGATGCGTAACCCTGATAAAAATACGGTTGCCATTATTGGAGATAATCTCGGATCGGATATACAAGGGGGAATCAATTACGAAATTGACAGCATTTGGTATAACCCAAACAAAAAGAAGATCCAACATAATGCCACATATGAACTACATGACTTACTGGATTTGATTCAATAATGGGAACGTCTATAGTTTGTTCTCAGATAACCTCAGGCTTCATTTCTAAGATAGGTTTGGCTCCACCAAACAATTAAAGCCTAATTAATTATCGAAATATCCGTTACATTGCATATTTGATGGAACCAACCCTGTGGCACTATATCGTAATTCAATATTTAAAAAAATCAACCCAATTCCTTAGATAATTTTCTTATCCAATTCGCCATTTGAGCCACTTCGTATTTTAAACGACTATTTTCAAACCGTAACTTATTTCTATCCACTCGTACGAGGTTATTATTGACTAGCTTTTCATGTCCTGATTTGATAACCTCACCATTTTTATTTTTAATTGTATAATCAAATTCTAAAACACTTCTATCTGAATCAACCCTAACTTCTCTGATTTGATCAATACCAAATATCATTCTACCTGCCATATCAATATCAGTGAAATCAATTGTTAAGACCTCGCTATTTGTAAAAGTTTTATTCCATATTTTATCGATATTTCTAGTCAAATCTTTTTTTAATCTATCCATTCGATCTCGTGCTCCTAAGCGAGTTTCAAAATCTCTAAATTTTTCAGGGTGTGTGTAGCTAACTTGAGTTAAAGAGTTATCTTGTGCATAACCTACAGAAACGATTATGGACATTAAGACGAATGTTAATGTTTTCATGGGGCACCTTTATTGTATTAATTCTAATGCCATAATATCATATTTGCATGAATTAAAACTGAATCCAATCTGAACAATTGTCAAAGCACTGACAACACGCTGTCAGTAATTGTCATTTAAGCTACCATTTTTAAAATGAGATAACTAATTATGATGTTAAAAAATACAATTGTAGAAGTCGCTATTTTCACTGTCAAGGAAGATTCTATCACCAGTGTTGCTGAAATTCGTACACAGGTCAAAAAATCACTTCACACTTTTAAAGGATTTGTTTCCATAAATGCCTTACAACCTGTAAACTCATCACGAGTTTTTGCTGATATTGCTTTGTGGGAGACACTGGAAGATGCACATGCAGCAGCAAAAGCTTTTGAAGACGGCGATGAACGATTTTTACCTTATATGCACTGCATTGAAGATATTAAGTTTATGGGCCATTTTATAGAAAACACAAATGAGGGGAATTTATGATTACATTACATGGTTTTGGAAAGAACTTAGGGGTAAAAGACCCAAGCCCAATGGTACTAAAAGTGGATGCTTATATGCGCATGGCAGGCATCTCTTTTAATTCCAACAACAAGAGTAATAATTTACAAAAAGCCCCTAAAGGCAAACTACCTTTCATTGTTGATGATGGCCAAACCATTACTGATTCACAGTTTATCTTTGAACATTTAAAACAGAATCACGTAAATTTAGATGAAAACTTGTCAAAAGAAGAAACTGCTTTAGCCTATTTATTAACCAAATCTTTAGACGAAAATCTTTATTTTTGCCTAGTTTATTCTCGTTGGATGTGTGAGGATACATGGAAAATTGTAAAAAAAGCTTTTTTTGGCAAACTTCCACCAATAGTTCGCACCTTTGTTCCTAAAATTGTGCGTAAAAAATTAGCACGAAATTTACAAGGCCAAGGCATTGGTAAACACAGTCATGAAGAAATTTTGCATATTACCCAGCAATCCTTTATTGCCCTATCAGGTTTACTTGGAAATAAGGACTACTTCTTTGGCAAAGAGTCCTGCTCCTTTGATGCTAGTGCCTATGGCATGCTCGCCTCATTTATTGAATCAGATATTGATGATGAGTTTACGCAAGTAGCCAAAAGTTATACTAACCTGGTTGAATATTGCCAAAGAATCAATCAAAAATTCTATTCGTAGAATCGCCTTGAACCCAATCGTAGTGGCAACCGTTTGTGGACGCCTGTTTTGATTTATGACTCAGATGTTTATTTTGCCAAGGAGCCCACAAGGGGCTCCACTACGCGGTTATTTATTATATTGATCGTTTAATTTAAAAAGGTATATCATCATCAAAATCATCAAAGGCGGGTTGATTTTGCGCTGGTGATTGTGATTGTTGTGGTGGTTGAGCTTGTTGCCCTTGGTTTTGTTGGTAACCGCCACCTTGATTCTGTGCTTGATTTTGCTGTGGAGGCTTATTGGCACGTGGTGCAGCAGGGGCTTGTCCACCACTAGCGTATTGACCTTGTCCACCACTTTGTCGCGCACCTAACATTTGCATTTCACTAGCCACAATTTCTGTTGTGTAACGGTCTTGACCGTTATTGTCTTGCCATTTACGCGTTTGTAGTTTTCCTTCGATATAAACTTGAGAACCTCGCTTCAGGTACTCCCCTGCGATTTCTGCTAAGCGTCCAAAAAACACAATACGGTGCCATTCAGTTTTAACAACATCTTCACCTGTGTTTTTGTCTTTCCATTGTTCTGAAGTTGCTACTGAAATATTGGTTACAGCAGCCCCACCTGTAGTGTAACGCACGTCAGGATCTTGCCCCATATTTCCTACAACGATTACTTTATTGATTCCTCTTGCCATTTTCTATCTCCTCTATAATTTTCGAGTTTTATGTATAATTGCTCTTTTGAGCAATTGCTTAAGAATGTGGGATTGTAACAAAAACAATTAAAAAAGAAAAATTATTTCTGCCTAACTAGAAATATTGCCACAGCTGCTAAAATCACTAGCACTGCTGTTCCGTAAAAAACATGAGTATATCCTGATGTCATCATAATCCCTGCCAGTGAAGATCCCACAAAAGCGCCTAAAAACTGTGAAGTTGAATAACCTCCCATGGCGGCTCCTCGGTATTTTTCACCCGCTATACGTGATAACATCGCTGGCATTGCGGCTTCCAAAAAATTAAAGAAGGCAAAATATATAACCAACATTGCCGCAATAAGCATCAAACTAGAGTTAAACAATCCCATCATCACTTGCGATAAAGCCAAACCAACCAAGGCAAAGGTGACAAACTGAAAGTATTTTTTACGTTTTTCATGGATAATTATCATTGGAATAAAAAATACCATTGAAATTAATAGCACCGGTAAATACATTTTCCAGTGTTGCTTAGCCGCAAAATCTAATTGCTCAACTAAAATCAAAGGTAACACCACAAAGACAGCTGTCATCACTGCGTGTAAAACAAAGACCGATAAATTAAGTGAAATCAACTGCATGTCTTTTAGGGTATGCAACATTTCTGAAAAGCTAAACCCTTTTTTGATGTGCTTTTTGGGTTCTTCGACAAAAATGTGCAATTGCATCAAAGCAAGTGTTGCCAGTCCTGCTGTTATCCAAAACAGTCCGGACATGCCAAACCAACCAAACAGTATAGGGCCTGTAATAAATGCTAGCATAAATGCCATGCCAATACTCATACCAATAGTTGCCATCATTTTAGTGCGTTGTTCAGGTCGAGAGACATCGGCTACCAATGCCATGCCTGTTGAAGCAATAGCTCCCATGCCTTGAATCGCTCGACCTAAAACAATACCATAAATTGTGGTAGATAAAGCAGCAACAATGCTGCCAGCTATGAAGGTAAGTAAACCAATGGTGAGTATTTTTTTGCGCCCAAAAAAATCAGAAGCCAAGCCTAGAGGTATTTGCAACAGTGCTTGCGTTAAACCATAAATACCCAAAGCTAATCCAATTAATAAAGGCGTCGATTGAGGCAGTGTTTTAGCATAAACACTAAACACAGGCATAATCAAAAACAAACCATACATGCGCAGTGCTATCAACAAAGCAATTGAGAAGGCTGCTTTTTTTTCTGTTGAGTTGAGCCCACTGGTTGCTGTCATGGTTAAATTTACAAAATCAAATTAGAAGTGACTAATATAGCGTTTTAAATCATAAATCCAAGTAATAATTCATAAATTAAGTATAATAACAATTTTTAATTAATCCACAGTAAGTTGACAGATAACAATCCGATTAAAAGTGTAGAAGATGTACTGAAAGTAACCCATGACGACATGTTATTGGTGAATCAAACCATTCGCAATTCATTAGATTCGCATGTGGTGTTAATCCGTCAAATTTCAGAATACATTATTAACTCTGGTGGCAAACGCCTCCGTCCTATGCTGGTCGTACTAATGGCACAAGCTTTTGGTTATAAAGGAAAAAATCACATTCAATTGGCTGCTATTATTGAATTTATTCATACTGCAACTCTATTACATGATGATGTTGTTGATGAATCCGATATGCGCCGTGGCAATAAAACAGCCAATGAAGTTTGGGGCAATTCTGCCAGTGTTTTAGTGGGTGATTTTCTCTATTCTCGCGCCTTTCAGATGATGGTAACTATTGAAAACTTGCAAGTGATGAATATCCTTGCTAATGCCACCAACACCATTTCTGAAGGTGAAGTTTTACAACTACTCAACATTGGCAATTTAGAAATTACCGAAGATGAGTATTACCAAGTGATTAAAAACAAGACAGCTCAACTCTTTGAAGCGGGTTGTGAGTTAAGCGCATTAATCAGTGAGGCAGATAAAGAAACAATAACTAAAATGGCAGCCTATGGCGAAAACCTCGGTATGGCATTTCAAATTGCTGATGATATGTTGGATTATGCCGTTGACAATAATGAGTTGGACAAAAATATTGGTGATGATTTAGCCGAAGGAAAATTAACCTTACCCCTAATCTATTTACTTGAAAATGGCAACCAAGGCGATAAACAAGTGATTAGCGATGCGATAAAATCACAATCCATCAAACACCTCAAAACCATTCAAAAACGCATCAATGAAACCCCAGCATTAAAATACACTCAAGATAAAGCAAATGAGTTTGCACTTTTAGCCAAGCAACAATTGCTTGATTTACCACAAAGCGATGCTAAAAATGCTTTATTATTTCTCTGTGATTTTGCTTGTCACCGAAATAATTAATTCACCTCTTGTTTTAACTGCTCTAGCAATATTTCATTTTCAGACTTCCAGGCTTCATGAAAAACAAGTTTAGCTTGATTAAGAAGGTTTAATGCCTCTAGTTTTCGTCCTAACTTAACTAAAGCTAGTGCTTTAAGTTCCAAATATGGGTTAGCATCGGGCTGATATTGTTCGATGTTATTTAAAATATCCAAAGCTTTTTTAGGGTCTGTTTTCGTGTATATTTCAGCTAATTGATTTTGTGCATCAACCAATATTTTTATGTCATTATTGGCTTTAGCTTGTTCAGAAATTTTGTTGATAATTTCAATAGCTTTATCTGCTTTATCTATTTGTTTGTAATAGCGTGCCAAGTAAAAGTCCATATACACTTGATAGCGTTCAAAACCCATGTCTTTAATTAATTGCGTACGCCTGCCCCATTCGGCTTTGAAGTTTGATAGGTCTTTTTGTGCAAGACGCAATTCAAATTCTAAAAAGGCATTATCCAGTTGCATAGCTAAATTTTTACTGTTTTGAGCAATTTTTAGGTGCTTATCAATTTGACTTCGAGCATTTTCAAATTTAAAGAAGTTCATCAATACAATACTATCGTAATGTAAATAAGTCAGTAATAAACTATCATTTTTGAGTTCCTTTGCGATGCGTCCGAGTCGATCATTTATTTCTTTTGCCTGACTAAAGTGCCCTGTCTGTATTAAGAAAGCTGCTAATGTCCCTAAACCTTGAGAAACTTTACCTTTGTCATCTTCCATCTCCATAATTTCTATGGCTTGCTTTTTTAAAGCCAATCCTTTTTCCCATTCGTTACCAACGAGTAAAATCTTAGCCATTTCATCCAAGGCGAGTATTTGTATTGTGTAATCATTTGCTTCTTGAGCATAGGCTAAAGCTTTCTCAAAGTAACTAAAGGTGTCTTGGGCGTTAGATTGGCTTTCTAAAACTCTTCCTTGTCCATAATAACTTTGGGCAAAAATATTAGGGTTAAATTCTGAATTCACATGCACTATTGCTTGTTTATAAAACTTCATGGCATTTTGAATTTCTCCAATGGCAATATAGGCATCTGCCATTTGTAGCTTGATTTTGGCTTTCTTTACCTCACTGACATCCAAGTTCTGTACTTGGTATTGTTTTAAATTATCAATGATGTTTTGGTATTTGTTTTGTTTAAATAAAACTTCAGCAACCGCTAATTCAACTTCAGTGCTATTAGTAGTATAAAAAACTGTTGCTTTAAGTGTATGAAGTTGAGCTAAGCTTTTGTTATACTCTTTTAATTGTGCATTCACTTGTGCCAATTGAAAACGGGCTTGGTCATTCTCAGCATTATCTTCAACAACACTTCTTAATAATTTTTGGGCATGTTTAAAATCTCTTTTTTTAACAAAAGCCATTGCTCTAATAAAATCATCATCAATGCTTGTGGTTATTTTATTTTCACCACCCGATTGATATTGGGCAATAAAGTTAATTTGACCTTGCATTAAATCTGCCAAACTATTGCCTTTAATAATTGCCTTATCTAAGGTTTTATTGCCCTGTGATAAATTAATGATAGCTTGATAGGTTTCTCCATTTTTTTGCACTCTGGATTGTAGCACGACAAGCTTTTTATCCAAGCGCCAATACTTCTCAATAGCATCACGGTTACTCTGTGTTCGTTTACCAAATAGCACTTGACCTTCTGAATCAGAGATTTTCAAAACTGATTGCATCAATTCTGCTAAACCTTGCTTCTGGATATCATCTACCTTTAAATTTTCATAATCGGTTGGCAGGATAAGCACGTGATCGATTTGAATTTTTTCTGCATTGTTAGGGCTTTTAGGGTTGTGATTGAAGAAATAAACCAAAGAGATAATAATTAACAGTAAGGCAACAGACATAACAGACCAAAGGGATAAATTTTTCTTGGTAACCAACCCTTGTTGCACAATATTACCCTCAAAACTAATGCCATGTCCAAAATGGGTGACAATAACTTTGGGCTGAGATGAATCCTCTTCAGCATAGAGTCGCAAAGCTGAAATAAACTTATTAATAGTATTATCGGTGACGATTCGTCCCCACACTTCCTGCATCAAGGTTTCTTTATCAATAATTTGCTTAGGGTGTGCAAGAAAGTAATCAAATAGTTTCTTTTGGAGTTTAGTTAACTTGTACTCTTTATGCTGCTTTTTGATGATTCCAGTGGCTTCATCATAGCTAAAACTATCGATTTGAAGGGGCATAAAGTTATTATGATTAGTTTTGTTTTATTATATTTCTCGAATAAAGTTATTTTATGTTAATGCCTTCAATTTAGCTAGTTTTAAGATAAATTCACTAAAAATTCACC
The DNA here is from genome assembly GCA_027067055.1 of Lysobacterales bacterium. Classification (GTDB taxonomy): domain Bacteria; phylum Pseudomonadota; class Gammaproteobacteria; order Xanthomonadales; family Marinicellaceae; genus NORP309. The sequence goes on along the minus strand of JAMOMK010000055.1, from coordinate 59,101 downwards.
AAATTTTCTGATATGAATTATTTACTTTCCTTAGAATTAAACCATTCAAATCAATAAATAAAAAATGAAAATGAAAACTAGTACAATTACCAAGAATATTTCATCATGAGTTTGGTACTTAAAAGAAAGTTGATTGCCATTGTTATTTTGCCACTTGCCATAGCTGTTGTCATCAGTTCCATTAATAAATATCTAGATAGAATAAATACGGGAGGTTGGCAATCAGTCAAAGGTATTGTCTTGTTTTCAGGAGTGCAAGAACACACGATCTACCGTAAACATAGGCAAAGCACCTTTTCACCTCGATCGGATCTGGTTTATTTACAACGAATAGAATACAGCTATCGAGTTAATGGTGTTGATTATACCAGTAAGAATTTTAATTTAAATATTATCTCAGGTAGGGGCAGGTCAATTTCAGATGGAACAAGCCGAACATTCAAAAATAAAGCCGATGCCAGAAAAGCCGCATTAGTTTATAAAGTAGGAACAGCCGTGACGGTTTTTTACAACCCTAACAAACCCGAAATAGCCAGCATCAGCCAAAAAAATGCTTCTTTTTTCCCTACAATTTTCGCCATCGCTTTCCTTGGCTTTGCTATTTTACTCACACTTATCGCTTTTGATGTTATCAAACCTGAAAATCTTCCATGGAGAAAAAACTCATGAAAAAAATACTATTATTATCTATTTTCCTTAGCTTTGTTTCTCAAGCAGCACCTTTAGCTGGTGATTATTTCATCAACCAAAGTGGCAGTGAAGATTACAGCTCTATTGCAGCAGCAGTTGCGGATTTAGAGGTCAATGGTATATCAGCACCGGTAAGTTTCAGGATAAGAACAGGAACCTATGATGAACAAATTACCATGAACTCGATTGATAGAACAATGGCAAACACAACTGATCGAGTGGTTTTCAAACGTGCGAGCCCTACAGCGAATGTTATATGGAAAAATTCCACGCAGGTCTTGGCTAACAATTGGATTGTCAAACTTGAAAGTGTGGAATTTATTAGCTTTGTAGGTATTCGTTTTGAAGCGACAAATTCTGATGCTCAAACTATTTTATACATTGTCAATAATAGTGATTCAGTGACTGTAGCTAATTGTACATTTCAAGGGTTAGTACCGTCTTCAAATTTTGATCTCAGGAATGAGTTGTTACTATTTAGCTCTATCTCTAGCGCCAGTGGAATTAGTGAAGGATTTATTATAGATGGAAATACTTTTAGTTTAGGATTTCAAGGGATAAAAGGGTTTCTTGGTGGCTTTTCAATACCTTCAATCATTATTAAAAACAATACATTTTCTGGGCAAGCAAATCGAGGAATAAATGTAAAAATAGATGATATTGATTCGGTCATTGAAAATAACAACTTTATTGATGCATTATCAACATTCACTTCTATGGATTATATTGCTTTAGATTTTGAAGGTATTGCAATAATTAGAAATAACAAAATAAATATTTCACAAAAAGGTGTTTTTGGCATGGTTTTAAACAATGATAGTTCAGGAAATATGCTTGTTTATAATAACTTTATCTCAATAACCAACCCAAATGGCAATAGTATTGCAGCTCAATTGGGTGATCGCATCAAGTTTATGCATAACTCTATTAGAACAGAACAGGCAACTGATATTGGCATTCTCGTTTCAGCGACAACCCAACTCAGTATAATAAATAATATAATAATGAACACTGGTGGTGGTATCACATTGAGTGTTCCTCTTGATTCTAATATTGATGGAATTTCACAACTTGTTGATAATAACATATATACCTCTGGCAGCACATTAGTCTCATGGGGAGAAAGCAGCCCTGGAGTTAGTGATAACTATGCAACTTTTGATGGTTTTCAAACACATGTACAAGCGATCCATCCGAATGTAGGCTTGAGTAGATTTATATTATTTTTAGGAACGACATCAGGTGACATTAATGACTTGCATTTACCATTATTACTGATTGCTGATGCTGATTTAGTGGCTCACCCTCAAGATGAAGTTGTAGATGACATTGATGGAGATATTCGCACGAGCATCAATGTTTATGTTGGTGCCGATCAATCCCCTCTTGTTGTTGTGCCGTTAGATAATATTGATTCAAATAATGGTTCATTTTATACAGTTGGGGGAAGCTCTCCTGATTTTTTAACACCGCAAGAAGCATTTGATAATTTATATCATCGAGGCACAAAAGGTGAAGTAAAGTTTAAAATTAGAGCAGGCACTTATGCAACTAAAGCTTATATCAGCAATATAGTTAAACAAAATTACTTTGACATTATTACTATTGCAGCTGCTAACCCAGGTAACCACCCACTATTAACCTCTAAGGGCCCTGGCTCAGAAAACAATGTGATTAAATTAATTAATTCTTATTTCTTTGTCATTAAAAATATCGATTTTGAAATGATTGGAATAAACAATGGTGGCATTACCATTGAACAATCCAAAGGCAATACGATTGAAGGATGCTTGTTTACAGATGGTGGCACTGGTATTACGGTTGAATCTGACTCCTATGGCTTTTACAAAAACACAATTACTAACAACACATTTAACTCTCAAAGAAATTCTGCTATTTCCATTGATAATATGCACGGTCAAACAATTAGCGGTAATACCATTGATTCCAGTCATTTAAATTATAGGGCAATCGAAATTTTTAATGTTCTATCAACTCAATTTTATCCTACCGTTATTGAATTAAATAAAATTAGTACATGTAGTGGAGGTGGTACAAATTGTTTTGGTATATATATTAACAATAGTAGCGGGGAAGAAAACTATCGAGCCCTGATAAAAAACAATTTTATTCATTCGGTTACAGATATTCTACTAGAGAACTCTAGTAGTTATTGGAATATTTACCATAACACACTTGTAGCTCATCTTTTCGGCATTAAAACCTTAGCATCGACTGGTAATGATACGACTAATTTAGACATTATTAATAATATTATTGATACATTTAATGATGTTGTCTTATCCATTAATTTTGGTTCCTTACAATCAAGTGATAATATAAACATAAACTATAATCTCTATGCAAATGGATTAGCTACAAATTTAATTGAATGGTTTTCACAAGAATTTACTGATTTGCAATCCTATAAAAATTTTACTGATAGTGATTATTATAGTTTGGATAAATTTGCCGATTTTGTTGATAAAGTTAATGAAGATTATCATTTAGCCAATACAGCCAATGGGGATAATGATTATGCAGGAATACATGTTATTAGTACCAGCACTGATATTGATGGTGATATTCGTAATAATACATTCCCATATATAGGAGCGGATGAGGCATCAATAGCATTGAGTGCAGCCAGAGTCAGTGTCGGTGGTGGCAATACCACCAGTGAGAACTCGAACGGTGTTATTCTTGGTGTTAGATTACTCGCACAACCTACAGATGATGTAGATGTAGCTTTTGCCAGCACTAATCTTAATGAAGGAACTGTTAATGCTCCGGCACAATTAACCTTTACTGCTGTTAATTGGAATCAATCTCAAACCGTAACCATTCAAGGCGTTGATGATTTTATCAGTGATGGAGATGTCAATTATTCAGTTTTATATTCGGTTTTAAGTAATGATGCAAACTATGATGCTATCCCAATTCAAGTTTTGGATTTCATTAATACAGATAATGATTTAAATAGTAAAATTGCTCTGGAAGTCATTAATCATGCCAGTGAGCCTGCAACAGCTGCCACCCTAAGATTTAAGTTACTGAAAGATATGGCTCCGCCAAATGATGTACCATTAAGTGACCTTCAAGACATAATAATAGATTACACTTACAATGGAAACACTGCTACAGTTAATTCTGATTATATGGCATTATCTGGCTCAGTCGTTCTCTCTGCCTTAAATAACTCTGTAGATATAAGCATTAATCCCATTGATGACAATTTTATTGAAGCTGCTGAAGATTTAACTATTACCATTACCACTATAAGCGGAGGGTTAGCTACGGTGAGTATTGATGCTATGACTAATGGACTGAGTATTCAAATCAATGATGATGAAAATGGTGAAGTCTCAGTAAGTAACTCTCAGGATTTAGCCGAGCCTTCCACTAATGGTGGGTTTGAATTAACTCTCACAGGAGGTGTAAGTGAAACTGATACTGAAACAAATTACTTTTTAGCAGGCCCCCCAACTCCTGGGGTTGACTACATGGCTCCAACTCCAACTGGCATCGGTGTTGCGACTATCCCCGCTCTTGCTAGTTCGGTAATTATTCCTATCAATGTATTGGATGACATTGACTCTGAAGGTCTTGAAATATTAACCATCAATTTAACTACTACAAACAATGCATTAATCGCTACAAGCACAGTTAACCCACCATTTGCACGAATAGATGATGATGATACATCAGGAGATATTAGCATAAGTATTACGCCCAATAATCCAACATTCAACACGTCTACAGTGACTAATTTGGTTTTCACATTGACCAATAACAGTCCAATAAACATCCACCAAGCTGTACTGCAATCAACCGAACCAGTCGGATTAAGCTATGTTAATTGGCAATGTCTAGCAGCGGTTCAATACTGTTCACAAACAGCAGGAATGGGAGATATATCTGAAATGGTGAGTATTGATGCCAATAGTCAAATACAGTTCAGTGTCGATATATTAGCCACAGCAACACCAACGGTATCACTCTCGGTTCAGGCCACACTCAATCCTGCGCCATTTTTAACCGATACAGATCCCAGCAATAACACAGCGATTGCCACCAGCTTACTTGAAATTATTTTCCAAAACGGTTTTGAAACGTCATTAAACAAACAACTGTATCAAGCCGTCATAGCCTTTGATCAACAAGACAGTTTGAAATCGCATTATTATTTTATTGATGACGGTTCTACTATTTATCACTTTATACAAATAGACAAAGAAAATAACACGGTACGTTACCGTCATGTATATGTGGATACTATCAATCAAGAAATAAACCAATCTGCGTGGATAAGTCATGATAAGTAAACCGCAACTCAAATCCATTGGCTCGGTTGTAGGTATTGGTGGAAAAGAATTAATCCGTCAATACCTTACCCAACAATTTGAATCAATTGGATTTAAACCCTTTGATGATGGGATTCTTGCTTTTGCAAAATACAAAGGCGTCATTAATGGTAAAGAAATAAAATGTACATTTTCGATGTTGAAACGCACTAGGTACCAAGGCATAGACAATGATCATCAAGTCAGATACCGTACTTTTCAAGGCATTCGAATGAAAACAGAATTGTCAGTTAAGCAAAAAACACGCTTAGTGATAGCCAAAAAAATTAAAGGAAAATGGATAAAAAGAATCACCAAATGGATAATGCGTTATAAAAAATTCAAACGAATTAATATGGACTACTTGAATAAAGAAGTCTATTCACCTGATGAGTTGTTTGCTCACTCACTTATTAATGATGCCGAAGTACAGAACACTTTGCAAAATTTAACAGATGAAAAGACAAAAATCCTAGCGTGGGGAATGGTTTTAATCCCTGAAAAACTCACCTTTGGCACAACATTTGCCAATTTAGATGATTTTGAAACTGAGTTATTAAACCAGCGGTTTCGACACCTGCTTAAATTAGTAAAAAGTATCGAAAACAAACCTATTAGTCAAGAACTAGAATTAAGTAAACAAGAAATTCTAGCCCGAGATAATCCAAAGAAACTTATGTGGAGAGGAGTATGGTTGATTCTGCTTTACCTTTTACTCTGTGTTTTGTTGATTGGCTTGCTATTTTTTATCACCGTCAAATTTGGGCGATTACCAATTATCATTATGGGCATTATTGCCTATATCATTTATAAAAAAATTTAACCAAACTTAATTGAGGAAAACTTATGCCTTTCATCGTTACCGAAAAAAACCTACAAAAAGTCTTTGCAGAACATCTAAACCCTGGAGAAAATGCACTAGTAGTCACTATGTCTGGAGCTCGTGGAGTTCTTGGGATTACTGACCAAAACCGCATTATTCATACTAACTTCCCCTTTTTTGGAAAATCCAAAATAAAGGAAGAGTTCATGATATCAGATATTTTTTCTTGCGAATGCACACAGAAAAACCAATACACCATGACCTTAAACATTGATGCCAAAGGTGAAAAGAAAACCTTCAACTCTACTATTTCACCAATGGTAGATTCCAAGACCTTAGCCCAAAAGTTTGCAGCTATCATTTTAGAAAAAAATGGTAATGCCAGACCCAGTTATTTGGATAGCGATGAAGAGATTATTGAACAGTTTGCGAACAAGCAAAATACTTACAAAATCAGCACAAAAAACCTGTTTCAGTTTAACAAAAACAATGAGTTGGAAAGTAAAGCAGCATTAACGGAGATTGTTTTGTTTGATTCCTACCCTGGAAAAATGGAATCCCAAAACCTCTTGTTTCACTACAGAGATGGAACCCAATTCTTGATAAATATTGATACTAATGGCTATTCTTTTTTACAAACAGAGTCAACCAATCCACAAAGCCTGACCAAAACCATTGAGCGACTTCTCAAAGATGCAGGCAGCCAATCAAGACCGGATTATTTAAACAATGAAAAATTAATGGCAACATTAAGAGCGGGAACCAGTGTATTTGGAGCGATTAACCCATCACATGTTTTAAAGCTAACTGATAAACGGTTATTGGATTTAAAAGTGGATGACAAAGGTGAATTAGAAACACAGTTAATTATCGATTTAGCGACTATTAAATCAAGCAAAATTACCCGAAACAGAGGTGAGACATCGGGTGGTGCAATCTATGAAATAAAAATCATTTTAGATGATAACAGTAAACACAAATACACAACAACCGAACAATTTAATCAACAAGTCGCCATTCTCCGTGAATTATTAACTGTTTAACTAAAACCCTAATTGAAAAAACATTATGCCACTTTTCGTTACCCATAACAATTTACAAAAGGTCTTTGCCGAACACTTAAGGTCGGGTGAAGAAACACTCGTGGTCACTAGGTGTGGTGCACGAGGTATACTTGGAATAACGAGTATGCAACGTGTTATTCGCTGTAGTTTTCCCTTTTTTGGAAAATCAAAAATAAAGGAAGACTATACAATTGCTGATATTTCTTATTGTGAATGTTCACAAATAAAGCCATTTCATATGCAATTAAATCTGCTGGTACGAGGTAAAAAAAAATACTATCAATCCACTATTTCGCGTTTGATTGATGCAATAACATTGGACAACACCTTTGTCGCGATTGTCTTAAAATACAATCCCAGAGCTAAAGCATCTTATCTCGATAAAGATGAAGAAATTCTTGAACAGTTTGCTACCAATAAACGAAACATAAAGTTTAGCCATAAAAACGTGTTCATGTTCTCACGGGATAATGAACTTGAAAATAAAATCCCCATGGCTAATTTTACACAGTTTGATATCTATCCAGGAAAATTTGCATCAACTTACTTCTATTTTAAAACACTGGATGGCAAAGAAAGCCTGATTAAATTTATTACTGTCCGAAATTTTCCTAATTTAACTTTAAATAACAACCACCAGAAAGTCTTTGCAAACGTCCATAAAATACTCACAAGTGTTAATCCAAATGCAGCGCCTTCCTATCTTCAAAACGAAGACATCATAACTGCATTGTGTGCTGGAACCAGTGTACTTAATGTGATGAAATCATCACATATTTTGAAATTAACGACCAACAGATTATTGGATTTAAGTACCAATGAAGATGGCAGTTTGCGGGTTAATTCCGAAATCACATTGGATGAAATTAAACAACTCAGAGTATTTAGACTCGGAGAGAGGTATTCTCGTAATAACATGCGTGAAATTAAAATCGTCATGCAAGACAGAAAGAAAATCAAATACATACTCAATGGAGAGTTTGGAGAAGAAGTCCAGCAATTAAAACAGTATATACACACACTCAAAACAAATCAATTATGAGAAGACCCGCTTACTCTATTAATAACATGCTTTTCATACCGCTGATTATCGGCTTGGTACTGGTGTTTTTTGGTGTCAGGTTTATCTTACTGGCACAGCAAACTAGGGATTGGCAGAAAACCGAAGCAACAGTGACTAAAATAAATTTAATCGAGACACGTAGCTCTTCCAATAGCACAACGAGCAAACAAACCACTTTTGAAGTCTCAGCTTTGTACCAATACCAAGTACATGGTCAACACTATCAGTCAGAAAAATACAGCTATGGTGATGGTGCTATCATTAAAAGTCGCTTAAAAAATCGCTTTATTGCACAACAATGGTTAGACAACTCTCCCTACCAAAAAGGAAATAAAATCAGTATTTACTATGACCCTAAAGACCCTAAAACAGCGGTTATAGAGACAGGAGCAAACATTTGGACTTTTATTCCGCTTATCGTTGGACTTTTCTTTATTGTAATTTTTGGCTTGATTTTAAGAAATAGGATGAGATGACTATAAAACAACAAAAATCAAAACTGATAAAAGAAATGACTGCTGAAATATTGATGGCACTATTGTTTTTATTTATCGCTTTTCATCGACCTATTACTGAATTTTTATTTAAATTTGATGAAACACTATGGTATGAAGGCACTGCCATAATCACCCAATCAAAAGTAGTTGATAAAATTAAAAAAAATCAAGGGCCATTAGCTAATAGAACCACTCACACCTACTACGTTCATGCACAATACCAGTACGACTCTATGGGGACGACCTATGAGTCAGATAAAATCAGTAATTTGGGAAATTATATCATAGCCAATGGTAGAACAGATGCCTATGAAGCCATCAACACCTATTTACAAAAAGGGCAAAGAATAAAGGTTAATATTAGCAAAAACCCACCAACACGTTCTTTTTTATTTCGAGATAAATTACCCAATAGCAATAACCGATTTGAAATCATCATGTTTCTAATTGCCTTATTAGCTTTATACAGCCTGAATAAATCTATAAGACAATTTAGACATCTATCACAAAAACGATTAGAAGATAAAAAAGATAAACATTTAGGTCAACCAAATTCAGTTAATCCGTTAAATCATTAAATACAGAGAAAATAATTATGAAAAACAATTTATTATTCACCCTAATGCTATTTTCATTGGCAGTGAATGCTCAACAAGAAATAGATAATAAAAGCATTCAACAAATCAATGGAATAACAGTAAATAAGCTACTTGCCAGCGACGGACTTACTCAAGACCATCTTGGCACATCTGCAAGTATTTCAGGAAATATTGCTGCATTTGGAGCACCTTTTTATGATTCAGGTGGATTGTCTAATAATGGAGCTGTCTATATTTATACTTTTGATGGCAGTAGTTGGCAAGAAACGGCTATTATCACAGCTTTAAATGCCAGTGACAATGATGAATTCGGACATTCGATTAGCTTGGATGGCAATCGTTTGCTTGTTGGAGCACCCTATAAAACTGTTAATGCTGTGGGAAATACTGGGACTGCTTATATTTTTGATTTTGATGGAACCAACTGGAATCAAACAGAACAGTTGGACATGAGTTCTGTGGCAACTCAAGTAATCAACGCCAATTTTGGAATCTCAGTTAGTCTACTGGGGGATAAGGCTTTAGTTGGTGCATATAAAGATAAAAGCTCGGCAGTATCTAATGCAGGAGCTGCCTATATTTTTTCATTCCAAATGGGGTCATGGAATACCGACCCAGCTCAACTACTGGCAAACGATGCCGCTGTTAATGATAAGTTTGGTTTTTCTGTCAGCCTTAGTTTAGGTAAAGCCTTAATTGGTGCCTTTGGTCATGGTGGAAAAGGAGCGGCTTATGTCTTTTCTGACACCTCTGCAAAAGGTATTGATTCCTTTTTATTAACCAATAAAATCATTGATACCGCTGGAGTAGCAAACGATTCATTTGGCTACAGTGTCAAACTTGATAATGGAAAGGTGATTATCGGAGCAATTGGGCAAGATACTGGTGGCTCATCAGCAGGTGCTGCTTTTATTTATGATTACAATAACACGACTTCTTCATGGGATAAGTCTTTTACACTAATTGCAAGTGATGCTGCTAATTTTGATAAATATGGCACGGCTGTTGATTTATCAGGAAACCTTGCAATCGTCTCAGCACCAAGAAAATTATCAAGCAGTTCAGTTAATAATGGCAAAATTTACATGTACCGTAAAGTAGGTCCCAACTGGCAAGAAATCAACACATTTGTACCAACTTCCACTTCAACACAATCTGAATTAGGAAAATCAATTGAATTAGGTGTGGACTCAGTTGCCGCTGGCGCTTGGCTAGACAATGAAAAAGACACAGAAGCAGGAGCGGGTTATGTCTTTCAACAAAATGATATTATTTTTAGCGATGGTTTTGAATAATTAATGCTGTAATTTGATAGTAGCACCCAAATCTTATTTTTTAATTACGAGGAAAATACAATGAAAAAACTTAAAATTTTAATAGCAATTATGCTCATGATGAGTTTGCCACACAGCTTTGCTAAAGACAATGTCACCATTATTGCTCCGACATCTGAGGCGGCTGATGGTTTAGATTTACAAGCCGTTAGTGAATTATTTGCAGAAACAAAGAATCTTGAAGGTTTTGAAAAAGCGTTGAATGATCCGGATGAAGGCATTAACAATCTAGATTTAGATGGTAATGGAGAGGTAGACTATATTCGGCTAGTTGAAGAAGTAGCAGGCGATGCTCACCTGATAATACTACAAGCAGCAATTGGTCAAGATGAATTTCAAGACGTAGCCACCATAGAAGTCGAAAAGTCAGGTGATGACTATAATATGCAAGTTCGAGGCAATACCCTTATTTATGGTGAAAACTATTATTACCACCCAACACATGTGCATGTTAGAACATGGCCAATTATTGGCTGGATTTTTCGTCCAGTTTACCGACCTTATCATTCACGTTTCCGATTTGGAATTTATCCCCGTTGGTGGAGACCTTTTCGCCCATTACATCGCACTGTTTACAGAAATAGAATTGTACGTTATACAGCGAGAAACACGTTTGTTGTTAAAAGAGTGAGCCATGTCAGAACCATTAATCGTATTAAATACAAACCTCGCACATCCAAAAGAGTGACTAAAAGAGTCACCGTTAGACACAATGGCAGAACAACAACCGTTAAGAAAACAAAAAAAGTAACCCATCATAGAAATGGCAATACAACTGTTAAAAAGACTAGAAAAGTAACGACTAAGAAAAATGGGCGTAAAAAAACAGTGAAAAAGACCCGAGTAAAGAAGAAAAGATAAACTTTTTATTACACTCCAAGCCAATAAAGGCACTTCGATTCATAGAAGTGCCCCTATCAAAAATGCTATTCATAAATATCACATCATTGAAGTATCAGACGATAGGTGCGACACCCATTTAGATGAATAAGCTATCAAATAGATTGTTGGAGCTCTTCTAGTAAAGCTTGGTTCTCAGGTTTCCATGCTTCATTATAAGCTGCTTTGGCTTCCATCATCAGACTTAATGCTTGTGTTTTTTTATCTAGTTTGGCTAAAGCTTTGGCCTTAACTTCGAGGTAAGGGTTTGGATTTGGATTGTATTGTTCTAGCGCCATGAGAATATCCAATGCTTTTTGAGGATTTGATTGTAAATAAATTTTTGCCAGGGTGACTTGTGCATCACTTAAAAACTTAAAGTCGCTGCTTTGTTTAGCCAACTCAGAAACTTTAGCAATCAGTTCTATTGCCTTTTCATCATTACCGACCATTTCATAGTAACGAGCCAAATATAAGTCCATAAATATTTGATAACGCTCCAGTCCTGGTTGTTGAAACAATTTATTTTTTTCTTGCCAGATACTCAAAAAATTTAATGTATCTTTTCGAGCCAACAACAATTCCATCTGTAAAAACACATTGTTAAGCATCATGGCAAAGTCATTAATCTTTTTTGCCAAAGCAAATTCTTTATCTATTTCTCTCTGGCAATAATCAAAATTACCCGCATTCATTTCTAGAGAAATATCATAATGGTTATAAATTAAAGTCAAGTGATCGGATTTAATTTCATCGGCTATATTTTTTATTCTATCCACCACTTCTCGCCCTTCATTAAACAAGCCACGCTCTAACAAATAAGAAGCTAAAACGCCCAAACCAGTTCCCATGGCAATACTTTTATCATCAATTAGTTCCATTAGTGCAATGGATTCTCTTTTTAATTGCAAACCCTTTTGCCACTGATTACTATGAAAAAGTAAAACTGAAAGACTGTCAAGAATGGTTGCCTGATGGGCAATATTGTTTTCTTGTTTGGCATAATGTAACGCTTTACTAAACAACTCATAGACACCCTTACCGGTTGAAACTTGATTAGCAATTCTGGCTTGTCCGAAATAACTGCGAGTAAAATATTCAGGGAACAGCTTGTCATTAATATCCAAAACAGATTGTTTATAGAACTTCAATGCCTCAGCTGTATTACCTACAGCCACATACGCATCCGCTAAACGTTGCATTATCTTGGCTTTTTTGACTTTGCCAATGCTTAAGTGTGAACTGAGATAAGCCGTTAAATCTGCAATAATTTTTTTGTGTTTATCTTGGCGAATGAAGTTTTCTGTCAACTCCAGTTCAATTTGAGCACTGTGGTTGCGGTAATAGGACGTTGATTTAAGTGTTTGTAACTGAGCAATGGCTTTATCAAATGCCTTTAGTTCGTAATACACCTGTGCCAAACTAAAACGAGCTTGAAAATCCTTGTCATTATTATCTAAAATCTCTTCCAATAGTTTCTGTGCTGATTGCCATTTTTTATTTTCAATGAAATCAAGGGCTTGTAAATATTTGTCGGGTTCTTTGTTATTATTTTTATCAATAGTAACCCCCTGATGCAGATCGGAAATCAACTGAGTTTGCGCCGTGGCTAAATCGAGCAAGTTAGTGGCACTAATTTTAACTTTTTTCAAGGTATTAACACCATTAGACAATTCAACAACAGCATCGTATATAGCCCCATTTTTACTCACTCGAGTTTGCATAAAGATTAAACTGTTATCAATTTGCCAATGTTTATTCAATACTTTATTATTATTCACTCCCTCATTGTTAAATAAAACCACACCTTCGCTATCCAGTTGTGTCAACTCAGATTGCATAAGGTGGTTAATATTTTTTTCATCCTTTTGATTAACGCTACCCGCTTTAAACTCCATCGGCAAAACCAGAATTCGTTGATTCTTTGCTATACTTTGCATAATGGGTTTTTGTTGTTTTTGATTGAATGGATAAAAAATCCATAACAATGCCATGAGCACAAGTGCAATCAATGCAAACAGTAGTTTTGGTTGGTTTTTATGATTAGATTTTTCGGATTCATTGGTTTTAGATTCCTGCTCATTTATACAACTGACTTTTCCTTCAAAACTAATACCATGACCAAAGTGAGTGATTAATATTTCAGGTTTTAATGGATTGTCTTCAATAATATTACGTAACTTTGATAAGGTTTTTTCAATTGAATTTTCAGTTACAGTGCGTCCCCACACTTCATCCATTAAAGTTTGTTTGGAAAGGGTGGTTTTTGGATGTGCTAGAAAATAATCAAAAAGTTTTTTTTGAATCTTTGTTAACTGAATTTTTTCTTGGCCTTTAGTGACTTGCCCATTGGAGTCATTATAAGAAAAATCATTTATTTTAAAGTGCATTGAATGAAAAGCTAATTGAAAAATACAGGTTAATAATAACGTATTACTAAAAAAATATACATTAAAACAATACAAACTCAATTAAAAATACAAAAAACAATACACACAAGAAAATCAATAAATACAAGGGTTTAGCAATTAGTCAGGAAATAGTCAGCAATTGGTCAGGGATTTTTTCATACTGCACATTATAGTAGCACCTTTAAAAATAGGAATTACAGAGGAAACCTAAATGCTCCGTTTATTGACAATTAAATTCTTAACTATTTTAGCAACAATATTCTATGCTAACAGCTTATTTGCCGCGCCAAGTGATCATTTTGTCACTACATGGGAAACAACTACATCTGATACAGTGATTACTATTCCAACAGTCATTGGCGAAACCTATAATTATTCAATTGATTGGGATAATGATATGATTCCTGATCAAACAGGAGTTACAGGGGATGCCGTGCACGATTATGGCAGTGCAGGAGTTCATACTATTCGCATATTTGGAACATTTCCTCGTATTTACATCAATAGTGGAGTTGAAAAAGATAAAATTTTATCTATTGATCAATGGGGAACCAATGCATGGACTTCTATGAATAAAGCTTTTGATGGAGCCAGCAATTTAGTCAATAATGCCTTAGACACCCCTAATTTAACTAATTGTACGAACCTGTCATTTATGTTTGTTAATGCCACTAATATTGGCAATGGAATGGCAGATTGGAATTGGGATACAAGTAATATAAGTAGTTTAAGCTCAATGTTTATTAGCGCAACATCATTTGATGAAGATATTAGTTCATGGAATGTTATCAATGTAACTAATTTCTTTAATATGTTTGCAGGAGTGACATTATCATCAACAAATTATGATGCCTTATTAATTTCTTGGGATGCACAAGTTGTAAAACCTAATATCTCGTTTAATGGAGGTTTTTCTCAATACTGTTCATTGGATGCTCAAAATGCACGTGCAAGCCTTATCGCTAATGATACTTGGACTATAACCGATGGAGGTCATACTTTTGCTTGTGATATTCTTTTTAAAAACAGTTTTGAAGAAGTCATTATAGTTAAAACAGCAAAACAACAAATCTCCTATGACTTTTCAGAGGTTAAACTCGACACCTTAGATCAAGAACCTCACCTTATCGTCAAAGGCATGGATAAAAACAATAAAGAAAACATGCGCATCCACATCAGAAACGATTTAGGTGTTTTACAAGTTCAGGTGAGCTATCTTATTGATGACCAATGGATAAAGCAACAGTGGCTTGATATCGACAACACTAAAACAATAACATTACAGTGGTGAATAAAATGATTGGGGAAAACACATTAACAGCATTTTTGCTTGTTACAAGCCTATTTTTATTGACAGCTTGTGGGGGTGAAAACGTAGAGGAAATCGATACAAACGAACCATTAAAAACATCCTTTTCATCCAAACCAACTGATAAACAAGTGTTATCATTTTTGAAGAAAAAGGGACGTTATGATATAAAACTATCCGATAATGCAGGAAACTTCTCAACTTATCAATTGCGCAAACGTTGGCAAAAAGGCTTTTCCTATAAAACCAATGCTAAAATTGCTGAATTTCCAGATGCCGAGTTAAAAGTTGGAGGATTTGTTCGTTTTGAAGTTAATGGTGAAAATTATGATTTTGCAGCGATTAAACCATTAACCACACAAATTTTTGGTCTACCCTTACCAAAAGAGTCAAAAATGATTGAATTGGTGACAAAAGATATTACTCAATTATTTCCAAGTTACCGAGACTTTGTTGACTTTGAGCCCGTTATCTCTATTCCTTCTGATGACGAGGCAAAAGAAGTGTTTTGGTATTCTCCTGATTCTTTCAAAATAAATATGCAAACAAAGTATGTACAAAAAATAGGAAACAACCGAGTTGACACAAAACAGTGCCTCAAAGTCATCCGCTTTTATCGAGAAAACATTAACTCACCATTTAATCGTTTTATTGACGAGAGTGAAAAATGTCAAACAATTGAATCAAAAAACTACAGCTATGCCGAGTTACAAAAAATACCAAACTTACAAGCAATCAAAACTGAAAAACAAGCTAAAGGGGCTTTTTCTCAACTTGAAGAAATATCCATACCAAATTTTAAAGATGACAAAGAAGCTTTAGGTTGGGTTTATAAATTTCTAATAAATGCAGAGAACAAGGACAGTGTCAAATCAATGCTAATGCACATGCTCACTGCAGATGCATTTGTCAAAGGCTCTACTGTGCAACTTAATGGTAACGGCACAAGAATAGTCAATAATGTTAACTCTTCCCTGTTTGATGGTAAAGTGACTTTTAAAGAATCTCACTGCCCACAGATTTTTGTCAAAAAATATTCGCCAGGCTATCTGCAATTTTATGATGCCTTAAAGCAAACAGCAAGTAGACTACGCGTGACAAAATCAGGAGGCACTCGTGTTAGGGGCAAGATGCAGAATCAAAGCTATAAAATTGCCACCATTGAATTATACAACCCCAATAGCGACCGCGATATTGAAAACCTCAAATCATGGTTATTGAATGAACTCTGTGAAGAAACAGCAAAAAAAGTTAAGATATTTTAATCCAATACCTTAACTGGCTTCAAATCAGGAAATGGACTGACTATTTCCTGATTTTTTTCACTGTGATAAGTCGAAACTAGTGCATTTTTAGATTGTTGAGTTTTATTTCTGCCTGCAGCGTGAAAAATCGCTGCATGAAAAAACAATAAATCCCCCCTATTTAACTCAACATCAATAGATTTTTCCAACCACTCTTGATTGCTGGCTAAATCTTTACGCAAAAATAAACGCTCATCAAGTCTGTCTTTGGGAGCGTCCCATAAATGAGAGCCAGGAATGACTTGCAAACAACCATTCTCAAGTGTTTCATCACCTAGTGGTAACCAGGTATTGATTAACTGCTGGTTTTCAAAATCCCAATACCGTGTGTCTTTATGCCAATGTGTTTCTGATGAATAGCGAGGCTGTTTAGTCATAATGCAATTGTGGTGTGACTGAACTAAATATAGCGTTTCTGAATCAAACAATGCCTTTAAAACACGCGTTGCTTTATGGCTCATTTGCCATTGTGCAAAAACCACATCACGAGAATAAGCCAATAACAAGCGTCTGATGGTATCACCACCCTGCTCTTCTTTGGTTTTGGGTGAGCCTGGATAATGCACTTCTTGTTCTAGTTCAAAAGGCTTAACTCTATTTTTAAGATGCTCAAGCACTTTGTTTTGGATGGCTTCAACCACAGACAAATCAACAAATTCACGTTTAACCAAATATCCGTTTTTTTGGAAAAATTGCAGTTCTTGTGCAGAAATCAGATTAGTATACTTCATGAAGAGATTTTACCTTAAATCAATTTAAGAAAAAGATTTTAGAGCCTTATGCTGAATATTTGTTTGATAACCATCAACTTTATCACACGCACGCTTTGACAAATTCACTAAACTGTTTCTGACCAAAACCAATACGAAAACCTTTTTGTGTTGTGCAAAACAAATTTGATGGGAAAATTAAAAAGCCAGTCTGCGCCGCTATCTCCCTTGCAAGAGCTTTTGTTGATATGTCTGCGTCTCTTAATTGAGCAAAAACACAGCAACCAACACGCGGAATAACAATGTCAATTTCATGTTCTAACAATTGAGTTAACTGAGTTATGCGTTCTTTATTAGGTAAAATTAAGGACAAATTGCGTTTTGTTAAATTTTCTGGAAACTTTAATACTTCACTGGCAACACGTTCATCCAATTGAGAGTTGCATACCGACAAATAGCCTTTAACATTATTAACCGCATTACATAGTTCATCATTTTGACAAGCCATCCACCCTACTCGAATTCCTGGAATGGCATAGCCTTTGGAAATCACGCCAACACTAATGCCCTTCTCATAACTATCAGCAACAGTTGGCAATTGATCTTGTTTAGCGTGTTCTAAACCTCGAAAAACCTCATCGGATAACAACCAAACATCGTATTGACGACACAGTTCAACCAAATCACTCAACTCCTTATGACTCAATGTTGCACCTGTAGGATTATGAGGATAGTTAATGACAAATAAGCGAGTACCTGCTTTAAAATGATCTTCAACCTGAGTGAAATCTAATGACCAATTATCACACCCATTTAACTCAATAATATTCACATCACAACCCATGTTTTTAGGTATCTGCAATAAGGGTTCATACACAGGTGCAACAACCAAAACTTTATCATTTGCTTGCAACAAAGCATTATAAACACAAAATAACGCCTCTTGCGCTCCAGCAAAAGTCATCAATTCCTCTGCCTTAATGCCATCATAATGAAATTCAGACAAAGTTTGGCGCAAAGCCAAATTACCTTCATCAGGAGCAAAACCCAAATCCACATCATTCAACAAAGAAGCAAATGAACAACCAATAGTTTGCTCAAGTTCATTTTGGCTAAAAGGTTGTGGATTAGTGTTATGCATACTAGTTAACTTCTGCCCCTTAAAGGAAGCAGAAAAATTAGCCATAGCAAGTTGAGAAAAATCATTATTCATTTTTTTGATTTGTTAAATGTATAGTAGAGTTTGCCAATTATATTTTCTTTTGGGACGAATCCCCACATACGAGAGTCAGCAGAATTGTCTCGATTATCACCAAGTACAAAATAATGATTTTCAGGAACATGCCATTCACCATCTTTAAGATAAGAACGATTCCTATGTTTTATCTGATAACTTTTATCACCTAAATTTTCTTCAATTAGTATCTCAGAGACACCATTGAATAAAATCTTATGTTCAATGACTTCACCATTCACAGTTAAAACCTTTTCTTGGTAACTAACCGTATCACCCGGCAGACCAATAACACGCTTAATATAAGGAACTGACCTATCATTAGGGTACTCAAACACAATAACATCTCCTAACTTAATTGTGCAATCATTGGTAGAAATGTGTCTAAAAACCTCTTTGTTAAAAATTTTGTAATTACCACAACCCTTTTTAGAAACAACAATACTATCGCCAACTTCCAATGTAGGAGACATAGATTCTGCTGGAATAGTATAAAGACCAAAGTAAAAAATCCTAAAAAGTATCAATGGGAAAATTATAAGCAAAAATATTGTCATTAATCCATACCAACGACTATACCAAAAACGTTGTTTAACCAATGATTTTGCAGTATTGAAAACATAAACACCAATACTTAATCGAATAATCCAAACAAGTCCTATAAAATATAATTCATTGGCATAGGATACATAAGCAAAACTAATAAATCCAAAGGTCAGAGAAAAGAAAAAAACAATCAAAGCCCAAAAAGGCTTTACAATATACAACAACCCAAATGAGGGCAAAAAAATACCCAATAATCCAGCTATCCATTTATTTGGTTTTTTATTAATAATATTTTTCTCTTTTTAATTCTAAAAGTTTAACTGTCAAATTTAGCTTGAATGAATTCATAGCCATAAACCGTAATAAATGATAATAAAATCCATGACAACCAAATAAAACCATTTTGAACCACCACAACTATCAATGGATTGCCTATTAAGTAATCCATTAATGGCTGACGTATAAGAATGGCATTTAATGCCAATAACAAAATAGATAAAAAAACTGAAGCTCTTAGTTTACCCAATTGAATCAGCTTATCACGAGCCAAATGATACAGAACAATTGTAGCAATGCCATATTCAATCGCAGTAATTCCAGCCACATAACGAACCGCCCATGATGGCTTCACTTCAATCCCTTGCATTTGGCTGCTAATCCAATCAGGTAACCATTCAACTGTAAAAACGTGAACAACAAAACCCGTTAATGAAGCAATTATTGCTAGAATGAGTAATAAAAAATATTTCATACTCAATCAATTCCTTCGAGTTTATCCTTATATACCCTGACAAGTTTATAATTATTACTTAAATCACAAACCTCAGGCCATATTTTATTGAGCAATTGATGAAAATCATTTATTTTCATATTACCGAATTTAATGTGAATAACTCTAGGTGGAGGGTCATTAAGTAATACTAATTCAGAAAAATCAGCATCTTTAGTTACGATAGTCTGGTTTTCTTTTTTGGCAATTTCCCAAATTTCGCTATCTTTTAATGTATCACTAATATTTATTACATGTTGATACTCATCCGATGCCCATAAGGCAAAACGACTAGGAAGATTAACATCTATTAAATATTTAGGCACAATTAAGCAATTTCTTTCAGCATATATTTATGATTCATCAATTGACTTGCAAACTGTAAGCAAGCCTGTATATCATTTTCATCTAAAGAAGGAAATTGCTTGAGAATCTCATCATGTGATTCTCCCACACTTAAAAACTCAACAATTGTCTGCACAGTAATTCTTTTCCCACGAATTGTTGGCTTACCATTACATAAATCTGGATCAATGGTAATTCTTCCTTGCAAAAAACTATCTATTTTGGTTTTCATGAGTTTAACTCGTTGGTTTGATTTCTAATTTTAGCATATTATTTCAATTTGAGAAAATAAATAATTACTGATAAATACACGCATCTAACAAACTCAAAACATCATCCACAATTTGTTGATGAGCCTCTTCTATAAACTTTACTTTTCTGGCTTTGTAATCTATAGATTTCATTTGCTCGACCATAACAAAGCCAGTCAATGAAGATTTATCCTTAACACTAACATGAAATGGTATTTTACGATCAGTATTGGTTATTGGGCAGACCATCGTCATACCTGTGGCTTTATTGAATAATTTGTTACTCACAACCAAAGCTGGTCTTCGGCCATTTTGTTCGTGTCCTGATTGAGGATTAAAATTCACCACGACAAAATCTCCTTTTTGTGGGCAATAATCTACCACTCTTCTTTTCCTATAGGCTCATCCCAATTGAGCTCTTCAACCTCATAATCGACAGGCATTTCTGCAACTAAATCTTTGATGGCATATTTACCATGAATTTTATGAGTTGGGGTTAAGATAATCCTACCATCATCCACCACAATTTCAACTTCTTCACCAATACCAATGTGTGAGTTTTTGAGAATTTTTAAAGGTATTCTGATGCCCTGAGAATTTCCCCATTTTTGTATTTTTGATAGCATTTTAGCTTTTAATAATTAAGTATATCCAAGTATATACTTTTAAAACGATGTTATCTATAGATATCAAATTTTCTGTTAATTATAATTTACTCTATACACATTTATTCATATAAATCAAAATACGAAGTGTTATACCGATTGAAAAATTGCACCGTCATCTGTTTATAGTGCTGGCACAAGTGATTGTGGATTTATCGTTTTATAGGCACCTTGCAAATGCTCACCTCCATCTTTAACCAAATGATCGACTTTGTATTCATATACCAATTGCTTAATGTTTAAAGCACTTCATTCTCGATATGCAGCGGCACTGCGACAATAGCTGTAAAGTTTCATAGTATTTATTCTTGTTGTTTATTTCTCGCAGAGACGCTGAGGAAAAAGACTTTGATTATTTTTTAATTCAACGACTATGACAATGGACTGAAAGTCCATAGGTTGGTTAAAAGATTGAAAGTTTTTGTCATCCTCGCGAATACGGGGATCCAGCTTTTAGTACTCGATGTGTAATTTAAAATATTATATTTTTCAAAAATCGAGTAACTGGATTCCCTTTTTCAAGGGAATGACAGAGTTTCTTTTAAAAATTCAAATGTGTATCAGCTAAAGCCTTGCACTAAAAGTGCATAGTTTTAACTAGCGTTTTGCAACAATAAAAGTTTATTATACAAGCCTCATAAAACACAATTTCCTTATTTGCTTCTAAGCCAATAATCATATGAAATAGCTTCACTAGCGCCCCAAACTTCTTCAATTTCTTTTGGAGTAGAGACAAATAATTTATCACCTTCTCTTAACTCTCGCCATTCTAAGTTCTTAATATCATTTTTTTTAATTTTCTTAACATATCCTAAAAACCTTTCTTCTATAGCCCCAAATTTTTTAAAACTTAACTGAGCCTGAAAAAGTGAAGGTTTATTTGCTCCTCCTTCAAACCAAGGGTCTGCTTCCTGAACAGAGTCATCTTCCCAATAGCATATATGACATATCTCATAATTACCTTTTTCACCAATTGTTTTATATCCGCAACATGCGCATGTTTCCATAACTAAATCCTC
This sequence comes from Lysobacterales bacterium, assembly GCA_027067055.1. Classification (GTDB taxonomy): domain Bacteria; phylum Pseudomonadota; class Gammaproteobacteria; order Xanthomonadales; family Marinicellaceae; genus NORP309. The sequence continues at coordinate 37,246 of JAMOMK010000055.1, read as the reverse complement.
ATTATTTTCCTAGAACAATATTTAACCAATATCACATCACTGTCAAATCCAAACCTATTCTAAATATCATTTTAATTAAATCTCTCTGTATCTTCGTGTATCCTCTGCGAACCTCTGCGTTCCTTAGCAGTTTTAAATAAAACCACGATACCCAATGAGATTGCCACGTCGTTCCTCCTCGCAATGACCGTTCTAAAGACAATTACTTTTAGGCTTTCACAATAGTATTATGAATAGTTCCAAATATATTATCGCCATTCTCTGCCAACATTTTGATTTCTACATCATCACCAAAACTCATAAATGGAGTGGTGGCTTTGCCATCTTTAATTATTTCTAATACGCGTTTTTCAGCTAAACATGAAGAACCAAGTGATTCATCTTCATTGGCAATTGTTCCTGAACCAATCATGGCTCCTGCTGATAATGGTCTTGTTTTGGCTGCATGAGCAATTAATTGTGCAAAATTGAATTGCATGTCCACACCCGCATCAGGGAAACCAAACCATTCGCCGTTATAACGTGTATGCAAAGGTAAATGCAGTTTTGTGTCTTGCCATGCACCACCCAACTCATCAGGTGTCACAAAGAAAGGCGATAATGCAGTTGGTGGCTTAGATTGTAAAAAACCAAAACCTTTAGCTAACTCTGCTGGAATCAAATTACGCAAGGACACATCATTTAAGATACAAACCAGTTTAATGTGATTAGCAGCCTCTTCTACAGATACAGCCATCGGTACATCATCAACAATCACAGCGACTTCTGATTCAAAGTCAATACCGTAATCTTCGCTAGTGACAACAACATCAGCATGAGCTGCTAAAAAACTATCACTTGTGCCCTGGTACATCAATGGGTCAACCAAAAAACTCGGTGGCATTTCAGCACCACGGGCTTTACGAACACGTTCGACATGAGCCAAATAAGCACTTCCATCTAAAAACTGATGGGAGCGTGGCATCGGTGCATCAAGCATTTGTAAATCTAAATCAAAGGCATCCGCCATTTCATCGTTATTTAATTTATCATAAACTTCTGTCAATTGTGGTGATAATTCTGCCCAATCATCCAAAGCTTGTTGCATGGTTGTGGCAATTTCATTAACTATAACTGCATTTGTATTGTCACGACTAACGACAATTAATTGTCCATCGCGTGAACCATTATTTAATGTTGCTAATTTCATATTTTTATCTCTTGTAGTGGCATCCCTTGTGGGTGCCTTTGTTTGATCGTATTCAGTTTTGTTAATTGATTACACATTATCGTAAGATGGGCTTTACCACCAATAGTGTTTGGGTTGTTTCGATAATCAAGCAGTATTAAATTTGGTGGGCAAGCCCACCTTACAACTCATTTATTTTTAACTAGCCAAAGAGCCCACAAGGGACTCCACTACGGTTATTTTTTTGGTTTCCAACTATCAATATATTCTTTCCACTCGGTTTGTTCTAATTCGCTGGTAATTTCCAATGGATCACGGGTGTCTATCATCACTGCCACTTCATCCGTCATGGCATTATCTTGTTTAAAGGCTTTTTTCATGGCGCCAGGATGTGGGCCATGAGTAAATCCTTGTGGATGATAAGTTATCATACCAGGGTGAATATTGTCACGTGAGAAGAAACTACCCATATGATAAAACAACACTTCGTCATAATCATCATTGTTGTGAAAAAAGGGTATCTTTAAGGCTTTTTCTGCCGTTTCAAACAAACGTGGAACAAAGGTACAAATTAAAAATCGGTTACCCATAAATGTTGTGTGAGCCGATGGTGGCACATGGTATTTATGACTTAACAAAGGTGAAATATCACGCCAGTTCAATTTAATCGGCATTAGATTACCGCGCCAACCCACAGCATCTAGTGGATTAAACGGGAAAATCTGACAACTCATTTTATTTTTATGTTTAATTAAATGCGTCCATGTTTCCTCATCATTCTGTTGCGCTCTGAACTTTTCATTGATAGCAGGAACTTCTAAAACCGCAGGATCAACAATTGCATTAGGACCAAGCAAGCCTTTATCAGGAAATTGATAATGGGCATTAGTACATTCTATCATTAAAATTTCACATAGTTCTGAGGTTTCCACACGCCATTTAGTGCATCGTGGCAACATGAAATAATCACCTTCGGATAATTTTATATGCCCGTAATCACAATAAATGTCTAAATTACCGTTGTGAACAAATAACAATTCATCGCCATCAGCATTGCTAACTAAGTGATTCATGCTTGCATTGATTTTTAACATACGCACTTTAATCGAAGCATTGTGCATGATAATTGGTGATTTGTATGGGCTAGTTTCAATCTCGATTATTTTCTTGGTATCAAATGCTCGTGGTTGTAAGTCTCCCTCAAAATCACTCCAACCTGTTGGCATGTTTTTATGATAAAAGTGAGCTACAGGCCCAAAAAAACCCTCTTTACCTACTTCGCGTTCATAAGTCCCTTCGGGTAAATCATAGTGGGCTTGTCTTGCCACTTTACCTTCTTGTTTAAATGTTTGTATCCAGTTTTTCATTATAAAAATCCTCTTTTCTTTTGATCAAGTTCAATAGAATCAAACAAAGCTTGAAAATTACCTTCGCCAAAACCATCATTGCCTTTACGTTGAATAATCTCGAAAAATATAGGCCCAATGCAATTTTGAGTAAATATCTGTAATAAAATCTTCTCGCCCGTTTCTTCATCCGCATCTATTAAAATACTATTTTTTTGCAATCTTGGAATATCTTCTTCATGCTTAGATACTCTTTTATCAATTATTGAATAATAGGTTGCAGGAGTAACTAAAAAATCCACTCCAGCGGCATGAATTGACTCAATTGTTTCGTAGATATTATCAGTATAAAGGGCAATATGCTGAATGCCTTCGCCATTATATTCATCGATATATTCATTAATTTGCGATTTTTTATCGGGTGATTCATTTAAAGGAATTTTTACCGAACTATTGGGTGAACGCATGGCCTTTGAGGTTAATCCTGTTTGAGAACCTTTAATATCAAAATAGCGGATTTGTTCGAAATCAAATAAATCTACATAATATTGCCCCCACTTTTCCATATTACCGTAATAAACATTATGAGTTAAGTGATCAATAAAAGTGAGACCAACACCATTTGGGTATTGATTCATTCCAGTGATCTCATCAAAATCATTATCAAGTAAATCTTTATAATTTTGTTTATCCACTAAATACAAAACAGCCCCACCAATACCTTTAACAGCTGGTAAGTTTAAATCCCCTTTTATTTCTTCCGAGCCATTATCTAAGGCATGTTGCAATGCAGCTTTTGCATCATCAAAGACAATAGAAAACCCATTGGCACAAGGACCATGTTCCTTAGTAAACCGTTCTGCAAAGCTTTGTTTTTCATTATTTAAAATAAAATCAATACTTCCTTGCCTAAACAGTGTCATGTCTTTTGTCTTATGCTTTTTAATGGCACTAAAACCTAAACGTCTAAACAATGTGTCTAAATCCTTAGGATTTTGTGATGCATATTCAATAAAACCAAATCCATTGATTGTATTTGTGTTTTGATTTGTCATAATAAACAACCTTATTGAGAAATTAGGGTTATCTTAAGTATTATTAGTTTCAAATGAAACTATTTAAGTAAAATTAGTTACAATTGAAACTATTATGGAATTAAATAAATTTTTACCTTACCAGTTATCTGTATTGAGCAACAAAATAAGTACAGGAATTGCCAAATATTATAGAGAGCAACACAACATCACCATTGCTCAATGGCGGGTGCTGGCCTTGTTGTCTGATAAGTGCAATCAAACCGCAAAAGAGTTAACAATTAAAAGCCAAATGGATAAGGTCAGAGTCTCACGAACCATGAAGTCATTAGAGGACAGAGGTTTTATTTCTCAACAAGCCTGCGATAAGGACAAAAGAGCTCGAAGATATAAATTAACAAAAGAAGGAACCGCATTAATTAATCAAGTAAAGCCCAAGGCGATCGCTTTTGAAAAATGCTTACTGGAAACATTAAACCCACAACAAACAGAGCACTTACAAAGTTGTATTAAAGCCTTAAATTCCCAAGTCGATAAAATTACCGAAGAAATCTAAATTTTTCAAAAAATGTACTTGACAAAATTTACTATAAGGTCGAAAATGCACGCCCTCAAGGTAAGTCACAAATCAAAATGGTTATGTAGCTCAGCTGGTTAGAGCACGGCATTCATAATGCCGGGGTCGGTGGTTCAAGTCCACCCATAACCACCATTTTTATGGTTTATATCACATCATAAGTTTCCAATCTCAATTCTAAAAAATTATTCACTTATCATATATAAACTCGTATTTTCTTAAAATTGACCTTGAAAACTTCTAACGCAATCTAAATCCATAAAAACCTCAGTTTAAATAGAAAGCTTTCTAGAAACTAAAAAATACTTATTTATAATTCATAAACTCGCATTTTATTAGCATCGATTAAAGAAATTTCTAAACCCATCTGGGCTAAAAAACCACGTATTTAATAATAATCCAACCCAGCGCTAAGAAATCACTCACTTACGATATGAAAACTCGTATGATATTTGCACTGTATTTGAACATTTCTAACGCAATCTAAATCCATAAAAACCATGACTTAAATAGAAACCAGCTTCAGTTTTATTTTAAAACTCATTTCGGGTAGTTGGCTTTAGTCAACACTTATAAATCATTGGTAACAACTATAAAATCGACTCTTGGCATCTTTAAGACTGGCTTTTCGAGCATTATTTTCTATGTAGTCATAAGTTGTTAGCAAATGCCTTTCATCGCGTATGGTTCTATCATAATAATCACGTTCCCAAAATGAACCTTTAAGATTTAATTTCTTATTTATTATATATGCCAAACCACCTTTTAGCTTACAAATTACTTCTCCAAGGTTTTGGTATTGTTCAAATAATATATGAATATGATTTGGCATCACACTTAGGCAAATTAATTTATAACATTCTGGTTCCAAATTTTTACAATGCTCAATAACTACCTCTATTATTTCACCATTTAAGTGTCGACCATTTTTGGAAGTATCAAGATAAGCATCAATTTTCATTTGCTTTGCAGATTCGTTTTCTTGCTCTGATGCTTTTAGTCGAGAAAGAAATTCATCCACACTATCTCTTGTTCTAAATGTTACGAACTGGTATGAGTGTTTTTGACTAAAATGTGGTAACTGTTGTTTCATCAATTTATTTTAACTTATTATGTTGACTAAAGCCAACTACCCGACACCAGTATCTTTTAAGGTTCGTATCGGGTAGTTGGCTTTAGTCAACCTTTTAGAACAGTTAAATTATTGAAACATCTTATACAATACTTACTTGGTGGAATCGAATCCAAAACTTAGAAAATAAAGAGACTTATTTATAGTACTTATAGACATAGTAGAAATAGAGATTTTTTGGAGATTCGATTTGACCCATTGGAGAAATATCGAGCTTTTTATTGAATTTTCCTTCTAAAAATATTGGCAATCCATTTTTTTCATCTTTTACAGATAAAATATACTCTGCATTTATTAATGCGCAGTTATCAGAAACATTAAATTTTGGATTCTTGCTATAACTCACTTTAGTATTTAGCATTGGGCTTATTCTTTCTTCAGTTTCTTTTAGTTGCTCTAGAAACATAGCAGAATCATCATAGTCAGAACTAAAATAATGTTCAACCTTTTTAGACCTGTAATCTTGCCAAAAAATATCAACCATTTCATTTTTATCATTATATTTGTAACCAACTGTTGTAGGCACACGTCCCATACCTTCTCCAACAATATTACCATTCTTATCAAACTTGTAATAATAATTAGGACAAGGCATCCAATCCTCTGTACCTTTTTCAGTATCTGAAATTTGTTCCCAAATTTCTTTTATCTTATGCTTTACAATCATTTCTCTATCGAAAAACTGTAAATTCTGCGATAGGCTAGTAAAGCTAAGAGCAAGTAAAAACAGTGTTGTTAATATTTTCATGACTTATAACTTAAAAGGGATAATGCAAAATTATAACACACTATTAATTTTGGAAATTCGGTTCTTTGTGTTGACTAAAGTCAACTACCCGACACGAGTCTTAAAAGATACTCGTGTCGGGTAATTGGCTTTACAGACTGTGAAAGTATTATGTGGCGAAAGAAAAATGAGTAGAAATTTTGCTAATTGAGGCGGAAAACGCCGTGACTAGCTGGCTAATTCCAAGTTTTTCAACGAAAAGTAGCGAAATTTATGCCATTTTTACTCGTCACCAGAATACTTTCACAGTCTGTTTAGTCAACCTTTTAGAACTAGTAGATTATCTAAAAATCTAAAACAATCTTTACTCACCACTCAAACTCACACCCTTATAAACCTGCTTGGTCATTTTTTCTGTGGTGATAAAGCCCCAGCTCCAGGCATCGTATTTGGCGAGTGGGTTGAGCTTGACAACCTCTTCTTCGGTTTTGTCTTCATCGACTAGTTTACCTATTATTGCACGAGCATCTTCTAGCATGGTAATTGAGTTTTCTAGGTCTTTTTTGTTGGCTAGTACGCCGTGTCCTGGGATGATTTTGGTGTTTTCATCAACCAATCCTAAGACAGTTTTTTGTGCTTCGATATAGCCATCTAATGTACCACCACTGCTAAAATCCATAAAAGGGAAGATTTTATTAAACATCGTGTCGCCCATGTGGATGACATTAACATTGGTAAAATGTACCGCAGCATCACCATCGGTGTGGGCATGTGGAAGGTGGAAAACGTGGGCATCCAATCCGTTTAAATGGAAGTCCATTGATTCAGAAAAGGTAATAACGGGTAGGGATTTCTTGGGTGCATCCATCTTCTTACCATCAGCACCTCGCACACCTTTGCTTAGTAGATGTCTGCGCATGTTTTTGTGCGCTACGATTCGGGCACCATTTTTTCCCATCACCTCATTATTGCCTGTGTGATCGCCATGAATGTGGGTATTTATCAGAAAGTCAATTGAGTTTGGTGTAATTTTTGCTAAAGCTTTGTTCATAATATCTAAGGTTGATGGCATGGCATCGTCAATTAGAATCACACCATCATCACCAACAGAAATGGCTAAATTACCACCAGTGAATCCACCCACGCCGATAAGCATATAAAGATTATCAGCGACTTTAATCGCATCCCAACTTAGTTTTGTTTCGGCTTCTTTTTTTGCACTCACACTGAATGTAAATGCTATTAATACTATAAAGATTTTTAAACTTTTCATCATTGACCTCATGATTTGTTTTTCTCTATTCTAGCATAATACTCATCAGAAAATTCTTGCAATCTATCTTCTTCAATCGCTTGACGAATATGTTGCATTAAATCTTGGTAAAAGTAGAGGTTATGAATCGTATTTAAATGTGAGCCAAGGATTTCTTTGCATTTATCCAAATGGCGCAAATACGAACGTGAATAATTTTTACACGTATAGCATTCGCAATTTTCATCCAATGGTTTGGTGTCGTATTGGTGCTTTTGGTTGCGAATTTTGACTACGCCATCCCATGTGAATAAATGACCGTTGCGGGCATTGCGTGTTGGCATAACGCAATCGAACATATCAACGCCCAATTTAACGGCTTCTATAATATCTTCAGGTTTTCCAACACCCATCAAATAACGCGGTTTATCATCAGGTAATAATGGTGTGGTTGTTTTTAATACTTGTTCGCGTAAATCTTTGGGCTCACCAACGGACAATCCACCAATAGCAAAACCATGAAAATCAATTTCTTTTAAGCCCATCGCCGATTCTTTGCGCAGTTCATCGTGCATGCCACCTTGAACAATACCAAATAAAGCATTGGGGTTTTTGTTGGCAACAAAAGCCTCTTTCGAACGCTTTGCCCAACGCAAGGATAAGCGCATGGACTCTGCCGCTGTCTTTTCATCGGCAGGATAAGGCGTACATTCATCAAATATCATAACAATATCAGAGCCAAGTTTTGTTTGAACCGCCATTGATTCCTCTGGTCCCATAAAGACTTTAGAGCCATCTACTGGCGAGGCGAAGTTAACGCCTTTTTCTGTTATTTTGCGGCTTTTAGCCAAGGAAAAAACTTGAAAACCACCCGAATCGGTCAAGATAGGCTTGTCCCAATGCATAAAATCATGCAAATCACCGTGTTTTTCAATCACATCTGTTCCTGGACGTAACATCAAGTGAAAGGTATTGCCTAAAATAATTTCAGCGCCTGTCGCCTTGACATCCTCTGGTGTCATGCCTTTGACCGTACCATAAGTGCCAACAGGCATAAAACAAGGTGTTTGCACTGTTCCTCTATCGAAGGTTAAATGCCCTCTTCTAGCGGCAGGGATTTTTTTATCGGTTTTTGCTAATGTAAATTCCATAGTTCAATTTATTTTTTTCAGCTGTTGATTTTAACTGATTACACCCTCTTTAATACACTATTTTTCTTATTTCAGTTTAAAACAAAGCTGCTATAATAAAACAGGCGAACCCTCAAACTTAAGCAAATCACCCACACATAAACACCATTTTGACTTTTTACAAGAGTGGCTAAAAGTCATCAATAGATAAAGTCAAACCTTTAAGGTGAGAAATAGGCTGAGAGTAAACAATACCAGCTCCTTCTCCAACAATATCAAGTTCCAACATGATTCTTTGAACCATTTTGTCGACTCGCTTGCTTAAGGTTATGAACATAAGATTAACATCGGTATTGCCACTGTTTAACCTGTTATAAAAATTTGTCATTTTCTTTAATCCCATACCATGAGCATCCATAATGGTGACCCCAGTTGCCCCCGCAGCTTTAGCTACGAGCAAAGCTTTTTCTTCTTTTTCTTTTGGAACAATAACATGAACAGTTGAAAAACGTGCTCTAAAAGAATGCCTCTTATCTGTTTCATGAATATTTATCGTCGATAATCTCATGTTATTTGCATCTGCCAATGCATAACGAAGTTCGCCCAATTTAACGGCCAACAACTCTTTTTTACCTTTAACCCCTATCCTATCAACAATAATCCCATAAATCATAACAGTAAGAATAGGAAATAGTGAAGCAAAAGCAATCAACCCAAAGCCATCAATAAGTGGGTCTCTGCCAGCAATATTGGTAGCAAGTCCCAAGCCAAGAGCTGCCACAAGTGGCACTGTGACCGTTGAAGTAGTTACTCCACCACTATCATAGGCAATAGGAACAATATATTTAGGAGCCATGAATGTTAAAAATATAACAAAAATATAGCCTATAACAATATAATAAACAATTTCACCACCATTGACGATACGATAAGCACCAAGAGCTATGCCGATGGCAACTCCAAATGCAACAAATATGCGCAAAACAAAATCGTTGACTCTTTCATCACTTATTTCTTTGGCTTTTTTTGCAATAGCTATTAATGACGGTTCTGCCATTGTGGTTGAAAAACCAATGGCAAAAGCAAAAGTATAAATAATTATATTGTTATTTTGCTGAGTTAATTGAAATGCCATTGTTTCACCTAAGGTAAAAAGCCCCATTTCCAAACCCAAAACAAAAGCATATAGTCCAATAATTACTAGACCAAAACCAATCAGCACTTCTTTTAAGTTTTCCACCTTCTTTTTAAGTACCACATATTGGAAAAAGAAGATGATTGCCAAGATAGGCAACACATCAAAGAAAATATTGAGAATGCCTTTAAGCATCCCAGCAAGATCAAACTCAAAACCTGTCACTGTAGAAGTGCCAATTTGATGACTAATTGATCCAACAAGCTCCACCGCATCTACAAATTGATAGACGTAAATTCCATAAAACTGTACAAAAATCATGGGCGTTAGTGATGCAAAAGCAATTAAACCAAAGCCATCAAGTATCGGATTTCTGCCCTCAATTGTCGAAGCTAAACCAATGCCCAGTGCTGCAACCAAAGGCACTGTAATCGTAGAAGTTGTGACTCCGCCCAAATCATAAGCAAGACCAACAATCTCAGATGGAGCAAATGTTGTTGCAGCAATAACTAAAGCATAGCCAGCTATAATATAGTAATGAATTGGATGACCTTTGATAATCCTCCAAACGCCAAGTACAATAGCAAACCCAACAGAAAAAGCCACCACCATGCGTAGAGTAAAGGAATCAATGCGACCACCACTGACAAAAGAAGCTTTGTCAGCAATAACCAAAAGAGCTGGCTCTGCAACAGTGGTACCAAAACCTATCAAAAAAGTAAATAAAATAATCCACCCTATTGAACCTTTATTAGCAAAATCCTTTGCTAAACCCTCTCCTACTGGGAAAATTCCCACTTCCAACCCAAGTAAGAAAATGGCTAAACCAATGCCTACGATAACCAAGCCAATGGCTGTGCTTTCCCAACCTAGTGGAATGCTTTGAATAATAGCCAGTTGAAAAAACAAGATAACCAAAATAATGGGGAACAAGTCTCTAAAAGACTCTTTTAACAGCTTTATAAATGAAGATATTGTTAACACAAACCCGTCCTGATTGTTGTTGCCTAATTGTATTGTAACCCAATTAAAACCAATCAGTGCAATTTTGAAATTATTATTTAAGCTTTTTCAAAATTAACAACTGTAAACCATGTACCTTTACTAAACACACGCGAAGCGTGGGAACACGTTAGTTTCTCTTTCACCCTGTTAATTATATTTTCCTCTGCGTATCTTTGCGCTCCTTCGCGCTCTCTGCGTCCCTTAAAACAGCGGAGCTGTGGCGTTAGCCAAATAACAATCACTTCTTTCGCCATATCGTCATCTGTGCGATTGTCAACTGATGTTTTCTTCTGGTTTCTCGGATTACAAAGGGGATGTCGTGTTTTTCGACAAACTCGAAGTCTTCATCCAAACATTCGTGCAAGCCATCTAGTGTGGTGAAGTTTTCACCGTTGATTTTCTTGCCACCTAGCCAATTTTCTTTTTCGGTGTATTCTTCTAGCCATGTGTAGGGCGAGGTTAATACCAACAAGCCGTTTTGATTTAAACGGTGTATCATGTCTTTGAGGAAAACTTTGGGTTCGTACAATCTGTCGATTAAATTGCCAGCGAAGATTAAATCATAATCGCTGTATTTATCTTTGAGGTTGCAGGCATCGCCTTGGGTGAATTCTACATTATTGGCTTTGTCACCTAAACCTAACTCTTCTAATCTAAATTCTTTAAGTGTTGCTAGTTCACCTTCGTCATCAATGAGATAGCGCACCTTACCTTTATCGCGTAGGTTGATGGCATTGAGAATAAATCGAGTGGAGAAATCCAAAGCATCGACTTTATCAAAATAGCGTGTCAATTCAAAACTACTGCGCCCAACAGCACAACCAATATCTAAGGCTTTGCCAGTTTGATTTACCAATGGCTGTATTTTTTCGATACAGGCTTTAGGGAAGTTTTTGATGCCGAAATAGTCTTTACCGTAGTGAAATTCGAGGTATTGTGAAATCAAAGAGTCGGTTTCATACATATTATATTCGCCATCGACTAGCGAATCGGACTCAATATAACGAAAGCCTGCATGCTGGAAAAAATGCCGACGAAAGGCATAACGCGCTTCACGTAAAATTTCATTTCCTGTGGCAATCCAACTACCTCCTTTGATGAGGTTGTGTTTGCCATCAAAGGTCGGAACAGAAAAATCATCGTAGGCAGGATGCACTTTAAAGCCTTTGAGTCCGTCAATAGCCGATTCGCTCCATTGCCAGACATTGCCGATAACATCATAAAAATCGCCTTGCTTATATTCATCAACTGGACAGGATGATGCGGCAACCTCTAAATTAATATTGGCAGCATCGCCATAAACATTTTCATCATAAATGCGTAAATATTCGGGTTCGGTTGGCAGGCGTAGTTTTTTGCCTTTTTTCGCACCTAACCAATTACAAAAGGCTTTGGCTTCCAAATAATTAACATCAACAGGCCAACTCCAAGGCATGTCTATTTCTTCCGCCATGGCACGGTATTTAAAACCCTTTTCTGTTTTTACCCAAAAAGAAGGAGATTTGGCTTGTTTAAAGTTCAGCCACTCCCAGCCTTCCTTAGTCCACCATTCTTCAACCTGATAAGCTCCATCTTCGACAAAAGCTAAAAACTCTTTATTACTGACCAAATATTTACTGGCTTTAAAGGCTGCCACATCGGTTATCTTAAGACCGTATTCATTATCCCATCCATAAGTTTCTGATGGTTCAGATTTACCTTGTTTAACAGTGCCATCTTCAATTGGTAAGAGTTTATTTTCTACTACTTCATTGTCATCGTCATAAATTACCCAACCCTTATGTGGTTTGAGGTAATCCAATGGCAGTTGGCGAATTAACACCGAAGAGGTTTCTAGATGAATACGTTCATGTTCGATGCCCATCAAAATTATCCAAAATGGATCTTGCCACTTGATTGGAATATCTAGGGGCAATTCATCAATTAGACCATTAACCATTTCTCGAACCTTATTGCGGTAGTCTTTCACCTCAGCAACTGTAGGCCAGTCATAATTTTGTTCATCCAAATCATCCCATGACATTTCATCTACGCCAATTGCCAGTTGTGCCTCCATACGTGAGCAAACACGCTCAGAGATTATTTTTGCAACCCGAAGTTTATTAACAAAAAATGTTGCTGTATGACCAAAATAGAAAATTAACGGGTGTCTTAATCTATCGGCTCGTTCAAAATAACCTTTGTCGTCAACAATAATCTCAAAGAGCTTTTCATAAACATCAAAGGTTTCGTTGAAATAGGCTTTAATTTCCGCACGTTTTTCATCAGGATTTTCTGTGTTAATGATGGGAGTTTTTGATATTTCCATAATGAGTTTTTCTGTAAAAAAAGACTTGACCATTATACATATAATTTGCTTTCACTCAAATGCACTTTTTTACTGTCTGTGTTAAGATGCATCGCTATTAAACATTGACAAGATTAAGTGCAAAAAGATTATCTATTTCACCACCGTAACTCACCAATTTTATTTTCTATACCTCACGATGGCAATGTTATTCCTGATGATATAGCGGATAAGATGCACGAGTTTGCTTTAAATTCTCCTGACCGAGATTTTTTTGTCGCACAGTTATTTAGTTTTGCTAAAGATTTTGATATTAGCTTACTCAAAACCAATATTTCACGTTATGTCATTGACATGAACCGACCAGCAGACAATAAACCCTTATATCCAGGACAATCTGGAACTGAACTGTGTCCAACGACCAGTTTTGAAGAGGAAGAATTATACAAATCTAAACCTCACCAAGCAGAAATTCAAAGGCGAATCGAACAATACTGGCAACCCTACCACCAAATTATCAAAGATAAATTAGAAACCATAAAACAACAACACGGCTTTGCTATTTTAGTTGATTGCCATAGCATAAAATCACAGGTGTCACGTTTTTTTGAGGGGCAATTACCAGATATAAATATTGGCACTAACAGTGGCAAGAGTTGCTCTCAAGCAATTTCAGATAAATTTGAAGCCGTTTTAAAAGCCCAAAGTCGATACTCATATGTCTTTAATGAGCGTTTTAAAGGCGGTTACATTACCCGTCAATACGGTAATCCAGAGGAGAACATTCATGCCATTCAAATTGAGCTGTCACAAATTAATTATATGGATGAAAACAGCAACCGCTATGATGTAAACAAAGCAGAGCAACTCAAAACATTATTAATTCGTGCGGTGAATGCTTTATGTTAAAGTTTACAGGCATGTCCTTGCGAAGGGGGAAAAAAGAATTATTTAAAGACGTCAACATAACCATCAACTCGAAAGTCAAGGTAGGGATCACGGGAGCAAATGGCACAGGTAAGACCAGTTTATTTAAATTAATATTGGGAGAATTACATTCTGACAATGGTGATTTTTACGTTTCAAACAAGCTAATCATGGCACATGTAGCTCAAGAGATTGCTAATTCACAAGAATCTGCTATCGACTATGTTATCAATGGTGATGCCGAATTTCGTCAATTAGAAAAAGCTATCACCACAGCTGAAAGCAATAATGATGCTGTAAAACTTGCCAATCTTTACGATGATATGCAACAAATTGATGGCTATACTGCCACAGCTCGCGCGGCAAAGTTACTCAATGGTTTAGGCTTTACCACCGAACAAGAGAGCAATCCTGTCAATTCATTTTCGGGTGGTTGGCGTATGCGTTTGAATTTGGCACAAGCTTTAATGTGTCGCTCGGATATTTTGTTACTGGATGAACCTACCAATCATTTGGACTTGGAAGCCATTATCTGGCTTGAGTCTTGGTTAAAAAAGTATCAGGGCATTGTCTTGTTAATTTCGCATGATAGAGACTTCCTTAATGCTGTTTGTAACCAAATTATTAATATTGAGCACAGCCAATTAACCCAATACACTGGCAATTACGATAGCTTTGAACAAATAAGAGCAGAAAAGCTCGCCCAACAACAATCACAGTTTGAATCACAACAACGTCAAATTTCGCACATGAATAAATACATTGAGCGATTTCGTTACCAAGCCACCAAGGCCAAACAAGCACAATCACGAATCAAAGCATTGGAACGTATGGAATTGATTGGTGCGGCACAGTTGGACTCTCCCTTTAATTTTAATTTTAAAATTGAAGGCTTTATCCCACAACAATTAGTCAAAATTGATAAAGCCTCTGCTGGTTATGGCGATGTCACTATTTTAGACAATATTTCAACTATGGTTGAAAAAGGGGACAAAATTGGACTGCTTGGCTTTAATGGCGCAGGTAAATCAACATTAATCAAATTGATTGCCAAAGAGCTTCAAGCACAAAGTGGTGGAATCACCCATGCAAAAGAACTAAAAATTGGTTACTTTGCCCAACATCAAATTGAACAATTGCATCTGGATCATTCTCCAATTGAACATTTGAAAATGCTTGATAAGGAAATATCTGAACAACAAGCACGCAATTATTTAGGTGGCTTTGATTTTCACAATGACATGGCAAAAGAACCTATCATAAATTTTTCTGGTGGTGAAAAAGCGCGCTTGGTTCTTGCCTTAGTTGTCTATGAAAAACCAAATTTATTATTACTTGATGAGCCTACTAATCATTTAGACATCAAAATGCGCCACGCAATTGCCGTTGCCTTACAAAGTTTTGAAGGAGCGATGATTCTGGTATCACATGATAGACACCTGCTTTCAACGGTGATAGACAAGTTGTTGCTGGTTGCCGACGGCAAAGTTACCACCTTTGAAGGTGACTTAACAGACTACTATCACTGGGCAAATGAAACACGCAAGAACCGAATGGAATCCACTAGTTCCAGTTCTAAGACAGCAACTAACAGCAAAAAACAACAGCGTCAAGATGCTGCACTTATTCGCCAAAACCAAAAACCTTTACGCCAAAAAATTCGACAACTAGAAAAAGAGATGGATAAACTTGAAAAACAAAGCTTAAAACTTAATACATTTTTACACAGCGAATCTGCTTACTCACCCGAAAATACCGACAAGCTTAAACAAACAACGATAAATTTATCCATAATAAAAAAGAATATGCAGCAACTAGAAAACGAATGGCTAGAATTATCAGAAACAATCGAGGACATTAACCTTGATAGATGTTAACCTAGTCCTAACATACTAATTTAGCACATGACCAATGTTAACTAATGTCAACTTCATTACGGTTAACATACATTTCAATCGTCCGTGTGCTAGAATTAGGGCATGAAAGAAGAAATTTATATTGATCCCGCATTTTTGCGCAAATCAAACTATTCGTATGTTAACTATCAGGAAGCTGAATTATCATCAGTCTTGTGCTTTGCCTTGGCACGTAACAATAGTGACTTAATCCTGCACCAACAAAGGATAGAACATAATATTAACAGTACACAGAAAAATGTATTGTTTACTGCAATTGTCGATTTATTTACCGCACTTGGTCACAAGGGAGATAAGTACAAGAGTAGAATGCTAAACAAATATAGAAAAAAACTAACAAGTCAACAAACTGTTTTTTTGACAAAATCACTTGCCAAAGGCATTGATAAAAATCAAGTCGTGAAAGACTTGAATCAATCACTTCTAAATTTTGGCAATATTGGTAAATTACTTACAGCAGATGTGGTGCGAAAATTATAATGAGTGATTTCAACAACAAGCTTCAAGTTAGTTTAAACAACCTTGATGACACCACCAAAAATACCTTAAACTTTTTTTTTGGTAGTGGCTTGTGTGATAAAGCAGAATTACAATCAAAAAGTAACAATACCGATGTTCACATTATTGATTTAGATAGAAATCATGACAAGCAGGTTCTTAGCAACCTAAAAAACAACAGTCAGTATGCCATAATATTCCACAATCAATCAAGCTCACCTTTATTTGGTGAAAACATATACAGCATAACCAAGCCTGTCAAAGCTGCACTGTTAAAACAACAAATCAACACCATTAGACTACAATTACAAGAAACAAAAACAGAACAAACAACTTTAGTAAAGGACAGCAACCAATCCATAGAAACACTCTTGCAAAAAACCACAAATCATGCCCTTTATGAGGATGCTTTTAAACAAGCCATTGCAGAAATTGATGAAAAGCAGTTAACGATGGAACTAGACCAAGAAATCACCAACCAAACTTTTAATGAGGATGAGGATAGGCGACTAACACAGGAGATTGAACAAGAAATCATCAATCATATCCAGCACGATGGAAAAAAAGACTCATTTGGACATGGGCAAGCTCCAGTAGAATACGATGACACACTATTAAAACCCAAAGAAAAGCAAGAAGACATAAATCATATTCCACATACACATGATAATGAAGATATAAACAACCAAACCACTGTGACAGACGGCAATAAGGAACCAACAGAAAACCTAAAGTCAGAAACGACTGGTTTTTCCTTAAAAACACGCAACAAATCTAGCTCCAGTCAAAAAAGCCACTTAAGTGCAGCACTAAAAGGCTCGGTTGAATTAGATACTTTAAACCAGTACAAAGCCCACAAACATGTTGGTTCAAATAAAGACATAAACCCTAACAACCCCAAAGAGCTGGAAAAGGTATATCTCACCCCTAAAAAATACATATTCCATCATCTTGCTAAAGCAGTAAAGCTAGGTCGCTCCAAAAAAGCTGACACCCATCTTAAGACACTATTTGGTAGCTTTTTATTTGAGTATAAAACAAACCTAATTTATCACGACTTTAGTTCGACCAAATTGAGATTTATTAAATATAGCCCGTTGTTTTTAGAAGCAAGCATTTCTTTATTAAAAATTAATACTCCCACAAAGAACATCAAACCAAACACAGTTGATGCAGAAAGTTTAATATGGGAAGCTGCAATAATAGCAAGCAAAGGAAGAATTCCTCGTGACACTAGCCTGACTCAAGTAGTAGAAATGAGAACATGGCCTAATTATACCAAGCTGTTAGTTTTTAGGTATGTGGTGCAGATTACAGCAACCTGGGCAACACACCACCTATCTCTCATAGACACATCAACACAGCTAAATATACCACAACGATATATTTTCACCTTATTCAATGCTATGCTTGCAATAAAGTGTGCAAAAACTAATAATGTAACTAAAAAGAGTAAGACATCTTTTACAAAGAAAAGGAGGGCAGTATTTTCAAAAATTCTATCTCATATATTTCGCAAATAACTAAATAACTTTAAACAATGAAAGCAAATCATAAAATTATATTTTCAGGCCCTGTTGGAGCAGGTAAAACAACTGCCATCACCTCGATTAGCGATATCCCCACTGTCAGAACAGAAGAATCTGCTTCCGATGAAACAAAAGACTTAAAAGACTCAACAACAGTAGCATTGGATTATGGTGCCATAATTTTACAAGATAGCACCCGTATTCATCTATATGGCACACCAGGGCAAAAACGATTTGATTTCATGTGGGAAATACTAACAAATGGAGGTATTGGTCTTTTACTACTAATTGATGGTAGTGATGTAAAAGCTATCGACAATTTAAAATTTTTCCTATCAAGCTTTAAAAACTTTATCAATAAAACCAGCGTTGTTGTTGGTATAACAAAACAAGAAATTAATAAACAATACAATCTTGAGGATTACCAAAAAGTTTTAAATGAAGGGCTGCCAGTTATTCCTATATACGAGGTAGATGCTAGATCAAAAAAAGATATATCTTTAATGGTTGAAACATTACTCTATACCTTAGACCCTAAAATTTCAATTTAACATATGTCAAATTTTGTCACACAATATATTTTACCAACACCAGCTGGTGCCTATTTTTTAGCCCAAGACAATGCTGAAAACTGGCAAAAAGATGTTTTAAAAAAGTTATTCTCCAACGACAAGTCACTGGAGGTAAACTCACCAAACTTGCAACATGTTTTTAATACAAGCAATTCTGAAAACTTAAGTTATAAAATCGAACAATGTAAAAAACAACACTTAGTTCAAGTTGTAGATACTGAAATTACTGCACCATCAGGAGATTTTGAAAACTTACTAAACACTATAATTAGTAAGTTTTCCAACAAAGAAAAAGCCTTGTTATGTGACTCGCAAGGCTTATGTATCGCTAACAATGGATTCCCCATTGAAATGCAGGAAGAGATTTCGGTTCTCTCAGCTGATATTGCAATAATGCACAAAAGAAGAGCCCAAAATATTAACGACAAACTAGGCCTGAACTCTCAGGCATGGTCTATCGTTGATGCATCAGGAAATAGCTGTTTAGGTTTTTGGCCGTTAAATATCAACAATGAAGTTTTTGTTCTAGTTATCGAGGGAGTACCATTTTTTAATCAACCAGAAATGGTCAATCTGATTTGGGTCTTATATTTGCGTTATGGCGATAGCTAAAGTAAAATGATTTTTTAAAATCAGCACTTTATTGCTAGAAAAAATTCGATTAATCATTTATGCTTATACAACTCACTACTACTAGAAAAAATTAATTTGCTCAAACCCAACAAACAAAAAAATAAAGCCAATATCGTACTGAGTAATTTAGATGCACTCACGGAAAATACATTAGCCTATTTTATTAACTCAAACCTTTGCCAAAATGCCAAATTGGCTCTTTCTAATAAAAATATTCATATTTATATTATCGATTTAGATAAACAATATGATGCTGAAATATTAAATAATGCAGAAGCTCAACAACAATATATAATTGGAATCTATATCAATGAAGCGCATCTACCAAAAAACAGTCGTTTAATTTTAGTTAAAAAACCTCTTAATGTTACCGAGTTAAAAGATGCTATTGACAGCGCCCATAGCAAAACATTTAAAACTGTTGAACAACCGATTGTAGACACTAGGCCAAAAATAGTTACTAAAATCAAACACAAAGATCAGGCACATAGAAACCTTTACAATGCTATTGATGATGAAAACGCCGAAGATGACGGTCACCTCCAGTACAAGTCTCAAAGATACGTTGGAAACAACAAAGACATCAATCCAGAAAAAGATGACTTAAAACACATATACTTTAAAACAGACAAATACTTTTACTTTCATTTAATCAAAGCCGTAAAAAGTGCCATCATAAACAAGACCAACACCGTTATTAAGAGCAGCCTAGGAAGTATCGCCTATGATTTTCATAAAAACTCACTAAACTATAACATAGGTGAGAACAGACTAAAGCTTTTACAAACCACCCCACTAATCAGCCCCGTTAGTGTAAGGTTTAACAAATCAACAAGCCAACAAAGTGAATACTCCGCAAATGCGACCAATTTTATTTGGGAAACATGTATAAAAACAAGCAAGGGTAGATTACCCGAGTCCACTAACCTGACAAAGCCTGTAGTTATGTCCCTATGGCCTAACTTTTCTCAACTTAAAGTATTTAGACACGCCATCCCAATTGCTGCAGTTTGGTCAAGACAAAGAATCTCTCTTATTGAAACCGCTGACTTATTAAACATCCCTCAGCGCTATGTTTTTTCGCTATACACAGCCATGAACACCTTAGATTACGCCAAAATAAAAGATTTAAATGAATTAGTAAAAAACAACACAAGAACAGAAAAGCCATCAGCAAACTCATCTAAACTATTTGGTCGTATCTTGGGTCATATATTCAAGCGCAAAAGCTAGACTATTTAAATTAGACCTTTAAGTAATATAAACTCAACAACCAAAGTTATTTTGGAAACCTTGGCTACTCGTTGTCGCCTTCATGAACACCGTGATTTTTTATTGCCACCCTCACAAATGCGGGAATCCAACTTTAAAAAGTATTTACATTAAACATAATCTTTTAAATACCCAAAAACTAGACTCCTGCTCTCGCTAAAGCTTTGCTAGAATAACAAAGGTTTTTTACTATATCCCAAATCCCGATATAGAAATGCGTTTGAGATTGCAAGTAACTGATGTGCATAGGAAATCAAGAAAAACTAAAGTCACCTCATTGGTGATGAAGCTTTTTCTGGGTTTTCTAGGTGCATCAAGGACTTGTGCTATCATCGTACTTTCTATATCGGGGTTTGGGTATATGAAGCTTGAGTAATAGTTTAAATTAGTTCTGCTGTCTTTTTGGAAGCTCTCTTAACGTCTAAGAAAATCAATCCTAGTTTTGCATTGGCTTTAGCCATAACTGTTAATACAGCATCTTCTCCTGCTTTCACCATTAACACATAACCATTGCCACCTTTAATAAGAACTTGATCCAAGCCTCCTCGCTCTAATTCTTGAGCCGTCCGGTCACCTAGAGACAACATTGCAGCACTCATTGCCCCCATTCTGTCTTCGTCGATACTTGAAGGCAGTTGTGAAGCCATTATCAAACCATCAGTTGAAATAATTGCAGATGCTTCGACATCCGCTGATGAACTATTTAATTCATTGAGTATGTTGTTTAACATGTCAATTCTCATTTTTATTCTCCTAAATATAAATGTGTTTTTATTTGTGATTTTGCAATAAAAGAGCTATATACAAATCAAGATATTATTACGCCAGAATGTGCAGAAGCACTACTGTATATATAAGTTTTGTTAGTGGAATCAGTTACGTGTTGGCAATATAACATATTATTGAAAACAGTGATTGTTTTTTTTCTATTTTACATAAGGAAACACTAATAAATTACAGAGCATCCTTAAACTTAAAACATTCACTCAAAGCCATTTGTAAAAACAAAATCCAACATGACTTGGTTAACAGCAGCAAGTGCATCTACCCTACCCCACCCAAAAGTATTGTTTGGAATTTGTGTTCCTGCTATGCCATTACAGTCTTGAGTTGAGGTTTTTGCAAGGCTGGAGTTTAATATGATTTGCTTTAATTGTTCAGGCTGCCCTGCCAAACTTGAGTTGGCAGAAATTAATAAAGCTGCAACTCCTGCCACATGAGGTGATGCCATACTTGTCCCACTCATATTTCCATAACCACCACCTATAGTGCTTGAACGTACTGAGTGTCCTGGAGCTGAAATATCTGGTTTTATTCGATTACTACCATCAATAGTTACAGCGCCTCGTGAACTAAAACCTGAAATAGCATCCGCCGAAGTTGTTGAGCCAACGGTAAAAGTTTTGTCATAAATAGCGATTGGATCTTTTACAGTTCCACACCCTGAGCCACTATTGCCAGCAGCAGCTACAACTAAAATACCTGCATCTACCACATTGTTGACTATTGATTCTAGTGCATCTGGCTGTGTACATCCCTCACTAGGCGGGCAACCCCAGGAGTTGTTAATAATATGTGGAGCTTTTGTCACATCAGGATTTAGACCATTTAAGTCTGTTGGCTCAAGAAAAAACTGAAAACATTCGGTATATGTTTGCGGTGTACCTATGCCTTGATTCATGTTACGACAACCAATCCACTTGGCATCAGGAGCAATACCAACTTGATTACCAACCTCATCATCTCCGACCATAGTTCCCATCGTGTGAGTACCATGGCCATGATCATCACAACTAACGGGATTTCCTAGCCCGCCTACACAGGGAATGTTGGGGGTGTGTATGGCATCGTGCCAGCTGTAATTATGGTCAACACTTACGCCATTCCAACCGGCATATTTTTCTTTTAACGCCACATGATCCCATTGGTAGCCAGTATCCTGCCCAGCAATTATGACACCTTGCCCTCTAAAACCCAAGGCCCAAACAGCGGGAGCATTTATCATGGTAGAACCCCAACCAACCGATGATGTAGACTTACTAACAGGTGAGTCATCCTTAATTATTGCTAGTTTTTGTGATGTATTAGCAAAGGCTTTGCGAATAGATTTTTGTTGTAAAATATTCTGGGCATTGCGAGCAGATGCTTTGATCCATACAGAGTTATTTATCCAATAAAACTGATAGTCATCTGCATACTTTATGAGTTGCTTCTCTATCAAGGGCTGGCTTTGTTTGGCGTTATCTTTTAATTGGGCAATAATATGCTTTAATCTTTGTATTCTATTTGTACTCAATGAAGTTTTGATTGAATGCTCATTATTCAGCAACAAATACATTTCAACAGATTCTTTAGTCGTCAAATCCAGTTGCAGTTGTTTTGAGATTTTGCCATTAGTTGCAGCAGCTATGACTGATACAAACAGTAAACTAAGTAATATTTTATTCATCCCTTTATTGTATGTCAAATGCTAACCATTTTCCAACAACTGACGCAAATCAATAATCCCTGCGTTTGCTCTTGAGATATAAGATGCCATAACCAATGAGTGATTGGCAAAAAATCCAAATCCAGAACCATTTAAAATCATTGGAGTCCATACCGACTCTTGAGTCGACTCTAGTTCACGAATTATTTGGCGCAAACTAATCTGTGCATTTTTCTTTTCTAATACACCTTTAAAATCCACTTCCATGGCTCGCAAAAAGTGTATCAATGCCCATGTTGACCCACGCGCTTCATAAAAATTATCATCAATCTTAAACCAATTTGTCTTCACTTTTAATTCACTGGGTTTATATGTCGATTGTGTTGCTGCGGTATCTCCACTGAGGTCAGTATTTAATCGCTCTTTGGCAACACTGGCACTTAATTTTTGCGAAAGACCACCTAAACGACGTTCAACCAAAGTTAAATAAGTTACTAAATTGTCAGCACGGGCGTAAAATTGTGCATCTGCATCATTATCATCACTTAATCGGGTTAAATAATTGTGCAATGATTTTATAGCATCAGAGTATTGATCCTCAGTTCTTGGCATGAGCCATGAGTTATTATCGTAATGAAAGTTTGGGTCCGACTGTTTTAAATCATCATCCTCCAAAGACTGCGACTGCGAACGACTAAAGTCATTACGCAGAGTCCGTGCCAAATCTCGAATTTGCACTAAAACCCCATACTCCCAATTAGGAATATTATCCATAATTACCGATGGAGGTAGTATATCGTTGGTTAAATAACCTCCAGATTTATGCAACAATGTATCTGCCACTTCTAGCAAGGTGACCGTTGTTGTAAAACCTGTCACCATACGATGCCCATGTAAATCTGCGCGTTGTTTAGCGACTTTATTAACATCAAATAATTCTGGCTCTCTATCAAAATAGAGTATCAAGGCGATATTAATCAAAACAAATAAAATCAACAGCCATTTGCTTAATTTTAATTTATTGATTTTAGATTGTTGTTTATTTACAGGGTAACGATTATCTGTCATGATTTAATTCTTGTTTAAAAATAATAAAATCATTTTATCAAAGCTTCGTCTTAATTACATGTGCCAAAAGTAAAGAATGTATAAAAAAATATTCAATATTGCCATACCCATGATACTTTCAGCAATCAGCATTCCAATGCTTGGAATTGTTGATACTGCCATTCTAGGTCATTTAGACTCACCTAAATACCTAGCCGCCATCAATATTGGTGCTACGATTTTTAATGTGTTGTTTTGGGGCTTTGGTTTTTTAAAGATGAGTACAACGGGATTAATCGCACAATCATCAGGTGAAAAGAATCAAATCAAAATAAATCTACAACTTACCCAAGCCCTGCTCATTGCTGCCATCATCGCTCTGATATTACTAATTTTTCAAAAATGGCTTGGTCATTATTCCATCAACTTTGCGACCTCTAAAGGCGTTATTGCAGATATGGCGCATGATTATTTTTCGATTCGGATATTTTCAGCTCCTGCCACCTTAATAATTTATGTATTTGTTGGCTATTTTTTAGCTATTGGGCAATCAAAAGTTGTTTTACTCATAATGGTGGTTAATCAAGTAGGGAACATGTTTCTTGATTACCTTTTTGTCATGAAATTTAATTATGGTATAGCAGGTGTTGCCTATGGCTCATTGATTTCAGAATATTTAGCACTTTTAACAGGTATTTATTTTTTATTCAAAACCACATACAAAGTTCCGTGTTTACAACAATTGAAAAAATGGCTATCTCAAAAAGAAGAAATCAAACAGTTTTTCATGCTTAATCGCGATATTTTTATTCGCACCTTATGTTTAATGGCTGTTTTTGCACTCATGACAAAAGGCAGTGCCCGCTTGGGGGAACTGTCACTAGCTGGCAACGCAGTATTATTGAACTTTTTTTACCTGATGTCTTATGGTCTTGATGGTTTTGCTCATGCTGTTGAGTCTTTGTGTGGCAAATATTATGGGGCGAGAGATAAAAAGCAGTTTAAAGCAATTATTCGCAGTGTATTTATTCTATCTTTTACTGTAGCTGCATCATTTAGCCTAATATACTTAATATTTGGCAAACAGCTCATCTACTTACTAACTTCAATTGAGTCGGTTCAAAATTACAGTTATGATTATATTATTTGGTTAATCATTATTCCATTAATTTCCATGCCAAGTTTTGTTTATGATGGCATTTTTATTGCAACAACTAATGCAAAAATTATGCGTAATTCTATGGTTATAGCAACATTTTTTTGTTATATTCCTTTATGGTATTTATTAAGAAGATTCGATAACCACGGTTTGTGGATTGCTTTTCTTAGTTTTTTTATCGTACGTTCAACAACAATACATCTTTATTATAGAAAATGGATAAAACAATGGGAAAAATAACTGCTTTTTTAATCGCAGTATTAATTTTAACAACCTTCAGCGTCAGCGCTTATAACAGCAACCGTCCCAAAATCGGTCTGGTGTTATCGGGTGGAGGTGCACGAGGATTGGCCCATATTGGAGTGTTGCGAGCTTTAGAAGAAAAAAAAATCCCCATTGATTACATTGCTGGCACTTCAATCGGAAGTATTGTCGGTGGACTTTATGCTACCGGCATGAGTACAGATGACCTTGAATGGGTAGTAAAATCTATTGACTGGGATAGGGTTTTTCGTCCAAATACAGATCGTGTCAATCAAAATTACAGTGCCAAACAGGCAGACAAAAATTATTTCGTAGACCTAGAGTTTGGTTTATCTAAATCAGGTCCAAGTAGCGGCAAAGGTTTTGCTGGAGGCCAACAAATCATGCTAGAGTTACAACGCATAGTAGGCTCTATTAAAACACAAGATTTCGATAAATTCCCCATTCCTTTTCGTGCTGTAGCAACCGACCTTAATGCTGCTGAACCCTATGTTATTGACCACGGTGATTTAGCAATGGCAATGCGTGCATCAATGGCAATTCCATTAGTATTTGGTCCTGTTGAACACCACGGTCGATTTTTAGCTGATGGGGGCATTCTCAACAATCTGCCCGTTGATGTTGCCCGACAAATGGGAGCCGATATCGTTATCGCCGTTAATATTTCATCGCCATTAAATAAAATTGATGAGAACTCTTCTATAATTTCAGTCTCATACCAAAGTGTTGATGTGGCATTAGTACAAAACACAATTCAATCTCTGGGTTTAGCTGACATTGTAATTGCTCCTATTTTGAAAGATTTAGGTGCTGGTGACTTTGACAAATATCCCGAATTTATTGAAGCAGGCATTCAAAGCGTAAAAGCCAAGTCATTAGTGCTTGATCATTTGAGTTTAAATGAAAACGATTATTTAACCAGTTTAGATAGCAGAAGAATACTTATTCAAGATATTCCGAAAAAAATTGAATTTGTCCATTTTACTGGCAACCAAAGAACCTCTGTTGAAAGACTAAGACATAAAACTAAAATACTGCTCAACAAATCCTTCGTTGTAGCAGAAATACAAGATTTGGCTGATGACCTTGCCGTCGATAATGACATTTTAACAGTTACCTACAAAGTCGTAACAAATGACAAAAACAAACAAGGCATAGAATTTCATATTCTTGAAAAAAACTGGGGACCAGATTATTTAAAGTTTGGATTAAAAGTAGCTGACGACTTTGATTCCAATACACGAATTTCTCTTTTAGCACGACATCATCGATACAATATAAACCGCAAAGGCGGGGAATGGATAAATGACTTTAGTGTTGGGGCTGTTTTACAATGGAAGTCAGAACTTAACCAACCCTTAGACTTTGCTGATAAATACTTTTTAAGTGCTAACATTCTTATGTCAAAAGATAGTCGTCGATTTTTTGGAAACATATTCAACCCATCGCTGGTTGGGCAAAACATTCCTGAAGAATTTGATATAAAACCCACTGGTGAATACGATATAAAAGATTTTGCCTTTGGTATTGATGCTGGAGTCAATCTAACTGAAAACAGCGAACTGCGAGCAGGCATTTGGTTTATGGATCAAAATATTGTTCCTGTCATAAATCGTTCTGAATTTAAAACAGCCATTGATCGCTCCACAGGGGTTAAAATCAGATATGGACTCGATACGCTTAACAAACCAATTTATGCCCGTTCAGGAGTTGATTTAACAACCGAAATCGGCTTGTTTGATAATGTCCAATGGTTTAATTTTGATATTTTCCAACGCTTCCCAATTTCTGAAAACACCGCTTTTCATATTGGTTTTCAAGGAGACTTTGTCAACAATGCAGATGATGGAGAAGTTTTGTTTGCTTATGGAGGACTAGATAATTTTGCTGGTTACCCTCAACATTCACTTCTGGGGTTAAATGCCATTGTAATGGAATTCGGTGCATTTACTGATTTAGAACAAATAGACCTACCCATATTCGGTTCACCAAAACTCATCATCAAAGGTCACTACGGCAATGTATGGCAGCACCATATTAAATTTGAAGATATGCTCTATGGTTATTCAGCAGGCATTTCACTTGATGTTGTCAACACCGTTTTATTCTTAGGAACTGGCTATTCAAATAACGGTGATTTTAGATTTTATTTACGACTTGGTACAGGCTTTTAATTTCATGTTAGACTTATCTTCTTTTCCACTATCACTTCAAGTGTTAATGCACACTGATGGCACAGTTACAGACTTAATTGAACTACTTGCTCATGAAAAACTTACTGTAATTAAATTACATGAAACTACAAATGAAGACTCTTCATTTATGACAAGAAAAATATACCTTCAAGGAAAGAACAGTAAAATTAATTGGTTATGTGCTGAATCGAAAATCTATTTGAACAACTTAAATGACAACTTTGTCAAAGACTTAATTCACCATAGCATCCCAATAGGAACACTGTGGACTAAATACAAAATTGAAACCTATAAGAACATTACAGATAAAAAGGAAGAGTTATCTATTAGTATTGAACAAACAGGGTATGAATGTGGTAAAAAACTACTTTCAAGAACCTATGAAGTGTTTAACAATCAAAAACTTATCATGGAAATTACTGAGAGATTCCCAATATCCCATTTTGCCAAGTTAGCATTGTAAAAATATTTAATTTAAGGCCTCGTATATATTTGAAATAAAAAAACCTGCAAAATGCAGGTTTTTTTATGTTTATAAAGAAAAAACTTACTTAACAATAAGCTCGGTTCTTCTATTTTTTGCTCGACCATCTGCTGTTTCGTTAGTAGCAATGGGTTGAGACTCGCCATAACCTTTCCAAGTCATGCGATTTGCATTAATACCGTGAGCTGTCAAATAATCAAACACAACCTTAGCTCGTCTTTGCGATAAAGCTTGGTTGTAAGCATCTGATGCACGTGAATCGGTATGACCTGCCACTTCTACCAAAATTGTACCGTGATCTCCTAAAGTTTTAACCGCCGCATCTAAAATTGAAATTGACTCAGGCTTTAAAGTTGACTTATCTGTATCAAAGTGTACACCTTGTAACTCGATAACAACTTTAACTTCACAACCATCATTACCAACAACCGCACCTGCTTGAGAGTTTGGACAAACGTCTCTAGAATTTGCAACACCGTCTCTGTCATCATCACCATCTACAACAATCGCACAGCCTGTTGAGTCAACTTTAGCTCCAGGTGCTGAATTTGGACAGCGATCATTTGCATCACTTACACCATCATTATCACTATCTAAAACAGGTGCCTGTTCAACTAGTTTCGTCACTGTAGCTTGCTCAGATGCTTCACCAATTGCCATTGATAAACCAGCATTAAACATATAATTGCCAAAAATATCTTCTCCAGAGGCCAAATCATCAGAGTTTTCCATTTGATACCTTAATTCGGTTCTAAGTTTAACTCTATCAGTTAACTCTTTTGACATACCTGCAGCTAAATTCAATACTGCATCATTACCAGCAGAAGTTAAACCTTGGTGGATTTGTGCATTACTTGCCAAACCGCTGTGTTTCTTTCCCCCTAAACCTAAACCTAAATAAGGCAAAAAACCAGAGGTTTTCGTAAAATGATAGCGTCCCATAACACCTACAGTTGTTTCAGTAATACTACCTAAACCTCCAATTTTATCAAATTTAGATGTACTTAACTCTAAGTCCATAGAAACCCTCTCACTAATAAACTTCCCCAATGACACACCAATTTCCAAAGCAGAAGAAACATTTTTATCGCTATCAGGCTTAACAAAGCTTACATTTGGTGTAACATACACACGATCATCAAAACTTGAATCTCCAGCTAAAGCCGAACCAGCAGCCAAAGCCAAACTCATTCCTATTACTATCTTTTTCATATCTTCATCTCCAAAATTAAAATATCTATATATAATTGCGTAGATTGTACCATAATTGTTTAAAAAGTAATAAAAGCTCATGCAATTCTTATAAATGTATACATGATTTCATGCAAATTAGAATAAAATAAGTGCATGACACAAATTAAAAATAGATTCCGAGGCTTTCTTCCTGTTGTTGTAGATGTTGAAACAGGTGGCTTTAATTCACAAACAGATGCCTTGCTTGAAATTGCAGCAGTAATCATTAAACAAAAAGACACGGGAGAATTATTTTTTGATGATGTCACCACAGCGTATGTCGAACCATTTGAGGGATCAAACATTGACCCTAAATCGTTAGAGGTCACAGGCATTGACTTAGACCACCCTCTTCGCATGGCAATGAATGAAACAGCAGCACTAGGAAAAATATTCACCCCTATTCGCAAAGCATTAAAAGAGGCTGGCTGTAATCGTGCTATCTTAGTCGGGCACAATGCTCATTTTGACTTAGGATTTGTCAATGCTGCAGTAGAACGCACAGGCATAAAACGCAATCCTTTTCACCCTTTTAGCTGCCTAGATACTGTAACTTTATCCGCCCTTGCTTATGGACAAACAGTATTGGCACGAGCGATAGCTGAGGCACAAATAGAATGGGATAATTCTCGCGCACACTCAGCCATGTATGATACAGAGAAAACAGCTGAATTGTTTTGTAAAATCCACAATTTATGGCTGGAACTTTCACAAAAATAATATTGCTCAAATGGTCTTGCAAATATTCGGGCTATAGACTTAAATGAAATTGATACAACTTGATACAAATTTTTTGTTACAATCTACTATAATAGCATTCTCCGAAACAAGTTAACGGTTTAAATGAGAACTTATTTTAAAATCACACTAACAATACTTTGTATACTGCTAAGTTTTGTTGGGATGACTAAAAACAATGAAAATGAAAGCATTGAACGTGTTTGGGACTTTGGTATCGGTTTTGGCTATGGCAACTCCAGCAATCCATTTGTAGGTTCTGATGATATTCCCAATCATATAACTTTAGATGTTTCAATTTATGGCAAACGTTTCTTTTTTGACAATGGCGAATTAGGTTTTACGATTGTTGATAAAGCCAATTTTGGTATCAATATTATTGGCACATATAATAGTGAACGAATTTATTACTCTTTCCTTAATGATATTGGCATAAATTTAATTAGCTCTGAGGCTGGCTTATCTATTGCAGGCAATAACCCGCTTGCAGTCATTAGTGACAATAGCGTCCTTACTTCTCTTCCAGACATTGTTCCTTTAGAACCAGGCCTCAACCCCTTTGCTTTTGGAAATGTTTTTGCTCCTTTTAGTATCCCTGACAAAGATTTAGCAGTTAATCTTGGGTTGGAAATGCTTTATAATACTGACTATGGCAATTTTAGCTTGCAAGCTACAAAAGACGCATCTAATACACATCTGGGAGCTGACATGATTTTTGAATTTAGTAAAAGTTGGCAAAGAAATCAGTGGCGATTTTCCAGCATCGTTGGAGGCCATTGGAAAAGCTCGCGGTTACTTAATTATTATTATGGTGTTGATAGGCAATCAAACCCATATTTTGACTTAAACTATCAGCCCAAATCAGGCATTGATACTTTTATTAATTTAGTTGCCAACTATCGTTTAACCAATCATTTAAGTCTAGTTGCTAGTATCAAACACACCAATCTTAGTTCCTCCATAAAAAATAGCCCAATTATAAATGAAAGCAGTAAAAGTATTGTTTTCACTGGGCTTTATTACAGGTTTTAATACAGTGGCTAAAAAAATATTAATATTTAGTTTTTTGTTTTTTGTTTTTTGCTCTTATGCACAGAGTACAAGTCAATTACTTAATGCAAAAAATGTTGTCCTCACTATTGAACCACACATATGCGTAGCACCAAGGGGCGAGCTATCGTGCCTGAGCACCATAGACATCAGCTGGAAAAGTGACACTAATGGCAATTATTGTCTTGAAACAGATAGCACCAACAACAACTTAAAATGTTGGCAAAACAACAACTCAGGTTTTTATCAACACAAGCTTGTTTTCAATAAAAATATTACCTATTTTATCAATGATGAACTAACTAAAGTCACTTTAGCCAATGCCATCATGCAGTTTAAATCATTAAAACCACATCGAAAATATCAAAAGCGTAGAAGTCGATTTCCTTGGAGCTTAGGCTCTCCATGAATAAATTAGTCATAGTTGAAGACGACAAACGACTTGCAAAACTTATCGCCTCATTCTTTGAACGCTCAGGCTTTATCGTAAATTCATTTACCTACGGTGCAGAAGCTATTAATTTTTGTAAAAACTACACACCTGATATTATTATTTTAGATTTAGACTTGCCCGATATTGGTGGAATTGATGTTTGTAGCCAATTACGCCAATTTTATGCTGGTAGAATATTAATACTTACCGCATCTGGGGATGATTTAGATCAAATTGATGGGTTTGAAACAGGTGCTGATGACTTTGTTAGTAAACCTGTAGAACCTCAAGTTTTATTGGCTAGAATCAAAGCTTTGCTGAAACGTGATAAAGACATCAAGACTACCTCAGATTCTAAAGCTTTGAAGTTTGGCAAATTAATAATCAACAAAAACTCCAGAACAGTTATACTTGGTCAAGAAACTATTTCTTTAACCTCACATGAATTTGATTTACTCAACCTATTTGCAGAAAATGCAGGAATAACCCTATCTCGTGATAATTTATACCATTCATTGCGTGGATTTGGGTATGATGGTATAGACAGAGCCATAGATATAAAAATATCACGATTGAGAAAAAAATTAAATGACGATGCCAATAATCCAACAAAAATTAAAACAATATGGGGAAAAGGCTACTTATTTGTACCAACTGCCTGGGGTCAATAATGGTCGTTAAAAGCCAAGCCAATGAAACCCAAAATTTTTCTAACCAGTTATTTTACCGTGCTTATTTTGCTTTGGTTCTTTGTATTATCATTATAGGTTCATTATTAGATTTTTTTATTAACCAAACAGATTCGGACGCATACATCAAAGATGTAATAAAATCTCACCAACCTGTTTTTGCATTAATCCAAAACAGCTTAGACCAACAAGAGCACAAACTCTGGCATAGTGAAATAGATAGACTATCCCAATTAACCCAACTAAATATATCTTTGCTAAACCTAAAAAATTTTGCATCTAATGAAGAACTTATGCAACAGCTTGCAACTGGAATAACGCTTAGTCTCTATGATGAAAATGATACTATCTCTTTGTATCAACAAATCAACAACACAGCTTATATAATCGAAATTGATACCACTGAGCATAAAATGACTAATTTCAGTTGGATTCCTATACTTTTTTATAGCTTAATTGCCTTGGTTATATTCTTGCTCATCCAGCCTTTTGCTAAACAATTAATGTGTTTAAAGGCTGCTGCAATCAAAATAGGTAAAGGAGATTTTGCAACACGATTAACCATGCCAAAAAACTCCACACTCTTTCCAATAGCTGATGCTTTTGACACCATGACCCAAGAAATAGAAAACTTAATGCTACGGCAAAGAGATTTAACCAATGCTGTTTCGCATGAATTACGCACCCCACTTGCTCGGTTAAAGTTTGCCTTTGAAGCATTGGAAATACATTCACAAGACCATAAATGGATAGAAAACATCAATGAAATGCGTCTTGATGTAACCGAACTAGAAAATTTGATTGATGAAATGTTACTGTACGCACAGGCAAATCAAATCGAAGAGATTGAAGAAAAGAATATCCGCATAATAGAATTAGTCAATGATTTAGTCCAATCAGTTCATGAAAAAACAATTGAAATAACAATAAACCATGATAAGAATATCAACATAGAAACCATCATTTTGGGTGATGAGCATTCATTGTTTAGAGCATTGTCAAATATCTTGAGAAACTCTATCAGTTTTGCAGAAAAACAATGCCACATAAATGTTAGTATAAATGCCAAGTCATTAACCATAAATATCATTGATGATGGCCCAGGAATAAATGCAGATATAATCGAACGTATATTTGAACCTTTCATCAAAATTGACAACATCAAAAGAAAAAGCGGATACGGGCTTGGACTAGCTATTGCAAAAAGTATCATCAGCAAACACAATGGACAAATAACTGTATCAAACAATTTAAACAAAGGTGCATGCTTTTCTGTTTCTTTTCCTTTTATCACTGGAGCTTGTCCGAACTGATACAAACTGATACAGTTTTCTATAATTCTTTTACTTATAATAGAATCACTTTTTAACATAACAGGAAACATAAAAATGAAAACCATTAAATACAATATGATAATCATACTCTCGCTATTATTAATGAGCATATCGGCTGTAGCAGAAACCACACAAAACACCATTCAGGTCACAGGTTTTGCCAAGCTTGAAGTTAACAATAATCAGGGACATATATCAACAACTGTTTCGACACTAGCCCTAACTGCAGATGAGGCAATCAGTGAAAATAGTGTCATAATGAATAACATCATAAGTGAATTAAGCAATGCTGGGATTAATAATAGCAATCTTCAAACATCAAATTTTAGTATTTCACCTAAGTATGATTGGAATGATAACCGTCGTGTTTTCCTTGGCTACTCTGTCAACAACTCTTTAACAATAACGGTAGAAACCATTAGCAACATAGGACCAATTATTGATTTATTAGTAGATGCTGGTGCAACGCGCATTGACCGTGTTAGTTTCCGTGCAGAAAACACCGAAGAAATTCAGTCGCAGGCAATGGTTGCAGCTACTGCGGATGCCTTCAAAAAAGCCACAGTTCTGGCTCAAGCATCTAGTGTTAGTTTAGGGCAAGCAGTAAGCATAACTAGCTCTGCTACAAATGCCAGCATTGTACCATCACCAGGTGATGCTCAATCTTTTGTTGGTGATGCGGTGATAATACCTGGAACCAATAATGTTTATGCTACCGTCACAATTGAATATTTAATTAATTAATAATAACACCGTAAATAGTGGACAAGGACGTTCATATTTTTTAATTCTAACGCATAGAAACACTATGTCTTATTGTTGCGATAGTACGAGGTACATAGACATCTACTCGTCTATTGCAACTATAAATTAAATCAAGTTCAGGCAATTTACCTTTGAGGTCTTCCCAAATATCATTGTGGTATTTACCACCACGTTCTGGTGCGACATTCTCAATTTTCTTATCCACAATTTCACAACATTTTTCAGGAAAAAACTCTTGAGGCAATTTTGTTAATGTTGTTTGAATCGTTTCATTGGGTTTTATGGTTTTGTAGATATTTTTGGTAAATTCGCCACCTTTAATCCGTTTTAAACGTATATCACTTTGACTATAATTACTAATTTCGATTTCTAAACCGTACTCATCATTCTTTAAAATCACCTTGAAAACCACATCTATATTGCGGTTAAGAATCAAACGGTTCATATCATTTAATGGCAAATGCCAATCTTGTTCAATTTCACAATGCATCAAAGCAATCCATTTAGCTGAATATTCACCTAAAAATCCAGCATACTCTAAAGACTTATCACCATCAACAACTGATACAACAACCTTTTTATTAATATGCGCTTCCAAAATTTGATCGT
The DNA here is from genome assembly GCA_027067055.1 of Lysobacterales bacterium. Lineage (GTDB taxonomy): Bacteria > Pseudomonadota > Gammaproteobacteria > Xanthomonadales > Marinicellaceae > NORP309. The sequence continues at coordinate 2,678 of JAMOMK010000055.1, read as the reverse complement.
ATTCTTTGCCAACTGCCCCAATAGCGGTAGATCCCACTTGTTTCAGCTTTTTCTCATTGGCTTTTATCAACTCTCCAGCACTGGACTTCATGCGATTGAGAAAAACGCTTAATGTGTCACTAAATGCTTCCTGAAAATTACTAATAAAATTACGCAGTTGCCGTATAAAGCGTCGAAACTTACCAGGTTTTGATACATTTTTAATTTCTTTTAAACGGCGCTCTTTATTTTCAGGGGAAAGCTCGTCGTGGTAACGCAGTATGAGTTTTAAATTGTCCAAATCCGCTTGATAGAAAATATAACTATCAACCCATGCACCACCACTTGATTGATAAGGCTTAGAAAACAATAGCTTTAAACCATTTGCATAAATCTTAGCGTTTCCCCACATACGCTTATTATCCAAGCGTACAAGCGTCACATGAAAACCACGAATTGATTTAAGCACACGATCAAAATTTTGCACAATTCGAGATAAAAGTGCGGTAAAAAAGATAATGACGACTGTAGCAATTAAGATATTATCCATAAGAAAATGTTATTGGTTTAAGTAGGTGGATTATCTGTCTTTTAACATGGAAATGCAATATTATTATCAAATAGAATAACCGTAGGGGGAGCACCCGAATGGCACTTACTTAAGCTAAAACATGTTGGCATATATGGTTTTTCGTACAAAAGTGCCGTCATTCCTGCCTTCGCAGGAATGACGAATCTTATGAAACAATTCTGTTAATATTCGACAAGTTAACTCTTACCCAAATCCCGATATAGAAATGCGTTTGAGAGTGCAAGTAACTGATGTGCATAGGAAATCAAGAAAAACTAAAGTCACCTCATTGGTGATGAAGCTTTTTCTGGGTTTTCTAGGTGCATCAAGAACTTGTGCTATCATCGTACTTTCTATATCGGGATTTGGGTCTTAAGTAAATGTCATTGGGGTAGGACACATAGATCCTACCCTGTGGGGGTTTTAATCTATTGCCATGTTCCTTCATCCCAGTTCATCACATCCCAGTTATTAACCGAATCAGTACAACTGACCAAAACATTGCCAGCACCTGATGCAGTCATAGTTCCTGATGCATTGGATAATGTACAAGGGTTGGATGGCTGAGTTTCAATCACTACGGTCCAATTCGCACCAATAGGCACTTCTGGGCTAAAGGTGAATGAACCACTTGTTGCAATAACAAGTATCTGTTCAGAAGTTCCGAAACTGAGCTTAATTGAAAGACCAGCAGAGTTTAAACCAGTTATTGAGCCAGCCACCAAAGCAGCATTCTCAAAACCGTTTTTAAAGATTAAATCAGCTGCACTGACTTGCCAGCTGATTAATCCGAGTAATAATAATTTTTTCATAATATTTGCTCTTAGAAGTCTTCAAATAAAGTGCCAGCACGCCAGTCATCTATTCCTGTTACGTTTCTGCTGTTACCACCACTTACCGATGACCAGCTTCCTGCTGCTGCGTTATTAAAACCACCACTTACTGATGAATCCATTCCTGTTGCTTGATTGCCACCACCGCCACTTACTGATGAATGGACTCCTGTTGCATGATTGCTTTGACCACCACTTACTGATGAATAGTCTCCTTCTGCTTGATTGTCAAAACCACCACTTACTGATGAATGGTCTCCTGTTGCATGATTGCTTTGACCACCACTTAATAATGAATAGTCTCCTGTTGCTTGATTGTCTTCACCTCCTGAAATTGTTGAAACAAATCCTGATGCATAATTATTTCTTCCGCCAACAACATTAGCATATGAGTTGTTACTAATGTTTAAGCTACCAGAAATAATAGCACCAAAATCATCGTAAGAATTTGCATAACCTACGATTAAGTTATGTGAACCTCGACGTACATTTCTAGCCCATGTTTCACCACCATTAGTACAATCCACCGCAGAAATATATTGAGGGTCAGAACAAAATTCTAATGCCGTTGAACTATTTTCATTGTAACCAACTATTAAATTACCCAAGCCATTAACTGCTCCAGATGTTTGATTAGTGCCATTATTGACTTGGACATTGATATTGGTAAACTCTGCTGTGTCATAACCATTAAATGTGGATAAAACTAAAAAACCATCCAAGTCTAAAACACTATTGCCTTCTATCGTTGTTATTCGGGTATTGTGTGCAGCGATTGTTGTATTAGCTGTGGCTAAATTTGCTGTGAGAGTATCTACTTCATTTGATAAATCACCAATAACTGTATTAGTATTCGCCAAAGAGTTTGTTAACATTGTGATTTGACTGTTGGCTGTTGCTAAATCAGTTTGTAATTGGTTTACAGCTGCTAATAAATTGGCAATATCGGTATCGTTACTTGTGATATTGCTGTCATTATCATCCACGGCTATTTTAACATTGTTAAAATTGCCATTAACTTGTGCTGCCACCGCTGGGGTATTAGCAACAAAGTTGGTTAAACCTGTCACCGTGCCTGCATGGGCATTGAAAACAGTTAAATATAACACAATGAGCGTTAATAAAAATTTTGAGTGAAACATAATTTTTTCCTTATTTTTTATTTACTTACCCAAATCCCGATATAGAAACTAAATTTCCCACTAAATCTTGATTTGACGAATAAAATTATTCCTGTAGTTAAAATATGACAGTTTTAACTGGCTTAATCTCGATGCGGTGGTTTCTTTCTATCG